>CAYNLN010000013.1:28095-34924 GCA_964398065.1 uncultured Christensenella sp. | reverse complement strand
GAAGATTATAAAGTTCATCCGTGTATAATCCAACATAGGTTGATGTTAATCTTCCCGCTACTCTTTTTCTAATATATAGATATTTTCCATCACCTTTTTGTTTAACTTCCGGTGTACCATCATATGCCATTAGATTAAGTCTAACATTCAAATCAGCTTTTTTTCTTAACAATTCCTGTATCTCATTAAATTGTATAGACATCTTATTGTCTCCTGTAGGGAATTTTTCTAATGATATTATATAATATTATTTCCCAATTGTCAATAAATATAAGGAACTAATATTAATAATAAATGTTGAAAAGTTCCCTAATTATTGTTTCAAAATATAATAAACTTATTCAATTAATTTTAAAAAATCTCGTTTTCAAAATAAAATCAAAAGTTTCTATTAATATTTTTTTTCTGTTAAAGACAATTTCTTCTTGTCCCTTGTTTTCCTTGCCTCGCTATCACGCCTATAGCCGTTAGCAAGCCAAAGCAATCAAGCCTTAAAGCGTGTCTTTTTTGCCTGTTTCGGCAAATCTTTGCTTGATGTACCCGCGTACAACTGCGCAAACCTTTACCAAAACAATCTAAAAAATACGCACTTAAGGTGCTTTGCATTTTAACGCTGTTAAATTTAGAAAAATCGAGGCAAACGAGTGAAGTAATACTTGCCGTATTACAAACGAGTTTAACAAAGATTTTGCAAATTCAACAGTGCTAAAACTTAATCGGTTTGGCTCGCTAACGGCTAAGCAAACGCAACACCTTTGCGTTTGGTCGGCTTGCTTTTTGCAATAATTCAAGTTTTTCGTTTGCAAGCCGACTTTCCGCCCGCTTAGGTTCCCTCTTTATTTTTTCATAAAAAGGTTTTCGGCACGGAAAAATCCGTGCCGAAAACCTTTGGTGGAACTGGAGGGAGTCGAACCCTCGTCTTGAGATAGAACCGAACGAGTTTCTACATACTTATTTCTGCGTTAATCTCCTTCTAAAAAGGCGACAGAACTCCCCTTTTTAGCCGTATATTACTAAATTCCGCTATAACGCCGCAATAAAAACGCTAAAGCAGTACGCCGTCAAAAATCATGCCTTATATAAAACCGACGGCGGATTTTACTAAGACAGGCGCTTTTTTTAAGCAGCCATTGCTAATTGATTGTTGTTAGCATTTAATTTTAAGAATTTTCGTTTTAACGAAGACGAACCTTCGGTATGCTTATATCGTCCCTTTCCGTCGCAGTCGAATCCGGTGCAGCCCCGCGTGCGGCAAAAAGCATGCCGCAAAATAATAATTTTTGATAAAAAGCCGCCTATAGGTCGGTTATCGGCTGTTTTAGTAATTGATTTTTCTAAAACTGCCGTCCTTTTTATGTATCATAATACTGCCGTTTTGCGTTTCGGCAACCTTTTTTGCGTACTCGATTGCCTCTTGCTGCGTTTTGAAAAGTTTAAGCGCTTTGTCTGCGCCTTCGGCTTTTACTTGCCACATATTTGTATCGTTACGCTGTGATATGTGGTACTTTTTATACGTCGGTTTTTTAGTCTCGGAAGAAACGGTTTCTACCACTATTTCGGTATCTTTTTCGCTATCGTTTTTCGCATTATCCGTCAAAACTTGCGGTTTTTGTAAAGTTTTAACCGCCGTTTTTTTAGCAGGCGCAGCGTTTTGCGTGCGCTTTGCCGCCGAAGTATCCGAAGAAGCGGGCGCGGGTTCCTTAACTTTTTGTTTAGCGGTCGCCGCTTCCGCTGTTTTTTTAGCGGGTTTTGCAGCCGACTTTTCCGCCTTTACGGCTAAAGTCGGTTCTTTTTGCGCATCCTGAACGGTTTTTACCGATTCTTTCGTAGCCTTTTTGGTTACTTTTTCGTCTTTTTTTGTAGCCATAACGTACCCCTTAGTTATTTTCGTTTAATATTTATCGCGTAAGTCGTAATTTTGCTTAAGCCGTCGTTTTACAGGTATTTTTTAATTTGACGCTGCGTGTCTCGCTCGATATCCTTATTGCGAATAGCGTCTTTTTTGTCGTAAGTGTGTTTGCCTCGGCAAAGACCGAGTTCGACTTTTACAAGCGAACCGTTTAAGTAAACTTTAAGCGGCACTACCGTATAGCCTTTTTCCTGCACCTTAGCGGAAAGTTTAACGATTTCCCGCTTGTGAAGAAGTAGCCTTCTGTCACGCTTAGCCTCTTTTACATTATATGCGCCCGCCATTTTGTAAACGGCAATATGCATATTTTTAACAAACACGCTACCTTTATAGAAAGAACAAAAACTATCCTTGAGCGACACGTTGCCCGCGCGCACCGACTTGACTTCTCCGCCGTCGAGCGAAATGCCTGCCTCGAAGGTATCCTCTATAAAGAACTCGAATCGAGCCGCTTTGTTTTCGGTAATAACTTTCATTTTATAATTTTACCATACTTTTTTTTGTTTTGCAAGCCTCGGCAATAAAAATGCGGGCATAAATTGTGCTTTTCTGTCCGAAATATCGACGCCTACCACGATAATATCCATTCTATCGCCTAAGCGGTAAGTTTTCTTTTTTGACGTAAGACTATACGTTTCGGCGTTATATTCGAAAATCCCGGGTAAAAGTTCGATAGGAACAAACCCTTCGCAAGTGTTTTCAAGCTCGACATAAAGCCCGCTTCTCGTAACGCCGCTTATTATGCCGCTGAATTCCTTATCGATAAAGTTTTCAAGATATTTGGTCTTATATAAGTCGTCGACGGCACGCTCGGCATCGTCTGCAAGACGTTCTCTTTCGGTACATTTACGTGCGGCATCGAACAAAAAGTCGCCGTATAGGTCGGTTATTTGACCTATTTCGCCTTTTAAGGAGGCTTTAAGCACTCTATGCACGATTAAGTCGGGATATCTTCGTATCGGTGAGGTAAAGTGACAATAACACTTTGACGCAAGACCGAAATGACCTAAGTTTTCCGACGAATAAACAGCCTTTTTCATAGACCTTAGCATTGCACGATTTACGACGGAAAACTTATCGGTTCCTTGTAATTTAGCTAAAATGTTTTGGTAATCGGACGGATATAGCTCGTCGCGACGCCAGGAAACTTTAATGCCGAGCGCATTTAAAAAGTTCTTAAAAGCGGCAGTTTTTTCCTTGTCGGGTCTTTCGTGGACCCTATACACGCACGGAAGCGAGGTGTAAAAAAGATATTCCGCTACAAGCTCGTTTGCGGTAATCATAAACTGCTCGATAATTTTAGTTGCGTCCGTAGCCTTATGCAGGGTTACGGAAATATCGTCGCCGCTTAAAAAAACGTCGGCTTCCTTTACGGACAAATCGATGTAGCCCTCGTTTTCACGCTTTTGTTCCAAAACGTTCTTTAGCGTAAGCATATTTTGTAACACGGGCACTATGTTTTCGTACTGTTTTTTTAAGCCCGTATCACCGTCCAAAATCCTTTGCACTTTATCATAAGTCAGCCTATAGGTCGATTTAATGTAACTTTCGTGAAAAGTATTGTCTAAAACGTTACCGTCCTTATCGATGGTTGCAAACACGGAAATCGTAAGCCTTAAGTTGTTTTCGGAAAGCGAACAAACACCGTTGGAAAGTTCAAACGGAAGCATCGGCACGACTTTATCCGGGAAATACGCGCTCGTTCCCCGTTTAAAAGCCTCTTTGTCAATTTCGCTACCGCTTGCGACGTATTCCGACACGTCTGCTATATGCACGCCTAAAAGGTAATTGCCTTCATCGGTTATTTCCAAAGATACCGCGTCGTCAAAGTCCTTTGCGGTGTCGCCGTCGATGGTAAAAATCACCTTGTCTGTAAGATTAAGTCGGTCTATAAGCCTGTTATCGTCAACTTTTTGACTTATAGACGAGGCTTCTTTTTTTACTTTCTCGTTAAAGTCGGTCACAATGCCGCAACCTAATAAGATTGCGTTTTCTTCGGGGATAAGTTCAAACTGTCTTCCTAAAATTGCCTCGATTTTACCTTGCGGACAGGCTTTTTGGGGAAAAGCCGTAATCGAAACGTACACTTTATCGCCGACGGACGGATTTAACCCGTTAAAATCTGTAATCAAAATATCGGACAGATACGCCGCGTTATCAGGTCTCAAATAAGAATGTGCACCCTCGGTAAAATACACGCCGACATGGCTTTTCACGGTATGTTCTTTTATATTAAGAACAATCGCAGCATCGTTTTTACCCGTGCTGCCGCATATTACGGCGCATTCGCACCTATCGCCGTCGAGGGCGTAACCCATATTCTCGCGTGAGATATAATAGTCGCCGCCATCGGTAACCAAAAAGCCGAAGCCGCGTTCGTTAGCGCGAATTACGCCCGTAACGATTTCCGCCTTGCTTCTTTCCGAGGGGTTTTGAAGTTTTTCGTACTTCGAAAGTTTATAAACGCCCCTATCGAAGTATATGATATTCTTTTTTTTGAGATTACTAAGGACGCTTCTTAAAAGTTTAACGTCGCTTTCGGTAACGGCGCCGACGTTTTTACAAAGTTCGGAAAACCCTATATCCTTAAACGTGCCGTCTCTAAACTTTTTTGTAATGCGTGATTCGAGTGACATACATATTTCTAAAAAGTTTTTGCGGAAAAACTTTAGTAAAAACCATACAAAAAACGGCCACCGTTAAGTAGCCGTTTCAACATTCCGTTATAAAATAACACCGTCAAGCTGAATTACAAAGAAACCGATCATAAACACAGCCATAACGACGAGGCTTATGTAGGTAAGCTTTCTTAATTTGCTTTCAAGGGTTTTGCCCTTGTCTTTGTTGTAAAAAGTTTCAGCGTTGGAGCCGAGCGCGCTGATGCCGTTGGAGTTACCGGGTTGAATTAAAACAACGACGATTACAAAAATAGCACATAACAAAGCGCCGACTATGAAACCTATTGAAAGGCCTTTATATAAAGCGTATAAATTGGTTGCCAATAAATTTGCTGACATGATATATCTCCGTAATAGTATTTTCAAAATGCTAAACAATTATAACACACATTAACTGTTTTTACAAGCGTTTTTAGCAAAAAAAACGTATTTTAGCGCGCAAAATTGTTTTTTAGCGAATATTTATTATTCGATAAGCGACTTACCGGTCATTTCGGAAGGTATTTCCTCTCCTAAAACCTCGAGAAGCGTAGGCGCTATATCTGCCAAAATGCCGCCGTCGCGCAAATTAGCGTTCTTATACTCGTCCGAAACGAGTATAAACGGAACGGGGTTTGTGGTATGCGCGGTAAAAGGCTCGCCGTCGTCCGCAATCATCATATCGGCATTGCCGTGGTCTGCCGTGATTAGCGCGGCGCCGCCCTTACTCTTTATTGCCGAAACAACCTTCATAACGCAATTTTCGACGGTGTTAACAGCGTCGACAGCCGCCTGCAAAACGCCCGTATGTCCGACCATATCGCAGTTTGCGAAGTTCAAAATAATAACGTCGAACTTATCGGAAGCGATTTCCTCCAAAACCTTATCGGTAACTTCGTTCGCGCTCATATCGGGCTTTAAGTCGTAAGTTGCGACCTTGGGTGAAGGAATAAGGTCTCTTAATTCGTTTTTATTAGGCGCTTCCACACCGCCGTTAAAGAAGAAAGTTACGTGCGCGTACTTTTCGGTTTCGGCGATTCTTAATTGAGTGTAGCCCTTCGAGGAAAGATATTCGCCCAAAGTATTGGTAAGCTTAACGGGCTTGAACGCAATGTGAACGTTGGTAAACGTTGCGTCATAGCGGGTAAAGCATACGTAATACGGGTTTAAAAAGCCCGTCTTTCTTTGGAATCCGTCGAATTCCTTTTCGGAAAAAGCACGCGTGATTTCCCTTGCGCGGTCGGGGCGGAAATCGTAAAAAATAATCGAGTCGCCTTCTTTAATAAGCCCTATAGGCTCGCCGTTTTCGTAAACGTTGGTCGGCACGACGAACTCGTCGGTTACGCCGTCCTTGTAACTTTGTTCGACGGCTTTAACCGCATTGTCTGTTTTTACGCCGTTACCGATGGTCAAAGCGTCGTAAGCCTTTTCGACCCTGTCCCAACGGTTGTCCCTGTCCATTGCGTAATATCTTCCGGAAACCGTGGCGATTTTGCCGATGCCTTCCGTATCGAGAACTTTTTGAAGTTCCGAAACAAACGACGCGCCGCTCGTTGGCGAAACGTCTCTGCCGTCCAAAAAGCAGTGAACGTAAAGCTCTTTAACGCCCGATTTTTTAGCAAGCTTAATAAGGGCGTAAAGATGGGTGTTGTGGCTGTGAACGCCGCCGTCGGATAAAAGCCCGTAAAGATGTAAGGCTTTGTTATTATCTTTAGCGTTAGCTATCGCCGCTAAAAGTTCTTCGTTCTCGAAAAAGTCCCCGTCGCCGATGGACTTGGTGATTCTCGTAAGTTCTTGGTAAACGATTCTTCCCGCACCGATGTTAAGGTGCCCTACTTCGCTATTGCCCATTTGCCCGTCCGGGAGCCCCACGGATAAACCGCTTGCGCCGAGCATCGTAGAAGGATATTCGTTAAAAAGTCTGTCTATAGTACCGTTATCGGCAATTTTTATTGCATTGCCCTCTTTACTTTCGCGTATTCCGTAACCGTCCATAATAATTAAACATACGGGTCTTTGTTTCATAATCATCACCTATGAATAAATTTTTTCTAAATATATTATATACCTATTTTTGCCATATTGCAACCCAAAAACACCGTGTTTTTAATAAAAAAGTAAAAGGTTTTAGACTTAACCTTTACCGCCCTTTTAGATAAAATCCCATATAAGTATAAAAAGCAGTTCGCCCCGAACTGCTTTTTTCGAAATAAATCGATTCACGCTTTATGTTTTTTATGATTAAAGGCTTTTTAAAAAGTCG
>CAYNLN010000013.1:0-27995 GCA_964398065.1 uncultured Christensenella sp. | reverse complement strand
AATAAATCGATTCACGCTTTATGTTTTTTATGATTAAAGGCTTTTTAAAAAGTCGATTAAAAGCTTCTTTTGTTTTGGAGAAAGATTAGACAGCGCAACGGATAATTCTTCAGCTTCGTCGTTAAAATTGAAAAAATCCTTAACGGAAATTTCCAACGCATCACAAACAAGTTGTAAATGCCCAACCGTAATATCCGCTTGTCCGAGTTCGACACGCCGTAAATGTGTTTGTGAGACGCTAGCCTTTTCAGCAAGCGCATTTTGTGTGTATCCGCTTTTCTCTCGCAAAGTTTTAATCCTATCGCCGATATTCATTATTACACCCTTTATTAGTCTTATAAGAATATAATAATACATTTATTTGTAAATTATTAGTCTTTTAAAGTTGCTTTATCAGTCTTAAAACGCTATAATATTATATGTATAAGACTAAATATGGAAAAAGAATACTTCTAAATGGAAAAATCACAGACAAAATCAAAACAGCGCGTCAAAGACCACGGCGAAGTTTTTACAAACGAACGTGAAGTAAAAGCAATGTGCGACCTTGTAAAAGACGAAACCGAGCGTATCGACAGCCGTTTTCTAGAACCCGCTTGCGGTGACGGTAATTTTTTAGCCGAAATACTTACAAGGAAACTCGAAGTCGTTAAACGCAAATATAAAAAATCTACGCTCGATTACGAAAAAAACGCCGTGCTTGCGCTTTCGAGCGTTTACGGCGTGGATATTTTAATTGATAACGTAATTGCTTGCAGAGAAAGACTTTTTAAAATTTGGGATAAAGAATACAGCGCCGTTTGCAAAAAAGATTGTAACGACCAAACACGTGACGCCGCTAAATTTATTCTCTCCAAAAACATCGTTTGCGGAAACGCCTTAACGCTTAAATGCGTTGACGAAAACGCAGTAGACACGCAAAAGCCTATTATCTTTTCCGAATGGGCATTTGTTTCGGACACACAAATCAAAAGACGCGATTTTCGTTTCGACGTATTGCTAAAAGAAAACGAGGATTCGAGTATGTACGACACCCAACTTTCTATTTTCGGCGACTCGGCAGACGGATCGGAATATTGGATGATAGACCCTATAACCAAAGAAACAATCCCCCGCCCCGTAAAGGAATTTTCGCCCGTTCATTATAGGAGAGTTCAAGAAAATGAGTGATAATTTATTTAATAAAGTTTACAACCCCGACGTTTTATCGTGCCTTGCAAACCTTAGTAGCGACGAGGTTTTTACGCCGCCCGAAATCGTAAACAAAATGCTCGATATGCTACCGCAAGAACTTTTTAAAAATCCCGACACAACTTTTTTAGACCCCGCAACAAAAACGGGCATGTTTTTAAGAGAAATCGCAAAGCGTTTAATTCAAGGGCTCGAACCGCAGTTTCCCGATTTGCAAGAGCGTATCGACCATATTTTCCACAAACAACTTTTCGGCATTGCGATAACCGAACTTACAAGTTTATTATCCCGCCGCGGAGTTTATTGCAGTAAATACCCTAACAGCGATTTTTCCGTTTCTAAATTCGATACCGCCGAAGGCAATATCCGCTTTAAACGCATCCCCCACGCTTGGGTTAACGGAAGATGCATTTATTGCGGGGCAAATCAAACGCAGTACGAGCGCACCGACGATTTGGAAACCCACGCTTACGAATTCATCCACACCGACAATTTGGAGAAGTTATTTAATATGAAGTTCGACGTTATCATCTCTAATCCCCCGTATCAACTTTCCGACGGAGGCGCACAGGCAAGCGCTAAGCCGATTTATCAAAAGTTCGTTGAATCGGCAAAAAAGTTAAAACCGCGTTATTTAACTATGATTATCCCGGCAAGGTGGATGACGGGCGGAAAAGGATTGGACGATTTTCGCAAAGAAACCATTCACGATAAACATTTTACCGTATTACACGATTTTGCAAACTCGGAAGATTGCTTTACGGGCGTCGATATTAAAGGCGGCATTTGCTATTTTTTATGGGAACGCGATAGAGAAAAAACGTGCGAAATTTATAGACACGACAATAACGGCGTTTCGTTTTCCGAGCGCTATTTAGTTGAAAACAACGACGATATTTTTATACGTTATCCGGAACTTGTATCGATTAAAAATAAAGTTTGGAGGCGTAACGCGGACTCTTTTGAAACTATCGTTTCTTCAAGAAAACCATACGGATTGGCGAGCGACTTTTTTGTCAATCCGGCAAAATTCGGCTTACCGCCCATAAGCGATACCCCTATCGAAGGCGGATATAGTATTTTAGGACTTGCCGCACTAAAAAGAGTTGTAAAGTATATCCCGAAAAATTATCCTTTGCCGAAAAAAGACGGTATCGATAAATACAAGTTATTTATAACAAACAGTTACGGTTGCGGTGAAATAGGTGAAGGACCGGCTACGCCAGTCCTGGCTACGCCAGTCCTGGCTACGCCAGGAGAGTTATGCACAGAAACTTTCCTTGAAATAGGAGTTTTCGACACACGTATAGAAGCGGACAATGCTATGTCTTACTTAAAAACAAAGTTTTTCCGTTGTTTGGTCGGTATACGCAAACAAACACAGCACGCCACCAAGCAAGTATATCATTATGTTCCCATACAAGATTTTTCAAAACCGTGGACAGACGAAGAATTGTATGCAAAATATAATTTAACACAAGAAGAAATTAACTTTATCGAATCTATGATAAAACCTATGGAGTAAAAAAAAGAGAAGCGGACGTATCCGCTTCTCCAAGTGTAATCCGAATAATCAAATTCAAATGTCCACCTCTATTCGTTAATATTATATTCCTTTTGGTATAAAAAATCAATCCTTTTTACAAACTTTCTTATACATTTTTAAAAATTTTTAAAATTAGATCCATGCTTTAAGAAAATTTAACTTAATATTCGGATAAAACCAAGCCTTTAACTTCATATCAAAATCATAAACAGCTTTCAATTCTGAAAATTTGCCAAAGGGTATTGGATTATTTGCATATTGATAAAAACGATATCCTTTATATCCATGGTAATAGCCTATATTTTGTAGATCACGTTTGTTTTTTGAACCAGCTATATCAACACCCTTATCACGAAGATGTTTCATTAAAGCATTGGTAGATTTTGCCTTCGAATTTTTCATTTGTAATACCTCTTAAATAGAATTATATCAAATTTTCTCTTTTAATACAAGCAATTTAAATTTATTTTTACAATTTGGAGCAACCGACTTATGCCGCAAGAATTTTTTATTACAAGACCTAAAGTTACGCCGACGATTTATGCGTGCGCGCTTATCGGGGTCGAATCACATAAAGGTTATATAAAAATCGGTTATACGACACGCACGGCAGAAGTGCGTATAAAAGAACAGTTACATACAAGCGGCGTTCCGTATAAAATCCTTTTAAAGGAATCGGCAATACGCTCCGACGGAACGTGTTTTACCGACCATGACGTTCACGCCGTTTTACGCCGCAAAGGTTTTTTGCAACTTAATCAAGGCGAGGATAGAAACGAGTGGTATAAGTGTAGTGTACGCGACGTTGAGTCTGCTATTTTGGAAGTGCGCGACGGTATCTTTTCCGAAGAAAACCGTACCGCTACTTTCAAAATGCGCCCCGAACAAACTATTGCCGTTCAAAAAACGATTGATTTTTTCGAAAAATCAAAAAAAGACGAACCTAAAAAAGCCCCTAAATTTTTATGGAATGCGAAAATGCGATTCGGCAAAACTTTTGCAAGCTATCAATTAGCGCGTAAAATGGGACTTAAACGGGTTTTAGTGCTTACGTTTAAGCCCGCCGTCGAATCTTCTTGGCGGGAAGATTTGTTAACGCACGTCGATTTCGAGGGCTGGCAGTTTGTTTCGAATAAAGACGCCCATAGTAGCAAAGTCAATATCGATAAGCAGTTTGAAAGTGCGGATAAAAGCCGCCCCGTTGTGGTTTTCGGTTCTTTTCAAGACTTACTCGGTACAAACGAAAACGGCGGTATCAAAGCCAAAAACGAATTTATCCACACTACGAATTGGGATTTGGTTATTTTTGACGAATACCACTTCGGGGCTTGGCGCGACAATGCTAAAAAGTTGTTCGACAACCCCGACGAGGAGGAAAACGCCGACTTCGATTCGGAAAAATATAAGGAGAACGAAGCCGACAACGCTTATAACGAAACGTTTTTACCTATCACGACATCGTATTACTTATTTTTGTCCGGTACGCCGTTTAGAGCAATAAACAGCGGCGAATTTATCGAAGACCAAATCTATAACTGGACGTATTCCGACGAGCAATCTGCAAAAGAAAACTGGATAGGATCTAACAATCCGTATTTATCTTTGCCTCGTATGGTTATGCTGACCTATCGCATACCCGAAAGCATTCGACAAATTGCTGCAGGCGGAGAGTTTGACGAGTTCGATTTAAACCTTTTCTTTTCCGCAAAAGGCAGTGGAACGGATGCAAAATTTATTTACGAAAACGAAGTGCAAAAATGGCTCGACTTAATACGAGGCTCCTACCTACCCTCGAGTATCGACGATTTAAAATTGGGACAGGACAAGCGTCCGCCTATGCCCTTTTCGGACACGAGATTATTAAACGTTTTATCGCATACATTATGGTTTTTGCCCGACGTTGCAAGCTGCTTTGCAATGGCAAACCTAATTAAACAAAAGCAAAACGCTTTTTATCACGATTACAAAATCAATGTGTGCGCAGGCGCAGGTGCGGGCATCGGTTTAAATGCGCTTTATCCCGTTAAAAGTTCCATGCAAAACCCGCTCGAAACAAAAACGATTACTTTATCTTGCGGCAAACTTACCACGGGCGTTACGATAAAGCCTTGGACGGGCGTCTTTATGCTTCGCAATCTAAAATCACCCGAAACCTATTTTCAAACGGCTTTTAGGGCTCAATCACCTTGGGAGTTTACAGACGATTTCGGCAACAAGCAAATTATGAAGCAAGAGTGTTACGTGTTCGATTTCGCTTTGGATAGAGCGTTAAGACAAATTTCCGACTATTCTTGTAGGCTTAACGTCGAGGAATCTAATCCCGAAAAAAAAGTCGCCGACTTTATTCATTTCTTGCCCGTTTTGGCGTACGACGGCAGTACGATGAAGCAAGTAAACGCTCAGGATATTTTGGATATCGCTATGGCGGGAACGAGTGCGACGCTCTTAGCAAAGCGTTGGGAATCCGCTCTTTTAGTCAATGTCGATAACGACACTTTGGGGCGGTTACTTGCAAATAAAGACGCCCTTGACGCACTTATGCGCATAGAGGGCTTCCGCTCCCTTAACAAAGATATTGCAACGATTATCAATAAGTCGGAAGCAGTTAAAAAAGTAAAAAAGGAAAACGACGGAAAACTTACGGATAAAGAGAAAAAAGAACTTTCGCAAGAGGAAAAAGAATACAAGTCTATGCGTAAACAAATTCAGGAAAAACTTATCAAGTTTGCAACGCGCGTACCCGTGTTTATGTATCTTACCGATTATCGCGAACGCTCTTTAAAGGATGTCATCACCCAGTTAGAACCGGGACTTTTTAAAAAAGTTACGGGCTTAAACGTTAATGATTTTAACCTACTTTGTTCTATCGGCGTGTTTAACGCAAGCCTTATGAACGACGCTATTTTCAAGTTTAAACGGTATGAGGACTCCTCGCTAACCTATACGGGCATCGAAAAAAACATATCGAACGAAATCGGCGGTTGGGATACCGTTATTCGCAAGGAAGAATATCGAAAATTATTCTATAACCAGCAATCGACAATGGAACTTAAAAAGAAGGACTCTAACTTTTCGAATAAAACGTTCGAAAATCAAGAGGATAAGGTCGTTTTAACTAAAATGCAAAAACCGTCCGAAAGAACGAACCTTTCTACGGCGGACACTTCATCTGACGTACAAAAAACAAAGGAGACTCTTTCGGAAAACTATGATTTATCGGATGTTGACGTAGGCACGGTAGTAATACATAAAAAATTCGGCGAAGGAATAATCGTCAATATCGACACCGCGCGCAAACATATAAAAGTCGCCTTTTCCGTCGGCGAAAAACTTTTTATTTACGACGCGTTTGAAAAAGGCTTCTTAAAATTAAAACAATGATTTAAACATATCAAAGCAAACACAAATCACCCGCCAATAGCCGATAATCGACCTATAGGCGGGTTTTTTACATCCTTTGGACGTGCGTGGCAATGTTTTTAGGTAAACAAATTAGCGCACCGCGTGGCAAAATTATTTTGCCAAATAAATTAGCGCACCGCGTGGCAATTTTACCACGCGGTGCGCTTTTGTTTTATATAGTACTTTTCGGTTGGTATAGACGGCAAATCCGTCTTCTAAAAAATCATATAAAAATTTTTCTGTCTTGACTGCTTTAATTCAAGCCGACGCCCTCTGCCTCTAACAGGCATATTCCTTACCACGGAAAGTTTACCCTTACTATAACGGGCTAAATCGGTTTTATATAGCAATGTTTGCTATGGTTTTTAGTAACGGCGTTAACATAAATTCATATAAAAAGATTCGTTACCACTTATTTTTGACGTGTTCGGCAAAGCCTATTTTGTCTTTTATATAAATAATCGTGCCGTCGTCCAAAACCGCCTCGCCCGAAAACACGCCGAAAACTTGGTGCTGTAAGCTCGATAACACCAAGGCGTTTGTGTAGTCGTACCTATCGATAATCGGTTTAAAGTGCATTTTAAACCTACCGTCGTTAGAATAAAAATTCCAGTCGGCGCTATAATCGAAGCCTTTGCCGTCGCTTGTTTTCGGAATATCGAACACAACTTTATCGAGTTTATGCGCTTTATCCTCGGTAAACAGCATGTTTTCGGAGGCTTTCGAGGTATCGCCGAAGCCGTAACCTATATTCCAGCCGAAACGAGTTCCGTCGTCTAAGTAGCACTGCATGCTTCCCCAATACCACTCGTTTTTATACGTCCACACTCCGCGCCCCCAATCGAGCGTCGCTAAAGAATCTTCTTTAGAAAACCCCAAGGTTTTATCGCCTATTTTTGCATAGCCTTCCGCCCTCATGCAATTTATTTTCGCATTGTAATAAAAGTGTTTCGGCTTATGAAACGGCGTTGCTATGACCATTTTTTCTTTAGGCTCGTCGGTAAGAGTAAATTCGCACGAAAAATCTTTTTCGCCGTCGAATTTAGGATAATAAAACTTTAAAATTCGCTTGCCCGTTTGCTTTAAAAAACTGCCCTTAACTTTTTTTCCGTCGAAAACCGCATTGCCCTCTTTAAAACTCGAAGGCATTCCGATTTTGCCGAGCGGCAAAAAGCCCATTACGCTTTTCGTTATGTAGGACGGCTTTTGAAAATCGAGATAACTTACCGACGCGAGCGACATATACCCGTTGTCGTCAATGGTAAGCGCAACCGCCTTTTTTCCGTCCGTTATTATGTAGTAATCCCATTCCTTTAAACGTAACTTGCTCGCTTTAACGTCCGCCCTCGAATAATCTTTAACAAGATCGAACGCGTACCCCGCTTCGACTAAATTACCGTTTTCGTCCAAAAGCCTGCCTTGTGACAATTTGTTTTGCATATATAGCCCCTTACGTTTTATTTTTCGCCGCCGCAAAGAAAAACTCATCTTCGCTTTGACATATATATTTTATCATATGTTTATTAAGATTTCAATAGGTTTCGTAAAATTTTTTTATACTTTTACTTTGCGCCTTTAAAACGTTGACAGAAAAACCAAAAAACTGCTATAATCTAACAAAACGAAATGGTAAAAATTATGATAAAAAACTTAACCGTAAAGATTAAAAAACTGTCCGATTTAGCCCAAATACCCGCCTATGGGTCGGTTTTCGCCGCCGGCGCCGATTTATATTCCGCTCAAAACGAAACTACTGTCCCCCCGCACGAAACCGTTACGATTAAAACCGGAATATCCATCGAAATTCCCGAAGGCTACGTCGGGCTTATCTATGCAAGAAGCGGTTTGGCTACCAAAAAGAATTTGGCGCCCGCAAATAAAGTCGGCGTTATCGACAGTGACTATCGAGGCGAAGTTTTAGTCGCCCTTCACAACCACGGTGACACCGCCGAGACAGTATCATTAGGCGACAGAATCGCTCAAATTGTCTTTACGGAATACTATAAAGCAACTTTTACCGCATCGGAAACTTTATCCGATACCGAAAGAGGCTTAGGCGGCTTCGGTTCTACCGGTAAATAGTAGCGCCGCATTTATAAAAAACTCAACCTAAAAAGCCCTTTTGCTTGCATATAACAATGCACGCAAAAGGGTTTTATTTTTGATTAATTATTGTAAAAAGTAGGGCTATAAGCCCGTTATCGGCAATTTTTACACAAGCAATATTTTAACCATGTTCGCAAAATCGTGTTTTGCAAACACGTACGTCGCATTAGGAAGGTCTTCTTTCGGGGATATTTCGGTTTTAACGTACATCGAATCGATACCGAAAGATTGCGCACCCAAAATATCGCAAACGCCGTCGTTGCCGACCATTATCGACTTTTCTTTTTTTAGTCCGTACTTGTTAAACGGAATCTTGAAAAACTCGGGACTCGGCTTTTTCACTCCGTAGTCGGACGATATAAAAATATCGTCGAAATATTTAACTATACCTAAACTTTCGAGTTCGGGTAAAGTGAAACACTTTTGCGCGTTTGAAAGAAGATATATCTTTTTACCCGCTTTTTTAAGGGTTTCGAGTCCTTCGTACACGCCGTCGTATAAATTCAAAAATATCGTCGAGGCTTTTCTGAACTCTTTTGCGGTATCTAAAATCACCTCTTTTGAAACTTCTGCGTTTTTATCTTTATAAAGGGCTTCAAAAGTCTTTTTAATATCAACCTCAAAAAACTCGTCCTTGCCCTCAATTAGGGCGTTAATCGACTTATAGAAGGACTTTTGAAGTTCTAAAGGCGTATAAACGGCGCCGCTACGCTTATACTTATCCGCCAAAACCCGCCACAAAAAAGGCATGGTTTCGTCCGTTCTTATATCCGCAAGCGTGCCGTATAAATCAAACAAAATATTATCGTAAATCATAATTATTACCGACTAATCTAACTTTGGTTTTTGCTTTACCGATATTTTACCACAAACAAATATAAATATCAACAAAATGGCGCACCGAAATTTATACGCTGTATATTTTCGTTAACCTAAACACAAAAAAGCAATAAAAAACACGGCAATCTAAAGGGAAAAAGCCCGATAGTTGCCGTATTTTCTATTTAGTTTTTTCGTGTTTTTCAAGTGCCGCCATAACAAGTTTGCACACCGCGTCGAGTTTATCCTCTTCCTGTAAAGTCGTATTATCTTTAAGTATCGACTTTAGTTCGGCTTCGGTAACCTCTTCTTTTTCGGCGTTAAGTTTCAAAATTATTTCCTCTACGACCTCGTCAAGTTTATCGGACAGTATAATGCTTGACAAAAGTTGTTCGAGCGAAGTTTTGATACCGTCGCCGTCCAAAAAGGCAAAACGCTTGATAAAAGCGTTTATGGTCACCGACAAAGTACCGCTTGACACGGCGTTTTTAACGGTTAAAGCGCTAATTTTTAACCCGCTTAAAATCATCGACAGCATAAAGCAACCGGCAGTTCCGATTATAAATGATAATATAAAAAATTTTTTTGAAGAAAGCTTATGAGAAGTACTGTATCCGAGTGTTACGACACACGATATTGCCGCCGCCACGACGATTTCGGCGCTTGCGTTTTTAATAAGATTTAGTATGCTTACTTCCTGCACTTAAAACCACCTTTTGAGAGTCGGAAAAAACGAGCTTATCCGTATTTGCGTTTTGTTTCCAGTCTTTTTCGAAAACCGTTTTTGAACTTATACAAGAAACATTTCATTTTTCTATCCTCCCGAATATATTTTTACCAAGCGTCGAACTTATTGTAACACGGTTTTTCGATTCGTCAAGAGCATTATGACACTTTTTGCATAAAAAAATATTAAAAAAACACAATATGGGTATGGGTTTTTCCAAAAACGTAGCCGACAACGAAAAATTTTTACGGGAAAAGTTTCCGTCTTCCGACGTAACGTTTTTTAAGTTTATGCTTAAAAACATCGACGGGCTTATCGTTTATATAGATTCGGTAACCGACAAAGAAAGCTTGGGAAGACTTGTTATAGATCCTTTATCTAATTACGACGGTAAAATTTCCGCCGAATTAATCTGTAAGTCCATCTTCAGCCCGCAAGCGGAAATAATCGACGATAAGAAAGCCGCCGCTATTAATCTTGCGAAAGGAAACTGTCTTTTGTTTTTGGACGGCGAAACGAAAGCTATTAAAATCGACCTTTTAAAGTATACTTCGCGCGCCATATCCGAGCCCCCTACCGCTTCCGTCGTAAAAGGCCCGCGTGAAGGGTTTACCGAAAACATAAAAACCAACGTAGGGCTTATGCGAAGAAGAATTAAATCGAGCGACCTTGTTATAACTCAACTACAAGTCGGCAGATACACGAAAACCGACGTTTCCGTCGTGTATATAAAAAGCATTGCAGACGACGGCATAGTAAATTCCGTCATAAAAAGAATAAAAAGCATCGATATCGACGGCGTAACCGACAGTTCGTACGTGGCTAAATCCATCGTCGACCATAAAGTTTCCTTAATAAAACAAGTCGGAAACACTGAAAAACCCGATATACTTACCGCAAAAATACTCGAGGGAAGAGTTGGCATTTTGGTTGACGGATCGCCCATAGCGATAACCGTGCCCTATCTTTTGATAGAAGATTTTCAGTCGAGCGAGGACTACTTTCAAAACCATTACCGCGCAAACATGCAAAGGGTTTTAAGATTTATTTCCATTGTCTTAGCGCTTATTTTGCCGTCGGTCTTTGTTGCGGCGCAACTTTTTCATTTGCAAATAATACCGCTGAATTTTCTTTTGACAATCGTAAACAGCATTAAAGGTATTCCGCTTTCGCCGAGTTTCGAAATGTTTTTTACCCTTCTTATTTTCGAAATACTTAACGAAGCAAGCGTAAGAATGCCTAAATACGTCGGCATGGCGCTGTCGGTAGTAGGCGCACTCGTCTTGGGCGACACGGCGGTAAAAGCAGGCATTGTTTCAACGCCTACGATAATGATACTGGCGCTTTCCGGCATTTGCCTATACACGGTACCCGAACTTGTCGACTCGATGTCCTTTTTAAGACTTTTATATTTGGCTGTAGGCGGTTCTATAGGCGGATACGGGTTAGTGCTTTTAACTTGCTTTTTGTTTATTTATCTGGTGTCGCTTGAAAACTTCGACGTGCCGGTGTTAGCGCCGTTCGCGCCTATGAAACGAGAAGATTTAAAAGACACGCTGCTTATGACAAATCTTACGTCGATGACAAAAAGGCCTCTTTCCATAAAGCCTAAAAACAAGGTGAGAAGAAAAAATGACGAGTCTTAACGAACGAAACAAATTAAAACTTAGACAAATTTGCTATATATTTCTCGCTTTTATGCCCGTAACGAAAATAGCGCTTTTGCCGTCGGTACTCGCAGGCTTTTGCGAGGAAACTTTGTGGGTTTCCGCACTTTTAAGTTTTTCGTGCGATATTCTTGTTTTATTTGCGATTCTTCGGCTCGCGGAGAAGCACGACAACAGCACGCTTTATTACATTTTGGAAAGGAATTTTTCAAATAAAGCGGCAAAAGTCATCTACTTTTTTTACGGAATTTATTTTATGATAAAGGCGGTGGTACCTCTTTTGGAACAGCAAGACTACGTCCACAACACTTTGTACGAAATCTCCCCGTCGATATTGATTTTTTTACCGTTTTTTCTTGTGTCCTTTTATCTTTCGTTAAAAGGTTTAAAAATAATCGGCAGGTGCGCCGACGCGTGTATTTGGCTAACGGGCGCGGGTTTTTTGACGGTTTTTTTCTTAAGTTTACCGAAAGCAGACTTTTCAAACATATTGCCAATCATACAAAAACCGACCTATAAGCCCGTTATCGGCAGTTTTAGGTCGGTTATATGGTATTCTGACAGCATATATATGTTGCTTTTTATGGGGCACTTTAAAAAAGAAAAAATGTTTCGTGCAAAAATAATCGGAAGTTATTCTTTAGCTGCGGCGATAATTATATTTTTTATGATCACCTTTTATTCCTCGTTTACTTCCATTGCAAAAACGCGCTTTTTCGCCACGCCCGAGTTAACTATTTACAGTTTAGCGATAACAAATTCCGCAAGGTTCGACTACATTGCCATTTTTATATTGATGTTTTCCCAAGTCTTTGCGATAATGCTTCCGATTTTTTTGGCAACGAAGTGTTTCGAAAGGGCTTTCGGTTTACAAAAAGCACTCTTTTCGGCAATAGCGGTAAATTTGTCGCTTGCGGTTTTTACGGTGCTGTTTACGGGAAAACTTTTCGCCGTTTTAGCGGTAATAACGGAATATTTTAGTTATGTGTTCATAATTTTCGGCTACGTAGTGCCTTTTTTATTACTACTCGTGCCAAAGGTAAGTAAAAATGAAAACCCGAACAAAACATAAATTAGTCATAATAATAACGCTTATT
Organism: uncultured Christensenella sp.; assembly: GCA_964398065.1. Classification (GTDB taxonomy): domain Bacteria; phylum Bacillota; class Clostridia; order Christensenellales; family Borkfalkiaceae; genus UBA4636. Next base: position 15,440 of record CAYNLN010000013.1, on the reverse strand, counting down.
TTATCCGTAGGTTACTTTTTTAACGACTTTTCGCTTATCGACGTGGAAAAGACCGCTATAATAGTGGCACTCGGAATAGATAAGGCTGAAGACGGTATCGAAATAACCGCTCAGATAGGCGTTCCGCATTCGACGGAAAAAGCGCTCGATAACACGGATACACTTATTTCGGCAAAAGGAAAAACCGTAATGGACGCAATCGAAAGGCTTTCGGCACGCTCGGGGTGGTTTCCTAAATTGTCCTTTTGTAACTTTATAGTTTTCGGTAAAGAATTAGCCTACGACAATATAACGCAAATATGCAATCACATTCTGTCTTCGGAACATTTTCAAAACTCGGCACTCCTTGCCGTGTGCGACGACACCGCAAAAAAGTTTTTGACTACCCCTACCCCGCTCGACGCGATTTCATCGTTTGCAATACAAAAAGTTCTTATAGAAAACGGCATTACGTCGTCACGTATATTGGACACCGACATTAAAAAGTTTTCAGAGTCCACCCACGGTAGAAGCGAATGCGGTTATATGCCGTATATTTCCGCTATCGAGGGTGACGCCAAAGGCGAGGAAGATTCGAGCGCGGCAACGACTTCCGTTAATTCTTTTAATGATAAAACTGCGAATAACGGGCTTATAGGGGGGCTTTTTGAAACGTTCGCCTTAAAAGAGGACGGGAATAAATCCGAGAAAAGTAGCGATTCGGGTAGCGAGAAAGGCGGCGAAGAAAAATCCCCTTCCGCAATCTTCGACGCGGGAAAAACCGCGATTTTCAAAGGCGGAAAGATAGTCGATATCTTATCGGAAAAAGAAACGATAGCCTATAATCTTTTGTATGTGCCTGCGCAAAGCATTCTTGTTTCAGTAGAATCCGAAGGAAAGTGCGCGACGCTCGAGGTTTTTTATAACACGAGAAAAGTCAAAGTCGAATATAAAAAAAGACCCACGTTGAAACTAAACCTCGGTTTAACGGTCAGAATCGCCGACGGTAACACAGATTACGGCGAAGATAACGCTTTGGGGTGGCGCGCAACCGTCCCGGAAGAATTTCTTGACGCACTGAAAAAACAGTGCGAAACGGTGCTTTACGGTTTAGCCGAAAGAACTTTAAACAGCGATATCGACCTTTTCAATATAAGAAATCTAACTTATAAGTATTATAACAAGTATTATGAAGACTATAAAAAAATCCCCCTGAGTTCTTATTTTATCGACGTTTCCGTTTCCGCGTCTTCACGCGACAGCACAAGCAAACCGAGATAATTTTTAAAAAAAGTCCCGCTATAAGCCAATTATCGGCATTTTTGAAGTTTAAAAGCCACGACGGAAATCAGTTCGTCGTGGCTTTATGTTGCATAAATTACTTATTGTAATTAACGATTTGCGAAAAATCAATAACTACTAATTATTGCTAAGCATCGCTTTTACTAATTTCACCGTCCGTACAATAAACGGTAAAATTTCCGGTGTTGCCTTTCCAATCAGTGCCTTTACTTATAGCGTTCCATTGTTCTTTTGTTCCGTTATAATCAATTCTTGATAAACTACTACAACCATAGAACGCATAATCACCAATTGAGGTAACGCTGTTCGGAATTGCTATACTTGTTAAACCGCTACAATGTTCGAATACAGAAGAGCCAATAGAAGTTACGCTGTCGGGAATTGTTACGCTTGTTAAACAAGTCGCGCCGACAAAAGCCCTATCCTTAATCGTAGCAACCGTATCGGGTATAACCAAATCAGTTACTAATTCGCTATTTAAATATAAGTTTCCGGCGTACGCTAACGGATTTGTATATGCCCCCGCAAAGTCTATATTGCACCAATCTTCCATGTCGGTTATATATACGTCTTTTAGATTGTAACAAAACTGGAATGCAAAAATGTCAATAGTAGTTATACCGTTGCCAATTGTTACATTTTGAAGAAATTCGCAATACACGAAAGCAGACCCATTAATCTTAGTTACGGAATTTGGAATCGTTACCTTAATTAAATCTCTGTTTTCAACAAATGCATATTGGTATATTTCATACTTTTCACCCTTATAATTTTCGGGTAAAACTAATTCACTGCCATTTCCTATATAGCCCAGAAGATAATTAACGTTATCATATGTATAGAACAAGTAATCGTTAACGTTTACTATATCGCTCATACCTTCTGTTTTTACGTTTAAAGCATAATATGCTACGTAACCGTTATCTTTACTACCTTCGGTTATATCTAAACCACTTCTATTTATTACCTCGACAAGTTTGCTGCACCCGAAAAACACCGAAGAATCGCCGAACGGAAAAGTAGTGTTTCCAATCGTAGTTACACTTTTACCAAGCGTTACACTTGTCAGATTTCTGCAAGCATAGAACGCACTATAACCAATCGAAGTTACGCTGTCGGGAATTATTATGCTTGGCAAGCTAGCACATTGAGAGAAAGTGCTTGCTTCAATCGCGGTGATACTGTCGGGGAGGGTTACGCTTGTTAGATTTTCGCAATCATAGAACGCACCCACACCAATCGAAGTTACGCCGTCGGGGATTTTTACACTCGTTAATCTTCTATAATAAGCGAAAGCATACTTATATATCGCATAGTTTGCAGTTCTGTAATTATTTGGTAAAACTAATTTATCATCATCGCCTACGTAGCCTAAAAGATAATTAACGTTATCGTATGTATAGAACAAATAATCGTTAACGTTTTTAATATCGCTTGTCCCTTCGGCTTTCACGTTTAAAGCATAATATGCTACGTAACCGTTATCTTCACTACCCTTGGTTATATTTAAACTGCTTTTGTTTATTACTTCGACAAGTCTATAACAACCACTAAACGCAGAATCACCAATAAAAGTAACGCTGTCGGAAATTGTTATGCTTGTTAAACCGCAACCGCTGAATGCATAATCGCCAATCGAAGTTACATTGTCGGAGAGCGTTATGCCTTGAAGACAATCCGCACCGCTAAAAGTTCTATTCTTAATCGTTGTAACTGTATCGGGTATAACTAAATTGGTTACTAACTCGTTATTTAAATATAAATTTCGCGCACAACTTAACGGATTCGACTCCAAACCTACAAACTCTATATTACACCAAGCTTCAATATCGGTTATATGCACGTCTTTTAAATAATAACAATTGAAAAATGCGAATTTTCCAATCGACTTTACGCTAGAGGGAATTGTTATACTTTGTGTATTCTGACAAAATGCATAATCGCCTATCGTAGTTACGCCTTCGGGTATTATTATGCACTTTAATAAGTGAGTAGTAGCAACATTACTGAAAAAAGCATATTCGCCTATTTCTTTTACAGGCTTATCGTTGTAAGTTGAGGGAATTTTAAATTTTGTACGAGTTTCTTCACCTATCCCCGTAACGATATAATAAGTTTCGTCTTCGCTTAGTTCGTATTCTAAGTCGGTAGCCTCTTCTATTATTTCGTGGTTTCCACAAACCGCGCAAACGCCGTTAACGTAATTATGATCGGTTTTGTCGATTGTGGTAACGTCGGTTTTATCTCCACAGATTAGACAGTGGTGGGATTTGGAACCTTCCGAAACGCACGTTGCGACAGTGTCGATCGTCCATTCGGTAGAATACTCGTGCACGTGCTTATTCGTATCGTCGGGGTCTTTTTTCTTGCAAGCGCTAAAACAAAGCAAACAAACGACCGCAATGGTTAAAATTAAAATTATAGATACTAGTTTCTTTTTCATTTTCTTTCTCCTTATAGTTGTTAAAAAACAGCAAAAAGTCGCCCTATAAGCCGATTATCGGTGTTTTTTAAGTTTAAAAGCCACGACGGAGAATCAGTTCGTCGTGGCTTTATGTTACATAAATTACTTATTGAAATTAACGATTTGCGAAAAATCAACTGCTTTTAAGGAAGCGCCGCCGATCAAACCGCCGTCGATTTCTTCCATAGCCATAAGTTCTTTAGCGTTAGACGGTTTCATACTTCCGCCGTATTGGATGCGAACTTTTTCCGCACACTTAGGGCAGAAAGTTTCGGCTAAAGTTTTTCTTATAAAGCCGATGGTTTCGTTGGCTTGTTCGCTGGTTGCGGTTTTACCCGTGCCGATAGCCCAAACGGGTTCGTAAGCGATAACGAGTTTCGTTAAATCCTCAACGCCCTTTAAGCCTTCGGTAATTTGACGATACAAAACTTGTTCGGTCTTGCCGGTTTCTCTTTCTTCTAAAGACTCGCCTACGCAAACGATAGGAATAAGACCTTTTTCCAAAGCCTTTAAAGTACGTTTGTTAACGGTTTCGTCGGTTTCTCCGAAGTATTGACGGCGTTCGCTGTGCCCTATTATGACGTATTCGACGCCGAGTTCTTTTAACATATCTGCGGAAATCTCACCCGTGTAAGCGCCGCTTTCGGCGAAGTGAACGTTCTGCGCGCCGAGATGAACGTTGGTACCTTTAACTACCTGACCCACGGCATATAAATCCGTTGCGGGTACGCATACTACAACGTCGCAATCGGCGCCTTCTACCAAAGGAAGAAGTTCTTCACAAAGCTTAACGCCTTCTTGCGGCGTTTTATTCATTTTCCAGTTACCGGCAATGATAGGTTTTCTCATAAAATATTACCTCTTTATATAAAGTCAGATTATTGTCTTTCGTTAAGGCAAGCGATACCGGGTAAAACTTTGCCCTCGAAAAGTTCGAGCGAAGCGCCGCCGCCCGTCGAGATATGGCTCATCTTATCCGCAAAGCCGAGTTGAGCAACCGCCGCCGCAGAATCGCCGCCGCCGATTATCGTAGTGCCGTTTGCTTCAGCCATAGCCGCCGCAATTGCTTTAGTGCCCGCCGCTAAAGTCGGGTTTTCGAAAACGCCCATAGGTCCGTTCCAAATAATCGTTTTCGCGTCTTTGATGACGGAAGCGAAAAGTTCACGCGAATTTTCGCCGATGTCGAGGCTTTGCATATCGGAAGGAATAGCGTCTACCGATACCGTTGAAATTTCAACGGGCGCGTCGATGGGGTCGGGGAAGTTTTTAACGATAACGCCGTCAACGGGAAGATAAAGTTTTTTGCCGAGGTTTTTAGCCTTTGCCATCATTTCGTTGCAATAGTCTATCTTGCTGTCGTCGACTAAGGACGTACCGACTTCCTTACCCTGCGCCTTTAAGAAGGTATACGCCATACCGCCGCCGATAATTAAAGAATCGCATTTTTCCAAGAGGTTGGAGATAACGTTCAACTTATCCGCAACTTTCGCACCGCCCAAAACGGCAACGAAAGGATGAACGGGGTTGTCGAGCGCGTCCGCCATAACGGAAAGTTCCTTTTCGATAAGGAAACCGCAAACGGCTGTTTTAACGAATCCGTATTCGACGATAGCCGCAGTCGAAGCGTGCGAACGATGCGCCGTGCCGAAAGCGTCATTTACGAAAATATCGGCAAACGAAGCGAGCTTGCGGCAGAATTCCTCGTCGCGTTTTTCTTCGCCGGCGTTAAATCTCGTATTTTCCAAAACAACGATTTCGCCTTCTTTAAGCGCTGCGACTTTTGCTTCCGCGTCTTTACCGACCGTATCGGTAGCAAAAGTAACTTTTACGTCGGGCAAAAGTTCTTGAAGCCTTTTAGCAACGGGTAAAAGCGTAAGTTTCGCAAGGTCTTTTTTAGCCTTTTCGATGTATTCGTTAGTAGCGGCGTCTCTTTCTTCCTCGGGAAGAGCCTCTACCTTAGCTTTTTCTTTTTTGTTAAGTTTAATCTTTTCGTCTAAAACGTTATGGGGTTTACCAAGGTGAGAACAAAGTATAACCTTAGCGCCGTTTTCGACAAGGTACTTGATTGTAGGAAGCGCTCCGTTAATACGGTTTTCGTCTGTTATCACGCCGTCTTTCATAGGTACGTTAAAGTCGACCCTCGTAAGACATCTTTTGCCTCTTACGTCAACGTCTTTAACTGATAATTTGTTCATAAAATACCTCCAAATGATTTGTTTTAATTAACTATATGTTACAACGAAACCGAATTTTTGTCAACCTTTGCAAGCAGAAAAAGCAAAAAAACGGAAACTTGTAAAATTCTTTGTAATAAATATCGTGCGTGCGATTTTTTAAAGCGACTTCGTAAAAGCCGACCGCGCCGTATTATACACTATAGGCAATATTCTTTAGCCGTTCGGAAAAATCTTTGTAAAACTGTCGTTTTACTACAAAAATTCACGTTTTTGTACTTTCGAATATATAATACCTCGAAGTTTTCCCCCTTGCGGGCAAGGCGTCGACTTCTTGTATTAGAGGTTAACGGTTTCTTCGATAATGTATTCGGGACGCTCTTTAACGTCGCAATAGGCACGGTACAAATATACGTCCGAAACGCCCTTTTGACACATCAAAAGTCCGCCTATAAGCCCGATAGCGCCCAAAATCCACCAAACGGGATTAAAGCCTTTTAAAAATATCTGCAAGAAAACGCAAGTCAAAAGCCCGACAAAAGACAATGCCGACAAAAGAACGCCGAACTTTAAAAAGAACTTAATCGGAAAGTCGGAATTCGAAAAAATACCGTCGCTGCTCAATTTGAGCATTTTTTTAAGGGTATAATTGGTTTTCCCCGCGAATCTTTCTTTTCTTTCGAAATCTACGAAATCCTGCTTAAACCCAACCCAACTTTCAAGCCCTCTTAAATACTTATTTCTTTCCTTAAGGGAAGACACGATATCTACGACTTTTCTGTCTAAAAGTTTAAAGTCGCCCGTATCGACGGGGATTTCCGTTTCGGAAACTTTGTTTAAAAACTTATAAAAAGCCTTTGCGCTGGCTTTTTTAAACTTTGTTTCGCCCGCACGCGACAGCCTTCTGCCGTGAACGACCAAGTTGCCGTTTTGCCATTTTTCCACCATTAAAGGAATGGCTTCGATGGGGTCTTGAAGGTCGCAGTCGATAGGGATTACCGCATCGCCGCTCGACGCTTTAAGCCCGGCAAGTATCGCGGCTTGCTGCCCGAAGTTTTTTGAAAAACTTATAACTTTGACTTTGTTATCGCCCGCCGCTAATGTTTTTATTAGATTAAGCGTGTTGTCTTTCGAGCCGTCGTTTACGAATATCATCTCGTAATCTTTCGTCACGGAAGAAAGAACGGGCGTTACTTCGCTATAAAACTTTTCGACGGTTTTTTCCTCGTTGTAACACGGAACGACTAAGGTTAACTTCATTGTTTATTTTTCCCCTTTCCGTTAAAAAGCAAAAGTTTTCTCGTGATGAAATTGTAAATCATAACGACGACGGTCATAATGATTTTTACAATCCATTCGTTAACGTTAAATCTTACGTGGAGCCCCCACATACCGACTTCGTGCAACAAAAGCCCGCCCGTGGAAAGCGCGGCGAACAAAAAGAAACCTTTTACCGTTCTTACGTCGTTATTGTCGTTAAACACAAAGAAAATCGACATTGCGTAGTTGACGAAAACGCCGATTAAAAACCCAAGTCCCGTACCGAAAAGCGCGGCAAAGGAAGTAGGGTCTTCGTTAACGCCGAAAAACACGTTCAAAAAACTGTCGTAGTTTTCGGGCGCGTGTAAGTATAAAACAATCGCCATCGTCAAAAAGTCTATAACCGTAGACAATCCGCCGACAAGCAAAAATCTCGTTATTTCCCCGAGAAGGGATTTTTGGTTGATAAAATCTTTAATCTTTCCCATCGTAATATTTCACCCTAACGTATATCGGGCTCGCAATTTTAAAAAACTAAGAATGCAAGTTTAACGCTCGCAAAAAATAAGGTGTTTTGAAAAACTATTCTTCGTCGATTTTTATGTAAGTACTGCTAAACTTCATTACGGGCGTAACGACGTAACGCTTGTCGTCCGTTCCCGACGTAATCTGTAAAAGATCGCTTTGTCCGTTAGAAAAACGTACGTATAAAGCGTGCGCGTCGGTACTTATAAGAACGGTTAAGGCACCTCCGTTTTTCAACGTACCCACGACAACGCCGTCGATAATTACTTCGAAATTCACAAAGCCCGCCATGAAGGAATTTTTTCTCGAAACGACAACCTGTCTTTTTTGTTCGAGCTTCGAGCAATTATCGCAACCGAAGGAATCCGCGTCGCCGTCTAAAAGCACGGGGATAGTTTGTCCGTCGGGCGTTACCGTGGTCGATAAGGGGTTGGAAGCGTTTGCGTTAAGATAGCGTTCCTCCTTCATATACGCGACGGCGTCTTTATTGCATACGGCGACGATGATATCGACGATTATCGCTATATGGCATATTAAGTTAATTAGCATCAAAGGAGAATACGACATTACAAGGTCTATCGCAACGAGCGTCGTATCGAGCGATACAAACACGAGTGCCGCAATCATAAATCCGTAATGCTTGCGCGCAAAAATCGCACAAATAACGTGCGGTGCAAGCAAAACAAGCGTCGATATAAGCGCACCCCACAGAAGCGACTGCGACGCCGATAGTAGAACGTCTATCAAAACAAGCGTTAAATACGACGAAAAAAGATAGACTTGATCTAAAAACGCATAAGCAAAGACGTTTGCGACCGAAAACGTCGCAAATAAAATTATCGCGACAATACCGCTGCGATACTTTTTAATTTTCTTTTGCTTAATGGGGTCTAATGCCATAACAATCCCTCTCAAACAAACTAAATATAGAAATTCAACTTATATATTATACTATATAATAGGCTACTTGTCAAACTAAAAAGCACTCGCTATACTTTTTTAAAACTTTTGTCCGTGTAAGCGGATGTGCTAAAAGCATTGTAAACGTAAAAAAGTCCGTCTATAAGCCCGTTATCGGCGGTTTTTTATATAAATTAACTCGACTCGGGATTATAGGCGGCAAAATAAAAACTTAAACGAAATGTTTTGTCAAAGAATAATCGACAATATAAAAAAGGCGGGCTATAGGTCGATTATCAACTGTTTTCCCGTCCTTTTGATTTGTTTTATTTTTTATGTTTTACTTTCAAGCACGACGCAACGTTTACCGCCGTTTGTGCGGTTTTTCGATAAACCGTTAAGCAGTTTACCTACTATCGGCAAAAACGGAATTGTTATAACGCCGAACACAACGTTAAAAAGAGTGTGAAAATTAGCAACTGCACCGCCGGCGCTTTTAGATGTTTTTAAGAGTAGATTTGTAACAGCGTTTCCGAAAAACAACATAAAAACGAAAAACAAAACAGCCCATACCGCGTTAAACAAAAAATTGAATGCGGCAGACATGCGTGCAGAGGCGCTCATTTTATGCGAGGCAAAAATTACCGCCATACAAGAGCCCACGTTTGCGCCGAGTATCATATATATAGCATTGCTAATAGAAACGACGCCGCTCTCGCTTAAAATTACCAAAAGGCTTGTTACGACCGACGAGCTTTGGCATATCGCAGTAATAAAAAAGCCGTTTAACAGGCTTATAGGCGGACTTTTTATCAAAAAGAAGTTAATAAACCAACTTTTGTCGTAAAATGTTTCGACGGCGCTTGTCATAAGTTTTATGCCTGTAAACGTTAGTCCGAACCCTAAAAGCATATTACCGAGCCTAAGTGTTTTTTTACAAGATATTTCCGTAAAAACAAAACCGATAAAAGCAACGAGCGCACCTATAGAGGAAACCGATACGCCGCCGCCGAAGGTAAGCGATACTATCTGTGCGGTAAAGGTCGTGCCGATATTGGTCCCTATTATTACCGCACAAGCGTCGGCGATATTTATGACCGCGCCTTCGACCAAAGATACAGCCAAAACGTTTACCGCAACCGAGCTTTGCATAAGCGTGGTAAAAAAAGTTCCAGTTAAAACGCCGAGGCATTTGGATTTTGTTACCGCGCGTATCATACTTTTTAACTTTTTGTCCAAAAGCAAAGTAAAGTTATCGGAAATCAATCTTAGTCCCGACAAAAAAACAGCCGTGCCGCCCAATAAATCGAAAATTCCGAAAATCGTCATAACAAAAACACGTCCGATTTATTATATAGCGACAAAACCTCATTAATTACAGCCCAAAACGATAAAGTAACGATTTTATCCGCCCGCATCGAGCAAAGAAAACCTTTTAATTCCCGTACATTCGGTGTCGATTTTTATTTTAATTTTGTTGCCGGTTTTGGTAAGCGTAATAATAAGCGGCGCCGACAGCGAAAAATATTGACTTAAAAGGTTTTCGACGTCGCGCCTTATTAAATCCTCCGAGCCGTAAACAAGCCCTAACCTATCGTTTTCAATCATCTTTTTAGCACGTAAAAATTGTTTTCCGTTCATAACTATCCGCCTTACAACCAAAAATCACACAATGCGCCGCATTGCGCGACGAAGTGCCCCGCCGAAGCCGCGATAATATTTTGCCGCATCGAATATTTTGCCTTTCCCCTTTATAAGATTTTTCGCAGCCATTTTAAAAGCCTTTTCCGCGCGGGAGCCGTAAAGGTCGCACCCGGTAGCGAGATATACGCTGTCGTCTTCGGGAATACAACCTATTATGGGCGATTTCAAAACGGCGCGAATTTCCTCCGCACTTGCCACGGTTCCGCTTACTAAAAGATCGCCCCGCATTTTGTTTATGACGATTCCCGCAATTTTTATGTCGTAATTGTTCATTGCGTTTATCACTTTATCGGCATCGCGGATGCTCGTAAGCGTAGGCGTTACGACAAGTATCGCCTCGTCCGCCGCGGCGGCAGCCCGCCTAAACCCGTAATCGAGCCCCGCCGGCGAATCGATTAAAATATAATCGAACTTACCGTCGAGCGCGTCTGTAAGATCACGCAAGTTTTGTCCGCTTAATAAAGTTTCGTCCGGGCTATGGGACGCTATAAGTTTTAACGTCGGCGAATAATCGATAAGCGTCTGCTTAACGCGGCAACGCCCCGTCAACACGTCTTTTAAATCGTAAACGACTTTTGCCTCTAACCCCATGACGACATCGAGGTTGCTAAGTCCAACGTCCATATCGATAACGACCACACGTTTACCGAGTTTAGACAACGCACGCCCTAAATGAGCGGTTACGCTGGTCTTGCCCACCCCGCCTTTCCCGGAAGTTATCAGTATCCGCCTTGCCATAAAGCCCTCCTTTTTTAAGTGTTTTTATATCTGTAAAAATAATCAAAACCGAACCTCGATTATTATAAAACTTATCGTAGACGTTTTACTATTGTTTTGACTTTAACAGATTATATTTTGTTTTACTTTAAGACCGACTAAAAACTTTCGAAATATTGAACATTTATCGTTTTTAGTCGTTAGAATTTATTTTTATCGAAAAACATACGAAAAAAACTTTTTATATAGTGTTATTGAATTCTTGACCCTTGTTTCGAGTATGTACGTTTTAAATCTTACCGTTAATAACTAATTTAAATCTTACCGTTAAGGTAAATTATATGATATCATTTTCAAAAATAATTATTTTCAACGTTTTTAAAATATTATAAAATATTTTGTCAAATCCGCATTCGCCTCGCCTGCGACAGGAGAGGTGGCGCGCTTGCGTGACGGAGAGGTCGTTTCTATAATTTGCAAATTCCTTTTTAGGCTCTCCTTCGATAAGGAGAGCTGTCGCTACAAGCGACTGAGAGGTCGAAAATTTTAAAATATTTTTTTAACGACGGCTTTGCCGTCTACACCTCATCCACCGCAAGCAGTCCCCCTTCCCCTCGACGGGAAGGCAAGTGATATATCAATTTTTGCAATTCCTTTTTAGCCTCCCACTTGGGGGAGGTGCCTCGTAGAGGCGGAGAGGGTTTTACATAGTGCGAGTACAAATCAAATTTAAACCCTCTCACCCACTTCGTGGGAGCTCTCCCACGGGGCGAGCCTTTTATATTTCAAGCTGCCAAATACCCAAAAAACATAAAAGGGCGTTTTGCGGAAAAACTCCGCAAAACGCCCGATAATCGGCTTATAGCCTTAGATTTTAAGTTTAGCAGTAACCATATGACGGAGTGATGTCTTCGTCTAATATTGTTACTCCGTTTGATATTACAGGCCCCTCATTGCCTGATCCTTCCCCGGTAGACTCTTCATTGTCGGATTCTTTCTCGTCAACATCTTCCAAACCGTGCACTTCTTTGTTATATTCTTCTTCGCTAACCTCTTTATTGTTTCCGCTACTCGAACTTAACACGCCGCCACTAATACCTGTCAGTTTCTCTGTTGCTGTTATATTATCTGTGTTATTTTTACATTTTCCCCTGATTAACTCGTTATTATTTGAGTACGTACAATTTGTTATCGTTCCTTTATCGGTTTTCCCGCAAATAACAAATGCATAGCACTCACTATCTTTGGAAATAAGGCTATAATCCCACAGTAACGCTGTAATTTTATTAGTCTTTATATAACATTTATCGATTTTGCTGTCTCCGTCCATATATCCTACAATTCCGCCTACTCTCGTGTAATAGATATATATGGCATTTTTTAAACTATACGAACAACCTTTAACAGAACAATCTTCAACAACACAGTTTAAAGCTTTTCCGTTTTCCAGCAATTCACCGACAACTCCACCGATATTGGCGTGCGCATAACCAACAGTCGTTATCGCAGTTCCATCAAGGGTGCTTGATTTCACAGTGCATTTACTTATTGTTCCGTTTGCACAAACACCAGCAATGGTACCGATTTGTACTTTTCTTGTTTTTTCACTACCATGGACACCTTTTATATTTGAGTTTAATACTTTAACACTAAAAACGTTGCCACCTTCGATTTCACCACACACAACACCTATATACAAATTCTCATTACTTGTAGAAGTAAGATTTATATTCACATCCGAGAAGGTTAAATTTTGTATTGTGCCGTCATACACCGTAACGCCGTTTATCGTGCCTTTTTCTACGCCCGTACCCTTTAGCACTCTTACAAAACCAAAGCATTCATCGGATGTTTCGCTGTTTTCATACGTCCAACGACTAATGCAATATCCGTTGCCTTCTAATACGCCCGTAAAAGTTTCTAAAGGTGTCCAAGTTTGCCCGTTAAAATCGATGTCGTTGATAAGCATGTATTTGCCGCTTAAGTCTGTTTTTATATCTTGTAAATCTTTCACCGTAGAAATATAAGTATAATCTTTTCTGCTTTTCGTCCAAAGAATACTTAACGTCAAATCACCTTCAACGATTTTTTTACCGTCTCCGTTGGTATCGATATAAAAATCACGGGTTCCGTTAAGTTCGGTATAGTATCCGCCGAAGTCATAATGTTGTTTATGCGGAATAGTGGTCAACTTGCCGAAATCATAACCGTGCTCAACGGTCATGTCGTCGCAATATATCTCTGCTTGGTCGGATATATAAAAATTAGTGATAATAACTTCTTTATTAAGCGCGTCCTTATCGAGATCGAGCCTTATGTTATACCTACCATCTTCGGGAGCGGTAAACTCAATAGTTTTATTTAACCCAAACCACAAAGATTGTTCCTCGGTATAATTCTTGTCAATGGCTAAAAAGATTTGTACACAATCGTCAGTAAAATACTTACCCGTTGTGTCTTTTACCGTCATATGCGCATAATAAGTTTTACCTTTTTCAAGATCTACGTATTGCGGAATTTCGCAACGCGGATCCTTAGAACCATCTTCGGGGTCCAATACAAACTTGTTTTCGCTTGCAGTGTACTTAACGTCTAAATCAGCGCCTTCGGTGTAATAGTCCGCATATACGTTTCTTAATAAGCCTGTATAATTTGCTTCTATTTGAACGTTGTACTTGTTGATTTCCCACACGGCGTACAGATTGATTTGTTCACCGCATTCGGCGATATCCGTTACCTCTTGCGCATTCTTATATGCGACTTCGCCATTTTCATCGGTTGACCAGCCTTGGAATGTGTAGCCGGTGGTTGCATATGTGTTGCCTTCTAACTGCAAAGTTTCTCCTATAGGCATCATTACGCTTATTGTTTCTTCTTCGGCATTATCGAACTTCTTTTCGGGATAGTTGGCCTTATAGTTGATTTGATAGAAGTTGCTATTGAACAATTCTCTTAATTCATCATCGGAAACGTTAAGTTCGAGTTGCGTTTTTTCTTTTATGTGAATTTGATTTTTATCAATCGGTTCATACGACCATCCGTAACTGTCGTTCTTGAGAACGCTATACAGCGAAACGCAGAATTCATTTGTAGACGGTTTAACTGTAATAAATGCATAAACATCTACGTCTGCCAAAAGAGCATAATAGTAACTACCATTTGGCATATCAGCACTTATTTTTAGAGTTTGCTCAATTGTACTGGAAGTTAAAAACTCGTAATTTACTGTGGAGGTATATAACTCGGAGGATGTATCGGTTTCTTCCGAACTAATTGAGTACGTCTCATCTGTTTTGTTCGTGCTGGTTGTGCCTAAAGCACCCGACGCCCCGATAGTGAACGCTTTACCGAATTTTAAATTTACACTGTTAAGCATTGCACTACTGAATTTTTCCGAATAAATACTTTTCGACCACGAGCCACTATTTACAACGCTTTTCATAACTTGCGTTGTTACAGTTTGAGTAACAGTTCCCTTTGCTTCGTAGGTTTCAGTTAAATATTTAGTCCATGCTTCCGTGGTAATTTTGGTGTGAGAATACTCTGTTACTGTTTCTACCACAAAATTTCTAATAGTACCTAAATTATATGCAAAGCAAACAAGACCTTCATTCGTATCATAATACGATTGCATCTTTGGTTCGATATTTTGAACGACAATATTTGTAGAATAACTCCATTTGGCGGTAAATGTTCTATTTCCGGTCGACCCCATAGGGATTGTCGCAACGGATTTTTCGTTTTCAACAAGTTCATTAAAATCTTCGTCCAACCAGCAATAAAAATTTAATCCTTGCCATTCGGCTGCATTCAAGTAAATATCGGCGCTTTCGATCGTATACGTTGTAGGATTGTTCTTGTTTGAGGGTGCGTCCCTATAAGTAATCGTGTACTCTATAGCCTCCCAAACGGCATAAACGACATAATTTTTATCGCTATTTGCGGGGATTTGTTTAATAATCTGACCGCCGTTACCGAGCCCGTCTTCTGCTGTACGCCAACCATTAAAGTTATAGCCTTCGGCTTTTAGCGTAGGAAGCGCTATACCCTTATGTTCTTCATACTGTTTATAATCGTCGGTAATTTGCGATATGGTGTCTTCACCAAATTTTTCGTCCAAGTAAGTTATAGTATGAGATTTTGCTTCGAACTCGACTTTTTCTTGTTTTAACTTTTCGCAAACAATGCATTTGTATGCGGTTATACCATCTTGGGTTTCGGAAGGTTCTCTTAAAACCTCGTATACCTTCCACATATGTTCTTCTTTTTCCACTGCTTCTGCGTGTCCGCAAGTCGAAGCGTGCCAATGGTAATCCGCGTCACTCGAATATTCGCCTTCAAAAGTATGTACGTGAAGTTTCCACTGTGCGGTGACGGTTAAGTTGTTTGCAACCTCCGTAAAACTTACGTCAAAG
>CAYNLN010000012.1:0-36286 GCA_964398065.1 uncultured Christensenella sp. | reverse complement strand
CCACTGTGCGGTGACGGTTAAGTTGTTTGCAACCTCCGTAAAACTTACGTCAAAGCCTAAAAATTCATACCCGTACTTTTCGTACGTAGGCGCAACTGCGGAAGCAAGATATTTTACCGTTTGAACTTCCGTTCCGCTTGCTAAAGTGCCGCCGTTACCGCTAAAGGTTACGGTGTACGTATCGCGGGTATAATATACCTTTAAAAGGAGCGTGCCGCCCTTTTCGATCGTGCCTTGAACTTCTTCCTCGGTTGCGGTAAAATGTTCGTATTCCTTAATTTCGGCTGTCGCGTTATCCCCTACAGTACCGCTTTTCGTTACCGTTTCCTTTAGCGTGTAATTAGCGTCCGCCACGTTTTCAAGATAGTATTCAACCGTGTAGTTCGCCGTTTCTACGACGGGGTCTACCGGCATAATAGGATCGACAGGATCAACCGGGTCGACGGGGTCGACGGGATCAACGGGATCTACGGGGTCGACGGGATCAACGGGATCTACAGGGTCGACCGGGTCAACAGGATCTACCGGGTCGACAGGATCTACCGGGTCGACGGGGTCAACGGGGTCTACCGGGTCGACGGGCTTATCCGTCTTTTTGGTAAACTTAGCGTATACCGACATATTACTCGATATAGGCGCTTCTAACAAAGAGTTAGCGGTGAAAGGTTTTTCCCATACGCCGTCGTCCCAATACCAGCCGTCGAAGTCGTAACCTTCTTTAACGGGGTCTTTAGGGACCGCAATGGTTTCGTGCCCCGTCGTGCTTATGGTTGAATAAATCATGCCGTCCACACGGAAGTAAAGTTCGAATTTGACGGGTGAAGTTACGCACGCAGATAACAGCATTGCCGCAATCATAACCGTCAAAAGAACAAAAATTACGCGTTTTGTTTTCATAATAATTTCTCCTTTTAGGTAGATTTGGAACAAAATGTTCCTATACTTATACATATTATAAACTTGAAGGAAGATAAATGTCAAGTAAATTGGAACATTTTGTTCCGATTTACTATAAAAAGGAACATTTTGTTCTACAATAATAGTATGGAAATTTTTGCGACAAGACTAAAAGAATTAAGACTGGAAAAACAGATTTCGCGCAGCGTTTTGGCTAAAGATTTGTGCGTTAGCGTAAGGCTTATAAGTTACTGGGAAAACGCCAAGCGCGAATGCGATTTTAAAACTCTTATCAAAATTGCCGATTATTTCGGGGTAGCGATAGATTACCTTTTGGGAAGAACCGATTACTGAAAGCCTGTTTCTTTACGTAAAACACACCGACGAAAACAATACTTAAAATACAAAAAAACGCCTGATAATCGACCTATAAGCCGACTTTCGGGCGTTTTTATTATGCACGTGATATTTAATTAAGACCTAAAAAATTTATCTAAAAATAAATAACATAAAAACTAAAAAAGTGTTTTACGTAAAAGCCTTGTACAATTTTATAAAGATGCAAAAAGCCTTTTATAAAAACATAAAAAAACTATCTTCGGCGCGTTTTCGCCGTAGGGCTGTTCACGCAAAATAATCTTAATTTATTTTTCCTTATAATATAATTTACAATGGCAATAGCCTTCGAAGTTTTCGTCCTTAATTTGGTTTTTAAACTCCTCGCACATGCATTTGTTTTCGGGACGTTTACCGACCTTGCACGGGCAGTAGCCGTCCTTTTTACTTAAACCTTCCTTTATCGCCGCCACAACGGAGGCGTCTTCGTTAAAGCGTATTTTCATAATTCCGTCGTCCTATAGTTTACGTATTTTTTAAGATAACAATTCCTTTAGGCGCGCTAAAAACAAGCGGCGCCGCAAAAACAAAAAAGCAAAGTCAAAGGGCTATGACAGACCGCAACCTGCCGTAGCCCTTTTTTGTGTAAAGTCAATCCTTCATTCGATTAGCGAAAGGATTATTCTTCGATATAGTGGATTCTGTAGCCGAAGCTCTTACCGTCGTATGCTTTTTCGGAAGCGGGTTCTTCGGATTTTTCAAATCCGTGTTCGAGCATTAATACTTCTACAAGCGAAAGTGCCATTTCGAGGTCGGCGTTATTTGCAACCTTCAAAAGTGCCGGCGTGTCACTGAAGCCTAAACCGACGGTTTCGAGACCGTAAGATTCTGCGTCGAGTGCCATGTAGCAGTAAACCGCGTCGTCCTTCTTGTAAAGTTTGATAAGCATCTTGCCGTCTTCGGCTTTGTCGTTCTTTTCGTACAAAGCATAGCCGCAAACTGCGTTACGAATCGTCGTGAAGTATTCTACAAGTTGTTCTTCGGCAACTTCTTCTTCAGCAGCTTCTTCTTCAGCAGTTTCTTCAACCACTTCTTCTTCGGTAGCTTCTTCAACTACTTCTTCTTCAGCAGTTTCTTCAACCACTTCTTCTTCAGCAGCTTCTTCAACTACTTCTTCTTCAGCAGTTTCTTCAACTGTTTCTTCTTCGACTACTTCTTCTTCAGTCGCTTCTTCAGCTACTTCTTCTTCGACTACTTCTTCTTCAGTCGCTTCTTCAGCAACTTCTTCGACTACTTCTTCTTCAACTACTTCTTCTTCAGCAGTTTCTTCAACTGTTTCTTCTTCGACTACTTCTTCTTCAGTCGCTTCTTCAGCTACTTCTTCTTCAACTACTTCTTCAGCAACTTCTTCTTCGGCAACAGCGGTAATCGCTAAAACGTAACGATCTTCGCCTTGTGCGGCTTCTTCGTATTCGGTTTCGCCGAGGTTGTAGTTTTCGATGAGTTTAGCAACGAGTTTTTGAGCAACGATATAAGCTTCCCTTGTAGCGATTGTCCAAAGTGCAGGTGTTTCTTGATAACCTTCGCCCGCTGCGGTTACTTCGTAACCTAAGGATTCGAGAACTTTTTGATCTAAAGCAAGGTAAAGTTTGAGTTCTTTTTCGCCTTTTGTTAAGACTGCGAAAGTCTTGGTCTTGCCTTCTTCGATTTCGTAATCGGGTGCCAAAGCGCCGTGGGACGCCAAAGCGTTTCTTAAAGTGTTGTAGTATGCGTTTACGCGGTCGGGCGTTAATTCTAACGACCATTTAGCGTATGCTTTCAAGTTTTTACGTCTAACGATGCGGGTAGCAACGAAACGTTTCGTTAATTCCTTATCTTCGTACCAGCCGGTGAAGACGTAACCCGTTCTTACGGGGTTAGCGGGCATAACGAAGTATTCGCCCTTTCTTGCACGTGCTTTCTTAACTTGTGAACCGCCGTTCGAATTAAACTTGACGGAATACTTCCAAAGCGCGCGTACTATAGCCCAAACGACTAAGAGCACGATTACGCCCAATATTATAAATAGCCAGTTAAGCGGGTTAGTGAAGAAATCAGATGACCCGTCAACCGCCGCAATTGCAAAATTGCCGAATGCCGTTGTTTCTAACATCAAAATACCTCCGTCGGGATCATAATTAATTTTATCGAACGGTGTTAATTTACCGTTTTTGTAGAAATAGCAAAGATCTGTTTCGGTGTTGTCGATAAGTTCGTAAGCCTTGTTTATTGCTTCGGTCTTATCCTTAGCACCCCAAACGCCGCCGATGAAATCGCCTAAAAGTTCACCTAAAAGACCTTTGTCTTCTTTGGCAACGTTTTCGTAGTAGTTTTTAAGATTTAATTCGATTACGTAAATGACGCCGCCTTCGGTAGCCTCGTTTGCCCTTGCCGTGTCAAAAACGGTGGACATCGTCTTGCCGCCGTAAACGTTGAAGCGGAACAAGTAACCGACACCGAGTTTTTCGTTCTTTTCGGAAATGAGTGCGGACGCCGTCTTTTCTTCGGCGGTAAGCGAACCTGCGTAAAGTTGAATTTTTGCGTTGGGCGCAAATACTTTAGCGGGAATGTTCATATCCGACGTGGTTCTGTATTCGTCTTTAACGTAAGCGGAAACAGTCATTACCGTAACGCCGCCGGCTTCGTAAGTAAGCTTGGAACTGTTCTTACTTGCTGCAAGACCGTCGTATTCTTGATGCGCTTCGAAATAGTTTTCGAGATAACTATGTACGGTTGCGTATTTAGACTTAACTTCGTCCGAAGCCGCCGCCCAGAAATCCGAAACGGCTTTTTCGCATTCGCCCATTTTCTTGTAAAGGCGGTTATTTTCTAAAACGTCCGCAGAGGCATTGTCGAGTGCGCCCCTTTCGTAAGCGGTTACGACGAGGTAATCGTTATAAACGGATTCCAAAACGTTTTTAGCGACTGCGTTAAGTTGTTTAACGTAATCTTGAACGGTCGCCGCATAGTCGGAAGAGTCGTTTAACGCTTCTTTTCCTGCTTCCAAGCAATCGTTTAAAGCGTAAAGACCGTAGCCGTAATTTCTCGCTTCGGGGTCGGTATCGTAGTATCCCACGGTATTGGTTGCGGAAACATCTTGCGTTTGACCGTTTGCGGTATTGACGGATTTAAGTTCGTTATATTCGTTTACGAGCGTAATTTTAGCGTCTAATAAATCATACTTTTTCGATAACGCTTTTACCGACCCGACAAAGGTCGCTTCGTTATCGTAAGTAAGATAGTTGTCGGCTTTTAATTTTAACGAACCGTCATATAATGCGGTAACCTCGTTAGCGACTGCGTCGGCTTCTGCTTTAAGCGCATCGTCGCTGTCTAAAGCGGCTTCGCCCCCGCCCAAAACGGAAGACTGCGTTTTAGTAAGTGCCGCGTATGCTTTCGCGACGTCTACTATACGGTCCATCACGACAAGTTTTTCGGAATCGGTAAGCGTTTCGTTTTGCTTTAGCATTTTGAAAAACTTCGGCTCACCTTCGACAACGTCGTCGATAACCATTACGGCGTTTCTGTTTTCGCTGTACGAAAGTATAACCTTGTCTTGCGCGTCGATAGCGCCGGCAGTTATAAATCCGCCCGCAAACAGTGCCGTAAATACCATCGCAAATATAACCGAAACGGCTAAAATCGCGCGTTTGAATTTTACATTCACCATAGACTCTCCTTCATCTTCATAGCTTAGGATGCCCCTTATCGCCTATGAAGGTAATATAGTTATTATTATAATATCATAATCGAAAAATTTTTACAATAGTTTTTCGGATTTTTTTTCGTCATTTTACGAATTTTTTCACTTTTTTTTAAGAATGTCGTAAAAATCCATAATTTACCCGATTTGTCCATATCTTTTTTTACAAATAATCGTCTATAAGCCTATTTTGCAATTTAGCGTTTTCTTTCAACCAATCGAAAAACGCCTTTCGATTGACGTATATATGAATAAAATTACTTAGATTAGCCGAATAAACGAGCGGAAAACGCTTGAAATATATCGCCGTCAATGATAAAATATAAGCATGAAAAATTTACTTGGCACGGAATATCTTTTACCGCTTTCCGTAACCGCCGCCGTTATCGTTGTCATTATAATAATATTTTTATTGACGCGCCGTCGCGGTCCCCGTTACGTGGTAAAAGAATCCTTAATGACAAAAACCGAATACGAATACTTTAAAATAATTAACGCCTACTTCGGCGACGAGTATTTAGTGATTCCGCAAATCAATCTTGCGGCGGTTATAGATAAAATCGGCGAAGGCTACCGCACGGAACTTTTCAGAAACGCAGACTTCGGCGTGTTCGATTATAACTATAGACCTATTCTTCTTATCGAAATTAACGACAACACTCATTTTAGAAAAGACAGAATGGAAAGAGATAAAAAAGTTGCCGAAATCTGCAAAAAGGCACGGTTACCGCTCGTTACTTTTTGGACAAAAGACGGAATCGATAATCAAGTTATTTTTAAAACGCTGTCGAAATATCTTTAAAAACCCGCAAAATGCTCATATAAAAGTTTCGGCTTAATATTTTTGCGTTAACAAAAAGGATAATTATATGATTAAAATTTTATTTGTTTGTCACGGTAACATTTGCCGCTCTCCTTTGGCGGAATTTTTGCTTAAATACAAATTAAACCTTAAAGGTATAAAGGCGGAAACCAAGTCGAAAGCCACGTCTTACGAAGAAATCGGTAATCCCGTTTATTACGCGATAGTGCCGTACTTAAACAAAATAGGCGCGGACTATAAAAACAAGCGTGCCGAAAAGCTTACGGCAAGCGACGGAAAATATTACGACTATATTTTGGTTATGGATGACAACAACTTAAGAAACGCCAAAGCGATAATCGACGAAAATAATCGTTACAAAATTCAAAAACTCGGCGATTTCGGTTTAGGCGGGCGTAATATATCCGACCCGTGGTACACACGCGATTTCGACACTTGCTACGACGACATAGACAAAAGTTTAGACGGATTTATCGAATATTTACTTAGTAGCGGTCGGGTTTAAGCCGCCGCCGCATTTAGGCACTATATATATAATATGAAAGACGCATCTAAACCGAACGTAGGTTTTTCATGCGAAAAAAAGCCATTTAAAACTCGAAACTCGGCTTTTTGTCGAGCCGAATCAAAAAAACGACGGAGAGAGATATGAAGGTATTTGCTATTAGCGACTTACATCTATCCACTACCGCACCGAAACCTATGGATATTTTCGGTACGGGCTGGACGGACTATATGGACAAAATAATAGAAGATTGGAATAACAAAGTTACGGACGAGGACGTCGTTTTGATTGCGGGCGATATAAGCTGGGCGATGCAACTCGAGGACGCCGTTTTAGACTTGAAAACTTTGGAGCCGCTTAAAGGCAAAAAAGTATTTATACGAGGCAACCACGATTATTGGTGGAAAAGCGTATCGAGAATACGCGCGGCGCTTCCCGAAAACTTTTACGTATTGCAAAACGACTGCTTAAGAATCGAAAATCTTTTGACTATCGGATCGAGAGGCTGGACGGTCGAAGGCTCGTCCGACTTTACGGCGGAAGACAGAAAGTTATACCTTAGGGAAAACGAACGGCTTAGGCTTGCGCTTAAGTGTATGGAAAAAGAACGTATGGACGGAGATAAGGTTATCGCAATGATACATTTCCCCCCCTTCAACGTAAAACGCGACGACTCGCTTTTTACCGAACTTTTCAAACAGTACGGCGTCGACGCAGTAGTTTACGGACATCTGCACGGAAAAGACTGTAAGGCAGACAAAACCGTTTTTAAAGACGGAATCACCTACTACTTAACCTCTTGCGACCTTGTCAAAAATCAATTGGTCGAAATAAAAATTTAATTTTACTTTATGAACGATAAACTTTTGAAAACGGAAATCGACAACGATAGATTTTTGAGGCTTATGTCTTATTATCTCAACGATTTCGATAAAATAGTAAACGAAAAAGCCGTCTGTGAGGTCAAAAGCGCCGGCGTATCCGACGAGGTTGCTTTTTGCCACCTTTTGGCTGCACATATGGGGTTAGACCCTTACGGAAAAGACCGCCGCTTTTTTAACGACTACTTTTTGCAGTCGATAAAAATGCTCGACGTAAACGATTATTACAACGACCCCTATTTCAAGGCTGTAACCTTTAACGGCGAAACCGTCGGCGACAGCAAACTCGACTATCTTACATACGCCCCCTACCAAGGTTTTGTAAGGGACGATTTTAAATATTACGACGACGGCAAAGTGTTGCCGCTGATAGGTTTTTTCCCGACGGCATATCGCTACCCCGCGGTTTTAACGGGCGGCGTCGAATGGATGACGCTTTTACCAAACGAAATCAATTCGCAAAAAAAATATATAAACAGGGCTAAAGGCAAAGTTTTGACTTACGGATTAGGCTTAGGCTATTACGTTTTCAACGTTGCCTTAAAAGACGAGGTCTCGTCGGTAACCGTCGTAGATCTAAACGAAAACGTAATCAATCTCTTTAACAGTCACATATTACCTAAGTTCCCCGTAAAAGTTAAAAACAAGATAACAATTATTAACGCAGACGCTTTTAAATTTGCAGATGACTTATCTGACGGCGATTACGATTATATCTACGCCGATATATGGCACGACTGCGGCGACGGAAAAGACTTATATTTGAAGTTCAAATCACTCGAATCCCGTTGCCCTTCCGCCGAGTACGGATATTGGATAGAAGATTCGATAAAATATTATCTCTAATTATAAAAGGCAAGCCCGATTGTTTTGCGAGGCTTTTAGTAAAAGATTGTTTTGTAAACGGATTTTCCGTCTCGAGTTTTCCTCATAATGCGACATCTTTTACGATTTTTGCATTGACAATTAATTTTAAGCGTGCTATAATTTAGTCATAAAGCGGTTGTTCCGCTAATAACGATGAGGTGTTATATGGAATTAAAAGGTTCTAAAACGGAAAAGAATTTACTCGAAGCATTTTCGGGCGAATCTCAGGCAAGAAACAAATACACTTACTTTGCTTCGAAAGCCAAAAAAGACGGTTACGTTCAGATAGCGGCGATTTTCGAGGAAACCGCAAACAACGAAAAGGAACACGCCAAAATTTGGTTTAAATATTTGAACGGTATCGGCACGACCGAGGAAAACTTACAGTTTGCCGCTAACGGCGAAAATTACGAATGGACGGATATGTACGCCCGTATGGCAAAAGAAGCCGACGAAGAAGGTTTTACCGAAATCGCAAACAAGTTTAGAATGGTCGGCGCAATCGAAAAAGAACACGAGGAAAGATATCTGAAACTTTTACAAAACGTAAAAGAAGGCTTGGTCTTTTCCAAAGACGGCGACACCGTTTGGCAATGCAGCAACTGCGGTCATATCGTAGTTGGTAAAAAAGCCCCGCTTGTTTGCCCCGTTTGCTTGCATAAACAAGAATACTTCCAGGTAAAAGCGGAAAATTATTAATAAAAATCTATAGTCACTAAGTTATGTCTCGTCAAAAAAACTAAACGGGATTTTTATCTGACAAAAAACAAAATAATAGTTTGCGGAAGTTTTTACTCTGTAGCGTAAAAACTTCCGCATTTTTAATAGTTTTTACGCTAAACCGCAAAAACTTTCAATTTTTCAAAAGTTTTTACTCTGCAGCGTAAAAAAATCTTGACATTTTTATTGCTTTATCGTACAATATGAGCGTACGGAGGTGTTCAAAATGATAACGAGAGCCGAATATATGAACCAACTGCGCGCGTTTAAAGACAGTAAACTTATAAAAATCGTAACGGGATTGCGTCGTTCGGGCAAGTCGACGCTACTGCAAATGTTCAAAGAGGAGTTGTTACTTTGCGGCGTTAAGGAAAGCCAAATAACGTATATCAACTTCGAACTAATGCAGTACGACGAAATACGCGATTACACGGCGTTTTATAAATTAGTCGTAAAAAATATAAATCCGAACGAAAAGAACTACCTCTTTTTCGACGAAATACAACAGGTTTTAGGTTGGGAAAAGGCAATAAATTCCTTAACGATCGAATACGACGTAGACGTTTACGTTACCGGCTCGAACGCCTACTTGCTTTCTTCGGAACTCGCTACGCTTATATCGGGGAGATACGTCGAAATAAAAATGCTTCCCTTATCTTTTAAGGAATACTACGGCTTTTATCAAGACGGAAAGAAAAGTAAAGAAGAACTTTTTGACGACTACCTGAAATACGGCGGACTACCGCAAAGGCTTGCTCTTCCGCAAGACAAAAACGTACTATCGTCCTTTTTAGACAGTATATACGACACGGTCATTTTAAAAGACGTTATCGGCAGAAACAGCATTAAGGACGTAGACCTTTTAAAACGCGTGTTTACATTCGTGTGCGGAAACGTAGGAAGCATTACGTCGACTAACAGCATAGCAAAATATATAGCGAACGAATCTAAACTCGATTCTTCCGTGCGTCCGGCAACCGTCGGCAATATGTTAGACATGCTTGAAAACGCTTTTATCATCTATCGCGCCAACCGTTACGACGTGAAGGGAAAGGAAGTTTTGAAATCGCTTGAAAAATATTACGTTGTCGATACGGGACTTAAAAACGTCATTGCGGGATATAACCTCGACAATTACGGCCACGCCCTCGAAAACGTCGTTTACCTCGAACTTATACGACGCGGTTATAAAGTCTACGTAGGCAAACTTGACTCAAAGAAGATAGATTTCGTAGCAATAAATCAAAAGGAAACTATTTATTATCAAGTGTCGCAAAGCATAATTTCACAAGATACTTGTAAGCGTGAAACCGCGCCTTTCTACGGAATAAACGATTTCTTTGAAAAGGTAATAATAACCGCGGATAAAAATTACGTAACCAACGAAAACGGTATCAAAGTAATTAATATAGTCGATTTCCTTTTAAGTTAGCGTCCTGCTTATACGAAAAAAGCAATCCGTTAAACAAAAAAAGCCCGATAACGGGCTTATAGGCAGACTTTTATCGTCACGCTAAATCAATAAATATGTAAACCGAGGCTACTGCAAAAAAGCAATAGCCTCGGTTTTTTAACGGAAAAATCCGCGTTTATTTAAATTACGCTTTAAAGCCTTCTTCAACGGCAACGGCAACCGCAACGGTAGCGCCTACCATGGGGTTGTTGCCCATACCGATTAAGCCCATCATTTCAACGTGAGCGGGAACGGAAGAAGAACCGGCAAACTGCGCGTCGCTATGCATTCTACCCATAGTGTCGGTCATGCCGTAACTGGAAGGACCTGCCGCCATATTGTCGGGGTGTAACGTTCTGCCCGTGCCGCCGCCCGATGCAACCGAGAAGTATTTAACGCCGTTTTCGTTGCACCATTTTTTGTAAGTGCCCGCAACGGGGTGTTGGAACCTTGTCGGGTTGGTGGAGTTACCTGTAATGGAAACGCCTACGTTTTCCATTCTCATAATGGCAACGCCTTCGGGAACGTTATCCGCACCGTAGCATTTAACTTTTGCCCTCGGTCCGTCGGAATAGGGTTTTTCGTAA
This sequence comes from uncultured Christensenella sp., assembly GCA_964398065.1. Lineage (GTDB taxonomy): Bacteria > Bacillota > Clostridia > Christensenellales > Borkfalkiaceae > UBA4636. Next base: position 25,475 of record CAYNLN010000012.1, on the reverse strand, counting down.
ACGACTTTAACGGTTTCGGAATACGGATCGAATTCGGTTTCGACATAAGTAAAGCCGTTAATACGAGAAATAATCATAGCGGCGTCTTTGCCTAAACCGTTCAAAATAACGCGAAGTTCCTTACCGCGAACTTTATTGGCGTTCATGGCAATCGATATAGCACCTTCCGCCGCGGCGAAAGATTCGTGACCTGCCAAGAAGCAGAAACAATCTGTGTCGTCGTTTAAAAGCATCGCTGCGAGATTGCCGTGACCCAAACCGACTTTTCTGTTTTCCGCAACCGAACCGGGAATACAGAAAGATTGAAGACCGATACCGATAGCGGCAGCGGCGTCGGAAGCCTTTTTAGCACCCTTTTTAATAGCGATGGCAGCGCCTACGTAGTAAGCCCAAACGGCGTTTTCAAAGCAAATAGGTTGAGTGCCTCTTACGATTTTATCGCAATCGACGCCCTTTTCCAAACAAATTTCTTTACATTCTTCGACGGAATTAATACCGTACTGTTTAAGGACGGCGTTAATTTTGTCTATTCTTCTTTCATAACCTTCAAATAAAGCCATAATTTGCCTCCTTATTCCTTACGGGGATCGATATATTTGTAAGCGTTTTCGAATCTACCGTAATGACCGGTAGCTTTTTGGTACGCTTCGTTGGGTTCGAGACCTTTTTTGATAAAGTCGGTCATCTTGCCTAAGGATACGAATTCGTAACCCGTAATCTGCATATCTTCGTCGAGGGCTAAGCGGGTAACGTAACCTTCTGCCATTTCGAGATAACGCGCGCCTTTTGCTTTAGTGCCGTACATAGTGCCGACTTGAGAACGTAAACCTTTACCAAGGTCCTCTAAACCGGCGCCGATAACCAAGCCGTCATCGGAAAAAGCAGATTGGCTTCTGCCGTATACTATCTGTAAGAAAAGTTCCCTCATCGCGGTGTTGATAGCGTCGCAAACAAGGTCGGTATTTAATGCTTCTAAAATAGTCTTGCCGGGAAGAATTTCCGAAGCCATCGCCGCAGAGTGCGTCATGCCGGAACAACCGATTGTTTCAACTAAAGCTTCTTCGATAATACCTTCCTTAATGTTTAAGGAAAGTTTGCACGCGCCTTGTTGAGGTGCACACCAGCCTATACCGTGCGTAAAACCGGAAATGTCTTTGATTTCCTTTGCAAACACCCATTTACCTTCCTCGGGGATAGGTGCGGGATTGTGTTTAGGGCCCTTTGCAACGCAAACCATTTTTTCAACTTCGTTTGAATATTGCATAAAAAGTTCATCCTCCTATTTAAGTACGGCTAAAGTATAACACAAGATAAAATTTTTATCAACGCTTTTTAGCGGAATGGCAAAAATTTTTGCCGATATATTACAATTTCGGTCAAAAATATGATGTTTTCAGTCGTTTATAAGGCTTACGAAAAGATTTTTAATAACGCAGACGAAGAAACTTCTTTATACGAGTACTCCTTATACAGCCGCCGTAAATTCGACTCGACCGCATTGTCTCCTTTTTCTTTAGAAAACTCGATTAAATCGTTGAAAAATTTTATCGAGGCACTTTCCTCTGCCCCCGAAGAAATCATTTTTTCTACGCTTACGCCGTAACCTTTAAAGTAACCGAAAAATAAGTATGCCGAAAAATCGCAAAGCCCGCTTAGAAGTTTAACAGAATCCGCGTCGCTCGCACCGACGGCGCTACCCCACCATTGATAAGCCGCCGCCTTTACTATTTTATAGCAACGTTCTTCTCCGCTTAAATTATCACCTACAAAGCCTAAACCGCTAAACGACCGTAAAACTTCTGGCGCTTTCGTGCGGCAAATCGAAAAGCTTTCGTAAGGATATTTGCCGAAAATGTTTTCAAAACAATAAAGACAGTTTTTAATAAGTTCTATGACCGCAAAACCGTCGTCCGTATCGTAATAATAGTAGTTAATCGACCTATTACCCCACTTTTGAAAAACTACATTGTAATTTTTCGACAATGAAAACGCGAAAGAACGCACGTTTTTTACATCGTAATGATAAGCTGTTTTTTCGTTTGCGACGTCTAACGAGGATGCAAAATCGCTTGCCGCGACCGTATAAACCGACGGCACCGTAAGTTTAATTTTATAGTCCGACAAGTCGGATATAAAGCAGCAAACGTCGATATTGTTTTCGTCTAAAACAATAAAAGCATTGTCTTTATACGGTGCGGGAAGTAAAACAAAATCACTAAAGTTTACCGAAAAATCGTTAACCGATAAACTTTCGTTATGTGTCCCGAGTTTTACGATATATTTAAAGTAAAGCTTTACGCTTTTAAAGCGCTTATACTTACCGATATCGACCTTTATCGCATACTTAGAAGCGTCGTTTATGCGGTTTCGCGCGTCGCTATCGTTAACCTTGACGGAAATTAATTCAAATCCCCTTCCGTCGTATTTATCCGCATATAAAAGAGGAAACATATTTATCGAAACCGAGTCTTGCCCGCGATATCTCAAACAGTAATTTATTGTCAAATCTACGGCTATAAGCCCGTTATCGAAGTATTCCGTATCAATAGATATGCTATCGTTTTGTTTTGCCTCCTCGTTTTTGCAACCTAAAAACAAAAAAGACGGCAAAATAATGCAAAACAACATAAAAGCAAGTGTTTTCAGCCTCATAAAAAATACGCCCCTACGATTTTATTCGTAGCAAGGCGCATTTAAAACCTTTATTTTGTGCTAAAGCGTCGCGAATTTTTAAATACGTACGCAAACTTTTTGCACTTAGCGTTATTTTTCTTCGGTCGAAAGATACTTAAGCGGCGATATTTTTACATCGTTTTCGAAGACTTCGAAATGAAGATGCGGTCCGTCTTTATATTCTTGTTTATTGTTTTCTGAAACGGTGCCGATAACATCGCCTTTATTAACCGTACTTCCCTCTTTCAACGTTTCGAGAGGCTCGATGGAATTATATACGGTAACAAGTCCGTTTCCGTGGTCGATTTTAACCGTAGTACCTGTAAGATAACTAGTCGTTATTTCTTTTACCGTTCCTTTGTAAACGGCAAAAACTTTTGCGTTTTCACCGCCCTTAAAGTCTATGCCCATATGCCCCGTGTAAACGCCGAGCGTACTCGAATATACAACGCTGTTGTCGGTATATTCCTTCGATATACTGCCGCCATCGACGGGAATTATAAAAGTAATTACTTCCGCAACGGGTTTATTATCCTCGTTTTCGCCCTGATTGCCGCCGCTGTTATCTTCTTGACCGTTATTCCCTCCGTCGTCGGGCTTTACGGGTTCAACGTTATCGTCTCCGCTGTTACCGCCGCTATTGCCGCTGTTTCCGCCGTTAAGGTCATCAGTCTGCCCGGGATTAGCGTCGAGCCCTACGTCTCCGTTTTGTTTTTGCGTAATCGCTATTACCGTAACGACGCCGATTAAAACGATAAGTAACGCTAAAACGGAATAGTAAATTATTTTTTGCTTTTTAGTGACTGTTTTTTCACTCATTTTGATTTTTACCTCCAAAAATATGTACTCGATTTTTTAGTATCCTCCGTATATTAGCGGCGTCCCTATCGTATATTTGCCGCTTTTTTCAGCCGTCTGCACATTCACTTTTTTACCGTTAACGGTCTTATAGCCCCACATTTTTGGTGAGTAGTAATATTTTATCGTTATATTTTCAACGTACTCCTCTCCCACCTTAACGCAAGCGTTTGCGGATAGAAAATCATCGATGTATGTTTTGTCGTCCGTTGTCAGACTTTGACCCGAAACTAAAGCATAACCGTAAAATTTATACATTTTCGCCGTTTCGAAATATTCCGTTTTACCGGCAGAGCCCTTCCCTACCGTAACGCCGTAATAACCGCTTCCCTCCGAAAAAATCGGCGAAGAAGAAAATCTACATAAGCACGGCAACAAAAGCGCAATTAAAATCGCCGCCAGTTTTTTTCGCATAAAAAAATCCTCACCTTGTTACGGTAAGGATTATTGACAGCGCATAATAAGTTTATACTATGGTCGGATAAAAAAATTAAATTTCGTTTATTAAAGAAAGATAGCCGTCGGAATACGCAAGTTTAAGCGCCCCGTCCGACAAAAGCCCGGCAAGTTTGAGCGCAAGCGTTTCTTCCTTTTTCGAAAAAGTTTTTCTGTTGTGGCGACCTTTGTAAACGTTCCCGTATATTTGTTGCAGTTTTTTACACCTTTTAAGCTGCAGATCGATTTTATCTTCGATATTAGGGATTTTCCTTAACAAGGTTCGTTTTTCTTCTATCTCGACGTTTTGATAAAGATTAAAACGCTCGTAAATATCGACTTCGTTTACTTGAATGATTTCCGCAAGTTTCTCTACGTCCTTATTGACAGACGGAATATATAATATTGGCGTTTTCATATTAATATAGCCTTTAAGCGCCATAAGATAAGTCCCGCTAAGTCCGAAAACGCACTCGCTAATAGGAGCGCCCGTCATTTTCGATAAAATAAAGCCCGCCAAATCCAAGTCGCTTAATATAGCGTTACTCTTGTCAAGCGCTTTCGCAACGTAAAATTCGGCAACGATTATTATACCGACGATATTCACGTCCGTCATTTTCATAAGAATTTTCCGTGCGGAAGTTAAAGCGTCGCTATAGATGTTTACGTCGTCGTTGTCGTCAAAACCTAATAACGCTCGATTAATTTCAAACTCTGTTTCTTTAAGTACGTTTGCAGCGACAAAGGAATACGCATCCGCCAAATCGGCACGCTTTAATTTTTTGCAGTGGTCGATATCGAGTATGTATTTATAGTCGCTACGGTTTTCGTAGTAGCGCCCGTCGATAAAACGGCGTTTTGTAAAAGCGTTTGCAAAAATAAGAGTGGTCGAAACAAAAATTGTTTTCACGGCGATTTTCGCAGACAAAACTTGTGTTTTTCCTATAAAAACGTCGTCGCCTACCGCTATAAGAATTTTATATTCGCTCAAAACGTTTTTATATTCTTGTAAAGAGGACGAAACGACGTAAGCCTCGGCTTCTATTTCGTTTTCGATAAGAAAGCCCCTTAACGCATTTCCCATCAAAAGGTAATCTTTTTCCTCGCACAAAATAGCGACGCGCCTTTTAGTAGATTCGCCGCCGTCTAAAGAGGAAAAAAATTCCGATAAAACGGCTAACGTTTGACTTTTGTAATCGCCTATAATAAGTTTACCTAAAAAGGGCGGGTTTTCGGTAATAGACAGAAAAGGATTCATACTCACCTTGAACTTTTTATTAAAAGTATTATACTACATTACGACTTTCGTGTCAACGCTAAAACAAAGCGCAACCGACTTTTGACAAATTTGAAACGACGCATCTATATATTTTGCCGAAATTTATATGCTATTATTTATTATTAGAAAAACAAATTCACACGTTTTTCGTCGGCGGTTAAAAATACAAACCCGAAAATATGCGCCGTTAAAAAATTTTTTATAAAAAATACAAAAAAGTCGTGGAAAAATCATTGATTTTCACAAATAATCTGTTATAATCATATATAGAAAAAATCGCACTTAAGATGCGCAGGAGGAATTTTATGAATAAAAGTGAATTTATTAGAAGTTTAGCGGATAAGCAAGGCGTTACAATCAAAGAAGCAGAAGAAAATTTCGTTGCTTTCGTAGAAACTTTAACCGAAAGTTTAAAATCGGGCGAATACGTACACATCTCGGGGTTTGCAACTTTTTCAGTTAAAACTAAGGACGCGCGTGAAGGCGTTAACCCCAAAACCAAGGGCAAAATAATTATTCCCGGTTGTCAATCCCCGACGGTTAAATTCAGTAAAGCATATAAAGAACTTTTCAACTAATAAATTTAAATTTAAAAGCAAGGGCTGTAACTTAGTCTTTGCTTTTTTGTTTGCGCGTGAACCTCTTTTTTTGCAAAAATGACTAAAAAGTCCGTCTATAGGTCGGTTACCTGCAATTTTCATGCTTGGAATACAATTTAAAAAGTGTAGACAAAGCATCTGATAACTCTCGCCTAAAAGCGTCGCTTACGGCGATATTTTTATATCTTTTAAAGGTGTTTTCACAAGTAAACAGCGTTGCTTTTTCAATAATCGAAAGATTTTTAGTGTGAAGCGTTTCTATATATTTTTTAACGGCAAAGTAATCTATCGAGTCGTCGAGCCTTTGTTTTTTGCTTCCGAGCTTACCCGTTTCGATTTTTTCGGCATCGCTATATTTGCCGCCGATTTCGACTTCATCGATTACCGCAATCGGCAAGGAAGAAGACACACACAGCTCCTTTGTTAATTTTATATCGGTTTTTAAAGCGTTAAACAAATATAAAATCCCCGCGTATAAGCCCGTTATCGCAAGATTTTCAATAATAAAGAATGCATATGCCGCCCACTTGCTTTTAAAATAAATTTTATCGCCAAGCGTATCTTTAACGGCAAAAACATACACACTTATAACTATCGCAAAATGCATTATGGCGGCAAAAACACTTATTTTAGGCGATTTGTTTTTCAGTATTTGAATAAAACTTGACAATATTATAACTAAAGCGGCAACCGATAAACTCACCGTAAAGATGACGGTACAGCCTAAAAAGTTAAAACCTCCGGCAGAAGACTTTAAATAATCCATAACACTCCTTATAACGAAAATAATCGGAATTTCCCATTCCGATTATTTCCGCATTTTGAGCAATTTATACGGTTACAGCAAAATTTCCTCGTTGCGTTTAAGGTTTACGAGCACTTTTTTACTAACCTTTTTATTTAACGCCTTTTCCGCCGCATAGGCATAAAGGTCTAACTGCTTAAAATATGTCTTTTTTAAGTTTTCCGCATTTTTACCCGAATACTTATAGTCGATTATAATAACGTCGTCGTCTTTTACGGCGATAAGGTCGATAACGCCTTGAACCAAAACGTCCTCGTCTCCGTCCTCGCCGATTTGACTCGGCGGAATATTTACCATAAACGGATGTTCTTTATAAATCTTATAACCTTCTATTTCCTTAAAGATATTAAGGTTCAATATCTTTTTGATTTGATTTATATCGATCGTTTTTCTTTCTTCTTCGGTAAAATAATCGGCAAAAAGTCCGTCTATAAGCCCGTTATCGCCTATTTTTTGGAAATCCGCAAGTTGCAAAAATTTATGATAAGCGGTTCCCGTGTCGACGTCTGACGATATATAAATCGGCTTTACGCACTCAACGCTATAGGCATCCTTTTCCGCCTTTTCGCGCACAATTTCCGTAACGGTTCTTTTTAAACTAAGCATCGTGTCCTTTTTATAAGGATAAACGAAGTCGGTGTACTTTTTAATCTCTTTGGTAACCGCTTCGTCGCTTTTAGGAAGCACTAACGCACGGCGCTTGGTTTTTTCGCTTATAAGGGCTAAGTCTTCAAAAGAGACTTCTTCGCACGAAATTTGCGACTTATCGAATATATCGAGTTGTCTTTTTGCGGCAAAAATATCTTTTAGCGGCTCGTCTTTCGGTTCGTTTTTCGACACTACGTATAGACAACATTTAGCCCTTGTGAGCGCAACGTATAAAAGCCTTAATTCCTCCCTAAGGTTTTCTTCCTGCTTTAACAACGTAACGTAATTTTTGACAAGACTGTTTTTACTTTTTAAAGTGGCATCGTCGTAAATTTTTAAACCTACACCGCCTGTTCGCGAACAAGCGATTTCCTCTTTACTGTCGACGGCGTTCCAGTTTCTGTCCACGCCCGCAACTATAACTATAGGGTATTCGAGTCCTTTCGACGCATGCATGCTGACAACGTTTACGGCATCCTCGCCGCCGCCGGAGGGCATCGTTGCATTTTGCAAAAAGTCGTCTAAGCCGCCCAAAAACTCTTCGACGGGCATTTCTCGCTCGCCCTTGTAGGCGCTTTGCGTAAAGACCTCGAGGCGTTTCATTTTATATTCGCCGCCGCACGAAGACAAAAGTTCTACGTTTATAGCCTTTTCTCGTATAATTCTTCGTATAATCGTGGGCGCACCCTCAAAAGATGACAAAAGACGAATCCTCGATATATACGCATAAAAGACTTTTAATTTTTCTGAAATCTCGTCATGCATCTCTTCGGCGTATTTGCGCACGGCTTCACAAAAAGAAGACGTCTTATAGGCGTCGCGTATGACTTTAAGTTCGTAATCGCTAAGCCCCCCCACGGGAGATTTTAAGGAAGATGCGAGCGGAATATCGTCATCGGGATTAAGCACGCATTTCAAAATATCTGCCATTCGATGAATTTCGGGATAAGTTTCGATGCTTCTTTTGTTTTCCGAAATCGTCGGAATACCCGCAAGTTCGAGTTCTCTTACAACTTTATCGACGCCGCTTTTGACCGTTCTGTTTAAAACGGCGATGTCTTTATATGTTGCTTCTACTACCTCTTTTTTACCTAAGTCGTATATTTTTTTACCGTGCGCTTGCTGCACGGCGTAAACGACGAGTTTTTCGAAATTTACTTTTTCCTTACGTTCGCTTAACAGGTGCTTATAAATGCTGTACACGCCTAAATTTAAAGCGTCTTCCTTTTCGGCTTTTTTGGGAAGATAAAAAAGTTTGGTTTCGCCTTCGTAATCGCCGTAAAGTCCGCCGTATACCATAGGGTGCTTTTTGTACTCGAGCCCCATGGTACTTCTGTCCATCGCGACGGAAAACACTTTGTTTACCGTATCGACAACACTTTCGGCACTACGGAAGTTTGTGTCGAGTTCTATATGCGTACCGTTTTTTTCGGCATCGTCGATTCTTTTTGCGAAGTTGCCGCTAAAACAGCCCCTGAAACCGTAAATACTTTGCTTTACGTCTCCGACCAAAAACAGATTGTTGTTTTCGATAAGCGAAAAAATACTTTCTTGAATACCGTTGGTATCTTGATACTCGTCGACGAAAATAAATTTATAAGTTTTTGCAATGTCTTCTTTAACTTCCGGCATCTGCAAAAGTTTATAGCCTAAATGCGAAATGTCTGAATAATCCAAAAGATTTTGTTCCCGCTTTTGCCGCGAATACTCCTTTTCGAAAAGCCCTACTAATTTTGCAAGTCTTTTCAGCGTTAAATAGGGGGCTTTTAGTTCATTAACCCTCTCCGAAAAATCGGCATAGAAATATTTATCGACGCTTAATCGAAAATCTTTCACTTCGTCGTAAAACGCAAAAAAATCATCGTGAAGCGCTTCTTTAAGTTCGTCGCCCTTGGATATAAATCTCGGCTTCGGTAAGTCGTAACGGGCTATTTCTTTTATAGACGCCTCGCACGGGTTATCTATAGCGTTTTTACAAAGATTAATAAAACCGCTCAGATATGTAACGTAACCTATCGCTTTTAAATTAATCGCCCTTTCATAAAGCAATCCCGCCGTATCGAGATATATCTCTAACTTACAAATAAATCGGTCTATAAGCCCGTTTTCGATGTTTTTTAAGCCGTCCTCGGTATAGTTATATAAGGCGCTTTGTAAAAACTTTTCGCCGTCGGTTTCGCTTTCCAAGAAGGTGTATAATTCGAGCACTTGTTTACGTAGCGCTTCGTCGCGCCGCTTTTTCGAAAAGATTTTTACAAGGCTTAAAAAATCCTCGTCGCCGCTACTGTATAAAGCGTCGAAAACTTCAGCCGTTGCCGAAGTCTTTAAAGATAAGGAATCCGCCTCGTCGGCAACGGAAAACCCCGAGTCGACGCCGACAAGATAAAAGTATTTTTTGATAAGAGAGTTTAAAAAAGAGTCGACCGTCGATATCGATGCAAGCGGCAAATCCTTAAGTTGCTGTCTAAGTCTGTCCGAGCCTTCGCCGTTTTTTATTTTAGCAACGAGCGCTTTACGCAGTTTTTCGCGCATTTCGGATGCGGCAAATCGAGTAAACGTAACGGCTAAAATTTCCTTGACGTCGGCTAAGCCTTCCGAAACGAGCCTTATAAGCCTTTCGACCATTACGCTCGTTTTACCGCTGCCGGCGGAAGCGGATACGACTATATTGCCTTGGTTATGCTCGATAACGGCACGTTGTTTATCCGTGAATTTAGTCATTATTCTCCTCCGCATAAATTATAGAAGACTTGTTCGCTTTTTTCGCGTCCCTCGTGCTGTCGTCGACTTCGATATCGTAACCGCACATACCTTTATAATTACAATAGTCGCAAGAACTTTCGCACGGCGACGGAATAAAACAGCCTTTCGTCATTTCGTTAACGCCGCTTTCGGCAACCGACAACGCATATTTTAAGTACTTATCGAATTCTTCTTTTGAAAGAGTTGTCTTCGTGCCGGAAAACGTGCCGTTTTTTAACACTTTAACGCCGAGGTCTTTGCTCTCGTTCGTTTCCGTAAAATCCTTATCGAGATGTCCTATTATTTCCCTGTCGGCTAAAGTTTTTCCGAGGTATTCGCACCCGTCGCCGCCGCTTAAAGAATAATCGCTGCTTAATTTTAAATAATGTGCCCCCGCCGGCTTAAAACCTTTTTGCGTAAAAACGTTCATATAAAGATAAAGTTGAATTTTTTTACCCGAATAAAGTTCGTAGTCCTCGCTTTTGATACTCCCCGTCTTGTAGTCTATAATACGGAAATAATTGCCTTCCTCGCTGCGGTAAACGTCGGTTCTGTCTATTTTACCCCTTACGGGGATGTTGCCGGCGTCGGTTTTTAAGTAAATAGGTTTAAAGCCGCCGCTCGAATGCTCGTTAAATTCGATCTCGGTACCGAGCGGTTTAAAGTCGGATTTTTGAATGTCGAAATATACCTTCGTACACTCCTTTATAGCCTCGTCTTTTAAAAGCGCAAACATCGTTTGATACTGCGGTTTATTGAGATAACGGGCATATAGGGGCTTTTTTAATTCTTCGTCAAAGATATTTTCAACCGTTTTCTTTATGCTAAATTCGTCTTTTACGGCGTTAAGATGTGAAACGAAATTTTCCATAACGGCGTGTAAAACATTGCCGATTTCGTAAACTTTGGTTTCGCCGTCGTCGCTTTCCCTAAGTTTTAATACGTTTTGAGCAAACGCCTTATACGGACAATCGAAATAGTTTTCGATTTGCGTAGGCGAAAACTTGCCGTTATATGAAAGTTTTTCGTTAAAAACTTCGAAACTTTCGTCACTACCGACAACTTTTTTATGATCGACTGTATCTTTTTGCGTTTCCAAAAAGCAAGCAAGATCCAAAACGTCGTCGGTCTTTCTGTCGCGAAACTCCTCTGCTTTTTTAGCCGCATACAAAACGCCCGACTTTTGCGACATAAAATTAAAGGGAAGTAAAAGTTCGTTTGCGCTAAGTTCGCTTTTTGACGTTACTATCGGATTCAGTTTTTTCTCTTCGTCCGAAAAAATTTCTTTAACGCCGTCGATGATTTCGCTTTTTAAAATCTGTTTACCGTGACCGTCCACGACGGGATAAGAAAGAAACAGTTTATCCGTAAACCCCATCATCGAGACTGCGATATTTTCACGTTCTCTTTCTTGTACGATTTGTAATTTCGGCTCGATAACAAGCTTATAGCCGTCCATTTTAATAAGTTCTCTGTCGTTAAGCAGAGCGTTGTCCGCCTTGTAAGAGGGAACAAGCGACGTAAGCGAAGGCATAAATAAGATTTTAGATTCTTTACTTCTTCCGCTTTGATAGTCCCCTACGAAAACCGTATCGTTGTATTCGGGTATCGTCGCGATATTAACCGCCTTAGCACCGCTTATAAGAATATTTTTAAACTCTATAAGGGAAACTTTCGCGTCCTTTAAAACTTGTTTTATCTCCTCTAAAAATACAGGTAGCTCACGCAATGCGCCGTCGTTAAATTCGGCGGTAACGCCTTCGTTTAAATCGTTTAACCCGTCGGATAAGACTTGCCCGCGATTGTAAACGTCTAAATCGTTCAAAATCTCGTTTACACGGTCTATGTAACAAGAAACGCTGTCGGTTGCGCTAAACCTATCGGCGCTTTCGACGATTCTTTTTCTTACGCTTTCGGCTATAAGATTACAAAAGGGCGTGCGCATAAGACTGCGCGAAACCGCATTTTCGTTTAAATAGCGAACGAATTCCAAAGATTCCTCAAAAGAACAAAGCAGTCCGTTTTTACCGACCAAAGCGGCTTTTTTTGGTAGAAAGTTAAAACGTTTTACGTCAATAAGTCCGCCTATAAGCCCGATAACGGGGTGTTCGTCTAAAGTTCTACTGTCTTGAGCGTACAAAGGAATATCGTATAAAAAGAAACTTTCTTTTAAAAAGGGAAGTATGGATTTAACATCGGGTGCGATAACCGAAAAGTCGCGATATCTTTTGCCGTTATTTACGACTTCGTAACGGATTCTTGCGGCGATTCTGTCGCATTCTTCCTTTATAGACGAGGCTTCTGTTATCCTTATTTTATCGCTGTAACGACAAACTTCCTTCGGCACGACAGGCTCGAAAAGCCATTTGCCTATGGCGTACTGTACGTCTTTATCCCCTTCCCTGACGGGAATAATTTCAGCATTCTTAAAAATCTCGGTAATTTTGTTGACGGACTCGTTGGTAAACGAAGTATAGTCTGCCGATACACACACGAAAGTAAGATTCGAAACTTTATTAAGGGCTTTTAAAATATCGAGCGTCTGCTTCGTATAGGACTGAATGCACGCCACCAAGACGTTTGCGCCTTTAAGCGTATCGTCCTTTTTAACGGCGCCCGCCATAAGCGACAAATATCCGTTTTCGTCGGTAAGATTTTCCTTTTTAAGGTAATCTTCGTACAAAGCGTAAACGGTTGCGATGTCTTTCAGTTTTGTTTTAAAAGTTCCGCTTTCCTTTTCGGCAACGTCTTTCAAATCGCAAGGCGTAACCATTGCGGCTTTTAATTGGGATATAAGCCCGTAGACGTCGGTCGGCACAGAAAAAGCATGCGGCTTAAGCTTGTAAAGGCTTTCTTCGTTTTCAAGCATAAGTTTTCTAACTAAAAGCGCCGATTGCGCCTTGCTTAAATAACCTTCCACCTTAACGTTTTTAGCCACATAACGAGAAAAACTCATTACTTCCGTGTTAAAAGTGCCGCCCAAGCGGTTTAAAATTTCCCTTTCGAAGGAAAGCGTTGCTTTGCTCTCGCAAAAAACCACTGTTTTTTTGTCAATATCGCGCGGCAAAGTCGCTACTATATCGGCGGTAAGCCTGATTGCATGTGCCTGCCGTGGCGTCGTATATATCTTCATACATTAAGTATAGCATAATTAATTGGATAAATTAAGTTTTTTAAACGATTTTATTTGCTTTTTATGAAAAAAATATGTTACAATCTTCATATCGAAAAAAGGATCGTATTATGAAAAAGTCAATTAAACTGTTATCATCTTTAATTTGCGCCGTATTATGCATCGTAATGCTGTCGGCGTGTTCGCAATCCGCGGCAACGACTCTCGGCGGATCTTACTTTCTTTCCAACGTCGGTAATATAAGCATTATCGGCAACATCGACGAAACAAACGTGTATTCGGTTTCTTATTCTCAAACGTCTTTAAGTTCCGACGTGGTTATTTCCTTAACCGAAGCAGACGGATATAACGTTTATCAAACAAGGCTGACCAATACAAGTTACGAAGGTACGGACTGCTATTTGCTCGAAACGGAATTAAAAACCAAAATCCACTACGCCTTATACGGCGAAGATAAAGGGACTTTCGACAATTACACCAAATCCAAAGTGTATTTTTTAAGCGTTTCAAACAAACTTAAACCTTTGTATAGCGAAACGGAGGCACTTGCGAACTCCCCCGTTAAAAACGACGACGGGACTTATTCGGTTTCGGAACTCGAATATAAGTATTCGATAACCTACGGCGATACGGCAATCGTAAACTTTCAACCCGTAAAGGGCGAATTCGGTATTCCCGCCGGCGAAAGAGAATATAAAAAGTACGATAAAGCGACGTATTACTTCGACAACGTAACCATGCTGTTTATGCCGAGGGCTATTAAACTTTCGTCGGAATCTTCTCTAAGTTTTTCCTCTATCGACGCTTTATCTGGCATTAACCGTACGATGAAGATGACAGCGGACTCTTCTTCGACGGATACGGAACTTGTCTTTTCCGAAACGGACGAACCCGAAAACGCAATAAAACATACCTACTACGTCAATAGTCAAAAACTCTTTATAAAAGAAGGTACGACTTATCAATCGATTCCTTGCCAAATCGTAAACTTTGCGGTTTCAGGCACTTTTTCGGGTACAGCGATAAAGTGTTGGTACGCAAAATATAACGTTTCGGAAGCAAGGTCGAGACTTCTTAAAATGGAAACGACCGCACCGTATTCTTTAGGTACTTTTACCTACACCATATTAAAAACCACTGTTTCGGGTTAACGCTCGCTAAAAACACCCGCAAGGTTGCCCGAATACGGGAGGTAATCTGCGGGTTTTTTATATATACGGCGGCTTATCGAAGATAAAAAAACGCACGACATAATTTTTCGCCGCCGCTTTAAAAAAAGAATATAATAATTATTAAAAGGAGGTCATCTTATGATTGAAAACGAAACGACAAACGTCAATTTAGATACGACGCAAGAATACGTTAAGCGCGATTTCGTAAAAGAAATCGGAGAACTTTTAAACGGTGATTTACCTCCTTCCGTGCTAAAAGAAGAACTTTCCAACTACCACGAATCCGATATTGCGGAAGTCGTACCCTCTTTAACGAAAGAAGCAAGGCTTAAACTTTATAAACTTCTCGGCAACGAAGCGGTTTCGGAAGTTTTCGCCTACTTAGACGACGTCGAGGAATTTATCGAAGAATTATCCTCCTCCGCCGCCGCGGACATCATCGAAGAAATGGACGCTTCCGACGCTATCGACGTCCTCGACGAATTAGACGAGGATAAGCGTGAGGAAATTATTAAATTAATGGACGAAGACGCCGCTAAAGACATTCAGCTTATCGACGCCTACGACGAAGACTTAATCGGTTCGCAAATGAGCACGAACTTCGTTTTCGTCCGCAATACCGACAGCATAAAGCAAGCCACCAAAAGCGTTATCGAGCAAGCCGCCGACAACGATAATATCTCGACGGTTTACGTCGTTAACGCCGAAGACGATACTTATTTCGGAGCAACGACTTTAAGAGACTTAGTCGTTGCGAGAAGTAATTCCAGCCTCGAAGACATTACCGTAACGGCATACCCCTACTTTTACGCCGACGAACCTATCGCGGATTGCTTGGAAGAATTGAAGGATTTGTCCGAAGATTCTATCCCGATTTTGTCCAAAGACAATAAAATCATCGGTGTTATTACGGGCACCGAACTCGTTGACGTCGTAGATCAAGAACTCGGCGACGACTACGCAAAGTTTGCAGGCTTAACCGCCGAAGAAGACTTAAACGAACCTATTATTAAATCGGTAAAAAAACGTATACCGTGGCTTGTTGTTTTAATGGCGTTAGGCTTAGTCGTATCTACCGTAGTCGGGCTTTTCGACCCGATAATAACGGCAATACCCCTTCTTTTTTCATTCCAAACAATGATTTTCGATATGTCCGGTAACAGCGGCACACAAAGCCTTTCGGTTACGATAAGGGTCATCACCGGCGAAGATTTATCGTTTAAAGACAAACTGAAATTTATCTTTAAAGAGTTTCGCGTCGGTCTTGTAAACGGACTAATATTATGCATAATCGCGTTTTTGTTTGCGGCGCTGTATCTTATCGTGTTAAAACAAACGTCCGCAATAAACGGCTTTGCGATTTCCGGTTGTATAGGAATTTCCATTTTGGTCGCGATACTCTTTTCGTCGCTCGGTGGCACGCTTTTGCCGATGCTCTTTAAGAAAATAAAAATAGATCCCGCCGTAGCGTCGGGTCCTATGATTACGACTTTGAACGACCTTATCTCTGCCGTAGTTTTTTACGGCCTTGCTTATATTTTGATAATACAGGTTTTCGGGCTTTATACGCTTTAATGCTTTAATTAAAAAACAAACGCTGTTTTACTTGCCTGCTTTTCGGCAATTAAAACAGCGTTTTTCATTGAAAATATGTAATAACGGGCTTATAGCCTGACTTTTGTAAAAAATCAACACCCTCGACAAATACTTTCGGAATTCTTTGCCTATCTATTTAAGGACGGTTTGTAATGCTTTAAAATTAGTAGCAAACAATCTTTTTACTCTTTAAAATCAATACCTTCGCGAATAAGCAGTTTGCGTTTTACATCTAAACTGGCAGAAAAGCCGACAAGCGATTTATCCGCGCCTAAAATGCGATGACACGGGATAATTATCATAATAGGATTTTTACCGACCGCCCCGCCCACCGCTTGCGGACACTTTTTACCCGTAAAGACTTTGTCTGCAATCTGTTTGTAAGAGGCTGTTTTGCCGTAAGGAATTTTTAAAAGTTCTTTAAAAACTTTTAGTTGAAATTCCGTTCCCGAAGGTAAAATATCAAAATCGATTTGCGAAGGTTTCCCATCGAAATACCCGTCCAAAAAACTGCAAATTTTACCAATAACGGGCTTATAGGCGGACTTTTTTACAAACGCCGCGTCAAAATCGTTTAACTGTAACCGCACTATTGCATTGTCTAAAACACCGATATAAAGCCTTCCTATCGGAGAATTGTAGATAAACTTTTCCATTATTTTTTATAATAATGTACTTTATCCTCGGTGTATCTCGATATTTGTTTTTTATCTTCTTTCGGAACACCTACGGCAATCATGCAAAACGGTCTGCAATTTTCTAACTTGCCGAAAGTTTCTTCGACTTCCTTCATTCTGTCTTCTTTGGGTGCAACGCCCATCCATACCGCACCGAGTCCTAATTCGACAACCTCAAGTAAACAGTTTTCGGTACACGCACCCATATCTTGCATAATGAACGCCGGATGGGAAACGGTTTCGTTATAATATAAAATCAATAGAAGGGTTGCCGTTTTCAAACTTCTTGCAAAAGGTCCTATATCGGAAAACTTTCTTATCGCGTCAATATCGTCGCAAACTAAAAATTCCCACGGCTGTTGATTTACCGCAGAGGGCGCTTGCATACCCGCACGCAAAATAAGTTCGAGCTGATTTTTCGTAACCTGTTCATCTGTAAACTCCCTAACGCTTACTCTTTTAAAAATTGACATAGTAAACTCCTTATTACATTTATTGTTTTTATTGTAACACAAAAACGATTTTTTCACAATAAGTTTCACAGATTAATATTAAAAACGCAAAACAACAATAACTATTTTTACGTTTTTAAAGGGATCGTCGAAAAAATTTCAAAGGTTAACGCTTTTAGCTAAAAATTACAATAAATTTATAACTATTACGACAAGAAGATATCTCATAATAAAAAAAAGGAATGAGCCCCGTATAATACAGAACTCATTCTCAAGTAATTTAATATTTAGTTTTCGTCCGACTTTTTCAATCGACTCTAATAGTCGGCATCGGACGTAAACTTTACAAATTATTTCTTAGGCGGAAGCAAATCCCACGAAGGAAATCCTTTTGCAAAGCCGTCGGCGTCGCCCAATCTAACTTCTTCCTCTTCTACTTCAACGGTGTCTTCGATTGTGGTACCGAATTGAGAAAGGTCATCCATCAAAACGTCTTCTTGATTGTTTACGTTTTTATTTTCGTCAGCCATTTAATTTTCCTCCAAGGATAAAAGTTTATCACAACTTGCGGTTGCGTTGAAATTGCGTACGATTTGGTTCATCTCTTGCATTTGTTTAATGCAAAGTTCTATATCGGTTTTACCTTGCCGCATTATCTGGTCGAAACGATTATTGATATCGAGGCGTTTCTTTTTATTTTTGCTAACGTTTGTAAGGGTCAAAATTCCGAAAAGCACTAAACCGATTATTCCGACGACGCCGAGCCATGTGCCGACCGCCGCAAAGCCTAATATCGTAAATACCAAACAAAGTACCGCGAATACACCCAAAGTGATTACGCCGCCGTTTTTAACGGTTGCAAGTTCTGCTTCGCGTTTACCGCTAACGTGTTTTTCGTAAGAAGCGTCGAGTTCTTTTTTATTATCGCCTTTTGTTTTGCCCGACCAACCTTGCGTACCGATCGTGATTTCCTGAGGGTAGACAGATGCTCTTTCTTCGATAAATTTCTTGAAAGCGCCCTTTATGTAACCTTGCATGAAGAATATAGCCGTCTTTTTTGCGGAAATATCTTCACGATTATTACTGGTGATGGTTTCGGAAAGACGACTTGCAAGGTCAACTTTACGATCTATTCTCTTTAACTTGCGTTGCTCGCGCAAAGCGTCGGCGATCTTTTCGTCGCCGTCGTTATTTTTAATATCGTTGAGATATTCTTCTTCCTCACGTAAAGGGGCCTCTTCGGCGTCGTAGTTTTTAACAAGTTTTATAAGTTCGTTATCGATTGCGGTGATTAAAACGTTTTTATCTACTTCCGTGCCTAAAATATCCGAAAAGAATTTGATGATTTCGGGAACGGCGTTTATGCGTTGAACGTAAGCATTCATATACGCAAAGTCGTTTTTAGCGCATTCCGCAAGTTTCGGATATTGGTTAGAAGTATCCCTACAAAATCTAATTTGATATTGATTTGTCCAGTAATCTACTTGTTGTTCTTCGAAGTTCGGGTTAGCTTCTTGCAATTCGTTCATCCAGCGTACGATGTATTCGTTGCAAAGATTGTCGCGGTCTTCACCGAAAACGCCGTTGGTGTAGGCGTCGATGTAAGCGATAATACTTTCTTTCATATCGTTTGCCTTTTGAATTGCAAAGTATCTTGCAAGCCACTTGAAGCAAGCGGATTCTCTACCGTTTCTGCGGCAGATAAGCGCAAAGGTCAAGCAAGTTTTTTCTTCGTCGCGACGAACCGCTTCCTGTAAAGCGCGTATAGCAAGCGGTTTGTTGTCCGCAATCCAGGCGGCAAGCGCGATAAGAACAGGTGCGAGCCAATATCTCGGAGTCGCAAGCATCAATTCTTCCGTACAAGAAGTAATCGTAGTTTGACGAACAAGACTAAGATCAGTTGCTTCCAAAATACCGATCATGGTATCGCGTACGACTTTGTAATTGCCGAAATCACGTTCGAGTTCTTGTCTGACGCGAATGATTTCCGTCAAAGCACGTTGAAGCGCTGCTTGACGACGATTTTCTTCCATCATATTCACGAACTCTACTTTCAAGTATTCAAGGTCGTCTTTCAGAACTTGCATACGCGAGTAAACGTCGGATCTAAGGTCTATAACCTCTTGTCCTACAGCCACGATTTGCCTATTAAGTCCGTTAGCGGCGCTATTTACGGCGTCAACAATCGGACTTAAATCGATATAACCATCAGCCATTAGTTAATTCCTCCATACATTTGTTTTAAAAAGTCTTTTGTTTTTATTTGATACACGTTATAGAACTTAGAACTAAGTTCTTGTGAATCCATTTTTTGAATGATTTCGCCCACGGGAAGAACAAAGTCGTTATAAAACCGTTGTGTTTTTGTTTTTAGGAAAAATCGACTTTCGGGATACGGCGAATCCGGGTTTTGCATTATTGCTTGCAAAAGTGCGTAACACGTTTTAGGTATGGAACACTGCCCGGCAATTTCCGCATAAAGTTCGGATAGCGCAGGTGTGAAAAAATCTATCGAGTCCCTTTTTACAATGAGCATAGGGCTAAAAGCGTCGACAAAGCTACAAAGTTCCGCACCGCTTAAATAACTTGTCGCGAAATGTAAAACGTCTTCCTCGTTATCTTTTAAGCGATACACCGTCGAAAGAAACATTTTTACCAACAATTCGACTTCTTCGTTTTCTAAAGCAAGGTCTTCGATTGTACTGAAAAACTCCCCTACTCTTGCCGAATTTTTATTTACTGCGGAAAAAGCCTCGTAATAGGTGCGGGCGTATAGCGCAGGAGCATTGTCATAAGCCGTTGCGAGAATGTTTTCAGCATGCTCTTTTGCATCTACGTAACGCTTTTCTTCAAAACATCTCATGCAATATTTGAGTTCATTTTTAACCTTTTCGTTATTATTGAAAGCGCTGCGCGGAAAAGTAACGACGTTTCCGCAAAAATCGCAATGACCTTTCCTTGTCTTAAAATCGATGTCAACGGGTTCTCCGCAACCCGGACAACGGAATACCGTTCCGTCCATATACTACGTCCTCTTTTTAAGGATTTCTATAAGTTTTTTAGTATCTTCGGATTTTAAATGCAGTAAATAAGAGGCGGTTTTCCAATCTAAAACGTCCGCATCTTTGCGCGTGGACAGATAAACTTTATAATATCTACCGCGTTTTCTGAAAATCAATCCGACAAAATCTAAATTAATAAGAAACGTTCCTTTTGCTCTCTCGAGCACCAAATAGCAATTTGTAATCGTCAAACCTTCGCCGTTTTTGCCGACAAAAGTAGGTCTTGTAGCTTCTCTTTCCTGTTCGCAAGTGTAATTGTTGTCTGTTATTTCGTTCATTTCAACGCCCTCAAAAGTTCGTTTCTTTCACGCAATTTCAGTCTGGCGGAATATATTTTTCTTTGAATATCTTCGTTCGAACATTGGCTTTCGACAAGCGTCCTGATTTCGGATATCTTACAGTTAAAATCCGACTCTGCGGCTTGTGTGCCGCTAACACCTATCGGATCGCTGTACTCGACCGCGTCTTTCAATTCGAGCAATGCGTTTTTTACGTTAAGATCCGTTGCAATCGACGCAATTTGACCTATTTCGATAGCAGTTATCTTTAATTGCGCAACTTTTTGGTCTATAACTTTATTGTTCTCGCTAATATGCGAAACGCCTAAATAACTTACCGCTATAGCAATCACGTACAAAAGCAATACGACTACGTTGGGTACGACGACCGCAGCCGCGCTTTCGCCTTTTGCTATACCCATAAAAATCGCATTCATTATAAACGTAATCAAAAAGTAAACCGTATTCGCAACGTACAACGGCGTTAACACCGAAAAGATAACGTTCTTACTGATTTTGAAGTAAAACGTTACGCCGGCAGTTAGCAAAAATGCAAGAAACGTAAATGCGTAACCGCAATAGAAATATGCGTTTGCTTCGTGCAAATTCGTTAACGTCCAACTAAGAATATTCCAAACAACGAAGATAATCGCCTCTATGCCTAACGTTATGTATCGACCGGCTATCTTTTTCATATATACCTCCTTAATCTTGCGGCGCACCGCATTCTTTACAGAATTTTGATCCTGACGGCAATTCCTTTCCGCACTTTACGCACGTTGAGAAAAGTTTACTGCCGCAAGTTAAACAAAACTTTGCGTCTAACGGAAGTTTTGCTTGACATTTAGGGCACACCTTAACGTCGGGCTGAATTATCTCTTTTCCGCAAGTTAAACAAAACTTTGCGTCTACCGGTAATTTTGCCCCGCAATTTTGACAAGTTTGCGTTTTTTGGTTTGCATTATTTCCGCCCTGACCTACGTCAAGGTTACCGCTAAGATTGTTCATTCCCGAGCCGAACGCACCGCCGATACCTACGCCCATACCGAGCCCCATCCCCGCGCCGAGGAAGGTCGATTGAGTGCCTTCGTTTTCAGCTGCGGCTTTTAAAACGTCGAAGCTATGTTCTTGCTGGTAGGTATAACCCTCTCTTTCGCGCATTCTCGCACGCGCAGCAGATTCCAAATCGAGTTTGCGAGCGGCAACTTTTGCGTCGTTGATTGCGCGTAAATCTTCTTCGAGCGGCGCAATCGTATTAAACGAAAAGTTTACAAGATTTATTCCGTATTCATCGAAGAACGGTGTAAGTTGATTTTTCAGTTCGTCCGATAACGAAGTCGTTTCCGCACCGATATTCAAAACACCGACTTGTCTTGTAATCATGGCTTGTCCGAGAGCGTTTTTAACGCGCTCGATTAATTTTGCACGCAGATATCCGGTAAATTCGGTTTTTGTGTACCTGGCACGCGTTCCCACGACTTTACGCAAAAATTTTCTTCCGTCGACAATCTGTGCGCCGAAATACCCGCTTGCACGCAAATGTACGTTTACCCGCTCGATAGGGTCTTCCACGAGAATCGGTTCCGGAGTACCCCACTTCAAATCGTTCAGTATTATTTTATTAATGAAATAAACTTCGCAATGAAAAGGCGTTACCCCGTTGGTAGGTATGTTGATTAATTTCTTTAACCCGGGTAAGTTATCCGACGTTAAAGTATGCTTGCCCGCATCAAAAGCATCTAAATCACGCCCGTCTTTAAAGAAAATGGCTTCTTGCGAGGCGTGTACGATTAATTGAGTATGCGTATTGAAATCTTCGGCTTCGTGCTTATAAATTAATATCTCTTCACCGTCGGCACCTTGCGGATCCCACTTAACGATATCGTAAAGTTTCATGACTGCTCCTTTATTCAATTATCGATTAATTGTTTATAGTCCACGATTAAAATACCAAAGTATTTTTGATTTGTCAAGCATTTTTTTACAATAGTATTGAAAAACTTGACATATTTCGACAAAAAAAATAAATTCGGTTAAAACTATGCTAAATGAAAACATTAAAAAATTAAGACAATTACGCTCAATTAGCCAAGTTGAACTCGCGCATGCGCTCAACGTTAGCAAACAATGTGTCTCAAACTGGGAAAACGATAATATTCAGCCTTCTATTGAAATGCTTGTAAGAATTGCGAAATATTTTGACGTCTCGACGGATTACCTATTGGACTTAAACAACAAAAATTGTATCACGGTAGAAGGTCTTACCGAAATACAAATCGAGCATATAAAACTGCTGATACAGGATTTAAAAGGCAATTAAATTCTGTATTAATATTCATATTCCGCTAATGATTGTTTTGATATTTTAAATTAACTCCGACAAAATTGCGTGTTGCAAATTTTATTGAAAATCGTGTTTATATTAAGACATCGTTTTTGATTTTTTAAATAAATATTTGTCAGATGAAAATAAAATATCAGCCTATAGGACTGTTGTTTAACAAAAAAAGCACATCCGTAAAATTACGGATACGCTTTTTTGTTTCTAAAATATCTATAACTTTTAAGAGTGTTTTTATTTCATATCACCGTTTTAAGTCGAGCCCCGACATAAATTATGCTCAAAACCGACTTGGCTACATAAAAAAATATTCTTTATACACGAATAATCTCCGCAGCATAAAAAACCCGTTGCTATAAATAGCAACGGGTTTTTTTTGTATCAAAGAATTATTCCATAACAGCGGTAGCGCCGGCTTCTTTGAATTTAGCAACCATCTTTTCAGCTTCGTCTTTAGCAACTGCTTCTTTAACGGTGCCGAGTTTTTCAACTAAGTTCTTAGCTTCAACTAAGCCGAGACCGGTAAGTTCACGTACAACTTTGATAACGCCGATCTTGTTAGCGCCGAAGTCTTTTAATACTACGTTGAATTCAGTCTTTTCTTCAACGGGAGCAGCAGCGGCAGCAGCAGGAGCAGCAGCAACAGCTACGGGAGCAGCAGCGCTTACGCCAAATTCTTCTTCTAAAGCTTTAACGAGTTCGTTGAGCTCTAAAACCGTCATACTTTTAACTTCTTCGATAAATTTTTGAATATCAGCCATTTTAAAATTCCTCCGTTTATTTATGTTTTTAGATTTTTTGATTTTTAGGCTTTTTGTTCAGCAACGGCGTTAAGCGCGATAACTAACTTGCGCGTAATGCCTGAAAGTGCACCAACAAAGTTGGAGATAGGCGCTTGCATAGAACCGAGCATCTTTGCGATGAGTTCTTCTTTTGAAGGCATGGAAGACAATGCTTTAACACCCTGAACGTCGATGTAGGCACCGTCAACGTAAGCGCTCTTTACGGAAATTTTGTCGTTATACTTTTTGCATGCGGCGACAACAACTTTAGCGGCTGCGGTTTCATCGCTACCGAAAGCGACTGCAGTAGGACCGTTTAAGTCTTCGTCAAAGCAAGTGATACCAAGTTCATTGAAAGCCTTTCTGACCATAGTGTTCTTTAAAACTTGGTATTTGCAGTTGGCTTTACGGAATTCGTTACGGAATTCAGTATCTTCGGCAACCGTCAAACCCTTATAGTTTACGAAAACTACGCTCTTAGCGGCTTGAATCTCAGTCTTGATATCTTCAACGATTTGTTTCTTGTTTTCAATATTTGCAGACAAGATTTTGCATCCTCCTATAAATTATTTGGGCTAAGCCGTAAAAAAGCGCCTTCGCCAAGATACAGCGAAGGCGCTAAAAAATAGACGTCTTAAAAAGTGTACCTCGGCAGGTGTCCGAAAATTATCGAACTTAAAACCGGCTTTCTTCGGCTATTTTATTTATCTAACTTATTGTAGCAGAATATCTACGTTAAGTCAAACGATTTTTTAAGAAAAATTAGTTTTTGTTAAGAACTTTTATGCCGGGGCCCATTGTGGACGCCAAGCTTACGGACTTAACGTATTGACCCTTAGCGGCAGCAGGTTTTGCTTTAATGATTGCTTCATATAAAGCAGTGTAGTTTTCGATAAGTTTTTCCTTACCGAAAGACTTTTTGCCGATCGGGCAGTGAATGATAGCGGATTTGTCGAGTCTGTATTCGACTTTACCTGCTTTAACGTCATGGATTGCTTTTTCAACGTCCATAGTAACGGTACCGGACTTCGGGTTAGGCATCAAACCTTTAGGACCTAAGACTTTACCGATTCTACCTACAACGCCCATCATATCGGGGGTTGTAATAACAACGTCGAAATCGAACCAGTTTTCTTTCTGGATTTTAGCAACCATTTCTTCGGCGCCGACGTAATCCGCGCCTGCAGCCGTAGCGGCATCTGCTTTTTCGCCTTTAGCGATAACTAAAACTTTAACCGACTTACCGGTTCCGTTAGGAAGAACGAGAACGCCCCTGACCTGTTGATCCGCTTGTTTCGGGTCAACGCCGAGTCTAACGTGAAGTTCGATGGTTTCGTCGAATTTTGCTTTCGCCGTAGATAAAACGAGATCTACCGCTTCGCCTACTTCATAAGCCTTAGAACGGTCATAAGACTTTCTACTGTCAACGTATTTTTTACCGTATTTCATAAATTAAATCCTCCTCGTGGTTCAACGGACTTATACTAAAAAGCCCTCCCACGTTAATAATTATTCTTCGACGGTGATACCCATACTGCGTGCAGTACCGGCAATCATGCTCATGCAAGCTTCCAAAGAAGCGGCATTAGTGTCAACCATCTTAACCTTAGCGATTTCCTCAACCTGAGCCTTAGTAAGTTTTGCAACTTTGACTTTGTTGGGGGTAGCGCTTGCAGATTCCAATCCGCATGCCTTTTTGATTAAAACGGGTGCAGGTGGCGTCTTAAGAATAAATGTGAATGAACGATCTTGATAAATTGTAATTACTACAGGAATAATGAGACCGGCTTGATTCTGCGTCTTTGCATTGAATTCCTTAGTAAAGCCCGGAATGTTAATACCGTAAGGACCAAGGGTCGAACCTACGGGCGGGCCCGGAGTTGCTTTTGCGGCGGGTAATTGAAGCTTTACAACAGCCGTAACTTTTTTTGCCATAAACTTAC
>CAYNLN010000011.1:0-43600 GCA_964398065.1 uncultured Christensenella sp. | reverse complement strand
CTTGACGAAACGGTTAAATTTCACATTTTGTCGGTCGGCGGAATACGCGTATATTCTCTCGAAGAAGCCGACATAGTATTAATTATCAATATGGGCTCGGGAATGTACCATAAGTGGCAAGGGGAATACGCCAAAGCTTACGATATAGAACGTAATCTTCCTGAAATCGTTCAGTATGCTAAGTACGCTTTGTCAAAAAGTAAGGTCGTTGCGATAGGCGACGTCGCTACTTGTAACGGCGCAGACCCCGAACTTTTCGATATGTTATACAGCGAAGATTTGCTGCTGAAAATCCACGCCTATGCGGGGTGGAACACTTCGTCTAATACATTGGGCACGTGCGTTTGTCAAGCCGTAATATACCTTATCGGCGACGATAGAAAAGGCACGAACGATTTTTTACTCCACAGATATTACGAAGACTTAGGATATATGGGATACGCCCGCGCATACGTAACGGACAACGTACTTCCTAAACTGGGATTAAACTATTTCGATGCCGGCGGAGAGACGGGTGATGTTTCCCAAAAAGTAGAAAAGGCAATCGAAAACTATATGAAGGATAACTATCCCGAAATAGCAAATTGTGTCGAAAAAGTATCCGTAACTATGCCTTGGCGGCGTATGTTTGAGGCGGATATTCGACTGAAAACAAAGTTTCAATAATTTAAAAAAACGCCGATAACGGGCTTATAGGCGGACTTTTAAGGTTAAAATGTTAAAAATAGGCGTAGATATCGGCGGAACCAGTATTAAAGGGATTTTAGTCGATAAAGACAATAAAATATTAAAATCGACGTCAAAACCGACAAACGGAAAAGTCGGACGCGAGGCAATAAAGAAAAGCCTTTTCGGGGTAATCGACTTTCTTTTTTGTAGCGATGTAAAACTTATCGGCGTGTCCTCGGCGGGTAACATCGACCCGGAAAGGGGCGTTTGCGTATATGCAACCGATAACCTAAAGGGTTGGACGGGTTACGACTTAAAAAGCGACCTCGAAAAAAGATACTCGGTAAAAACAATTGTCGATAACGATGCCGTGTGCGCGCTTAAAGCCGAACTCGATTTTTACCCTAATGCCGAAAACGTCGTTATGATAACCTTCGGCACGGGTATAGGC
Organism: uncultured Christensenella sp.; assembly: GCA_964398065.1. GTDB lineage: Bacteria > Bacillota > Clostridia > Christensenellales > Borkfalkiaceae > UBA4636. The sequence goes on along the minus strand of CAYNLN010000011.1, from coordinate 42,480 downwards.
GGCGCGGTTTTGTCGGGCGGTAAAATCATTCGCGGTAAAAATTTTGACGGAGGAAGACTCGGTCATATAGTGTTAGTTCCGGGCGGCAGACCGTGTAACTGCGGAAAGCTCGGTTGCGCCGAAGCATATTTATCTTGTACCGCGCTGAAAAACCAAGCCGACAAAAAGACAAAAATCAGCGGCGTAAAAGAACTTTTCGACCTATACAGCCTCGGCGACGAAAACGCGATTCAGGTTATTAAAGAATTTTCTTATTATCTTAACGTCTTTTTAGACAATATACGAACCGCTTATTCGCCCGAACATATAATTTTAGGCGGCGGGCTTGCGGCAAACGATAAAATACTTCTATCGCTCGTAAACGATAAAAACGGTATCGAGATTGCAAAGTACGCTAACCGTGCGGGTGCGCTCGGCGCATTAAAAATTTCGCGTTAAGGAGTTTTATATGATTTTTAACGTAAAAAACGAACAAATACAAGCGGCTTTTTCTAACCTCAAGGGAAATTACGGTTTTATGTTTTCCGATGACGGTATCGTTACCGAAGTCGAAATCGATTGCGGTTTAGGCGATTCCGCCGTTTTGGAATATAACGACAACAAAATAAAGGTTGTTACCAAAAAAAATAGCCGCGTACTAAGCGTTTTAAAAGACTTTTCGGATAATTTTTCAAAAAAACTTCCCGATAGCGGCTATAAAAAAGTTTTTACGGAGAAGTTCGAGGATTTAACTTACATGCTCGATTGCTCAAGAAACGCCGTTTACACTGTCGAAACGCTTAAAACGGTTGTTTCGCAACTTGCGATAGCGGGTTACGACACTTTTATGCTTTACACCGAAGACACTTACAAGGTAAAGGATTATCCTTACTTCGGCTATTTGCGCGGAGGCTATACCGAGGAGGACATAAAGTCGATAGATAAATACTGCAAAATATTCGGTATAGAACTCGTTCCGTGCATTCAAACGCTTGGGCATTTCAATTCCATTGTGCGTTATCCCTCGATGTCAAACCTTTTCGACGTAAACGATATTTTATTAGTCGGCGAGGAAGAAACTTATAAATTTATCGAAAGCATGATAAAAACTTGTGCGGAATATTTTACCTCGAGGCGCATAAACGTCGGTATGGACGAAGCGTATATGTTGGGGTGCGGACGTTATCTCGATAAAAACGGGTACGAAAAGCGTTTCGACATAATGAAAAAGCACTTGTCGAAGGTTGTCGAAATCTGTAAAAAATACGGTTTCGAACCTATGATGTGGTCGGATATGTTTTTCGGCTACGCGTTAGGTTCTCAAAGCGGTGAAAAATCTTCCTATAAAAACGTCGTTCCTAAGGAAGTAAGCCTGATTTATTGGGATTACTACCACACAAACGAAGACTTTTATAACGAAATGATGCAAAAACATAGAGTTTTCGATAACGAACTTATATTTGCCACGGGCGCTTGGAAATGGCTCGGGTTTACCCCCGATAACAGATATTCTTTTGTCTCGATGAGGGAATCTTGTAAAGCGTGCGTAAATAACGGCATAAAACGCTATATCGTAACAAGTTGGGGCGATAACGGTGCGGAAACCTCTTGTTTCGGGGTAATGCCCGCGCTTTATTACGCAGGCTACATAAACTGTCACGGCTATGATATAGACGCAAATTTTAAAAATGCGTTTAAAACTTTTTCAGGTGTAAGTTTAGACGATTTTCTTACAATCGACCTTGCTAACAGAATTACCGAGTCCGACGACGTCGAAGAAAAAAACAGCGCAAACAAATACTTGTTATTTAACGACATTTTGTTAGGCACTTTAGACACCGTAATAGTCGATGGGCAAGGCGAACTTTACGCCCGCCATGCAAAAACGCTTCATAAAGCCTCCCGAAAAGCGGGGGAATGGTCTTATATTTTTAAGACGCAAGAAGAACTTTGTAAAGTGCTTTCTATAAAAACCGAACTCGGCGTTAAGTTAAGAAACGCATATCGGTCGGATGATAAAGAAGCTTTATACAGTTTACTTTCGGACCTTAAAAAACTACCTAAACTCGTCAATAAATTTTACGATGCGTTTTTATATCAATGGAATAAGGAATCGAGACCGCACGGCTTCGACGTGCAGGATATAAGAATCGGCGCGCTGCTTAAACGAATTGAATCTACAACTAAAAAAGTATCAGATTATTTGTCGGGAAACACCGATTCGATCCCCGAACTTAACGAAACGCTACTTTGTTTTATGGGTCACGGCGATGATTTCGAAAAAGACCTTGACCAGTGCGAATGGAGATGGCGCAGGATGACTTCGGTCAACGTAAACGAATAGAAAAGTCCGTCTATAGGTCGGTTAAACACGATTTTTTCAGATTATTATAAATTATGTGAGGACGAAAAAATGATTAAAAAGTACCGCTTTGGTGAACCTTTTGAAACAGGCGCGACCGTAAAAGATATCGAAGTTTCCGATATTAATACGTTAGCATACTTTAAGCACTCTTTATCACCCGAAACGGGTGCTTACACCTTCACTGTAAAACTTAAAAAACTCGATATAGTTTACGGTTTAGGCGAACAAGTCCGCGGGATAAACAAACGCGGATGGATTTACACGAGCGAAAACGAAGACGATCCCGTTATAAACGAAAACAGAAGCTCTCTTTACGGCGCGCATAATTTTATTTTGGTTGACGCGGTTAAAAAGACGGGTTTGTTTTTCGATTTTCCGTCGAAAGTAGTCTTCGACATAGGCTATACGGATAACAATTGGATGACCGTATCGTGCTACGGCGACGGTTATTTATACGTTATCGAAGACCCCGTAAACGACGACCCCGTCAATGTTATTAAGGAATTCCGTAACCTTATCGGTCAAAGTTATATTCCGCCAAAGTGGGCTTTCGGTATAGGTCAAAGCCGTTGGGGATATAAGTGCGCCGCCGACATAGAGGAAGTTATTTCCAAATACGACGAATTGGAATTCCCGCTCGATATGGTATATCTCGATATCGACTACATGAAGGATTACGAAGACTTCACCGTAAACGAAGAACGTTTTCCCGACTTTAAAAACTTTGTTATAAAGGCACGTGAAAAAGGCGTAAGGCTTATACCTATCGTCGACGCCGCGATAAAAGTTGCGGATGATTACGACGTGTATAAGGACGGGCTTAAAAATAACGCTTACTGCGTAGATATAAAAGGCAAGCCTTTTGTTGTCGGCGTTTGGCCGGGGGATAGCGTGCTTCCCGACGTACTTAACGAAAATTCTGCAAAATGGTTTGCCGAAAACTACAAGTTTTACTTGGATTTAGGCATTGAAGGCTTTTGGAACGATATGAACGAGCCCGCACTGTTTTATAGCAAAAAACGGCTTATAGAGGCACTTTCCGAAGTTAAGAAGCTTAAAAAAGACGCCACCATGGATGAAATTAACGCCGCAAGGTGGAAGCTTTGTTCGCTTCAAAACAATAAAGAGGACTACAAAGAATTTTACCATAAAGTTGGCGGTAAAATGATAAGACACGACAAAGTTCACAATCTTTACGGTTATAAACTTACCAAAAGTTCGGCGGAGTATTTACAAAAATACCAACCTTCGAAACGTCATCTTATCTTCTCGCGTTCGTCCTATATAGGAATGCACAGATACGCGGGTATTTGGACGGGCGATAACAGTTCGTCTTGGTCGCATTTGCTTATGAACTTCCAAATGCTTCCCGGGCTTAATATGTGCGGATTTTTATATTCGGGTGCCGACATAGGCGGTTTTTGCCATAACGCAACGCAAGATTTGTTGTTAAGGTGGATGGCAATGGCAGTGTTTACGCCGCTTTACCGCAACCATACGACACAAGGCACACGCCCGCAAGAACCGTATAATTTCCCTGCAAGCGAAAAATTCAAGCAACTTTTAAGCGTCAGATATATGCTTCATCCGTTCGTGTACAGCGAATACGTAAAATGCGCGCTTTCGGGCGACATACTCTTTAAGCCGATGTCCTTTGTTTTCCCCGAAGACAGAAAGGCAAGGCTTATAGAAGATCAACTTATGTTCGGCGACAGTATAATTTTAGCACCCGTATATCAGCCAAACACTACGGGTAGATACGTTTACCTTCCCGAAGACATGTTGGAAGTACGCTTTACCTACGCGGGTATAAAGGTTAAGGAACGCAAAAACGGCTATCATTTTACAAGCGTACTTATGGACCAAGTCGTTGTTTTCCTTCGTAAAGGCAAAGTTTTGCCCGTATACACAAAACCCGCAAGTCGTATATCGGACGTTGATTTTAACGACGTAACCTTTATTAAAAACATCGATAAGGAATCTGTTTACACAATGTGTATGGACGACGGCGAAACCACCGAAGACTTGTCTAAATACCTTAAAGATATCGTTGTAAAACCGTAAAAATGACGCTCGAAAAACTAATAGGGCTTTTGGATTTTTGCCCTGACGATAAAGAAACTTTACTCAACTTAAGCGATGGTTTAAGCCGTGGCGAAAGGGCTGATTTTATTAAAGCCCTTTCGGACAAAGAAACCTTTCAAGATGCCGAAAAACGGCTTATAGCCCGACTTTTGCCCGACGAAAGGGGTTTAAAAATTTTAAAGGTAATGCTTGTTTGCGCGGCTGAGGCTACATACGAAAAATACCTTAAGAAAGGCATTTCGGAAGAAGTTTTTATCGCTACGATGAAGTGTTTTTCCCGCTTTTGCGGCGAGTATAAAACCCAAAAAGGCTATTTCGGCTTTGATAGAAGTTTCTGGACAGGCAGGCAACTTTCGCTTATGATTTTCAGACTCGGCGAATTGGAATACGAGTTTACTAAAAACCAAAGCGGCGAAAAAGAAATCTGCATACATATTCCGTCGGCGTGCGACTTAAGTAAGGAAAAGATAGACGAGTCGGTAGAACTTTCGAAAAAATTCGTCGAAAAGTATTTCCCCGACTATATCGGCAAAGAGTACGTTACTTTGTCTTGGCTTTTGTCGCCGTCGCTACAAAAAGTCTTGCCCGCAGACAGTAAAATTCTCGATTTTGCCGCGCGGTTCGAAATTACTTTTGTAGAGCCTTCCGACGATTATAAATTTTGGGTTTACGGCTCGAACGACGTAGCGCCCGAAGATTTTTCCGAAACGACCACGCTTAGGCGCAACCTAAAGCGATATATTTTAGCGGGCAACGTTTTTATGCGCGCAGGCGGAAAACTTAAAAACTAAGCGCAAAAGCCGATAATCTTATGTAAAATAGCCGTTTATCGGGCTTTGTGGGCATATACGTTAATTTTAATGCGTTTTTCGCATAAATTTATTTTTATAAATTGACACACGCAAAACTTTATGTTATAATTAACGAAAACTGTATGATTAATTAGCGCAGATATTTTTATGCGCAAGATTGAATCGGGGGACGGATGATGAGTGAATCGATTGCATCGAGAATCGAAAAAATAAAAAGCACGAAGGTTACAAAATCGCAAAAGAAGCTTATAGATTATCTTGAAAACGCAGACTACAAGCGTATAATGTATTTTACGATAACGGAGTTTGCCAAAGCAACCGGCACGGGCGAAGCGACGATACTTCGTTTTTGTAGGCTTTTAGGCTTTGACGGCTATCAAGTATTCAAACTTCAAATAGCGCGGGAACTCAGTCAGCAAGAGGTAGACGACGACGTAACGTCGGGCGATTTTCGCACGAACATTTTAAAAGCGTACGAAGCCGCCATATCCACTTGTTTATCGAGTGTACCCGCGGAAACCGTCGAAAGTGTGTGTGACCTTATTTTGAATGCGCAAAGGATAAGTTGTTTCGGCGTAGGCAATTCCTACATTGCTGCGCTCGAACTTCACAACAGGCTTTTAGCGATGGGCGTGCCGTCCATGTGCGAATCCGACGCTCATATACAAAACGTGCTCTCTTCGACGCTTACCGAAAATGATTTAGTCATCGTATTCAGTGTTTCGGGTAGCACGAAAGACGTTGTCGAGGCAACCAACTTTGCAAAACATTACGGCGTAAAGATAGTTTTAATCACGGCGCACGACGTTTCGCCGCTTACCAAACTTGCGGACGTGGTTATCGCCACGGGCGAGCCGGATATTTATAGCGAATCGAGCTCGATGACAAACAAAGTCGTTCAACTGTACGTTATAGATACGCTTTGCGAAGCGCTTCATCGTAAAGACGAGGAAAGGTTCGACGTGTTTATCTACAGAAGTCGTGCCGCTACCGTCGGAAAGCTTATCTAAAAAAAGAAAATATTTTTCAAAAATTTGCATTTTGCACTCTCAAGCCGCCGATTTCGGCGGTTTTTTTGTTTGTTTCGGCAAAATTTTCAAAAATTTTTTTCAAAGCAAAAATAATTATTTCATTTATTGTGAAATTTAGCGTCGTATTGCACAAAATCGTTCGTATAACCTCATATTTTCAAGACGTTAAATTCTGAAAATTATTTTCAAAAACGGCAAAATCGAAGCGATTTTCATCGTTTGAGAGAGGCAGTGAAAGTGAAAAATAAAAAAAATTTTCAAAAATCTATTGACAAAATAAAATTTTGTGTTACAATATAATTGTAAAAATTTATTAGGCGTATTTTTGCCTTTTTACGGCAATCGAACTTTAAGCGCCTTATCCGATAAAAATTTTTTACAAAAACTTTAAATCCGACACGAAAAATGAAATATTTTTTCATTTTCGTTAAAAGGGGATATCCCCTTTGCGTTTGCCTACGTCAAACGCAAAACGCCTTTACGGAACATAAAATAATTTTGTATCGTGTCGAAACAAATCGTTAATCTGACCGAAAACGGTCGAAATATTAAAAAATAATTTTTTCTATAGGAGGAAAAAATGAAGAAGAAGAAAGTCATTATCATCAGTTCTGTCGTAGCTGTGATTTTGGTTGCTGCTTTGGTCCTCGGTTTGGTTTTAGGTAACAATAACAAAAAACCCGACGATTCGACAAAAGTAGTACCTCAAGCACGTTATCAGGTAGACGAACGTTCTGCAGCTTATAAAGCATACAAAGCAGACGGCACGGAAATCGGCACGTATAAAACTGTAGCGGCAGCAATCAACGCCGCGGTCGAAACCGACAGTTTCGGTAGCGACAATTCAGTTACGGAATACGGTAGTTACGTTGAATTCAACGGCGTAACGATATTCCAAAACCGCAACGGTTTCGCCGAAGCCTCCGACGACCAATTCTGGTTCTACACGAACGGAACGCAATTAGAAGCATACGATTGCTACGACAGCGTTATGTATGCGGATTACCTTAAAAACAATAAGGTTATAACGCACGAAGTAACCGCAAGAGGTTCCACCGTTAAACAATACCACAACGGTTATGCGTTATATAATGCAAACGGAACGCTCGACACGGCGGACAAAGCGGCGCAAAGTTGGGAATTATCCTCGACTATGGACGCAGCCGTACTCGGTATCCCCGCAAGATTAAAAGGTATTTCCGGTCTTAACCACGAAATCGATTTAACGAACGTACAAATCAAGCCCAACTATCAAGGCACCGACGATACTTACGCATACATCGGTTACTATGCATGGCAAGATTACTACGTAATCGCAACCGGTATCGCTTGTAACGTCGCGACGGGTGCTTGGTATCCCTTCGAAGGTACCTCCCGTGACGACAGTTTCTCCGACGTAGAATACAACCTCGGCGATACTCCTTTAATGGTATCGACTTGGAACGAAGAAGGCGGCTATTGGACACCCGAATACGCAACGTTAAAGATGTCCATAAGGACCGTTTCCAAAACCGACGAATTAGGCGACTACTATGTTGACGAATCCGTTTACGAATTCTATACCGAAGACGGCGAACTCGACAACAAGTACGAAGTAACCATCGACGAGGAAATGATTAACAAACACTTCGCAAGTACCGCATACGGTCCCGAAAACACTTTCGTTTTCATTGCGGGTTTGGATATCAGAACCCCCACCAGCGCAGGCGTATATTCTTACGCTACGGATTACACGAACGGTGCGGAATTCAAGAACTTAAGAGTCGTTAAAGCAACCGCTCATATTCCTACCGAAGAAGAATTACCTACACTCGATTACGGTTATTCCATCAACAGCGCATGGCGCGGAAACGATTATAATATATTACTGTCTTCCGGCGAACACGAAGACGGCGTTTACGATTACACCATTTTAAACACCTACGCTTGTGCGGAATACACTAACGATAACGGTGCGGACTTGTATTCGTTCAGTTATAACAAAGCAAACTCCGCTACTACGGCGTTAGGCGGCAAAGCGGCGGAATATCAGGCAAAAATCGACCAATTAAAATCCGCAACGACGGATAACGTTTCCGAGATGGAAGATTTGATTAACGAAGTTGCGGCAATGTACGGTACCGACGGCACCGCCGAAACGAGTAACCTCGCTCAAAAATTCTATATGGTATTAGATTTCGCACCGTTACAGTATGCTCAGGATTTATTTGCTCAAGTCGCTACTTTAACGGAAGCGGGCGAAAACTTCGTAAGCGGCGTTAAAGCGCTTCCTTCGCTTCTCGACTACGCTTACGTAGGCTGGAAGACCGACGAAGCCGAAGATACCGGCTATCTTATGAACGACGTTGCAGACTTTAAAGCCATCTACGATCAATATTACGCTCAACTTACGCAAAACGACCTCAACAGCTTAAAGTATCACTTAAACGAAACCAACCTCGAAATGTATATCGACCTTATGAATAAGGCTGAAGATTACTTTGCCGTAGGCTTTAAGGTAAACGCTAAGGAATACGGTTCTTCTACTGATTTTAAAGATTATACCGGCGAAGATATGTACGCCGACATTGCATTCTATCTCAACAAGATTCATAACGGAACCAAGTGGGGCGGAGAAGAACCCGAAAACGATGACCCCAACGACGGCGGCGCAACTCAACTTAACTCCGATAACAACTGGATGCCCGCTTATCACGTACTTTACTTAAAGGCACGTTTGGAAGAAGCCGGATACAAACTTCCTTTGTATATGTCTAACCTTATGACGCTTTGCGGTGAAGCAGACGGCTTTACGGAAGACTTTAACTACCTCGACACCGTTCTTACTTTGGCGGCTGGCATAGAAAAAGGCACTATCGTAGTCGTTAACGAAAAAGTCGCTACTATGGTCAACACATATATGGTAGACAAAAAGGAATTTAAAGAAGACGGTCTTGCTTGGAACTTTAACAACAGCAACCAAGTTGACTTTACCTATAGATCCAAAGCATACAAATCTTATTATGGTTTGGATAAAGATACGAACCTTTCCGTTTACATCGAAACAGTTCAAACGTTCCTCGCTACAAGAGTAAGTGCAGAAGCCGACGGCATCGGCATCAAAGCGGAAGTTTCCGTTCAAACCGTACAAGTATCGACGGAAGCGGCTGCGGTTATGGCGTTATTCGACAAGAACGCTATCCACGGCGCGGCATTCGACGCTTATAACGCGGCGATCGCCGAATATAACAAGTTAAGTGCAGAAGACCAAGCAATCGTTGCTCAACTTTCCGCTTACGAAGATATCGTCGAAATGATGGAAGGTCACAAAAACGCATTGCAAGCAGTTGATCTCGATGGCGTTGAAGACGTAACCGTTTACGAAAATATTTATTACACGCGCACAACCGATACTAAAGAAATGTCGGTACAAGACGCTTTATATCAATTAAACGATCTTATTTGCAGAGTTCAGGCAGTTGCTAAATTCTCTTATGAAGACGGTGAGTCAGATAACGCAACGGCAGATTCTTGCTATGCAGTTATGAACTTCGATAACATCGCTTTCCCCTCTATAAGAATCGTCGTTTTAAGACAGTATTTCGAAAAAGCAAACGTTAAACTTCCCGCTTACTTTACCGAAATTTACACGCAAATCGGTTACGACGCTTTCTATACGTCCTATCAAGCGATTTACGAAACCGTTAGATTAACCGCAACTTACGCTAAAGAAGGTAAAACCGTTGCCGATATGACTGATGACGATAAAGCTTCTTTCGAAAAATATTGGGGCGGCACCTACGATGTTTCAAAAGACGATTTCCTTAAATGGAACTGGAACTCCGGCGAAAAGTTCGAAACTTACTTCAGTACGCGTGTTGCAGGTATCGCTTTACAGTATTACCTTGAATCCGGCGAAATAATCGAAGAAAGATTCGACGAACCTAAGACCGTTACGTGGATTTACGGCGACAGAATGGCTGAATACGAATACAAGGGCGTTAAGTATATTGCACACGCATACCAAGACGAAGCAGAAGCACTTAATCGTACTTATGGCTCTTTGATAAAAGATTATTGGGATGCAACCCCGATTTATATAGATGCAGACGGCAATATCTGTACGGCTGAAACCGAAGGCGCAACGATGCTTATGACTTCTACCCCCGGCGTTACAAAGACAGATAAGGCAGACTGGGCTGAAAACTGTGCGGAACTTGCAACCAAACAGTATATAACAGCCGACGGACAAATCGTTTATAAGAGATACGTTTGGAGAAGTAAAGAAAACGGCGGTGCTTACATCGACTACGACGCAACCGATTTTGTCGACGAATATAACCGCACTGTTGACCTTTCCGAAGAAGAAATAGCAAACATTACCGTAGTGCGCGTTGTTAAAGTATACAAATACTTTGACGAAATGGCTGCTTGGTTAACCGCTCAAGGCTACACCGTAAACTCTAACGGTTGGGGATATTCTCAAGCACCTCAGGCATAATTAACTTCAATCCTTATAAGGCTCGCCTTCGAAAAGGAGAGCTGTCGCTGAAAGCGACTGAGAGGTCGATTCAATTTATGCAATTCCTCATTGACTTTAAGTTTATGTGAGCACTATTCGTGCTTAATACTTATCAACTTTAATCAAGCAAAACAGCACGTTCACCGCTTGATAAAAACAAAATCAAGCAACGTATTTGTCGCTTGATAAAAACGAACCTATTACGGCGGACGGAAAATCCGCCCGCCGTAACTACGGCTCGCCTTCGATAAGGCAATTCCCTTTATAAGGGAAATGTCACCAAAGGTGACAAAAGGATTGCCGTGTGCGGCTTAGCAAAGCTCCGCCGCAGGCGGTGAGAGGTCGTAAAATTATATAATTTTTTAACGACGGCTTTGCCGTCTACACCTCATCCGTCGACATTCGTCGCCACCTTCCCATCGAGGGGAAGGCAAGGGATAATACAAGCTAATTCCTCTTGAGGGGAAGGCAAGTGTCTTGTTTAAGGGATTGTCTATATAATCCTCAATATCCTCTTAGGCTCCTTTGTGTAAATGAATCCTCTCGGCATTAGGCTCCTTTGTGTAAAGGAACCCCCTCGGCTTTAGGCTCCTTTGTGTAAAGGGAGTTGTCAACGAAGTTGACTGAGGGATTGTCTATATAATTTGTCTATATAATCCTCAATATCCGCATTAGCATCCTTTAGTAAGGGAGCTCCGCCGTAGGCGGTGAGAGGTCGCAATTTTTATATAATTATAACGACGACTGAATTCGCTTATCCCTTCCGTCGACATTCGTCGACACCGTCCCTTGAAGCAACAAGGGACGGCTTGAAATAATAAGGATTCCCTTGTTAAGGGGAATGTCGCCGATACTAAAAAACTTAAATTTGAAAATTACGGGCATAAACGTTGTTTTTGTCCGAAACGATAAAAAACTCTATAAAAGGGGACTAAAATGAAAAAAGTTATTGCAATTGTGCTCGTCGTAGTACTTATCGGTACGATTACGACAATCTTACTCACCTGCGGTAAATGCGGCGGTAAAGAGTATACTTACGAAATCGACTGGGATGTAGATTTGTCTAAGCCCATCGATTTAAAAGGGCTGTATCCCGAAACAAGTTTATCTTCCTTCGGTAGCGACGATACCGCGCAGATTATTCAAGATACTACCGGCTACAAAGTCGAATACACCGAAGTAAAAGGCAGTACCGCTGATAACGAAATCAACTCGATTTTATCTACGCAAGAAGAATACCACTTCTTAAAGCTTACCGAAGCCCAATACCATCCTTATCTTTCCCAAGGCACTTTCCTCGATTTAACCGAACTTTTGGAAAAGACCGAATCGGGTAGGAAGTTATACGACCTTATTAACCTTATGGATTACGGTTGGGACGCGGTTACATACTACGACGATGACGGTACGAAACACATTTACGGCATACCCGATTTCGGCTATTGCGTAATGGAAGATACCGCCCTTATTTGGAACGTAGACCACTTAAAACAAATAGGTTACGTTAACGAAGACGGTAGCGTTAAAGTTCCCTCAACTATCGAAGAATTCACCGACGCCGTTAACAAATGTCAGGCAAAATTCGGTTCTAACTCGAGTTATCACGCATTCGACGTACCGGGCGACAACAGCGTTTTGGTAACGCCGCTCGTATCGGCTTTCGGCGTACCTTTGGAATTTTACGTAGACGATGATGGTAAAATTTCTCAATATATCTACAGCGACGCAACGGCTGCTTACGCGGAATATATGCACGATTTTTACGAAAGCGGCGTATTGTCCAAGGCATGGGGCAACGGTTCGTCCTCGGCGTCTTGCAACAACTTCGCAAACGAACTTTGCTCCGTTACTTATCAGCCTTATTGGTACGTAACTGCGCTCGTTAAAGCAATCGCAAGTAAAAACATTATTCCCGAAAAATTAGGCGTTTCCAACGACTTTAGGACTGTTCACGACGAATGTATCGCTTGGACTACCCGTATACGCGGCGACGGCACAAGCGGCTCCGAAAATCAAGAAAAAGCAAAGATTCACGGTGGCGACGCAGGCGTTTCTTATTACACCGTAATACCCAACTACATGGCTAAGGACGCTTTGTACATCATCGACTTTTTAGGCAAAAAGTTAGAACATTTCGACGAATACTACGGCGGTTTGGAAGGTACGCACTGGAACGCTACCGATACCCCCGAAGGTGCCGAAGATTATTATGCCGACGGCGATTACAGCTATCAACAGTACGAAACTTACGCCGGTGCGGACTCGGTAATCTATATGCGTCCTTATAGTTACACCTATAGGGTTGGCGAACAAAAAGCCGACGGAACTTACGATACTAAGACCGTATCGGGCGGAGGTAAGTGGATTAAACTTACAGAAAGATATCTTGCTCATATCGTAGATAACTCGCAATACTGTAACGGCACCAATAGGGTTTCGGCAAACGTATTATTCCACTTAAGAGAAACCGGCTTCGACGCTTGGCAAGTTACCGTACCCATGGACGATACTATAATCACTAACCCCATGACGATGTGTCCGCCGCTTGAAAACTGGTCGGTTGTATCCATTTTGTCGAGAACCGTTGCAAAGCGCGGCGTTTCCACCGCGATAAGAGCAACCGGCAGCACGCCTACCGAGTCCCTTAATATTACTCGCGAATCGCTGTTGCAAAAATCCGTCAAAAAAGAAGGCGTAACTTATTACTATTGGTCGGACGCTATCGTCGAAGAAATGACAAATTGGTACGTAAACGTCAAACTTAACAGAGATTAATCGAGTTTTTATCTCGATTACCGAAACGATGCAAAAACGCATCGACAAGGCTAAAATCACAATTCAGCCCATAATCATGCTGATTTTTTCATTAACGTTCTCACCCTTGCTTCGAAAGTAATTTCGGGGCAAGGGCAGAGCGTTTGAAAACACGCTAAGGAGTTAAATGATGACAGACAATAAAAATTTGACTGCAGACGCTGAAGAAAGCATGCCTTCCTTTAAGCCGCCTCAGCTTAACACAAAAGACGGATATTGGGAAACGCAGACGAAAAGGGTTAAAAAACATAAACATATTTTGCCCTTTCTAATCCCTGCGGCTTTATTCACGCTTATATTTTCTTACATACCGATGCTCGGCGTGGCATTTGCCTTTAAAGACGGGTTCAACCTGACGCGGGGCGACGTTATGTGGAACTTAACCAACTTCGGTTGGACTTTCCAAAACTTTATCGATATTTTTTACGACGCGTCGTTTTTAAAAGCAGTCGGAAACACTTTGCTTATAAACCTTTTAAAACTTGCAATTTGCTTCCCGTTGTCGATAATTTTAGCACTTCAACTTGCCGAACTTAAAAATCAAGGTCTTGCGAAAGTTATCTTGATTATCGTTTGTATACCTAACTTTTTGTCTTGGGTAATAGTCATCGGTATTTGGCAAGGCTTTTTACATCCCGACACGGGGCTTTTGGGTAAACTCTTGTTCCCCGACAGAGTCGTACTCGGCGAAGACGCGCTTTTCAAGTTTTGGGTAATTATTTTAAATATTTGGAAGGGCATAGGTTGGGGCTCGATAATTTATTACGCTTCGATAACCTCGATAGACAAGTCTTACTATGAAGCCGCAACCATAGACGGCGCGAACAAACTGCAAAAAGCGTGGAGTCTTACAATCCCCGCAATTTTGCCGACTATAGCGTTAATGCTCGTAATGCAAATCAGCGGTATGATGGCTGCGGGTTTCGAGCAGATTTACACGATGATGCAGATAAATCCCGAACTTGTCGAATCTCAAATAACGCTCGATACCTATCTATACGAAATTTCGGTCGTAAATCGTACAAACATTCCTTTTGCGACGGCATTAGGCGTCTTTAACGGACTCATTGCCTTATTGTTTATGATTGTAGGTAACAAAATTACGACTAAAACGCTACACCGCAGCTTGTGGTAAAGGAGGCTCAGAATGGATAATATTTACGTTTCCGCAACCGAAACTAATACTCCTTACGTCCCCGATTTAAGAAGAAAAAGAAAAAACAGAGTAAAAGAAGGCGTTTTAGACAGGTCGATAGGCGTTTTCAATATAGCGCTACTTATTATGCTTGTGCTTATCGTTGTCGTACCTTTGCTTTCTTACTTTTCGCTTGCTTTTTCAGACCCTTATTTTAACGACGAAATCACGATTTTTCCGACTCATTTTTCGTTAAAATCTTTCGAATACATTTTAGTCGGTGCTCAAGCCAAGGTTTTCTGGCGTTCCTTTTTCAACTCGGTAATAATTACCGTTTTCGTAACGGTAGTATCTAACCTTGTCGAAGCGTTGGCGGCTTATCCGCTTTCAAAGCCCGACTGTCCTTTCCGCAGCGGCATAATGATGTATTTTATCATCACGATGCTTTTCTCTGCGGGTATTATTCCGTGCTATTTGCTTATGTCGCAATTGGAACTTTTAAACACCATTTGGTCGGTAATTTTAATTTCGATAAGCAACGTAGGCAACTTACTTTACTTTAAAACCTTCTTCGAAGGCGTCTCGACCGAGATTCAGGAAGCCGCAAAAATCGACGGCGCTTCCGATATTCAACTTTTCTTCCACATCATCGTACCTATGGCGTTACCCGTATTCGGTAGTTGCTGTTTCTTCACGATAGTAGGTATGTGGAACGGTTACGGCGCGGCAATGATGTTTATTTCGTCCTCTTCGGAAGAAGCGTATCCTTTGGCTTACTATATTTACTTATTACTCGGAAACGCAGCCCTCGATAAAAACGACGACTTCGTTTTAATGGGTAAATCCAATATCGAAGCAGCCGCAATGTTACTTAGCATTATTCCCATCATTTGTATCTACCCGTTCGTAATCAAGTACATCAAAGGCGGAATGCAGATAGGTTCCGTAAAAGGTTAATTTATGAAAAAAATATTTATGGTGCCGTTAGACGAAAGACCGTGCAATTACGGTTTTCCGTCTATCATGCCGCGTGCGGGCTTCGAAGTCGTAATGCCGCCTATAGGTATTATGGGGCTTAAAAAACGCCCCGCCGATACCGAAGCTATAGCGGCTTGGCTTTTAAATAACGTCGAACCCGACAGTTTAGTGATTTTATCGATGGATACTCTTATCTACGGCGGACTTATCCCGTCGAGGCTTCATCACGATTCCGTCCAAACGCTTTCGAAGCGTGCGGAAGTAGTGTTAAAACTTAAAGAAAAATATCCTTCGGTAAGAATATTTGCTTTCGAAACGCTTATGCGCTGTCCTTTTTATTCGCTTTCCGACGAAGAACCCGACTATTACGCGACGTACGGTGCCGAAATACACAAATACGGCATTTACACCCACAAAAAGCGTTTGGAAATTATAACGGAAGACGAGGATAAAGAACTTATCCGTTTGTCCTCGGTTATTCCTTCCGACGTGTTAAAAGACTTCGAAGACAGACGAGCCGTAAACGTTCAAGTGCTTTTTAACACCCTTAAAATGGTTAAGGACGGCGCTATCGAAGCATTTGTTATTCCTCAGGACGACAGTGCTCCGTACGGCTATACGGCGATGGACCAACTTGTCGTAAGGGATTTTCTTCGCGAAAACCGTCTTACGCTTAAGGTTCCCGTGTATCCCGCTGCCGACGATACGGGCTTTACCATGCTCAACCGCGCCGTAAACGACTATCACGGTTATTCGCCGAAAGTTTTCGTTTATTACGCGTCTACAAAGGGCGCTACAGTTATTCCGTCTTTTGAAGACAGAATCATCGACGCAACCGTCAAAAATCAAATTTTGGCGGCGGGTATGACAAGGGTTTACAGCCTTTCGGAAGCCGACGTTTTGCTTGCCGTCAACATCGGCGGCAAAATGCTTTACGACGCAAAAAAGGAAGAATATGCCGTTCCTTACGATATCGAACGAAACCTTGCCGAATACATAACTCAAATAGAGTATGCTCTGTCGTTAGGAAAGGTTGTTGCCGTTGCCGACGTTGCTTATCCGACCGGTGCCGATCACGAACTTATGGCGATACTTAGAGACAGCGGATTGCTTCTTAAAATCCACGCCTATGCAAGTTGGAACACTTCGTCGAATACGATAGGCACCGTTTTGTGTCAATCGAGCCTTTATTTTCACGGCAGAGACGAAATAGGCAATAAACAGTTTTTATTACACAGATATTACGACGACGTGGGGTATTGTTCCCATACAAGGACTTTTATAGACGTTACCGCCGTGCCAGAAAACGGTTGCACTGTCTTTAAGCTCGACGGCGTACACGGAAAATGCGTGGCTGCCGCAAAAACCGAACTTATTAGGTATATGTCGGAAACTTATCCCGAATTAAGTCAATACGTCAAAGACGTACAAGTTTCGTCTCCTTGGAACAGAACTTTCGAGATGGAATTTATTTTGGAAACACAAAATTTATGAAACGAATAGACAATTTATTTATTAAGACGACGGACGGGTTTACTTATACGTTAAAGCGTAGTTACCGTGCGGTCTACGGGCTTGGCGAAAAGTTTGACTCGTTAAACCAAAAAGGCAAGTACGTTCGTGCTATGGTAAAGGAAAAATGCTTTTACCAAGGCGAATTTACTTATTTATCCATGCCTTATTTTATGACGACGGAAGGGTTCGGTATTTACGTGAACACTTACGCCGAAGTCGATTTCGATTTTACTAATAACGACGGCATTACGATTTTTATCCATAACGGAACGGATAAAAAATTGCCCGAAGTTTATCTTTTGGAAGGCACGCCTAAACAGATTTTAACAGAGTTTAGAAACCTTACCTCGATGCCTCGCGTTTTTCCTAAATGGGTATTGGGCGCTTGGATGAGTTCGAATAGGTGGAACTGTCAAGTCGACGTCGAAGAACAACTCGAACTAACTAAAAACTTAGGTTTTCCGCACAATGTTTTGGTTGTGGAACCTTGGAGCGATTTAACTACGCATTATCTTTTTGCGGGCAGTAAAATTCCTCATAAACAAGGCGACGAATACGCTAAATTATCCGAAGTAGACTTTGACGAGTCTTCTAAATGGCAAAATCCGAAAGAACTCATCGATACGATGCATTCCGACGGTATAAGACTGCTTTTATGGGTAGTCCCCATTTACGCACAAGGCGTCAATATCGAAGGCAACGATAACCTCGAACAACTTTTGAGTGATAACGATTACGTAAAGGAAACCAAAGAATGCGTTTTAAACGCCGACGGCACGCCGTATGAAATTCCTCATACTTGGTGTGTAGACAGTATGGTTCCCGATTTTACGGACCCTATAGGGACCAAGCATTGGTTCGATAGGTTTTCATATTTGCTCGATTTAGGTATAGACGGTTTTAAAACCGACGGAGGCGAGTTTATCCACGACAAAACTGTTAAATTTTCCGACGGCACGACGGGTATCGAAGGTCAAAACGCTTACCCCGAACAATATACTAAAGCCTTTGCCGATTTCGTAGGAAAGGAAAGAATTGTCTTTTCGAGAGCGGGCGGGCAAAATACTCCGTCGTTTTCCGTAGTTTGGGCGGGCGATCAAGAGTCTACTTGGAGCGAGTATCGCTCCGTCGTAAAAGCCGCAATTTCGGCAGGCACGTCTGGCATTAACTGTTGGGGATACGATATTTCGGGCTTTTCGGGTTACTTGCCGTCGGAAGAACTGTATTTAAGGGCAACCGAAACGGCTTGCTTTTTACCCGTTATGCAGTGGCATAGCGACCCTGTTGCCAACGGTCGTTGCGATTTTACGGGTGCGTGGAAAATCAACGACAGAAGCCCTTGGAATATTTCGGCATATCATAAAGACCCGATTCTTCTCGATATTTTAAGGCGTCAATTTTATTTGCATTACAATTTAATGCCGTATTTTTACGCTTTGATGATAGAAGCCTCTAAGACGGGCATTGCTTCCGTCAGGGCTATGGCGTTAGAGTTTTGTAACGACGAAAACGTTTTCGATATCGACGACCAATTTATGCTCGGTAACGCGCTTTTGGTTGCGCCCGTGCTCGAAGATTATACGGAGTTTAGAAGGGTATATCTTCCCGAGGGTACTTGGTATGATTTGTTTACGGGAGAAAAATATACGGGCGGCGGCTATGAAGACATCGAAATAAAACCCGAAAACTGCCCCGCATTTTTAAGAGAAAATACTTGCGTTCCGTTAAACTTAACGGGCGGCGAACTTTGTTCCGACGTAGGTAATTCCACGGATAAATACGAAGAACTTACTTTTCTCATTTCGGGAAAAGGTAGTTACGATTTTATTGACGATTTAGGTAACGAAATATCTTTTGAATGGAACGAAAATGGTGAAACCGTTATAAAAAACGCGCAAAACCTCGATATTCGTTTCAAAAGATACAAATAAATATATGAAAGGGGAATTTATGAAAAAAGTCATTCTTTTTATTGCAATTATGACTGCGTTTATGTGCGCGTTTTGCTTTGTCGGATGTAAAGACGATAAACCCGATAAGGATACGGGCGGCGTGGTCGAAACGGAAAAGACAATATATCTCAGTCAAAACGAAATTACCCTAATTAAGGGCGAGTCTCAGGTTGTTACGGTTATGTCCGAAAATAAAATCGACGTTTTGAGTTTGAAATGGAAAAACACAGACCAAAAAGTCGTAAATTATTCCGTAAAGGGTACGGACCTTACTTTAAAAGCAATAGCCTCGGGCGAGGCGACCGTAACGCTTGTTATTTCGGGTAAAACGGTCGATACGGTAAAAGTTACGGTTGTTGACCGTCCGTTGTCGGTCTTTTTGCCGACGGGTAAAATCGTATTAACTCAAGGCGGCACGGCTACCGTTCGTGCAAAAATACTCGAAGGCGTGCAAGGCGACGGGTATACGTGGGTCTCGGAAAGTGATTACGTAACGATTGAATCGCAAGACGCTATAGCAAGGGTAACGGTCTCCGGTGCTTGTCCCGACGGCGAATATCCCGTTACCGTAACTTACGGCGCGGAAACCTATACTTTCCTTGTTATTGTCGGTAAATAGGAGGCTTTTTTATGAAAAAAATAATTTTATCGGTAGTGCTCGCGCTTGCGGTGCTTATTACGCCATCGATAATATCGTCGACTACGGTATACGCAAAATCTTCTTACGGGGAATATGTTACGGCAAGAACGTTGACAAGCGGACTTACTATTCAACCGACGGGTATTTACGAACCCCGATCTTTTTCGGACATTCCGACGTCCGGTAACGTTTCGACTTACGGATATACTTCGATTATTTTAACACCCGACAGCAACATGAACGTTACGTTAGGCGGCGAAAAGAAAAGTTTTACCGATGTATTCAATAATACGTTAAAAGGCGTTTACATTCCTGTTTTACGCCTTACGGCTAAGACTGTCGACTCGTTTATTTCCTATATGAACGACGAGTATTTAATAAGCGACGTTATGGTCGTCACTTCGGATGTCTCGGTACTTAAAAAGATATACGAAGACGAAGTTGCGTCGATAGCGAATACCGTTTACGACTTGACAAGCGTAACTCTTAGCGAGGACAGATATTTTACTTGGCAATATATTGCCGAGTCGAATAAGACTTATACAAACGTTCTTATGTTTGACGCAAGCGACGAAAATCTTGCGGTTGCAGCAGAGTATTTAGGCGTTATGTGTAAAGTTTGTTGGGCTTACGCAAAGGATGCGGAAGAAGCAACTTATGCCGTCGCAGCGGGCGCAACCGGTGTCGTAACTAAAAATGCAAGCGATTTTAAAACCGCGATAGGCTATTTTTCAAAGTCCGGATACGCAAAAGCGCAAAGTATTGCCGCGCATAGGGGAATAACCACTTATGCCAACGAAAACTCGCTCACGGCGGTTTCGGCAGCTGTATCGGAAGGCGCGACTCACGCCGAAATAGACATTCAACTTTGCCGTGACGGCGAAATCTTGCTTTGCCACAATATGTCGACGAGCGGGCTTGCCGATAAAGCGTACAATTTCGAGCCTTGCAACAGTCAGGATATACGTAACGACACGACGCTTAAGGATTACAGTATAAAGTACGGCGAAACCTTCCCGACTCTCGACGAAGTCATCGATGCGGTTTACGATTCGAACCTGATACTTATTATAGAACTCAAACTCGAAGACGGCAGAACCGCCGTTGTTAATAAAGGCGCAATCGAAAAGTTTTTAAACATCATGCGTTCTCATCCCGAAATGGACGGAAGATGGTTCTGCATTACCTTTTACAGACCTTACGCAGATCAAATGCGTGAATTAGCACCTGAAATTTCCGTCGGATTTTTGGGCGGAGCCACAAGCGGATATGAAAAGGACCAAGGAATATCCGGTTGGGACGGCGAGTGGAAGTCAATGACTAACGTTTCCGAGAAAATTGCTTTTATGCATAAGTTCGAAACGTTGCTCGACGAAACTTACGATAGATTAACCGACAACACCGCACAAACCTATCTTGCGAGAGGATACCTACAAAACGGTTGGACGTTTAACGCTACGGGGCATTTAAACACTAAGTGTAACATTGCCACGTCAAACGTTATGGAAGAGTGCGCTATGGCGATTAAGGAAATTTCGCCTACAACCTTAAAAATGACAAAAGAGCAACTCGAAAGCGGTAAAATTACCGTTAACACCGTCAATTATTGCGGTTGGCAAGAAGACAGAGAATGTGAAATCATTACTGTGTCGAAATCGCTTAGCGAAGCAAAAGTCATACTTTATTACAAAGAAAAAGTCGGAAACACTTCTTACGGCTTATACAGTCGTCTTCTGACTTTCGAAATAGTTTAGTTAAAGGAAGGATAACATGAAAAACAAAAAACTCATTATGATTATAGCCGTTGCGGTTACGATTATACTTATCGGTACGATAGTATTAACCACTCAACTTTGCAAGGGCGGAGAAGGCGATTCTACAAGCGCAAGTACCGGAGGCGAAAACGAAGTGACAGACGAAATTATAACCGACAAAGAGTCATTAGAGTATGCTTTTACCTTAAACGATGCCTTTAAAGACAGTAAAAACGGATTCGATTCCGTTAGCGATTTAACGGGCGCAAGATATATGGTAAACGGCAAATATGCGTCAAGTTTTACCAAGACAAACAGTCGTTACGATATGAAGTTCGAACTTTACAACGATAAAAACGTACGTATCGTAAATCTTTCCGGCGGCGTGGCGTATACGCTTCCGTCTACGGATATTTCCGTCGATTACACTTTGGCAAAATACCGTACGGTTATTACTTTCGGCGATTCGATTTTATCTTCGAGCGTAGAATCCAGTAACCCTTATACAAGCAACGCAACGCCTTGGTATATTTACAGTTACGAGTGGCTTTTGTGCCATCTTTTGAACGAAAATTATTATAAAAACCAAAATTTAACCTTGCTATACGGCACGGAATGTAATTATGACGTTAACTCTAAAACCCATAATTACGGCGATACGACGACTAAACCCGGTTTCGATATTTATCGTTTCGACGTTTTGATTAACGACAACGAAAACATCGAACGCCCTTATTACCACATTGCCGTTGTTCGCAAGGTGGGCGATGAAAAGTACTTCAATCTTTTCGTTATGAAGTCAAAAACCAACCAAGCCGAGGTTATGAACGAACTCGTACAAAGCATGACGTTGTTTAGTTCTAAAGGCGTTCAACGTAATTATTTCAATGCGGGCGACGTAGTAGAAGATAAGAATTGGAACACGGAAACTCGCGATTATTTCCGTCAGATTTCGACGTCTAAAACTTTAAACTGGGGTGTTTTCAGCAAATCGATTTCCGGCACCGGTCTCGAGCCCGGACAAGGCGATTACGACTCCAATTATAAGCAAAGCAAAGATTTTAAAGAAGGTATAGAAGCCGCAACGGGTTATACTTACGATATTTATCCTACCTATACGCATTTAAGTTGGGGCTCGTCTAAACACCGCTTTAACACCGCAATGTCAAAACAGCTTGCGGGCGGTAACGGCGTAAACAATCAACCCGTTTTGCAATTTACCTATCAGTTTACCAACAATAACAATATCGTTGCGGACGAAGTAACGCCGATGTTCGATATACTCCGCGGCGATTACGACGAGCAATTCAGACAACTTGCCCAAGATATTAAAGATTACGGCAAACCTATTTTGTTCCGTCTTAACAACGAAATGAACACCGACTGGACAAGTTATTGCGGAATGATGACGCTTCTCGATCCCGATATCTTTACCATGACGTGGCAAAGACTTTACGATATTCTAATCGAAGAAGGCGTAAGAAACGTAATTTGGATTTGGAACCCTATAGCCACCTCTTGTCCTTATTCTTCTTGGGGCGAAGATTTATGCTACTTCCCGGGTAAGGAATACGTTCAATTAATCGGCGCAACCGATTACGAAATGAATAACTACGACGTAGGTTCTACCGAAATTTCTTCCTTTGCGGAAAGATATTCCAATTTGTATATCAAAAACTGTGAAAGCGGATTTGCAAATTGGGGTGTAATAATTTCTGAATTCGCATGCGGTAGCGGCGGCAACTATTCCGGTGAACTCGGAAGAAATGCCGCAACTCAAGCAAAATGGGTAGAAGGGATGTTTGACGAGTTCTGTAAAGATCCGCAGCCTGCCTACGTACAGCAATTAAAAGGCATGGTTTGGTTTAACTGTAACGACTATGCAAGTAATTCCGTTATAACCAATCGTTTACAGTTCTTCGATCCGTATTCGGAAACATATAGCGATTTATCCGCAACTATAGCCGCTTTCAAAAACGGCTTTAGCCGCCTCGAAGCAAAATACGGCAACGGCTAACGTAGC
Organism: uncultured Christensenella sp.; assembly: GCA_964398065.1. GTDB lineage: Bacteria > Bacillota > Clostridia > Christensenellales > Borkfalkiaceae > UBA4636. The sequence goes on along the minus strand of CAYNLN010000011.1, from coordinate 18,896 downwards.
CAAACACTTTGTAAGCAATATAATCTCCGATAAGGGGCGATTGCCCCTTATCGTAAATCCAATATAGGAAGTAAATCACGTGAATAATAAATACGACAAAATCCCGAAAGGTCTAATCGTTTCGTGTCAGGCGCTCCCCGACGAGCCTTTATACGGTAATGATACAATGCCGAAAATGGCGCTTGCAGCATACCTTGGCGGGGCAGTGGGTATCAGAGCAAATACAGTGCGCGATATCAATGCCATACATGAAAAATTGAAAGGGGAATTACCGATTATAGGTCTTATTAAAAAAGTCTATGACGATTCTCCCGTATACATAACGCCGACTTTAAAGGAAGTAAAATCGCTTATAAAATCCAAGTGTTCCGTAATTGCTTTGGATGCGACTATGCGCAAACGCCCGAGAGACGTAACGTTGGAGTTTTTAGTCGATTACATTAGAAAAAATTCGGACAAAGCGATAATGGCGGATATTGCGACTTACGAAGAAGCCGTAAACGCGGAAAGATTGGGTTTCGACCTTATTTCCACCACACTACGCAGCTATACCGAAGAGACAAAAGGTATATCTATACCCGATATGGAATTTTGCAAACGACTTTATAGCGATATCAAAGATTCCGTTATCGTAGCCGAAGGAGGCATTCACACCTTCAACGAAGTAGACGAAATTTTAAATATCGGTATCGACAGAATCATTATCGGCGGCGCGATTACCCGTCCGATGGAGATTACCAAAAACTACGTTAAAGTCTTTGACGTTAACGAAAAATTTAACGCGAAGTAGTTTTTAAGCTTTTATTTCATCTTTCGTAAAACACGAAAAGAATGATTATTTTAAATTAAAAAACGGTGTTTCGGCTCAATTGCAACCGATACACCGTTTTTTAGTGTGTAATTTATTTTGTTTTAATCTTACTTTTTTTAATTGCAAAAATGAGCATATGTAAATTACGATTGTGTAAGCGTAATTTAGCGTCGTAAATATTCCTCGTCAATTTATCGAATACCTTCGAACATATTAAGTTTGCTCGATTTCAAAACTTTTGCGATAATTTTGCCCGAAGATTTCGGCATGACGATATGGAGTAAATTCATAAATTTAGCGTCTAATCCGATAATTTTACGTTTACGTTTTTTGTTTATTGTTTTTAGAATGATTTTTGCGCATTTTTGACTCGATATAGATATTTTATCGATAAGTTTGTTTTCTTTTTCCGATCTTTCTATAGAGCGCATTATATCGGTTTTGCAAAATCCTGGCATGATAAGTCCGACGTAAAATTTTTCTTCTGTTTGCAAAATTTCGGTAAGGCTTTTTACGGCACTTTTACTTGCGGAATACGCGCTTTGACCGACAACCGGGCAAAGTGCGGAAGAACTCGATACATTAACGAGTCCTTTATCTTTTCGAAGAAGAGGAACGACCGTGTCGAGGGAGTACAGTATAGACGCAAAGTTTGTGGTAAAAACTTTTTCAAAATCTTTGTCGGATAAATTTTCCGTTTTTACAAACGGTAGCATAATACCGGCGTTGTTTATCAAGATATTAGGCTCGTATCCGTTTTCACGCAAAAAACAAGCAAGTCGTTGCCATTCGCTTTTTTCCGATACGTCGCATGAAAACGGCGTGAAGTTTTCACCGAGAGACGTTTTTGCTTTATTAAGTTTTTCGACGCTTCTTCCGATGCCTATTACTTTGCACCGATAATCGGATATCAACTGTTTGGATAGTTCTAAGCCGATTCCCGAGGATGCCCCCGTGACGACCACAGTTTTTTCATATAGATATTTCATAGTGAACCGTAATTAAAATGTAAATAAAAGAGCAATATATATAGTTATGATATCACATCTTGCTTGATTTAACAAACATTTTGTGTTATAATTTCGTAAAATGAGATATTATACTCAAGTGATATGAGGACTTTATGGAAGATAAACAAGTATTAAATAATTATCCTATACTTATAATAAGGGGCAAGGTTTTATTCCCCAATATATACACCAATTTCGACGTTTCGAGGCAAAAGTCGCTCGAAGCCGTTTTAAAAGCCATGGCAAGCGGCAGTAATATTTTCGTCGTTGCGCAAAAAAACGCTTTCGACGAAAATCCGAATCCTCAGGATTTGCATCGTGTAGGCGTAGTTTGCCGTATTAAAAAAGTACTTAGAATAAACGAAACCAATTTGCGCGTTCATCTTCAGTCGGACGAAAGGGCTGTAGTGCAATATATCGAGCAAGAAGAAGGTTATTATAAAGCAACCGTGCTTTCTTCGCCGGATATCAAAGACGGCAGTGAGGAAGAAACAGCCTATTTATCCCTTGCTAAGTCTAAACTTGCCGAATATTCTACGTCGAAAACACGCTTTACGGCGGACTTAAAGGATGCATTGAACGGAATAGACGACCCCGAAGAATTCGTCAACGTCGCTTCCTTTAACCTTCCTATTTCGGAAATAGAGAAGCAACAAATACTCGAAGAAAGATGTACTAAAGTTCGTCTTGAAAAATTGCTGATTGCGTTAAACGCGATCGTAGAAAGACAAGATATAGAAAAAGTCATCCAAGAAAGAGTGCAGCAAAGCGTCGAGAAAAACCAAAAAGAATATTATTTGCGCGAACAGTTAAGGGCGATTCACACCGAGCTCGGCGACGACGAAAACGAAGTGGAGACTTTGCGCGAACAGATTAACGCCAAAAATATGCCCGAAGAGGACCGCCAAAAAGTTATCAAAGAACTCGACAGAATGTCGAGGATGCCGTCGTCTTCGCCGGATTATTCGGTATTAAGAACATATATAGACTGGATTATCGACCTTCCGTTCGGTAAAAAGTCAACTGATCGGGAAGATTTGAAAGAGGCTATAAAAATCCTCGACGGCGACCATTTCGGACTCGAAAAAGTCAAGGAAAGAATTATCGAATATATTGCCGTATTAAAACTTACGAAAAAAGTCGGCAGTTCCATTTTGTGCCTCGTAGGACCTCCGGGCGTCGGTAAAACTTCGGTCGCGACTTCTATTGCGAGGGCTCTTGACCGTAAATTGGTCAGAATGAGTTTAGGCGGCGTAAAGGACGAAGCAGAAGTCAGGGGACACAGAAAAACTTATGTCGGCGCAATGCCCGGTCGCATTATTTACGGTATTAAGAACGCCGAAGTATCCAATCCCGTATTTTTGCTCGACGAAATCGATAAACTGTCTTCCGATTTAAGGGGAGACCCCGCAAGTGCTTTACTTGAGGTTTTAGACCCCGAACAAAACAAAACTTTCCGTGACAGATATATAGAAATCCCTTACGATTTATCCGACGTATTGTTTATTACGACGGCTAATTCGCTCGAAACCATCCCCGCACCCTTACTTGACAGAATGGAAATCATTTCCTTAGACGGCTACACGAGGGAAGAAAAAATAGAAATAGCAAAGCGCTATCTTATTCCGAAAAGACTTGAAAGAAACGGACTTACGGGTAAGAACGTAAGTATATCCGACGAGGCGTTAGACGCTTTAATAAAGGGCTACACGCTCGAAGCGGGCGTAAGAAACCTCGAAAGACAAATAGACGCAATACTTCGTAAAATCGCCACTAAATTAGCGGAAAAAGGTTCTATTAAAAAGCAGTTCGTAAAGCCCGATAATTTAGCGGATTATTTAGGCTCGCCGAGATTTTTGGACAATGAAAACCTTATGGAAGACGAAGTCGGCGCAGCAAACGGTCTTGCTTGGACTATGTACGGCGGAACGACTCTTACGATCGAAGTCAGCGTGATGCCAGGAAAAGGCGAGATACTTCTTACGGGTAAATTAGGCGACGTTATGAAGGAAAGCGCTCGCGCGGCGATAAGCTTCATTCGTGCCCACGCGTCCACCTACGGCATAGGTGAAAACGTCTTTACGGAAAAAGACATTCACATACACGTACCCGAAGGCGCAACGCCCAAAGACGGTCCGAGTGCCGGCGTTACCATGGCGACGGCGATTTTATCCGCACTTACGAATAAAAAGGTAAGAAAAGATATTGCAATGACGGGCGAAATCACTTTAAGGGGAAAAGTATTACCGATCGGCGGTTTAAAGGAAAAAGCCCTTGCCGCATTCAGGTCGGGTATATACGAGATTATCATACCAAAACAAAATCTTAAAGACGTTGAAGATATACCGAGTAATATTGCCGAAAAATTAAAAATAATTCCGGTGGATAACGTTACCGAGATTTTCTCGATAGCAATAAGGGATATTTAACGGCGGTGACATATGAAAATAGTTAATGCGACGTTTATTACGTCGGCGGCGGATAAAAAAGGCTTTTTAAAGACGGAAAAACCCATAATTTGCGTTGCGGGTAAGTCAAACGTCGGTAAAAGTTCTTTCATAAATATGCTCGCAAATCAGAAAAAACTTGCAAAAACCTCGAATACTCCGGGTAGAACGCGCCTTGTAAATTATTTTGATTTCGGCGATTTCGTTTTGGCGGACCTTCCCGGATACGGTTATGCAAAGGTTAGTAAGTCCGAAAAGGAAAAGTGGTCCAAGACTTTAAGCGACTTTTTTGCGTTTACTAAAATTAAATACGCAATATCTCTTGTGGACATAAGGCACGATCCTACAGAGGAAGACAAAATGATGGTTAAACTTTTGTATTCCGAAATAATTCCGTTTACCCTTGTAGCGACCAAGGCAGACAAAATAGCGAAAACCAAAGTTAAACAGCAAGCTAATTTAGTTGCCTCGAAGTTAGGCCTTGCAAGCGGAAACATTATAGCGACCTCGGCGGAAACAAGACTCGGAAGAGAGGACGTTCTAAACGTGATAGAAAAAGCCCTTCTTGTGGACGATGATTTTTCAATAGATGAGGGCGAATAACCTTTACTTAGGAGTTTGAATTATGAATATAAAAAATTATCTCGATAAATGCTACACGGCTTATCATGCGGTAAGTCTTAGCAAAGATTACCTCGAAAAAAACGGATTTGTTCCCTATGGCGAAAAGGTAAAAGCCGTGCAAGGAGGAAAGTATTATATTGAAAAAAACGGCAGTGCGTTGATTGCCTTCAAAGTAGGCGATTTATCGAACTATTCATTCAATATCGCACTTGCTCATACCGATTCTCCCGCGTTAAAAGTAAAGGGGGCGAAACTTTTAGACAGCCCGGAAGGCAAGCGTATTAACGTTGAAGTTTACGGCGGTCTTATAAGGTATTCGTTTATGAATATCCCTTTAAAGGTTGCGGGAAGGCTTTTTGTGAAAACAGATTGCGGAATAAAATGCGTACTTACCGAAAGCGACTTTAACGTAAATATTCCGTCGCTTTGCATACATCATAATCCCGATGTTAACGAAAAAGCCGTATTAACGGTTCAAAACGATATGCTTCCGCTACTCGGAGGAGAGGCGGACGACTTGTATAAAATATTGCTTCCCGAAGAAGAAGTCGTCGACGGGGATTTGTTGGTCGTTCCCGACGTTAAGGCTTATTATTCGGGGGCGGCGGACGAGTTTTTATGTTCGCCCCGCATAGATAATCTTACAAGTTGTTACAGTATGCTCGAAGCGATAACGACGGCTAACGTTAAAGGCGTTTCGTTTTGTTGCCTTTTCGATAACGAGGAAATAGGCAGCAGAACAAAACAAGGTGCGTTTTCCAACGTTTTGCCCGCCCTTTTAAAGTCGATTAACGACGACCTCGGCAAAAGTTATAAAGATTATTTACAGGCGGCGGCTAACGGGCTCGTTCTTTCCGTCGATAACGGACACGCCGTTCATCCCGCTCACCCCGAAAAAAGCGACCCGAAAGAGAAAGTTTATTTAAACGGCGGTATCGTCGTAAAACGCCACGTAAACTATTCCACCGACGGATATTCGGCGGCTGTTTTAAAATCGATTTTAAAGGCAAAAGGCATCGAATATCAAGATTATTACAATAATAGCGATATACGCTGCGGCGGAACGCTCGGTCTTATAGTAAGTTCTTCATTGCAAATGGACGCAATCGATATAGGGTTAGCGCAGCTTGCGATGCATTCGTCGATAGAAACCGTCGGTAGTAACGACATTTCTCGTATGACTGAATGCGTAAAGGCTTTTTACGAAAGCAGTCTCGATAAAAAAGGTTCTACAACCGTAATTAAATAGTTTTCGTTTTGGGCTAAATAAAAAAACGACGGTTAAAAACCGTCGCCCCACACGTGCCGTATAAGGAGAAAATCAACCCGCTTGATTGCAGGTGGGAAACATATCTTAGGGCGTCTGCTTCTTCGGTTTTTATGACCTGCACAAGACAAGGGTCCGAAGATTTGCATATCGAAAAGAACGCTGAATCCCTTTTTAGTGATTGCGGAGAGAATATAACCTTACCACGAACACAGCAGAAAACTTTTTTGTAAATTTATTTTAACATACTTTATTGCAATACGCAAGCGTATTTGCAGATTATTAATTGACAATTTTTGATAAAAGGAAATATTATGTTTTCCGTATTACCGCTTGGAACAAACGGTCTTTACCCGACCGACGCATCACCGACTTCCGGCTATTTGGTATCTTATAACGACGTGAACGTGCTGTTAGACGTCGGTAGCGGCGTCTTTTTAAAACTGAAAAAAATAATTAAGCCCGAAAGTCTGAGTGCCGTAATCATTACGCATTATCACTTCGATCACGTATCCGATATAGGCGTTTTAAGTTACTATCTTCAGACGGTTAACAAAAAATTAATCGTATATGCGCCTAAAGACGGCTCATCTTACGAGGAATTAATCAAATCGAGTCCTTACTTCGATTTTCGCCCGATAGACAGTCTAACGACATACAACGTCGACGGCTTGAAAATTAATTTTTACGAAATGTGTCATCCCATCGTTACGTATTCCGTGAGTATTACCGCAGGCGATAAAAAGTTATCCTATTCTTCCGACAGTAATCTAAACGGCGATTTCGAAGGATTGCTTAGCGGCTGCGACCTTGCAATTATGGACAGCGGCTTTTTAAAAAAAGATTGGAACGAACATAAACCCTTGATTTCTGCGCGGCACGTAGGGCTTTTAGGGAAAAAGTTCAAAGTTTCGCGCGTGCTGATTTCTCATTTCAATCCGACGTATAACAGGGAAGACATAATAAAAGAAGCAAAAGAAGAATTTTCGGCGGTCGAACCTGCCGAGTTTAAACAATATTACTTATGAAAAGATTGGCAAACAATAGACCGATAGTATTTTGCGCATCGCTGTTTGCGCTCGGAATGGTGTTTTGCGTATTTTACGCACAAGCCCCGTATTGGTTTTTTATTGCTTTGTCAATTTTGCTTGCAGCGGCTGTTCTTTCGTTTTTTATAAAACCGTTTAGCGGATTGAAAATCGAGTTTATCGTAATGCTCGTGTTTTTTATTCTCGGCTTTTCGTATACCAAATATACGATCTATCTTTACAATACCGACAAAACTTTCGACGAAAGAAGCGGAACGGCGGTTGGAACGGTTTCGGATATAAGCGTTTCGTCTACGGGTAACCGCAGAATAACTCTGACAAATGTTGAAATCGACGGGGAAAAGGTTTACGGTAACGTCGGGTTTTACACGGAAAGCGATACGTTTATTTTAGGCGACGTTTTATCCGCAAACGGAACATTTTCTTTTTCGGAATTCAGCGTAAGCACTTATTCCTCAAAGTCGACGCTAAACTTGTCGGCAGAAAAAGTTTATAAAATAAAAACTTCCAATAACATATTTTATTCTGTCGGTAATTATCTTAAAAACAACATTATTTCCAACGTATCGGGCGACGAGGGCGGCGTTATGGTCGCGCTTATGTTAGGGGATACGTCTTATGTTACTTACGATTCGCTGTCGAATTATCGTTTATCCGGCGTAAGTCATATATTTGCGGTATCAGGGCTACACGTAGTTTTCTTTTCGCAAGTTATCGCAAGTTTTTTGGCGCTTTTAAAATTGAAAGGGTATAAAAGCACTTTAATTACTACTTGCTGCACTGTTTTTTACGCAGGCATATGCGGTTTTCCCGTATCTGCCGTAAGGGCGGTCGTTATGAGTACCGTATTAAATTTCGTGAAAAACGCGGGTAGAAAATACGATGTGCTTAATTCGCTGTTTTTAAGTCTTATAGTGGTTTTGACGATTTTCCCGGAAACGCTGTTTACATACGGACTGATTCTTTCGTATTTAGCGGTTTTGGGTATTGCGCTTTACACAAGGTTTTTTGAAGAAACGTTTTCCTTCTTACCCGAAACGATATCTTCCTCGCTTTCGGTTAGTTTTGCGGTTACGACTATTATGACGCCCGTACTTTTTAAGATGTGGGGATATAGTTCTTTAATCGTTGCGTTTTTAAATATTTTACTTGTTCCGATAGTGAGTATTTTATACCAACTTGTATTCTACGTTTCCGTATTATATGCAATAATGCCGTTTTTTGGATTTTTATGGAAGATACCTTACTACGTGTCGTTTTTTATAAACAGCGCATTAGAAGAACTTAACGTTTCATCCTTTACGATTTATTCGGAAATTTCTACATTTTCGCTGATTTTATACTATATTTTCGCGCTAATTATGTGCGACAGAACTAACTTTAAAAGACGTACCAAGATAATAAGTGGCGGTCTTTGTGCCGTTATATTGATTCTTGGTATGTGGGGTGTAATTTGAAATTCGAAGATTTGAAAAATTCGCTTAAAGAAAATATTTATCCGATTTACTTACTCGAAGGCGAAGAAGTTTTTTTTAGAGAAAAAAGCGAAGAAATCATCAAGTCCGCCGCAATATGCGAGCCTCAACTTAACTTTGCGTCTTTTGACGGGAGTGTTCTTAAGCAAGGAACAGACGAACTCGTCAACTTGCTTTCGAGTTGTCCTTTTATGAGTGAACGCCGCTTAATAACCGTGCATGAATGGTATCCCACGGCGCAGGATTTAAAAGCAAAATCAATAAAAAATTATTTGGAAAACCCTTACGATACTTCTGTATTTGTTATCGACAATTCCAAAAAATGCGAGGCGCTTAAGAAATTTAAATCGGTTACCGTGGTGGATTGTCAGAGGGCTACGCTCGAGTTGATAACAAAATACGTGCGCTCGAGATGTACTAAGGAAAATTTGATTATTTCCACGTCGACTTGCAAACTCATAGCCGAGTATTGTCTTTACGATATGACGAGGATAACGGGAGAAGTCGAAAAACTCATAGCGTACAAAAGCGGTAAGCAAGATATTTCCGACGAAGACGTAAACGCAATGGTTACGAAATCTTCGGACTATAAAATCTACGAAATGGTTTCGTATATCGCGAGCAAAAATTACGCGCAAGCATACAAAATTTTGGAAGAGTTAAACTCGGCGTCGGATAAGCAGATGCTTTTTGCGTCGCTATATTACCACTTTAGAAGAATGTTTTTTGTCGCTATGTCGAATAAAGACGATGACGAACTTTCGGCTATTTTAGGCGTCAAGCCTTTTGCCGTAACTATGGCAAGAAGACAATCCAAGTCTTTTTCAAATAAACGTATAAAAAAAATTATGGACAAATTAAGCGTTTGCGAACAAGGTTTTAAAAGCGGAACGATTACTTTCGACGGTGCTTTTCTAAACGGAGTTTTCAACGTTTTGTGCGAATAATCGAAATTATACATTTTTTAAGGCTAAAATTACTTTATTTTTAAAAGAAATTGTGATAAACTATTATTTGATTTGGTTATACAATAAAAGGAAGCGAAATAATGGATAAAATTAAAGCTGCGTTCGCCTCGTTTTCGACCTGGCAAAGCGGAATTATCGAGGCAGTACAGATTTTGGCGATAGCGGTAATGATTTATTTTATGATAAAAATCATTTTTTCAAACAATGCCGCATTGCTTTTTTGGGTATATTTAGGTTTTACGCTCGTTACGGGTGTATGTTTGTTCTTGTCTAACTATAAATACGCCGGCGTAATCATGTTGATTTTTCAGGTGTTTTTCTATCTCGGCGTCGTGGTTTTGTTTACGACCGAAATTAAGCGTACGATTTGGCTCGGTAGATTCGGCGAACACAAGCACGGCGACGGAAGTGCCAACTTTGACGCCGATGCCGCAATCGAAGAAATTATCAAAGCAATTCAAAATATGTCGAAAAACGACGTAGGCGCCTTGATTATTTTGTCTAACGGCAATCTTCCGGCTGGTGTTTTGGAAAGCGGCGTATATTTAAACGCAGACGTATCCGCGCAACTTATCGAAAGTATTTTCTTCCCGAAATCCGCGCTTCACGACGGTGCGTTGATTTTAAAAGGAACGAGGATTCAGGCAGCAGGTTGCTTTTTGCCGCTCGCTCAAGAATTTAACTTATCTAAAGATTTGGGCTCTCGTCATCGCGCGGGTATCGGACTTACCGAAACCGTTAACGTTACGGCAATAATCGTTTCCGAGGAAACGGGTATTATTTCGATAGCGAAAGGCGGGAAAATCATCCGTTTCGTCGATACAAACGTATTACGCGAAACGTTAAAAGACTTTTATTGGCAAGAATTAATTCGTTAAGGAGGCATATTTATGGCAAAGGAACCTTCAAAATTCAGTAGAGTATTCGTTAAGCACATTTTACCCGCAATAGCGGCAATTGCCTTGTCCTTATTTATTTTTATAGTTGTCAAGGGTTCTTAAAAATTAACATCTAAAACTTTATGCCGAGGCGATAATACGCTTCGGCATTTACTTTTGTGAATTTACGCTGAATATAAAGAGCATAATAAAATCATACAAACCTAAAAAAACATATAATATATGAATTATCACGCTATTTTTAAGTTTACAAAGCGATTTTTAAATGGTATAATTTAGATGTAATCAACGTAAAAGACACGAGTAATCGTGTTAATGTTGCTACTTAATCGAACTTTAAACAAATAAAAAATAAGGAGTATTATATGACTATTTTTGTTACAGGCGGGGCGGGGTATATAGGCTCGCATACGTGCGTTGAACTTCTTAATAAAGGGTACGACGTAATTGTTGCGGATAACTTTTCGAATTCATGCGAAGAAAGTATCAAACGCGTTGAAAAAATCACAGGCAAAACATTGAAATTATATAATGCCGACGTGCGTGATCGCAATAGCATGAACGCTATTTTCGAAGAAAATAAAATCGATGCCGTCATTCATTTTGCCGGACTTAAGGCGGTAGGGGAAAGTTGTGCTAAACCAATCGAATATTACGATAATAATTTATACAGCACCTTGGTTTTGGTCGAAACAATGAAAAAGCACGGCTGTAAAAATATAGTCTTTTCCTCGTCGGCAACCGTTTACGGTAATCCCGAAGTTTTACCTTTAACCGAAGAATGTAAAACGGGCGGAACTACCAATCCGTACGGGACAAGTAAATACATGCAGGAAATGATCTTATCCGATTTGTATCTTTCCGACAAAGAATGGAACGTTACTCTTTTAAGGTATTTTAACCCGATCGGCGCGCATGAAAGCGGACTTATAGGGGAAGATCCTCAAGGTATTCCCAACAATTTGGCACCCTTTATTGCAAAGGTTGCCGTGGGTATCTATCCCGAAGTCGGCGTGTTCGGAAACGATTATCCGACGCCAGACGGTACCGGCGTAAGAGATTATATCCATGTTGTGGACCTTGCAAAAGGGCACGTCGCCGCTATAGAAAAAATGACAAAACCCGGTGTGCATATATATAACCTCGGAACAGGTGTAGGGTATTCCGTGCTTGACGTAATTAAGGCGTTTTCAAAAGCTTGCGGAAGAGAACTTCCTTACGTAATTAAGCCGAGAAGACCCGGTGACATAGCATCTTCGTACGCAAATTGCGACAAAGCTTATAACGAATTACAATGGAAGGCAGAACTTAATCTTGACGACATGTGTCAAAGCATGTGGAAGTGGCAAAGCGGTAACCCAAACGGTTACAAAAAGTAATAATCAATTAATAATAATTTCAAAAATCATTGATTACATAAGTGATTTTTGAAGTTTTTACGAGAGGTGTAATTATGATCGATACTTCAAAATACGATTATATAGTAAGTGCTTCGGGCAGAATTAATATTATAGGCGAACACGTCGATTATTGCGGAGGAAAAGTTTTCCCCGCGGCGCTTTCGCTTAAAAATAAGGTTTACGTAAAAGCGAACGGCACGAATAAAATCAATATTAAGTGGACGACGCTTGACGAAACCGTTACGCTCGATATTGATAAATTGGATAGTTATCGCGATTTAAAATACGGTAATTATCAAGCAGGTTCGGCGTATGTTTTACAACAAGCAGGGCATAAAATCGTGGGATGCGATATGCTTCAAGATTGTCACGTTCCTTTCGGAAGCGGTTTGTCGTCATCGGCTGCAATCGAGGTTTCGACCATTGCCGCGCTTTTGTTACTTTCGGGTGAAAGTTTGTCGAATCCCGAGATTGCTTTACTTGCTCAAAAGGCTGAAAGGGAGTACGCCGGCGTTAACTGCGGAATAATGGATCAATATGCTTCGGCATGCGGTCAATATGCTAAAGCCATGATACTCGATTGCAAGACGCTTAAATGCGAATACGTGCCTATCGATTTACAAGATTATACTATAGTGATTGCAAATTGCAACAAGCCTCACAATCTTGTCGAGAGCAAATATAATGAAAGAAGGGCGGAAACGGAAGAAGCCTTTGCCATAATGTCAAAAAAATATCCTATAACTTGCCTTGCCGACTTGTCTGTCGATGATTACGAAAACGGTAAAAATCTATTAAGCGGAAAAGTTTCGGACAGGACTAAGCACGTCGTATACGAATGTGAAAGAGTACGCCTTGCAAAAATCGCAATGACTTCAGGGGATTTGGTTAAATTAGGCAAGTTACTTAACGAATCGCATGAGTCGTTACGCGATTTGTACGAGGTTACGGGAAAAGAACTCGACGCCCTTCAAGCCGCCGAGGTTGACAATGAAAATTGTTTGGGAGCAAGAATGATAGGCGCAGGTTTCGGCGGGTGCACGATTGCAATCGTGCGCAAAGATAAAACCGAGGAATTTAAAAAATCCGTAGCGGAAAAATACGAACGGGTTATCGGTTATAAGCCAAGTTTTTATGACGCGTATATCGATGACGGTATTTCAATAGAAAAAATTTAAAGACGGTGAATTTTATGATATATACTGAAAATTTTGGAACGTATAAAAATCGCAAAGCAACTCTTTACGTGCTTAAAAACGAGTATTTGGAAGTGGGCGTTACCGATTTCGGCGGCGTTTTGCAGCGCTTTATAGTTAATACGCCCGACGGAAATGTGGATATCGCTTGTTGTACTACGAGTTGCGAAGACTATGTAAACTACGGTGCTCATATGGGCGGTACGATAGGAAGAGTCGCTAATCGTATAGCCGACGGAAAATTCCAACTTAACGGGAAAACGTATAAACTAGATATAAATGCGGGTACTGCTACTCTGCACGGAGGCTTTAATCCTTATGATTTTAGGTTTTTCGACGCCGAAGTTATAGGCGACGTTTTACGTCTTTCACTATTTAGCCCTGACGGCGATCAAGGTTTCCCCGGTGATTTAGAATTTGCCGTTGAGTTTAGTTTGGACAAAAATAAACTTATTATCAAATTTTTTGGTACTGCTAAAGACGATACGTTGTTTAGTCCGACAAATCACGTGTATTTCAATCTGAACGGTGAGGGTAGCGGCGATATTTACAATACTCTTGTTCAAATTAACGCCGATAAGGTAACTTTAGCCGACGATAATCTTGTCGTTACCGGCGAGGTTATGAACGTTAAAGGCACTCCGTTCGACTTTACGGAACCTAAAACGATTGCTCCCGACATATTTGCGGACGATGTAAACGTTGTATCCGCAGGCGGATTCGATCATAACTTTATACTCAATTCAAATCACGTAGCGACTTGCGTAGGGGATAAAACGGGCATAACTTTAGATATGTATACGGATTTGCCCGGCGTTCAATTTTATTGCGGCAATATGATGCACGAGATAAAAGGTAAAAGTTTATATCATAAACAAAACGCTTTTTGCTTGGAACCGCAATATTTTCCCAATGCGATTAACGTAGACGGCTTTGAAAAACCGATTTTAAAAGCAGGTGAAAGCGTAAGTCATTATATCGAATATGTTTTGACTTGCAAATAGGTGAATAATGTTTTTTGATTTGCATTGTCATACTTCGGGTATCAGCCGCTGCTGTAAGTTGCCGTTTAATTCCATACTCGATACAGATCTTTCTTGCGGTTACGACGGTATTGTTTTAACCAATCACTATACCGATTACGATTTAAAAGAATTCGGCGCTCGCGGCTTTGTTGATAAGTATATCGAAGAATTTGAGAAAACCGAAGCATATGCTCGTAAAATCGGAATGACGGTGTTTTTCGGTGCGGAAATCACGATGTCGTATAACGAGGCAGTTCATTTACTTATTTACGGCGTAACGCCCGAATTTTTAATTGACACCCCCGATTTGCCAAATTTATCGCAACAAGCGCTTTACGAGGTTTGTAAAAACAACGGGTGCGCCCTTGTTAACGCACATCCTTATCGTTACGGAATGACCGTTCAAGATATAAAATATCTCGACGGGGTAGAAGTCAACTGCCATTTTAGACACGGTAGTTGTCACGAAAAAGAACTTACCGAAATTGCTAAAAACAACAGCTTGGCGCTTACTTGCGGGTGTGATTATCACGGCGATTCGGAAAGACCGCGCGGCGGGATTTATCTTCCTAACGATATAAAATCGAACGAGGACTTAGTTAAGTATATAAAATACGGTAAAACTTTTTCCATTCGCGTAAACGATCCGATAACGCGCGATATATATGAAGTTTATGCGGAAACACGTTCGTAAAAAAGACAAAAATACTTTTATTTATGCTTGATTTTGCGTGTTATTACGAATGTCGTAATTTTTTTCGTAAATAGATTTATTAAATTTTTTTGTCAAGCAAATAATAACCGAAAATAGCGTTCTTAAGGTAGTTCGCTATTTTTTTGTTTTTCCTAAAAAATTTATTTTAAAAATCGTCGATATGCCATTCATTCGTTTGTATTACTTTTTTAACTGTGCTATAATCAACCGTAGTTATGAAAACACACGACTTTCACTAAAAACTACGTGTAGTCGAAAGGATGAAATATGAAAATTACAGATGTTATTTTAACCAAGTCTTATTCCGGTTTTTACTATGACGACCAGAATGCAATTAAGCAAGGCGCCGCTCACGACGGATTTTTTTACCTCGGTGAGCCCGTAACCGACGGTTTCAGGACTATTCGCGAACCCGGTGAGGTTATTTCTATTCAACTTTTGTTAGAAGACGGCTCTATCGGTAAAGGCGATTGCGTTGCCGTACAATATTCCGGTTGCGGCGGCAGAGATCGCGTATTTTTAATTGACGAAAACATGCCTCTTTTGAAAGAAAAAATCGTACCTATGCTTATCGGCGAAGACGTTTCTCGTTTTAGACCGTTAGCCGAAAAGTACGATAATATGATGGTCGACGGTAAACGTTTACATACTGCTTTACGTTACGGTCTTACCCAAGCGCTTTTAAACGCAACTGCGGTATCTCGTCGTTTAACCGTTGCGGAAGTCGTACGTGAAGAATACGGCGTTAAGGATACAGAATATAAATCCATCCCCGTATTTACTCAAACCGGCGATGACAGATATATGTCTGCCGATAAAATGATTATTAAAGAAGTCGATGTTTTACCTCATGCGCTTATCAATAACGTTGAAACGAAACTTGGCAAAAACGGAGAAATTTTACTTTCATATATCGAATGGTTAAGAGACCGCATTTTAACAAAACGCTTAAACGATAATTACAATCCTATTCTTCATTTTGACGTTTACGGAACGATCGGTCTTGCTTTTAATTATGACGTCGATAAAATGTTCGAATATCTTCTTAAGTGCGAAAAGGCAGGTGCGCCTTTCCACGTAAGAATCGAGGGCCCTATCGATACGGGGGATAGAGAAGGAACTTTAAAATACGAAAAGATTTTAACTCAAAAACTTATCGATGCGGGTAGTGAACTCGAAATCGTCGCCGACGAATGGTGCAATACTTTAGAAGATATTAAACTTTTCGCAGACGAGCACGCCGGACACATTTTACAAATTAAGACGCCCGATCTCGGCGGCGTTAACAACGTTTGCGAAGCGATTATTTACTGTAACGAACACGGCGTCGGAAGTTATTGCGGCGGAAGTTGCAACGAAACGGATATCTCGACGAGGACAACCACGAATATCGGCATTGCTTGTAACGCCATTCAGTTTTTAGGTAAACCCGGTATGGGCGTTGACGAGGGTTATATGATTATCAAAAATGAAATGAATCGTGTGGTCGCTCTTGCAAATTCGAGAAGAAAAAAATAAAAATAGAAACTTTACCGCCGAAAAGGCATATTATATAACGTTGTATGGTTAAAAACAGTGGACGATCGCCCGATATGTGTTTTTGATTCGGGAATAGGCGGAATAACCGTTTTGGATGAAATGTTATCGCGTTTTCCCGATCGGCGTTATATTTATATTGCAGACGAAAAAAACCGTCCTTACGGCAACCGAGAGGACGGTTTTATCATATCTCGTGTTACAAAAATAGCCGAGTTTATCTTACGTTTTAACCCGAAAGCCGTGGTGATTGCTTGTAATACCGCATCGCGTTTTCGCGGTGTTTTTGAAAAATATTTCGATAAAAATATCGTTGTAGACGTAATTTTTCCGACGGTAAATTATGCGACTAACGTTCTTTACGCAAAAAGCGTTTTGCTCCTTGCGACCGAAAGTACGGTGAGGGGCGGATTGTATCAAAAAGCCTTTCAAACAAGAAAGATACTTTGCGACCGGCTCTCTTGCGGTGAATTTGTAAATTTTATTGAAAACGTAAATCGTGACGAAGTTGAATTTTATAGGTGTGTAAAAAATAAACTTAGCAAATTTTGCGATCGAAAATACGACGTTGTTATTTACGGGTGTACGCATTTCGGCTTTGCGGATTATTTGCTTAGACGATTTTTTCCCTCTACTTGTAAGATATTAAGTTGCGGAGCGCCGACCGCGTTAGTACTGAAAGAATTGATTTCGCGAGATTTTGCTTCAACAGATCGAAAAGAGGGATTATACGACGTGCGCTATTTTACGACATCCGATAAACGTAGTTTTGAAAACACACTTGTTTTCTACGATAAATTCTATGGCGATGTTTTGCACGTAGATATTTAGTTTTACTCTTAAAGCGTTTTAAAATGCTTGTGAAAATGCGGTATATATTATATAATGATATAGCAAATTATTTGGAGGCTTGTATTTATGAAATCTATCGGGACGTTGAATCTTGAAACCGAAAGATTGGTTTTACGAAGATTTACAAAGGATGACGCCGCTTGCGGGTTTAAAAACTGGACGAGTGACTTTAACGTAACAAAATACCTTACGTGGAAGCCTCATTTGTCGATTTCCGAAACCGAAAGTATTTTTGAAGAATGGCAAAATAAATACGTGAACGACGATTTTTACCAATGGGCGATAGTTCTTAAAGAAATTAACGAACCGATCGGTTCGATAAGCGTCGTTAGATTAAACAAATATTTTAATTCGTGCGAAGTAGGTTATGTGATAGGTTCGAGGTGGTGGGGAAAAGGCATTACGGCAGAGGCGTTTAAAAAAGTTATAGAATTCCTTTTTGAAAAGGTCGAAGTCGGTCGTATCGTCGGTGTGCACGATATAAACAATCCTAACTCGGGTAGGGTTATGGAAAAGTGCGGATTAAAAAAAGAAGGCGTTTTAAGACGTAGTTGTGAAAACAATACTGGAATTTGCGACGCTGCCGTTTATTCGATTTTAGACGAGGAATATTTCGAAAGACTTAAAGAAAAAGTCGAAGTTTAGAAGGCTTTTTTCTCGAAAAATAAATTTTTCGACTTTTTTTAAAAAAAGTGAAAAATAATTAAAAATCGCTTGACTTAAAATCCTTATAATGGTATTATATGTAGGCTTGCGAATGATTGCGGGCAAAATTAAGCGGATTGCTTGATATCGAAGATTGACAACTGCATAGTAAATGTAAAAGACGAGATAACGAGAAATGTTATCAAGAAAAAGTACAGAAAGGCAATAAAAATAACTAAAAAGGTTAATACGAAAAAGTATAACAACCGTAAAGTTAAAGAATTTTTTTTGTAAAGGTATTTGAGAATAATTCGACGGAGATGCGCTAAAGTAAGGCTTTTGAAAGAAAGTGAAGAAAGGAAGTGCATTTCAAGAAATAAGAATAAGCTACAAAGAGCATACAGGAGGATGCCTTGGTACATGGCGCCGAAGAAGGACGTGACAAGCTGCGAAAAGCTGCGGAGAGTTGCAAATGAGCGTAGACCCGCAGATATCCGAATGAGGAAACTCAGCACGAGTAATGTCGTGTTATCATACACTGAATAAATAGGTGTATGAGGGGAACCCGGGGAACTGAACCATCTAATTACCCGGAGGAAAAGAAAGTAAACAAACGATTCCGAAAGTAGTGGCGAGCGAAATCGGAGGAGCCCAAACCGCATGTAGCAATACGTGCGGGGTGAAGGACTGCAGACGGCACTGATTGATCTAACCGAACAAAGCTGGAAAGCTTGATGAAACAGGGTAAAAGTCCCGTAGGTGAAAGACCGAGAAGGCTAGCAGAATCCGGAGTACGTCGGGACACGAGGAATCCTGACGGAACATGTGAGGACCATCTCATAAGGCTAAATACGACCATGTGACCGATAGAGTATAGTACCGTGAGGGAAAGGTGAAAAGCACCCCGGGAGGGGAGTGAAAAAGAACCTGAAACCGTATGCTTACGAGCAGACATAGCACCACACGCGTGTGATGTC
>CAYNLN010000010.1:0-60016 GCA_964398065.1 uncultured Christensenella sp. | reverse complement strand
TATAGTCGTAAACTTTAATAAGTTTGCCTTTATCCCAAACAAGGACTTTATCCCCATATCTTACGGGACAGCCGTTTAAGTCGTACGTTACGCCTTTTCCGCCAAACTTAGTTAGTCTGTCTGGGTTATTACCGTCCCCGTAAGTAAACGACGTTGTGGTAGCGTTTCCGCTAATAGCGTCGCTTGTGGTATACGGATACGCCTTTACCGAAGTTACGTTTCCTATTTATTTATTGTTAATAAGCATTTTTCTATATCATCAATATAATGTAATTGTTCATACTTCTTTAATAAATAAATTTTGATTTCTGTAGCATCAACATGTAATAAATTATTTTCTTCAATAATATTAATTAATTCATAGAAATATCTTTTTTTTGCTTTTCTACTATAAAAAACCAATATCAGTGACATTAATACAATCTGCATTGCTAGCACATAAATCATTAATTCCTTTACTATAAATATAATTACACTATTAGCAACAACACACATTCCTTGAGTAATCAATTCAACAATTAAATATTTTTTATAATATTCATTACATTTTACTAAATATCTATCATTAGTTTTAAATGAAAATATTCCTAATATAAGTATGATTTGAAGTATTAAACAAACGTATTCCATATCGATTTACCACCCTATTGTATTTCCTAAAATCGTAGATCCTAAAGTTGCAACAGATACCTTAGTTATACCTTGAACTGTATATAAGCCTATTGCTTTTGACATATTCATATACATGTTTTGTAAAGTCAAACCACTATTAGGTCTTAATAACGCTTCTTTTGCAGAAGTTAAGAAGACCTTACTCCCCCAAGACTTTCCTGCATTGATTGTACTAGCCATAGCTTTAGAATTCTGTGTCCCTGCTCCAGTCCATCTGCCTAAACCTACGCCTATTGCGCCCATAAGAACTGCCTTTCCGACATTAACCTGACTCCAATTGCCACCAGAGGCAATTAAATCACCACCTACGCTTCCTGCGGCGCCCAAGACTCCACCGACAATCATAGAAACAATTTGATTAATACCTGATGCCCCTAAAGCTCCACTTATTCCGCCAATCGTACCATCTAGTAATACTTGCCAACCATTAATGTTATCCCATCCATTAGTTAATCCTTGTGAAATAGCACTAGTCGCACCACCTACTATAAACCCAATAATTGCACCTATGATAAGTGTGCTAATCGCAATATGCCCGCTCGGGTCGCAATAATTTACGGGATCGTTACAGCAATAGGCATACAGATTAAGTCCGTCTACGGAAGTAGAATCTAAATACTCGGTAGAATCCGGGCTTATGAACCTACGCAGTTTAGACACGTAATACCTATACCCGCAACAGTACATTCCCGTTTCCTTATCGTAGTAATAGCCACGGTAAGTTATGTTGTTATACTGCCAAGGTGTCGAGTATTGACCTTGTTTTGTCGCAACGTTACCCCAAGCGTCGTAAGCATACTTAACTACCCTGTTACCGCTTGCGTCATAGACTTCCTCGACGTCGCCCAATAAATTACGGTGGTAATAATACGTTCCGTCAACCCCGTCTGACGTAATCGTAAACCCTATCACGGTAGATTGGTCGTATAAATACGTCGTAACGTACGTTTTGCTTGCGCTTTCGGTGTAGCCCTCGGCCCTACGTTCGGATATAAGCCTTCCCGCAGCGTCGTACGTATACGTTGTGGTAAAATCTATCATAAAGTCGCCGGAATAGTCCGGACCGGGGTTGTACTCGTAATGCTTGTAAACCCTTTGACCGTATGCGTTATACTTAAACTCTACCGTTTCGCTCGACGCGCTCGAGTTTTCGTCAATATAGTCGTAAACTTTAATTAGTTTGCCCTTATCCCATACAAGGACTTTATCCCCGTATCTTACGGGACAACCGTTTAAGTCGTACGTTAAGTCTTTTCCGCCAAACTTAGTTAGTCTGTCGGGGTTATTACTGTCCCCGTAAGTAAACGGCGTTACGGTAGCGTTTCCGCTAATAGCGTCGCTTGTGGTATACGGATACGCCTTTACCGAAGTTACGTTTCCTATTTCATTATACTCGTATACATAAGTTTTGTCAAGTGCTTTATTGTTTTCCCTTACAACCCGCCCGAACGTATCGTAGGCGTATGTATTGTTTGTTGTCGAATCGGCACTGTCTACTTGGCTCACGATTCTTCCTATGGCGTCGTATCCGTAAGACGCATTATGTATAATAGTGCCGTTTTTTAAGTCCTTTACGCCCGAAAGCCTTGTTTTGTCGTAAACGAAATCCTTTCCGTAAGTGCTACCTCCGACTGTAACTCGTTTTTTACTAAGCCTTTTATACGTGTCGAAAGTGTTTTGCGTTTTTGCTCTTTCAACGTCGTTCACCTTGTATGAATACGTTGAAACTCTGTTATCCGCATCGGCAGTGCCTTCTTCGGTAACGAAAGTAATATCCGATTGTACGAAATTTCCCATTCCGTCGTATTTAAACAAGTCTTTCTTTACACGTTCGGATTGATCGTAAGTAAAGTATTCTTCGTTTGTTTTCGTTTCCGAAGAATCAAACGTACCTATTTGAGTCAAGCGACCATTGTCATAAGCGTATTTTATCTTGTTACCGAGAATATAATCCTCCGTACTTGCAAGTTTTGCGCTTCCGCTATTGATACCTACGGTTGTGTATTCGCCGTCCGAAAAAGTCGGCTGTAAATCATAACTGTTTTTCAATACGTCCGTAACGATACCGAGTCTATCGTAATCGTCGACTTTTTGCAAAAAGGAATAAATACTGTCGTTATACGAGGGATAATGATTCGCTACCGTTTTTTTACCGCTTGCGACAATGTGTTCCTCGACGGAAGAACCGCACTTAAAAACTTGCGACAATTCGCCTTTGTCGCAACTAAACGTATAATTAAGCGCACCGGTCGACAGACTTCCTACGCACCCGTCTCTATAACCGAAAACATTACTTAAATAATTATTATTTGTACCGAAATTTTGCGTTAGTAGCGTGCTTTTATCGTCATCGTAAACGTTTGATATACTCGTTCCGTCCGGTAAAGTTACGGACGTTGTTGCGCCCCATGTTCCGTCAATCGCATAAATCGTTTGATTGCCGAACTCGTCGGTCTTTGTCACAAGATAATTACCGCTATCGTCTTTTGCGTATGAAGTCGTTCTCGTATATAATCCGTCTACTTTTTCTTCGGTTATTAACCCGTCTTCCCTCGTGTATAGCGTGGTTACTCCGTTTGTCTGCGACTTTGTTACGTCAAAACACCCATCTATCGTGTAAGACGTTATAATGTTGTCGTTATCGTCTAACGTTTCCACTGTGCATAAAATGCCTTTGGATGAGTCTCCGTCTGTTAGACGGGTGGTAATAATTCCGTTTTCGGTGTATTTCCGTCTGCCTAAATAGCAATCGTTTAAGAGATATTCACTTCCGTTATATGTAAACTTTACGTTAGAAGACGTACTTACAACAAGTATCTTTTTTACCTTGTTAACGTAAAATTCCGTTAAATTTCTCGATTTCCATTGATTGATTTTATATTTTAGTATGTCTTCGAAATAAACTATTCGCTTTTCTTCAGTCTCGGTAATTTCAAGATTCTCACACGAAAAAATTGAATCGCTTATAGGAAAGTATACCGGCGTATTGCTGTTTTTTAATATAAGCACGTCTTCCGATAAGGGGATATTTACGGAAGAGTCTTCCGTTGCGACTTCCTTCGGCTGAAAACTCAGCCTGAAATCTTTCGTTTCGATACTTGCTCCTAATTTATATATGTACGCGCAAAGAGTATCTTCGCCGTACGGAAACCCTACGGAAAAATACGCCCACTGTCCTACGGGTGACTTTGGCAGTTTAAACGTATACGTAGGTGAATCTATGCGCCTACCTATATATAATTCGACGGATTCTTTTGTATAGTTAGCGTCTGCAAGTTTTATCCAGCCCGATAAAATATGAATCCCTTCGGTTTCTTCCGTTCCCCCGTTAATTACGCAACTAACGTCCGTCGAAGCATCCGCAAGTTCCAACGGAGTGCCGTCGTTCATACCTTGCGCATAACTTTTATAAAATCCTCGTTTGTTGTTAAAAATGCTGTGAACGTTCACGACTCCCGCATATTTGCCGTTTACGAATTCAGCGTCGGTATCACCGATTTCATAAGAGTAGAGCGCTTTATCGTCTCTAAAATGAATTCTTGCCTTCTTTCCGTGATAATTTTCGACCTCTACTTGCGAATACTCTGTGTCGCAATCGGATATATCGCCGGGGAACTTGTACCCGACATAATCCGTAATAAAGTTGTTGGCAAGCTTCGTAATCGTAAGTTCGTAATCGCTTTTTTTCGTAATTTGCGTAACGTACGTGTTTTCCGAGTTGTTTTCCGACGAAACCGACGTAACCGTAAAATTCATTCCCGAAAGCACCATCGAATACGCCGCCCCCGAATAGTGCAATACGTTTATCCCCGTTCCCGTATACGATAAAGTCGTAACCTTTCCGTCATACGTAATCGAATAAAGATTGTTGCCGCTATAAGTAAAGTTTACGGTCTTTTCACCCCTGTAAGTTATCGAGGAAAGTTGTCCGTTTACGTTATACGTGTAAGATAAAACCGTTGCGCCGTACTTATCGATAGCGGAAATTATCCTTCCGTTTTCATCGTAACACTCTTTGCTGAAATCCGGGTTTTCGAGTTCGTGCTTTGCACCCGTGCGCCGTAATATGCGCTGACTGCCGTCGTCTAAAACGTAAAGCGTATCCGTGCCGGTTAATGTAACGACTTTCCCGCTTTCCTCTTGCATTTCGGTCGGTACGTTGTTTGTTTTGATAATTCGCTTTTGTACGTTTAATTTGTAACCCGGTCTGACGTTAAACTCATTATTCCCTTCCGTGAATAATTTGTAGTTAAAAATTAACAAAAGGTCTAACCCTCCGTGAGTGTCCGCCAACGACAGTAGCGGAAGTTCGTAAAGATAATTTGACGTAGGTAAATCTACTTTTGCGCTTCCGACGTCATATTTTTTTACATAACCCATAGTTTGTTTCTCCTTTTTTTCGTTATTATAAGGCGGAATCTTTTACATCTTCTTACGACTGAGTTTTCGGGCGTAAAAACTTTGTGCCGTCTTCTTGTTTCGCCTCCTGCCTTACGTTTTAACTATATCACCGAATCGCCGTTTGTCAATGACTTTATGACACTTTCAAGCCGTTTTTTTGCAAAAAAATTTGCGGGCGCTTTTTGTTTGAAACTAAAAAAGTGCCGCTATAAGCCCGTTATCGGGCATATAGCAGCACTTTTTGTTTGATATTTTTTCCCTCGTCCAAGCCTCGGCAAAATAGTTACATTACCGAATAAACTATAACGAGAATTACTGAAGCCAAGATATATATCCCGCCGACGGGATACAAAAAGGATAATCCTTTTTTTTCTTTTCGGGCTTCTTCTTTTCTTTCTTTATACTCGGAAAAACTTTCCCTTTCTTTAAATCTGCGTTTGGGCGACCAGTTACGTACGACAAGCACGCTTTCGACCGCGAAACCCAATGAATCGAAAGTTCCTTTTTTTGCGATAAAAGCAATAAGTCCCACGCCGACAATAACTACGCCCGTTACGAAAGTAGCGTCGGCTAAAAGCACGATAATCGACCTATAGGCCGAGTAATCGACGGATTTGCTTGTTAAAACGGTAATCAAACATATCGCCCCCGCAAACAAAAGCCCCGCCGAAAAAGCAATAATGTAGGGCAAAAACTTATTCTTTTTGCTATTCATTGCAAAGTTCCTTTTTGTACTTTTGTTCTTCGGCGTCGTTGCAATAGATAAAATGCCCGGGCGCAATCTCGCGCATGGAAGGTTTATCCACCGAATAATCGTGCTCGGCAAGCGAGTTATAAGTTATTCTTTTACGACGTTTTTCGTAATACGGATCGGGTACGGGTATTGCCGACAAAAGCGACTTTGTATACGGATGCAACGGGTGCTTAAAGAGTTCGTCGGAAGTAGCAAGCTCGACCATATTGCCGAAATACATTACGCCGATGCGGTCGGAAAAATATTTAACGACGGATAAATCGTGCGCAATAAACATTATCGTAAGCCCTAAGTTATCCCTAAGCTCGTTTAAAAGGTTTATAACTTGCGCCTGAATGGAAACGTCGAGCGCCGAAATCGGCTCGTCCGCAATAATGAATTCGGGATTAAGTATAAGTGCGCGCGCAATGCCTATACGCTGACGCTGCCCGCCGGAAAACTCGTGCGGGTAACGCCCTGCATGTTCGGGTAAAAGCCCTACCAAATCGAGCATTTTAAAGACTTTTTCGTCTATCGCGGCTTTATCCTTTTCGCCCGCGATTACCAAACCTTCGGCAATAATATCGTGAACGGTCATACGGGGGTCGAGCGAAGCGATCGGGTCTTGGAAGATCATTTGCATTTTAGTAACCAATCTTTCCTTTTTCGCCTTTCTCAGTTCGTTTTTATAGCGACTGCGAATCTCCTGTTCTTTTTCGATATCGGTACAACTTGCCAAAGCGGCTTCGTACTCTTCGGTAACTTCTGAAACGCGACGTGCGGTGTATTCTTTGTCGCAATGTTTTTGGTCGCGTTTAGCCCTCTTTATTTCCTCTTTTTGCTCGGCAATGTAACTTTCCGCTTCGAGGGTAAGTCTTTCCTTTTCCTCGGCGTAATTAGGCTTGGTGTTATCGAGCGCGGCTATAGATGCTTTGAGTTCGTCTCTTTTAGCCTTAATATTTTCCTTATACGAGCGTGTGCCCGCAACGATGCGCTGACCTTTGAAGTAAACGTTGCCGTCGGTTGCGTCGTAAAGTTTAATAATCGTACGCCCGGTAGTGGTTTTACCGCAACCGGACTCGCCCACGAGTCCGAAAACCTCGCCTTTTTTGATTTCGAAGTTAACTTTATTGACTGCTTTTAATTCTGCAGCGCCCATTTTAAAAAACTGACAAAGATTTTCAACTTTAATCAACGTTTCCGCATTGGTAAAATCGTTCATTGTAAAGCGTCCTCCTGCAATTTTTTCATTTTTTCTATACGATTAACGACCTGTTTAGGCGGGTCGACCTTAGGTGCCGACGGGTGAAGTAGCCAAGTCGCCGCATAGTGCGTGTCGGAAATCTTAAACATAGGCGGCTCTTCCTCGAAATCGATTTTGAGCGCGTATTTGTTTCTTTCGGCAAACGCGTCGCCCTTCGGCGGGTAAATCATATTAGGCGGAGTTCCGGGGATAGCCTCGAGTTTTTCCTTGGTATCGAGGTCGGGCATCGACGATAAAAGCGCCCAAGTATAGGGATGCGCAGGCGAATAGAAAACGTCTTCCGCCGTACCGATTTCGACGATTTTACCCGCATACATTACCGCAACCCTATCCGCCATATTGGCAACGACGCCCAAATCGTGCGTAATAAATATAACGGTAAGATTACGTTCTTTTTTGACCTTGTTGATAAGTTCGAGTATCTGCGACTGAATGGTAACGTCGAGCGCCGTGGTGGGCTCGTCGCAAATAAGAACGTCGGGGTTTGCGGAAAGTGCGATAGCGATAACAATACGCTGGCGCATACCGCCGGAAAACTCGAAGGGGTATTGTTTAAATCTTTTTCTGGGTTCGGGAATCCCTACTTCCTCCAACAGCTTAAGCGCGCGGTTTTTGGCGATTGCTTTAGTAACTTTAAAGACGACAGCCGACGCTTTTTCCTTGAAAAAGTCGATAAGGTCGACGACTTTTGCGTCGAAATCTATCGTGTCGTTTTTGCTAAGGTCGTTAACCATTTTGTCGCGAGTGCGCAAAATTATATTAACGATATCTTCTTTAGCGGCTTGAAGGTCGACAAGGTCCTTTTCGGCAACCTTATAATCGGGTTTTTTGCCCTTAGCCGTCGCTTTTTCGTAAGCGGCGGTCTGCATTTGGTAACGCGCTTCTTCCTTTTCGTTACGGACAATCGAATCGAAATACATTTCAATCGCCGTTTTAATGCTCGACGAAAAAGTATACAAAACGTTGTCTTTAATGATATCTAACCTATCGATTGCGTTTTCGACGGCTTCCGTCATGGTTTTTGCAATCGTAAGCGCTTGTTTTTTATCGATTTCGGGCTGTCTAAAGTAATCGACGTTTTCATCGATTATCGAGATTGCCGCCTTTTTATTTTTAGCGGAAAGCGCGCTCGAATATTCGACGCCCTGTTTTGCGACCTCGATAAAATGAAGCATAAAGTTGTCGTCGAGGTACTTTCTTAAGAAAACGTTAAGTTCTTTAACGGGCATTTCGGGCAGCGGCTTATCGGCAAAGGTAACGTAATACCCCATTGCGAAAAAGTTAGGCTTTTCGTAGCCTTGCGCCTCAACCAAAATAGCGAGGACTTCTTTAAGTATCTCTAAAACGGCTTGCCAGTCGGTTGCGCCCTCGTCGTCCTTTTTCTCGCCCTTGTTAAGCATAAAACGAGCGGCGGCGTTTAATTTTTCGTTTAAAGAAATGCGGATAAGCGGTTTAAGTTTCGCTAAGCAAAGCCCCAATTCCTCCGCACGCGCATAAACGACGTAACGCTCGACGGTTTTGGCGGCAATCTTAACAATATCGGAAAGATCCCGCCTTACGTTGTCGTAAACCTTTTTTTCTATACGGAAAATTACGTCCTTAATATCGCCGATAGAACTTTCCAAAGCCTCGACGGCTTTGTTGTAGGAATATTCGAGGTCGAGATGCTTATACTCGAATTTGTCGAAATCCGTGCAAAGCTTTTTGTTTTCTTGAACGAACGTTTTGTTTTCTTCGCCGCGAGCCTCGTCCATACGCTTGTTTAAAAGCGCAAGTTTGGTATTAAAAGCGATTCTCGACTGTTTTTGACTTACCTTGCCTTTAATAAGCGTGGCTTCGGTCATTTGTTTGCCGACGCGCATGATGGGATTCAAACTCGACATCGGGTCTTGGAAAATCATTGCGATTTTATCGCCGCGCAGTTTATGAAACTCCTCTTCGGGAATCTTCATAAGGTCTTGCCCGTCGTAAATAATCTCGCCGCCTTCCTTGATGGCGTTACCAGCCAAAATGCCCATAATAGCACGGTTGGTAACCGATTTACCCGAGCCCGATTCGCCTACAAGCGCCAAAGTTTCGCCCTTGTATAAATCGAAATCGATGCCTCTTACGGCTTGAACGGTCCCCGCGTCGGTGCGGAAGGATATTTTTAAATTGTTTACGGAAAGTTTAACTTGTTTATCCATATTTTAACCCTCCGACCCGCGAAGCGACGGGTTGAAAGCGTCCCTTAACCCGTTACCGAATAAATTGAACGAAAGCATTAATAAAACCAAAAAGAGCGAAGGGAACAACGCAACGAAAGGTGCGTTTGAAAGCGATGCCTGACCGGCTGCGATAAGCGTACCTACGCTCGTAATGTTACCGGATTCGAGGTTAATAATGCCTAAATAAGTTAAATTCGTTTCGGAATATATCATCGAGGGTATAACCAAAGCACACGCCGTTACCAAAGTACCTATAGCGTTCGGGAATATGTGTTTAAACATAAGCCTGAAATCTTTCGCACCCAAAGTGCGAGCGGCTAAAACGTATTCTTGGTTTTTGTAGCGGTAAAACTGCATACGCGTCGTTCCCGCCATACCAATCCAACCCGTTAGGAAGAATGATAAGAAAAGTACGAGAACCTGACTCGACTGTCCCATGTGAAGTTTCAAAAGCGTAATAACAATCATCATAGGTATCGCACCTAAAACGTCGGTTATACGTTCCATTATAAGGTCTGTTCTTCCGCCGAAATAACCCGCGATAGCGCCCCAGATAGCGCCGACCACTAAATTGACAACCGCAACAACTATTGCAAAAACAAAGGAAAACCTTGCGCCGGAAGCTAAACAGGTAAGTATATCTTTACCGTCCGAAGTAGTTCCGAAAACAAAATACGGCTCGGTAATACCGTCTTTCAGTATTTCGGTATGGTAATAAATGTAGTACTCATAATAATTAACACGACATTCGACGCCGCTCGACGTAACACGTGAATACGCATATTTGTACGTCTTGCCGTCTTTAACAAAGTTGTCGCCATCGACTCTTAAGGAATAATATCCGTCTTTAGGATCTTTATCTGAACCGCTTGTTTCGCCTTCTACGTAAGTCCAATACACGGGGATTACTTTCCCGTTTTCCGTTACGATTTTGGTTTTAGTAGTACCTTCTGTCTTGTAATAGTAATTAGCGTTATTCGAATCTTGTTCTGCTTGCGGTCTGTCCGCAAGTTTCACGGTAGGATAAATAACTTGACGCCCTGTACTATTTTGATAATTCTGTAGTGCGTTATATTCCTCGATAGTAAAGTTCTTGTATATCACACCGTTAGAATGGTAACTGTCGAGCCTGTAACTATACAAACCGTCATCCGTCATTTCATACTTTTGGTTTTTAATGGCATAATGACCGCTTTCTTCGCCCATTGCATAATAGTATAAAAAGTTTGCCTTGCTTGTCTCTTTTTTCTGACAACCATCCCAAAAATCAGTGTTTTCAAAAAGTTTGTTTTTTGGTTGCGTTTCGGTAAAATAAGTGTCTTTATAGGAAACCTCGTACTGGGTAAAGAACGGAACTATTATTGAAAACAATACCAAAATCGCTATAATAATCGTAGCAACGACAGCCCCTTTATTTTTGCAAAAACGCCTGAAAGCGTCTTGAAAGTACCCGACGGGTTTTGTTTGTAACTTTTTTTCATGGGTAAAATCGTCCGCCGCCGCAAATTGGAACTTTTCAGTCGGAATATTTTGTATGTTATTGTATTTTTCCATTTTACTTAGCCCCCATTCTGATTCTCGGATCGATAAAGCCGTAACTTATATCGATAACAATGCCCGCAAGCAAACTTACAAGACAATAAAAGCCTGACAAGAACATAAAAAAGTCGTAATCTTGATAAGTGATTGCATTTAAGTAAAGATCTCCGACGCCGGGTACGGAAAACAGTTTTTCTATAATTAACGAACCCGACAAAACAGCGACGAATTCACTTAAAATC
Organism: uncultured Christensenella sp.; assembly: GCA_964398065.1. Taxonomy (GTDB): domain Bacteria; phylum Bacillota; class Clostridia; order Christensenellales; family Borkfalkiaceae; genus UBA4636. The sequence goes on along the minus strand of CAYNLN010000010.1, from coordinate 48,958 downwards.
GACGGAAATATTACTACCATGGAATTACGCATCGCATGCCTAAAGGTTGCCTGTCTTCTTGTAAGCCCTTTCGTACGCGCGAGAAGCATAAATTCGTTGGTTAAGACCTCGGAAAGCTCTGCACGGGTGTATCTTGCGTAGCCCGCAATCGAACCTAAGCAAAGCGCCAAAACAGGCGGAAGCATAGACTTAAACATTCCCCATGAAAAATAGTCGTAACCCTTTTGCATAACTTGCGGCAAAAGATTCCACTTAAAACAAACAAAGTATTGAATCAAAATACCTAATACTATCGACGGCAAAGAAATCAACAAAATAATAAAAATATTGATTGCTTGGTCTTGCCATTTATTCTTTTTAAGCGCGGCTATAATGCCGAGGCCTAAACCGATAGGTACGCCTATAATCGTCGAATATACGTTAATCAAAATCGTAGGAGGAAGTTTTTCAACAAAAATCTCGACAACCGATCTGTTTCTGTATATGGTAACACCCATTCCGAAATCGCCGCTAACGAATATACGCTTGACGTAGTTTACCAGCTGAACTAAAATGGGGACGCGCTCGTAATACCAAGTGCCGTCGGGACGTTGAACAACGTTTTGAATATATCCTCGTCTGACCAAGTTATTAATCACTATATTGGCGTCTTGGCCTTGCTGTACGGTAATAACTATCGGCAACAACTTTATAAGAACAAAACACATTAACATTATTATGCAAAACGTCATTAACATAAGTCCTAAACGCTTCATGACGTATTTAAACATATACATAATAAATCGCTCCTTTTAACCTTGTTTGTTTTTAGTCAAAAAACCCGAAAACGGGCTTATAGACCGACTTTATAATACGCAAATCGACGACGGGCGAAAAAACTTCCGTCCGCCGTCTAATTTAGCACTGTTCGAAAATATTGTTAACAATAATTAACGAATCTATAAATTATTCCGATTTTTTGTATTCGCTTGTAAGGTCGTTACCTTGCGAAGAAACGTATTCAGCCCATTCGGCATCGTCATAATTAGGTTGCAAGTATCTCATTCCGCCATAACCCATAAAGACGTTATAGTCTTCGCTGATATATCTGAACTTAGCACTTGAAACAGTTGCGGAATACTGAGATGTCGTAGGAATTGAGAAGTATTTACCGATAACGACTTCTTCAAGCTTAGACAAGACTTTTAATCTTACATCTTCATCTACGAATCCGCTGCCCCAGTTGTAAGTACATTCTTGCTGACGAGATTCGGCAATACCGTTTAAACAACAATACCAGTTATATACACTCATCGTAAGTTCTTGACCGGCACCTTCATAGTCGCCGTCGGGCATTGTAAAGGTAAGGTCTTCAGCCTCGGTATTCCACCAAGTAGAATACATAAGGTCCGCCTCGGGGTCTACGTAGCACTGTAAAACGCCTGCGGGGTCGAAAGCACCGCCGCCAAAACCGGTACCGGAAGCAATTTCGTAAGCGCCTGCCCTAAAGTCCTCAGCCCAATTAGAGCCGAAAGAGGCGTCGAACGTGATTTCGATTTTACCTTCTAACGAAGTGCCGGAAACTAACTCGTTAAATAATTTAACAATGTAGTTATAGTCACGTCTTGTTCCTTCTGTGTCAGCAGAAGTACCATATATTAAAGTAATTTTACTATTTGCGTCGTATCCGTATTTTTCGGCATTCTCGGAAAGTTCTTTATAAGCCGCTTCAACAAGCTGTTTTGCAAGAGGTCTGTTCATACCGTTCATTGCGTCGTAAGCTTCTTGATAGTCGTCGTATGTGTTGACACCGTCGGACCAAGTTCCGTCGCCAATTTCGGTAAATCCGTAAACCCTTAACAAGCCTTCTTTAGCAATTTGGGTGTCTCTGTACACGCCGCCGTTTTCAACGTCGTAGTAATACGAGGGTCCTAAAATACCGTAACATGACCTATGTGCGGTTGACGTAGTTGCATTGTAATCGTCTCTGTCGAGATATAATGAAATTGCTTTTCTAAAGTCTTGAATGGCAAGTATACCGTTGTTTCTGCCCGATTGTTTTAATACTTCGAGCCTTGCATATAAGTTTAACGAGTAAGTACCCGTACCCGGAGTATAATGCGTGTATTTTGAGTTCCTGTAATCGTCCTTATGGGTGACGTCAAGACTAATGCTGTCGATTTGTCCGGATAAGAACATAGACCATTGCGTGCTTACTTCCGCAAGCTTTTCGCAAGTAATTCTGTTAACCTTGTATTGGTTTTTGTTTTGCTCCAAGCCGTAGCCGTACCAGTTGTCGTTTCTTTCTAACGTGTACGCTTTATCGGTTTGGAAGTATGTTAATTTGTAAGGTCCCCAACTCATAGTGCTTTCCGCACTTGTGTTATAAGTGGAAGTCCACAAATCGGATTCCGTCGCGCCCGCAACTTTGTTTCTTTCATAGGTTGCCTTGTGGACGAGCGGTAAACTTGCAAAACTGTAAGCGGCTTCGTAAGATAAAGTGCCGTCTTCCTTTTTGCACGCGATAGGCGAATCCATGCAGATAACCAATTCGTATTTAGAAGCCGCATAAAGACCGACTTCCGAAAAATCTAATTCGGGATATAAGTAATCATAACCGAAAAAGTCTAATTCTTCATTGGGTTCGGTTTGCCAGAAAGCAAGAACTCTTGTCCAAATGTCGTATAAGGTATCATCCGCTTCGATTTCGGCATAAGTTTTGCCTTGGAGCGAGAAAATTTCTTCTACGGTTGCGTTTGCGCCGAAAGCCCAAATAAGATACGCCCAACCAGTATCGTCTTGTTTATAAGATGCATAATCCGTAGAGGAAAGATATGCATTAACGCCGGTGTTATCCGTCATAACGTCGAAATACAAAGAAGAATCGGTTTTCGCTTCATCCCAAGAGTCATATTTAACCCTTGCACTAGTAAGCACTTCTTGACCCTGGTAAACGTATTCCCTTGCATTGTGTATCTGAATATTATTGTAGTAAGTAGACGCACGCATGTTTTGGAATTTAGGATCGAGTTGCTGTTGCATCGTGTAAACGAAGTCGGTTGCATCGATAGGCGTACCGTCTTCCCATCTTAAATCTTCGCGAAGCGTAATCTTCCATGCATAGCTGCCCGCGGCTTTTTGCTTATCGGTATATCCCCATTTTGCATCGACACTCGACGTAACGTCTTCTAAAGCCGTCGCCGCAGAATAGTCGACTTTGTAACCGCCCGTAACGATAGCGTCTGCGTTTACCGCACCCGAACGAGTGTACTTTTCGCCGTCTTCGAATTCATAGTCGTATTCGAAAAACGGAGATACGATATATTCAAGTATTTGTGTGTCGTTATTGTCCGCATAAGTAAGTTCGCTCCAGTTGCTGGGCATAACTGTCGTATATGTTCTATACGTATAGTAGCCGGTACCTTCGCCTTTGCCGCCGCAAGCAGCAAAAACGCCGACAGAAACCGCAACAACTAAAAGCATTGCTAAAAATTTCTTCATTTTTTCTTCCTCCGAAAAATATTTTAAATTTTGTTTTCTCTTTTTATATGCATTAGGCGCGCTGTAAATAAGGCGCCGTGTAGCCTAAGTTTGATTAACGTTTGTAAATATTATGCGCGTTGGCAAAATAACTATTTACCATTAAAACCGTTTGGCGTTTGCCTGCAAACGCCAAAGGGGATATCCCCTTTTTTATATTAAATTAAGTCGCGTAAAGCCGTCGAGTTTTTGCTCGGTTTTTGAGTTGATAAGCAATTGTTTGCAGTTTACGCACAAGTGATATGCATTATAATACGCTATAAAAAAACTTTTGTCAACCCGATTTTTTTAAAAACTCGCCGTTTTTCGATAATTCCCAATATTTTGTGCAACTTGCACAATTGTTGCAACTAATGATTTAATATTAAATTCTCGTTTAACGAACAATTTCGCAAAAATGCGCTTAAAAAGCCCCGTTTTTGTCTTTTATGACGCTACAATGACAATATACATTTTCACCAACTGTTTTTGTAGCAAATACAATTCTTTTAAAATATAACACAAAAGTTCGCCGTTTACACACATTTTTAATGTCTTTGCGGTTTCCTTTTATATAAAATTTCCGAATTTTCACCTCGACGGCTTTACCTTGTGCGGTAGTTTTTACTACGCCATCGCCCGTTTTTACAATAAAACGCCCCTTAAAACCTCCTCTTTTAATTAATGAAAAGGTAATTTACGCCCTCAAAAGCATCTTCGATAAAGCCTGCGCTTATAAAAGTTTTAGTAAACCCTTCCCTTTTTCGCTTACGGGCGCGCCGTTTACACGAAAAACAATTAAAATTTTACGCCCGAAACAACCGCTTGACGTCTCTACGATTATAAAACAGCACGGAAATTTAAAAAAATTCCGAAAACCTTAAAAATATTTTGACAAGCGTTCTTTTTTATGCTATGATTTATAGGCTATCGATAAAAAACAACGTTTTTTCAGTCAAGGAGAAGTACCCAAGTGGCTGAAGGGGCTCCCCTGCTAAGGGAGTAGTACGGTTAAACGTAGCGCGGGTCCAAATCCCGCCTTCTCCGCCAATAAAAATGATTAGTCTTGATACAATGATAAAGGTATCAAGACTATTTTTTTGCGCTTTTTTAGAGGTTTTAAGGTCAAAATCGGCATAAAACAGCAAATTTTCATCAGATTTTACGGTCTGGCAGATTTTTTATTTGATTTTGTATTAAAATTATAGCCTTTCTAACGATTTTTAGTGGTAGGTGTTAGAACGATTATTTCGACACACATAGAATAAAAAAGTAGAAGTATTTATCGACGATATCATACCTACAGGAATATGAAAAGAATAAACAAATTGAAATTTTCGGCATATATCGGCAAAAACAAATTGAAATTTTCGGCAATTCACGGCGAATAAAACTTGAAATTTTCGGCGGAGCGTGGTATAATAATATCAAAAATAGGAGGTCTATTATGCCTGAAAGAATTTTTGAACGTAAAATATATCAAAAGATGCTTGATTGGAAAAAGGATTCCAATGGAAAAACTGCTCTATTGATAAAAGGAGCAAGACGTGTCGGAAAGTCTACGGTTGCCGAAGAGTTTGCACAAAAGGAGTACTCTAGTTATATTCTTATTGATTTTTCTATTGCTCCTAAAGAAGTGCATGATTTGTTCAAAGATTTATCGGATTTGAATTATTTGTTCTTACGCTTGCAACTTATATATCATGTTAATTTGGAAAATAGAAAATCCGTTATTATTTTTGATGAGGTGCAAAGAGAACCGCTTGCGAGGCAAGCAATAAAACATTTGGTTAAAGACGGCAGATATGATTATATTGAAACGGGTTCTTTACTTTCTATAAAGAAAAATGTCGAAAACATTATTATTCCGAGCGAAGAAACGAGACTCGAAATGGTTCCTATGGATTATGAAGAGTTCCGTTGGGCATTAGGAGATAAAGCTACAATTCCAATGCTTAAGGTTGCGTTTGAGAATAAAATGTCGCTTGGCGATGATGTAAATCGTAGACTAATGCGTGATTTTAGACTTTATATGTTAGTTGGCGGAATGCCTCAAGCAGTAAACGAATATATAGATACAAACAATTTTAGTAAAGTAGATCAAGTAAAGCGTTCAATTTTGGAACTTTATCAAGATGATTTTAGGAAAATTGATACTACAGGAAGAGCATCGTTAATGTTTTCTGCTATACCTTCGGAGCTTGCTAAAAATGCATCAAGATACCAAGTGTCAAGTGTTATTCCAAATGAAAAGCAAGATAGGGTTCTTGGAATTATTGCCGATATGAAGGATTCGTTAACAGTTAATGTTGCATATCATGCGAATGATCCAAGTGCTGGAATGTCGTTACATGAAGATATAGACAGATATAAAATGTTTGTTGGTGATACTGGACTATTTACTACACTTGCATTTATGGATAAAGATTTTACGGAGAATGTAATCTATGAAAAACTATTAAGCGATAAACTTGATACCGATCTTGGCTACCTATATGAGAATATAGTTTCTCAAATGCTTTATGCAAATGGTAATAAATTGTTTTATTATACATTCCCGAAAGAAAATTCTAGTCATAATTATGAAGTTGATTTCTTGATTGCAAAACGAAATAAAGTATGTCCTATTGAAGTTAAATCATCGGGTTATAAAACTCATGCGTCAATAGATGCATTTGTAGATAAGTTTTCAGGAAAAACAGGTCAAAGATATTTGGTGTACACAAAAGATTTGCGAAAAGACGGAGAACTTCTTTGTATACCGATTTATATGACGATGTTTTTATAAAAACAATATAGTTAGCGTAATAGCCGTTAAGGCACTTAATTGAGTAATAATAAATAAAGGTGAAACCGATAATTGGTTTATGATTGAAGAACTTTCTTTTTACAATAATAACTTTCCCTTATTTCGACAATAATATTAAGGGTAAATACATGAAAAGTATTGACTTTTCCCTTAAAAACCGATATAATTAAAGGGAAAACAAGGAGGTGTCATATGCGAACATTTAATTACTCTCAAATAAAAGATTTGAAATGGGACAGTGATGTTCTTGGACTAATAGCGGCAATATATAAAGAAGCCGGAAAACAAGAATTATACTTGAAACAACGCCCTGAAGAATTGGAAAAACTAGTAGAGATTGCTAAAATTCAAAGCACGGAAGCATCTAATGCTATTGAGGGAATTGTAACTACAAATACACGTATCAAACAATTAGTTGCAGAAAAGACAACACCTAAAAATAGAGACGAACAAGAGATTGCAGGCTATAGGGATGTTCTTGGAATTATTCATGAAAGTTTTGATGCAATTCCTATTACAACAAACTATATTTTTCAACTTCATAAAATCTTATATAGCCATATGAATAACCCTGTTGCGGGTAGAACCAAAAGTGTTCAAAACTATATTAGTGCAACTTATCCTGATGGAAGAGTGGAAACGTTATTTACTCCGCTTGATCCTTTTGAAACGCCTGTAGCTCTTGAGAACATTTGTAATGAATACAATCGAGTTATAGGAAATTTAGAGGCTGAACCGTTGATTGCTATTCCAATATTCATTCATGACTTTTTGTGTATTCATCCTTTCAATGACGGAAATGGAAGAATGAGCAGATTACTTACTACATTGCTTTTATATCGTAGTGGTTTTTATGTGGGTAAATATATATCGCTTGAAGCAAAAATAGCAAAGAATAAAGATTTGTATTATGATGCACTTGCAAAATCTCAAATAGGTTGGCATGAAGGAACTGAAGATGTTGTTCCATTTATTAAATATCTTTTAGGAACAATTTTAGCTGCTTATAAAGATTTTGAAGATCGTTTTGCATTAGTGGAGACAAAGCTTTCTGCACTAGAAATTGTAAGACGTGCATCAATGAATAAAATCGGACGATTTAATAAACAAGATATTCGTGAACAGTGTCCTTCACTTAGCATAAGCAGCATTGAAGGAGCATTAAGAAAACTTATTGAGCTTGGTGAATTAAAACGTGAGGGTATCGGTAAATCCATTTGTTATTATAGATTGAAGTAAAAAAAAATAATTTTAACTTTTCCTTATGATGAAAACTAATACCTTAAAATCAGATTAAAAATAAGGTAAAACAAAAAAATAATAATTGTAAGCATTTATCAAAATGATACGCACCCCAAAAGTATCTAACTTTTGGGGTGCGTATCAAAATATGGTGGCGTTCTTTTTCTATATTTGTTGACTGATGGTGTGAATATATTGAAAAATGCGAGATTTTGTTGTATAATAAAAGAAAAGATAAATTAGAATTTAGCAAAAAATCAAATGTCAACGCTCGTAGCGGAATTGCCTACGGCTGTGTATAGACGAATAAGCTAAAAACTGTTATAATTATGGCGTGAGGAGGTATTTATGACGTCGTCTGAAAAACTTTATAACCTGCGCCGAAAACAAGGATTATCACAAGAAGGACTTGCAGAGAAGCTGGATTGCTCAAGGCAGGTAATATCAAAGTGGGAAAACGGAACGACAACGCCCGATGCAAAAACGCTACAAAAATACAGCGAACTGTTTGGTGTCAGCATAGATTATCTCGTGAAAGACGATATTGAAGAGCCATCAGGCAAACACTACACCGAGAAGAACAGCGAAAATAAGAAACTCCTCGACATACTCGGACTTGTTGTTTCGCTCATAGGTTGTGCTTCACTCATTGTATTCGGTGCTATCGCAGTATTTAACTCTGAAACCGCTGACAAAATCGCAGAGTCATCTGTAATAATAATCAATGGAAATTTTATAGCAATGCTGACTTCGGTATTGTTTGTGGTATTTGGAGCTGTAATACTTATCAAATCCATGAAACATAAGTAGGAGGTTTTCATGAAAAAACTATCAATGATTTTTACGGCACTTGCAATCTTGTTAACAAATACCATGTGCGTTGTCGTAACTTGCAATTGCACCGTTCTTCGATATGCCCCCGGTAATAGTGCCCCTTGGACTGTAGGGCTTCTATTTGCAATTCCATTTGTAAGTGGAATCATTGCTTGCTCCGTCGTTGCGTATATTGCAAAAAAGAGAGGAAAATAAGTTTCACACAAATCCAATTTATAAGTGTACGCACTTTTTGCTTGCTGTACGCCAAATTTTAGGGCTGTACGCATTTTTTGTAAGGTGTACGCAAAAATTCAGGGGTGTACGCAAATTGTATCGAAATAGGTAATTGCACACATATAGAGTCGCGTCTAAACACGCGGCTCTGTTTTTTTGTTGTAAAAAGACGTCGCTGCCATTGTCGTTAAAACGAAAAAAGCCGAAGTTACCCAAAAAAGCATTACCTGACGCAAAAGCGGAATAAACACCGCAACTTTACAAAATAAAGGACTTCAAAACAGTATAACGAAATTTGCTTTCATCGCTTTGGAAGGATAAACTCGCTTGAAAAAATTTACGCCCATTAACAAAAGTCGCTTGAAAAAGTTTCGATTTTATATAAAAAGTCGTTTGAAAAAATTTCAAATATATAAAAAGTCGTTTGAAAAAAACCCGAAATCATTTGATAACGGGCTTATAGAGGCTTTTTTATAAATGCGCGTAAGTTAAAAACCTTTTTCGTCGGACAAAAAAGTTCGAACTTTAAAATTTAAGCGGAGGTCGGCAAATTATGTGCAGACCTCCGCTTTTTTATAACGATAAACTTTGTTTATGCTTATATAAAATAGTTTTTGTTTTTACGCTATAATCTTTTTTCGTAAAAATCACTTTTGCTTTACGTTAGCGTTTATAAACATATCGAGCGACTTTTTAAGCACGGATATTTGCGCTTTCAAATAGTATTCGTCCTCGAAAAGAGCATAGTGAACGCATGCGCGTATCAAAATAAAGATAAACGAAACCAACACCGTATAAGATATACCGAGCTGGGGTTCTAAAAGTTTAGCATAATCGGTGTAACGTTTATTTACACCTTCGAAAAACTTTTTGCCGTGCTCGAGATACTTAGGGTTAGTGTAAATTTGGTACATAAGGCGGTACTTTTTGCCGTGCTTGGATGCCGTCCAATAAGGAACCTCGTCGATAAAACGTTCTAAGTCCTCGGCTTTTTTAGGCGCCTTTTTCATAAAGTCTTCCTCAACCTTGCTCATGCAATGTTCGGTCGACGAAATGACAAGGTCGTCGAGATCTTCGAAATAAGTATATAAATTCCCCGACGAAATGCCGCAAGCCTTGGCAAGCCCTTTGATGCCGACGTTTCCAAACCCGGCGTCGGCGTAGCAATCGAAACACTTTTCCATGATTTCGACTTTCTTTCTTAAATGTAATTCTTCGTTAACAGTCCTCATCGATAAGTCCTTTAAATGTTTGTCGCCAATAAATAATAACAAACTCTGACGATTTTTGCAACCTTTATCGAGGAGTATTCTGCGAAATTTTGGCAAAAACGTAAAAAATGGCGTGAAAAATCGTAAACGCTATACGAAAATAGCGACCGCGAGCACATAAATACCTTGTTTACGAACAATGTTTGCTTTTTTAAAAAAGCATAGCGATATTTTATTTTTTAAAAAAAATTTTAAAATTGTTTCAAAACGACGAAAAAACAGTTGACAAATTATTATATATCATATAAAATAATCAAGCAATTTGACGTCGCGGAGTAGAGCAGTCTGGCAGCTCGTCGGGCTCATAACCCGGAGGTCGTGTGGTTCGAATCCCACCTCCGCAACCATTTTTTCTTTCGTATGGCGGCGTAGCTTAGTTGGTTATAGCGGCCGGTTCATACCCGGCAGGTCGTTGGTTCGAATCCGACCGCCGCTACCAAAACAATTTAATAACGGCTCCTTGGTCAAGCGGTTAAGACATCGCCCTTTCACGGCGGTAACACGAGTTCGAGTCTCGTAGGAGTCACCAGATTTTGCCAATCGTTTTTCGATTGGCTTTTTTCGTGTTTAAACGCTCGAAAAAACCGAATAACGGGCTTATAGCCCCGTTTTATATGTCCTTTAGTTTTCTTTTGCGGCTAAAATTCATATCGTCGGGCAAAACCTTACTTAAGACGAAAGATATAACAAACATATTTAACACGTTGTTCGATAAAATATTTGCTAAATAGTTTAGCCCGCACGCATTCAGATATGTAAAAAAGTCGCTTACCAGCGTTATGCCGAAGCCTAAACAAGTCGACACCGAAAGTATAAGTATGTTTTTATCGGAAAACCCTTGCCCGGCACACATCTGAATACCGACAACCGCAATCGAACCGAAAAGTATTACCATAGTTCCGCCGATGACGCAATCGGGAATCGTTAATAAAAAACTCGAAACAATCGGAAAGCACGACAATATAATCAATATAACTCCGCCGCAAAAAATACCGAAACGGTTAATTTCTTTTGTTTTTGTAACCAAGCCGACGTTTTGCGAGTAGGACGTAAGCGGCAAAGCACCGAAAACGGCGGACAAACTCGAAGTAAGGCAGGTAGTTAAAAGTATACCGCCGACTTCCCTATCCGTAGGCGCGCGACAAAGCGTTTGAGAGCAGACTGCGCTAACGTTACCTATACCCTCCGTCATGGAAACAAGGAAAAACAAAGTCGTTAAAAGTATCGGCACGGTTTCGAACCTTAGTTTTGAAAAATCGACAACTTTCGGATACGATATAACGTCGGCGATTTTTTCTACGCCTATACCGCTAAAATCAATCATTCCGGGAATAAACAGACAAACAAGGTATCCGACGAACAAACCGACGATTATATTCAAGTTTTTCAGCGTTCCTTTGGCGAAAATCTGCCACAAGACGCAAGAAAGCAAAGTTATAGCCGCAACGGCTATGTACGCATAATACGGAACCGCCGCATCAGAGCCCGACATAAGCCCGTTCAAAACGGCTTGTCCGCCCAAAAATTGAGTTGCGCCGCTTTTAAAAAGGTTTAGCCCCAGCGCAAAAACCACAACGCACGGAACTATCGGTTTTATAAGCTTGCCCCAATACTTTATAAAAACGGCGAAAACCGAAGATATAATTCCGCCCGCCAATACGGCGCCCAAAATCGTGTAATAACCTCCTTCTCCCCCGCCGGAGGAAAGCCCTATCGCTATAAGCACGCCGATAAAGGTAAACGACGACCCCATAACTATAGGAAGCCTTGCACCCACCAAAAGTTGCAAAACAGTCGACAACCCCGCTATAAACAATGCGCCTATGGTAGCTTCGGTTGCAAGCGGAGTACCCGTTATCGATAGCGCCGTAAACAGCATAAGAAGCGGCGTAACGTTTGCGACGAACATCGCCAAAACATGCTGAAGCCCTATAAATATAGCGGTTTTTAACGGAACTCGTCCGTTTAAACGATATGCGTTTTTTCTATCGGCGCTTCCCGAAAAAACTTCGGCTATTCCCTTTTTTGCGTCTTTAATAAATTTCATATTACACTTAACCGTATTTTTGTTTTTACACTATCATTGTAATACAAATTTACTTTTTTGTAAACGCTTTTTTAAATAAAACAGTATTTTTGAAACTTCTTTTAACGGCAAACAGTTAAAAAAGTCTCGCTATAAGCCCGTTAAAGCCCCTTTTGCCTTATAAAAAAGTTTTTACGATTACATAAAAGCACACTGTAAAAGGTTTGCTTTTTCTAAAAAATAGTATTAAACTATTAGTGTAGCTTTATTTTCCTTAATCAACCGCTTACACCGAAGCTTGTTTAAAAGCGTTATAAAGAAATCCACACCGCTACAAAGGTGCATAAATATCGCGCTATAAGCCTGTTATCGCAACGTTTTACCAAATCGAAAAATCTTTGGCATATAAATATACAACGGATAAATTATGACAACTATAGACAGTTATTACAAAAAAATGACGGAAACGCCCGTCTATAAATTGATATTAAGGTTAGGGCTTCCGACGACGATTTCGATGCTTATAACCAATATCTATAACTTAGCTGACACATACTTCGTCGGGGGCTTGGGCGAAAGTCAACAAGCGGCAACGGGTATTTTGTTTACCTTGCAGGCAATTATTCAAGCAATTGCGTTTATGCTCGGTCACGGCTCGGGAACTTATTGTTCGAAAGCTTTAGCCGAAAAGGACACGGAGACTGCAACGACTTACGTTTCCACCGCCTTTTACACGGGATTTTTTATAGGCGTAATACTTCTTGTTTTCGGGCTTATGTTTTTAACGCCTTTTATGAGGCTTTTAGGTAGCACCGATACGATTTTACCCTATGCGAAAGATTACGGGTTTTGGGTACTTTTGTCTTGCCCGTTTATGATTTGCTCGCTTATACTTAACAACAATCTAAGGTACGAAGGTATTGCGCTGTTTTCGATGATAGGGCTTACTTTCGGAGGCGTGCTTAATATCTTGGGCGACTACGTCTTGGTAGTAAAAGTCGGTATGGGCGTTTACGGCGCAGGGCTCGCAACGGCGGTGTCGCAAGTAGTTAGTTTCCTAATACTTCTTGTTTTATACATAAAAAAAGCGCAAGGCTCCATAAAATTAAGCGCGGTAAAACTCGATAAAATCGTATTTATCAATATCGTAAAAGGCGGATTGCCCTCTCTTATCAGACAAGGTCTTTCGTCTATTTCAAACGGAATACTCAACAACGTTATTAAACCTTACGGAGACGCTGCGATTGCGGCGGTAAGCATCGTTAACAGATATTCCTCCTTCGTTTTAGCGGTCGGCATCGGTATAGGTCAAGGTTTTCAACCCGTCGCGGCATTTAACTATAGCGCGAAAAAATACGACCGTGTCAAAAAAGGTCTCAAATTTACCTGGGCGTTTTCGACAGTATTCGTTGGGGTAATAGCACTACTCGGAATCATCTTTGCCCCGCAAGTAATACGAATATTCCAAAAAGCGGAAGAAGTCGTAAAGTTAGGTTCGTTTTCCTTAATAATTGCCTCTATAGGGCTTTTGATGTTACCGTCGTCGACGTCGGCAAACATGCTTTTCCAAAGCATAAGACAGGCAAAAAAGGCATCTTTTTTAGCACTTTTAAGAAGCGGGCTCGTGTTTATTCCGATGTTAGCAATCCTTTCGGCTGTTTGGGGGCTTTACGGTGTGCTTTCGGCGCAAGGCATAGCCGACTTTATATCGGGAATAGTTTCCATTCCCTTTATGATTAACTTTTTGAAAAAAAGAGAGGAAACTTAACCCTATATTTATAACGGAACAATTTGCAATAAACTCGTCTACACACCGATAAAAACAAACATAATCATAAAAAAGTGAGGCTATAAGCCGATTAACGGCATTTTTAATACTAACGACAAAGCGGCGGCGAGTGCGAAAAACGCACTCGCCGCCGCTTTTAATATCCTAAATAAGACGTTGTATTATGTACTGAAACTATTCTCTGTTTCCGTCGTCTATAACGGTACAGGTTTCTTCGTCCTTAAGTTTTTTTGTTTCTTCGGCATTTTTGCGTTCGTTTTTGATACCCCACTGTACGAAGACGGAAAGCGCAGCCATCAAAACGATTACTATACCTAAAATTAAAAGTTCTTTAAGTTCTCTGACGATAAGCGTACGTAAAACTTCGCCGCCGAGTTTGAACTCGAGCGCAACCAAAATACCTTCGGAAACGTCAAGCCTTATATCTTCTTTTCTTTTGCACAGATTTATAAGCGATTTTACTATAGTAAAACAAATAATACCCGCGCTTATAAGGTCGACGATTATTATCGCAAACTTGATAATAAGTTCGTATACGCTGTTTATATTTTGATAAATACCATCCATTATTCTTGCCTTTCGTTAATCATACTCTTAACCTTCATTAGGCGGGTTAAGGCACCTCTTTCGTTTTCGCCGAGTTTCGACGTAATGTATTTAATGGTTTCCTCGAGTTGAGGAATCATTATATACTCGAGGGCGTTAACCCTTCTTTTGTTTCTTACGATTTCGTCGGCGAGCATTTGAACCTTTTTTTCGACGACAGCAAGCTCGACAAGCACCGTAATGGCTTCCGTAATCTTTTTTACCGAATAGTCGGCTTCGCTTGTAACAAGCGCGTAGGAATACGGCATACCGCCTCGAGTTTTTGTTTCAACTTTGATTTTCGGCACGACAACGTTCATAATGCTTTCGGTACTTAGATCGAGTTTAAGCGACGTCGAAGGCATATTAAAAGCATTCTCCGTTTCCGCCTCGCTCATCAAAGCGCAGGCGGAAGAGAATTCTTTAAGCGCGTCCTCTAAAGCGTCGGTTGCGCGCTCTCTGAGTCGCTTATTTTCTTTTATTATTACGGAAAAACGGCGAATCATTTCGTCCGATTTATCCTTTAAAAGTTTGTGTCCCCTTTTTGCCGTGGATAAACGCTGTTTCAGCTTTTTAAGTTCCATACGGGTAGGGTTAACGTTTAGTCTTGCCATTTCGTACCTTATGCTGTGAAGTTATAATAAAATAAGTTTCAAAAACCGTCGATAACGGGCTTATAGCGGGCTTTTTACCCTTTATTAGTCGTCAAGATATTTCTCGATATACTTTTCTTTAATACGTTTAAGTTCGGATTTCGGTAAAATCTTTAACAGTTTCCAACCTAAATCGAGGGTTTCTTCGATAGGTCTGTCGGTATCCGTTCCTTGCGAAACGTATTCTTTTTCGAACTTTTCGGCGAACTCGGCGTAAAGTTTATCGGTGGCGGTAAGCGCGGCGTCGCCTAAAATGGCGGCAAGCTCCTTACTTTCCTTGCCTTTAGCGTAAGCGGAGAAAAGTTGGTTCATGGTATCTGCGTGGTCTTCCCTTGTTTTGCCGTCGCCGATGCCTTTATCTTTAAGACGAGAAAGGGACGGAAGTACGTCTATAGGCGGATTAACGCCGCGTTTATAGAGTTCCCTCGACAAAATAATCTGCCCTTCGGTAATATATCCCGTAAGGTCGGGGATGGGGTGCGTTTTGTCGTCTTCGGGCATCGTAAGAATAGGTATTTGGGTTATCGAGCCCGTTTTACCTTTAATACGACCGGCTCTTTCGTAAAGCGTTGCAAGGTCGGTATATAAATATCCTGGATAACCGCGGCGACCGGGGACCTCCTTTCTTGCGGCGGAAACTTCCCTTAAAGCCTCGGCGTAGTTCGTGATGTCGGTAATGATTACCAAAACGTGCATGCCCAAGTCAAACGCCAAGTATTCGGCACAAGTAAGCGCCATACGCGGCGTTGCTATACGCTCGACGGCGGGATCGTTTGCCAAGTTGGTAAACAGAACCGTTCTTTCGATAGCACCCGTGCGCCTAAAATCGTTAATGAAAAATTCTGCTTCTTCGAAGGTAATACCTACCGCGGCGAAAACTACGGCAAACTTTTCGCCCGACCTAACCTTTGCCTGACGAGCAATTTGCGCGGCAAGTTCGGCGTGGTTAAGACCGCTCATGGAAAACACGGGGAGTTTTTGCCCCCTAACGAGCGTGTTGAGCCCGTCGATAGCGGAGATACCCGTTTGAATGAATTCGTTGGGGTAGTCGCGCGCAGCGGGGTTTATAGGCTCGCCGTTTATGTCTAATTTCTTTTTAGGAATAATCGGAGCACCGCCGTCACGAGGATTACCCATACCGTCGAAGACTCTGCCGAGCATGTCTTCGGAAACGCCGAGTTCTTGACTTCTTCCTAAAAATCTTGCTTTGGAAGTCGAAATCTGAAGCCCGTGAGAAGATTCGAAAAGTTGAACGACGGCTTTGTCGTCTTTAACTTCCAAGACCTTGCCCATTCTGACCTCACCGCTTTTTTGAGTGATTTCGACGAGTTCGTTATACTTAACGCCTTCGACGCCCTCGACAAGCATCAAGGGACCGACGACTTCTTTAATGGTTTTATATTCTTTATACATCTTCTCTTCCCCCTCTGGCAACCGCCTTGAGTTCGGAAACCAAATCGGTAAGAACGTTATCGAGTTCTTTTACGTTTTCCTCCTCGACGTATTTAGCCCTTCCTATTTTTTCGATTGAAGGAACGCTTAAAATTTCATCGAGTTCGGCGTAACTGTCTACCGCTCGGTTACCGTATACGTAGAAAGCGTTGATTAATTTTATCATTTTATATTGCTTTTCGAGCGTAGTATACGTATCCGTTTCGTGGAAGGCGTTTTGATGCAAGTAGTCTTCTCTTATCATCTTAGCCGTTTCCATAGTGATACGGTCTTTATACGAAAGCGAATCCATACCGACGAGTCTTACGATTTCGTCGAGTTCGGCTTCTTCTTGCAATATCTTCATCGTAAACGCGCGAAGTTCGGGAAAATCGTTTGCAACGTTTTCCTTGTACCATTCAGCCATTTTATCGGCGTACAAGGAATAACTTACGAGCCAATCGATTGCGGGGAAGTGTCTTTTGTAAGCAAGCGAGGAAGAAAGCCCCCAGAATACTTTTACAATACGCAAAGTCGCTTGCGAAACAGGTTCGGAAAGGTCTCCGCCCGGAGGCGATACCGCACCGATTGCGGTAACCGAACCGATTTTTTCTCCGCTTCCCAAAACTTTTACGATACCGGCTCTCTCGTAAAACTCCGCGAGACGAGAAGAAAGATATGCGGGGTAACCTTCGTCGCCGGGCATTTCTTCGAGTCTTCCGCTGATTTCACGCAAAGCCTCTGCCCACCTCGACGTCGAGTCCGCCATAATAGCAACGGAATAACCCATATCGCGGAAATATTCCGCAATGGTTATTCCCGTATAAATAGACGCCTCACGCGCGGCAACGGGCATATCCGAAGTATTCGCGATAAGCACGGTTCTTTTCATCAAAGGCTCGCCCGATTTCGGATCTTTAAGTTCCGGGAACTCGTTTAAAACGTCGGTCATTTCGTTACCGCGTTCACCGCAACCGACGTATACGATAATTTCGGCGTCCGCCCACTTTGCAAGTTGGTGTTGAACGACCGTTTTACCGCTACCGAAAGGTCCCGGTACGGCGGCGCAACCGCCCTTTGCGATGGGGAAAAGCATATCTATAACCCTCTGTCCCGTAACCATAGGCATTTCGGGGGAGAGTTTTTCTTTATATCTTCTGGCTTTTCTGACGGGCCATTTTCTCATCATGGGAACGTCTTTGCGTCCGCTTTCGGTTTCCATAACGGCAATAGGTTCCAAAACGTTAAAACTACCGCTTTTTATGGACGCGACTTTTCCGTCGCACCCCTCGGGTACCATAATCGAATGGCGCACGATAGGCGTTTCCTGAACGAAACCGAGTTCGTCGCCGACGGATAAAACGTCACCCGCTTTTGCCGTTGCGACGAAATCCCATTTTTTGTCGTGGTCGATATTGTTTATGACAATCCCGCGCGATATTCTGTCTCCGTATTTTGCCACGAGTTTATTTAAAGGTCTTTGTATCCCGTCGAAGATACCTTCTATAAGACCGGGGGCTAATTCTACCGACAAGGGAGAACCCGTAGACACGACTTTATCGCCTACGCCTAAACCGGCGGTTTCCTCGTAAACCTCGATAGAGGCTTTATCGCCTCTTAATTCTATTATTTCGCCGATAAGACCGAGGTCTCCGACTTTAACGACGTCGAACATCTTGCTGTCCGCCATATTTTCGGCTACGATTAAAGGCCCCGCAACCTTAATGATTCTGCCTTCTTGCATTTATTTGTCCTCTCTTCCGAATAATATATCCACGCCCAAGGCGCTTTCCATAGCACCGCGCAAAAGTTCCATACCGTAATCGCCGTCGCCGTCCGGCACGGGCACGATAATGGGATATGCGGATTCGTTAAAACGTTTCAGATAGCCAGAAAGTTCCCTCATAAAACTGTCGGTAATAAATATTACCGCGTAATCTTTTGCGAGTTTTCTAAGCGTTTCGCGCGCTTTTTCCGCATTTTCGACCGTAAAAGCGTCGACGCCGCCCGCCTTAAAAGCGAGTATGTTGTCACCGCTTCCGATAATTGCCATTTTTCCTAACATAATTTAACCCTTTTAAAGAAAACTTTAATAGCTTTCGCGCAACTTTTCTTTGATAACTTCTCTGCTAAGCCCGCTACGAAGTCCCGACAAAATAAGTCTTACGTTTTTAATGTCGGCTTTTCTGTAACCGACGTATAAAAGATACGGTTCCGTGCCTTGATTGAAAAATCTCGTTTCCTTAAGTTTTTTAAGATTGTAACCGTCGACGGCTTTTTCATATTCAGTCAAGGGATTATCTTTAGGCGCAAACGCTTTTTGCAAAAATTCGAAAAACACCGTGCGTTTAAATACGGCAAGTATTTTTTCTCCGTTTTTTTCGTTAAGTACTTTTTCTTGCGCTAATGTAAGCGTTCCGTACGGCAGTTTCATCGTCAAATACTCTTCGAAAGTCTCCGACCTTAACAGAACCGAAATGTTTTTAAGATCTATTTCCCTTTCGATGAATTTAAGCGTCCTTCCGTCTTTCACGAGTCTGCGCATCGCCGTATACATGTTGCGTGCGAAAACCGTATCGACAAGAGAACCCGAAGGCTCTTTGCCGTCGCCGAACAAGTCCTCGGCTTGACGTATCGCCTTGTCGATTTCGCCGATACCGGATGATTTTCCGTCCAATGCCTTTTTGATATCGTCGATTTTCAAAACGCCTTCGTGGGTTAGGTATTTTTCTTCGTCAAGCCCCAATTTCGAGCATTTGAAAAGCGCCTCAGCGTTAATAAAATCGTAAGGCAATAAAAAGTAATTGTGAACGCCCGATTTAGGCGCGTATTCTTTAATGAACGCGATTAAATCTTCTTCTTCAGCGTATAAAATATCGGAAAGGTCGGCGTCTTCTTTTGCCGATTTACCGAAATTGTATTCGCGAAGAAGTTTTATTCCGCTCGAGTATCCGTCGGCATCGATAAGTCTTGCGTACTTATCCGCGCCGAGCAAAAACTTTTCGCGAGATTTACACGCCGCGTCGATAAATAAAATATCTTTTTGCATTTTTCCTCGGCTTAATCGAAAAGTTTTTCGGCGACCTCGGTTTCGTATTTTTCTTTTAAACCGCCTAACACGGCTTCGAAACTAAGGTTAATGTCCAAACCGTCGTTTTCTATTACGACACCGCCCGAAAACTCTCCGTCGCAACGGAAATTCAAGTTTAAATCCTTAAAGTTCTGCGATATGTCCGCAACTGTTATCGGTGCGTTTTTAGATAAAACGACAGTCGAAAAAGGCGTAGCGTTTTCTTTAATAAAACGCTCGATAATCGACTTATACGTCGATTTATCAAGGTTGTTGAGTTTATTTAAAGCATTGCTGAAAACATCGTTTACGGCGTCGGTCTTTTTGGAAAGATAAAGTTTTTTACCGTCCAAATCGGCAACGACCTTTTTTCTTTTCAAAGACTCTGCCTGTTCTTTTTCAAGGATAGTTTCTTCACCTTTTAAAGTAGCGGAAACTTTTTCTTCCGCCTTGTTAACCAAAGTAGCAAAATCCTCGTCGGCTTTAGCGGTAACTTCCGCACGGTAGTTTTCGGCGTCTCTTAAAATCTTCTCGATGATTTTATCTTTTCCGTCCATGATAATTACAACATTATCGAAATAACGAGCGCTAAAATAGCGTAAGTTTCAACCATTGCGGGGAAAAGTATCAATTTGCCCGAAATCGATTCGTTTTTGGAAATAGCCAAAATACCGGAAACAGAAGTAAGACCTTGGAATATTGCCGAAACGAAACCTACTATCGTCAACGGTAATACCGCAAAGAAAAGGTTCCAGCCGGCAGCAACCGACATTTCGGCGGTAATCGCACTGCTTTTTAAAATAGCAAGAACGAAACCGTAAATACCCTGCGTTGCGGGAAGTACCGCTAAAACGAGTACTTTGGAAAACTTTTTACCGTCTTCAGCCAAAACGCCCGCAGAAGCGCAACCAGTCCTCCACAAAGCAACGGCACTACCGCCGCCACAAAGGATAACGCATAACGCTAAACCGATTAAAGCTATTGTTTGACCTGTCATAATAATTACCTCCGATTGCTTGCAATCAATAATTTTTGTATTTTAATATTTTAAAGCGATAATGTTTGTTTTTCGCTTAAAAGTCCGTCTATAAGCCCGTTATTAACGTTTAATTTAATTTGAAACGATAAAAACGCTTTTAATTCTTCTGTTCGGCAAAATAAATATTGTCGAACTTTGTGCCGAACGGCGTAAAAAGTTCGCCTTCGCCTTCGTAAAATCTTCCGTAGAATTCGATATATTGCAATCTCGAATCGTGTATATACGCACCCAAAAGCCCCATTGCGAGGTTAAACAAGTGTCCTACTATAAGTATCAGCACCCCGCCGATAACACCGCCGACCGAAGTCATAAGCGGTATCGACAAAGATGTTACTATGGTTGCGATTTGAGCGCCGGAAAGCATTAAGCCATATAACCTTGCGTAACTTAAAATATCCGACATGTAGTTTATAAGCCCGTACACGGACGAAAAACCTTTTGTGAATTTCCCTAAGCCCTTTTCGTGTCTGCCGGCGGTAAGCGCACCGATAGCGACAGACGCTATCATCGTAATCGCGGCAGGTTTTGCAAGCCCTTCTGTAAGACCGGCAAAATCGATGACTAAAACCATTAATCCGACCAAAAACAGCGACCAGACAACGCCTTCGAAAATACCGTCCAAAATCTTTCCGTCCCTAAAATAGGAAGCGGCTTTCATAAGTAAACTTGCAATAATCTGAACGACGCCCATTCCAAGACTTAATAGAAGTAGCGTAGGAACGGAAATGCCCGCCAAATCGAGTTTGTGATTAATCGCGTCGGGCATTATCGGACTTTCCAAAAGCCCTATAGCCCTTAACAGTCCGTACCCGAAAAAGCTGTCGAAAAGAGCACCGAATATAAAGGTAAACACTCCGCCGAAAGCAATAATGTTGCAAAGCCGTGCCGTACCCGTGTCTCGCCCTATCCGTTTAGCCATTACGATACCGCCCAAAATCATTGCGATGCCGTAACCCATATCCGCCATGATAAAGCCCATAAAGACGCTGAAGAATATCATCATAACGAAGTTTTGGTCTATCGTGCCGTATTTAGGCGGCGAATAAAGGTTTGTAATAAACTCGAACTGCTTAGTGAGTTTTTTGTTTTTCATAAGCGTCGGAGCAAACTCGTCTTTAGGAACGACGTTAAACTCGATAAACACCGTATCGCTTGTTTCTTTTAAGGCGGTTTCGACCCTTTCTTTAGCCTCGGTCGGTAAATAAGCGTCTATCATAAAGGTGCTGTCGGTCGTGTAAAACCCGTTTTTATCGCGAGTTTTTTCGAGTTCGAAAGAATATCTGTCGAGAAGTATTTTCATTTCCTTAAGATACTCGCCTTTACTTATCAGTTCCGTATCGAGGTCGTAAAGCGCTTTTTCGGCAGAAGCGATTTCTCCGCTTAACTTTTCGCACTTTTCCTTGCCCGTAAAATCGCCCTTAAAGTCAGAACGTGAAAATCCGACACCCGCCAAAACACCCGAAATATAAGATTCGTCTTCCTTCAGGCATACGACGGAAAGCACCGCTACGGTGGGGTCTTCGCACTCTATAAATGCCGAGCACGGATAGTCGCCGTCTATAAACGTTTGTGCCGAAGACGGCTTTATAGTACCCAAAAACGTTCTCGTCTCTTTAGTTTCTTTAAACGTCGAGAACCTCGGTTTTAGCCCGATAAACGGCTTATAGGCGGAGTATTCGTTTCTAAGTCTAACAAGTTCCGCCTTCAAATCGATGGATTTTTCTCTTATTAGAGTAAGGTCGGAAACAATCGGCTCGATTTTTTCTTCTAAAGAAAGAGCGGAAACGAATTCTTCGTAAGTAACACCGTAAACCTGCTCCTTTATAGGCGCGACGGCTTTTCTTTCCTTAGAAATGCGGTTTATGTTCGTAAATAAATAATCGCAAGCAAAACCGAGTCTGTCGAATTTTTCGGCAAACCCGTCGTCGTTTACACGTGCGCTATCCGCATCGTTATCCGTAATAATTTGAATCGAACACGTCCTATGAAGCGCGGCGAGGATTTTTTCCTCCTCGCATTTGACGCCCAAAAGCTTCATGCGGGACATTTCAGCAATTGCCATTTATAACCTTCCCCGCGATTTCGTCTGCTAATTTATCGATTTTAGAAGTAATCGAGCCGTAAAGAGCATCGGAGTCCCTTTTAGCGGCTTGTAAAACTTCTTTATAAAGTTCGTTTTCTTTTAAAACCGTCTTCGCCTTATATTCTTTTTTCATCGACTTAACGGTTTCTTCCGCGTTTTTCAACAAATTATTGGCGGTTTCTTCGGCTTCCTTGTTTTTTGCGGAAGCATAGTCGTCGGCAGCCTTTTTAATTTCGGCTGCTTTTTCCTCGGCTAGTTTAATTTCTTCCAAAACTTGTTCGATCATATCTAAAACCACCTTTTACTCTTCTTTTTGCGCAACAAAAATTCATTTATTCGCGCGATATCTGTCGCCGACGAGCGTAAAAACAGAAGTTTTACGGCAAAACGCCGGTCCTTCGAAAATTTTGCCGAACGGCAAAAGATTTACTTTTGCAATATGTATTATCGCAATATATACTATTGTAACAAAAATCACCTGCATTTTCAAGACTTTTAGGTAATTATTTGTATTTTTCACTTTATTTTTTATTTTTTCACGGTAAGCGACACAAACGTAACAAACTTTTTTGTCTTTTAACCCTTTACGCGCCTAACAAGGCAAAATATAAAACGCAGTTTAAACACCTATAAAACGATAACGCGGTTTTTGTTTTTTATGTAAATAAGTTCAACCGTTTCGTTAGGCGACAAATTACGAATAAAGAAAGCGGGCGCGCTGTATAAAGTTTTTGCGTAAACCGTTTCCCCGTCGAAAATAAAAGTATATTCAACCGTAAATAAGTCGACGGCTCGCCCCGTTATCACTTGTTTGTGCGTTAGCCCGTAAAATCGTCCGTTTACGGTGTCGCAGTGTTTTACGTAATATACGCATACACACAACCGAACGCCGAAAAACACCGCGGGCACAAGCAGTAGCACCGCAATGAAAAGATAAAATACCGGGGGCACGTCGGTAAAAATCATAAATATCGCAACAAACAAAACGCACACTATAAACATCGATACGAATTGTATTTGTAGTTGTTTTTTTGTCGGAACCATCGATTCCTCCTTCTTAGATATAAACTCGTACATCGTTTAATCCGATTTAACCAAAAAGCCGCAACCTAAAGCACAAAATGAAAAACGTAACTAAAATAAAAGGTTCTATAAAATGATAACTCGGTTTTTATTCTCTGTATACCTAAGCGGTAAAAGTATGGAAAAGTCTACGTCGTCTACATCGTAATTCCATACCAAATACAGCGTCTCGGCGGTAACGGACTCCCCCTTGTAATCAAATTTAAATTCAACCGCAAAAAAGGCGTGTCTGATAATTCTTGCACCCTTTCTATAAAGTCTGACAACCCTTCCGTTAACGGGAACCGAGTGTTTTTCGTAATACTTTATTCTAATAACTCTTATCCAAAAAACAATAGGCGCCACGAAAAAGAAATGCGTGATAATCATTCCGAATATAACCCCCGGGCGAAGTAACAAACATGTGTACAGCGATAAGAATAAAGCGCCGCCCGAAGCCATTACCGCAATCGATAACTTCTGATGTTTTGTAGGCCGCATAGTTTCTTTCCTTTTTTAAAAGATAATCTGTGTTTTCACGCCGACTTAGTCGCTTTATAGCGCCACGAAGATAAAGTCGGTAAGCCGCTATTGCTTGTTAAAAATATTATACCACTTTTAATTTAGTATTGCAATACCTTTTGAAAAAAAATTTTTTCTTTTTTTGCGATTCGAGTTATTCCCTTTTTGCCGACAAAAAAAGGCTTGTCGAAACATATGACAAACCGTTTTTCCGCTATTAAAAATTAACGGCAATCGTAAAATATCTTTACTGCACGTAATTAACGACTATAAT
The DNA here is from genome assembly GCA_964398065.1 of uncultured Christensenella sp. GTDB lineage: Bacteria > Bacillota > Clostridia > Christensenellales > Borkfalkiaceae > UBA4636. The sequence goes on along the minus strand of CAYNLN010000010.1, from coordinate 24,554 downwards.
CGCCGCACCGAGTACCGTCAAAACCACGCCCAAAACTCTGTTTAAGACTTTCGGGGAAGCCTTATTTGCAAACAGCGCGCTCAGTTTTGCCCATATAAGCGTAAACAAAACGCATAAAACAAGAATGAGTATATCGGGAGAATCCCCTATCGCAAAGTGCGACACCGCTCCGAAAAGCGCGGTAAACGTCATTATAAACACGCTTGTACCCACGGCGGTTTTCAGTTCGTACCCTAATACGCTTGTTAAAAGCAGTAACATCATTATACCGCCGCCCGCACCGATAAATCCGCAAATAAAACCGACGATCATGCCCGAGATAAGCGAACCTACTATCCGCCTCGTTTTAGAAACGTCCAACATCTGTTCTTTAGTGGTGTTTATGGGTTTAATAATGAATTTAATACCCAAAATCAACGTTGCGTACATGGAAAAGTTGCCCATAACGGCGTCGTTTACTTTGCTTGCGACGAAAGTTCCGACAAGTGTAAAGACTAAAATAGTAGCCATTAAAATAAGGCTGTTTTTAATATCGATGTTCCTGTTTTTAGCATAAGTTATTGCGGAAACGGCACTCGCTAACACGTCGGACGCAAGAGCAATACCGACCGCCGTAAACGGGTCGACATCCAAAAACGTAATGAGCATCGGTGCAATTACCGCCGCGGCACTCATCCCCGCAAGCCCGGTCCCGAGCCCAGCGCCGAGCCCCGCTAAAAACGTAATCAAAATAATTTTAAAACTCATTTTTTTACCACTCGCCGAATTAATTTGTATTATTATAACAAGCGTATGTGTTGAAAACGTGTCGTTTTAACAACGTTTTGTTTTTTTAAATAATTAAGGCTTCGGAATTTGTCGCAAAATTAACCGAAGCCTCTTTGTTTTATAAAGTTTAATCGTTAAAAATCATTGATTTGCAGAAAGCGGATTAAGCGCCGTCGGCTTTTTGTCGAGTTCTCTTTTGGAAAGCGTTTCCGTAACGTTTAGTATTACGTCTTCGTTTTTCAGTTTGTCTTTTGCCCACTCGCAAAGTTCCTTTGTTTCAAAAACGCCGTAAACCGAACTTCCGCTGCCGCTCATTGCTATTGCTTTTGGTGAAAGTGCCGCTATAAGCCCGTAAACGCGCTCGACTTGAGGGTTAAGTTTTATTGCGGCGGGATATAATGCGTTGTAAAAACAATCTTTCGTAAGCGACTTATCCGTTAATTTTTGCTTAACGAAATTCCCGTCGAACGAACACTTCGTTTTGGGCGTGCGATCGAATTCCTCGTAACAAGCTTTAGTCGACACGCCTTTTTTAGGCGTCGCTATAATAAGGTACATTTTTTCGTCGGAGTCTATAAACTCGATATTCTCGCCCCGCCCGGTAAGTCTTGCAAAGCCGCCTTCCGTTTGAAAACCCACGTCGCTGCCTAATTTATCCGCAAGCGGTTTTAAATCGGCTTCGACGTTAAAAATTTTCTTCATTGCGACAATGGTTGCCGCAACGTCGGCACTCGACCCGCCCAAACCGCCGCCTACGGGTATTTTTTTATTTATCGTAATATCTACGCCTTTAGTGTTAAATGTTTCCATAAACATAACGGCGGCTTTATACGCGTTGTTGTTTTCTGTTTTTAAAGGAAGCCAATATAACCCGCCGCCCGTTTTGACGAGAACTTTATTGTCTCTTCGTTTCGACACGGTTACCACGTCGTATAGGTTAATGGTCGCAACAACCGTATCTATGACATGGTACTCGCCGTCACGCGACAAAACGTCCAAAAACATATTAATTTTAGCGTATCCTTTTTCCTTTGCGGTATTCATAAAAAACCTTTGATAACGGGCTTATAGCCCGCTTTTAGTATGTATTTTTAACGCCGCCCTAAAAAGCCTTTAAGACTTTTTAAAAACGATTATTCTTTCGTCGCCTTTTAACGGAAACGTTAAGCCTTCGTTATACTCGTAAATAGTTTCAGATGTTTCCGTAAGCGCCTTAACGACGTCCCATTCCGTGTCGCCTTTTCGTCCGATGTATACGGATATAGGTGCTTTCGGGCAACTTTTTTCGGCGCCCTCCGAAATATCCGAGGTTATGGTTTCCGTAACGTTTTCGTTTTCGACGTAGCTAATAAAAAGCGTGGCGTCTTGTTCGAGTTTTCCGCTTCTTAATTTACCCTGAAGATTTTCAACGCACACGGAAACGTTACTTATAAGACCATCCGCACCGTCTATCGTAACAACGTAAGGAAGTTCGGCTTTTTTCGAAATCAAACCGTTATCGTCACAAAAAACGCAGTCGGACTCGATGATGCCGCATATTTGTGCCTCGCCGTCAACATATTTAACCTCGTCTACACTTGCCCTTTCCCCGACTGCCTTGATAAAGCGGGAGTATTCCGGTATATCTACTATAGCCTTACCGGTAATTCTTTCGTTTACGCTTTTTTGTTTTATCGGTTTCAAAAAAGAGTATTCGGTTTTCACCGTGTCCGTAAAACATTCGTCGCAAGCGCAATCGGAAACCTCGGTAAGCGTTACGGTTTTATAAGACACGATGCAAAAGTCGAGACGAAGCGTACTTTCCACGGTGCTTTTATTGTCTTCCTCGTCGGTAACTATTTTAACGGCAAGTTCGTTCACCGAAACGTTTGCGACCGAAACCGACTCGGCTGTCGCGCCTTCTAGGTCGAACTCGAACCTATAGGGTATCGTTCTTACCTCTTTAACTATATCACTATTTTCCGAAAAAGGCAACAAAACAAATGAAATTACCGCATATCCGCTAACTATAACGGTGTTTTTTTCGTTTTCCGTCGAAGTAACGACAGCCCTTGCCTCGGACAAAAGCGGCTTTTTGACCTTTACGGCTTCGAAACTATCCTCCGTTTCCATGCTCCCCGCGGAAAACGATGATACTAAAGAAGAAAATTCTTTTTTGTTAACCAAACAATCGGCGTCGGACACGTAAGACGTCGACCTTTCCGAATAAACGCTTAATTTATAAACTAAGTCGCACGTCGCAAACAGCGTACCGCCTTCGCTTTTTACCGAAAAGTCCTCTAAAAAATACTCGCAACATACGTGCGCCGCACCCTCAGGAGCGGTTTTTTTAAACTCGAAGCGAATTCCCGTTTCCACACGCTCGGGTTCTTCGCCCGCAACTATAATATTGAAAAAGACTTTTCCGACGTTTGTGATAACTCCGTTTTCAATCTTAACGTCGGTTGCCGCGACAAAGCCGCTAACCGACACTATTTTATCCTGTTTGTCCGAAGAAAGGTTTAAATTTGCCTCCACCTTTGCTCTGTCCGATATAATCGTTTTTACTTCGTCTTCGATAGTTTCCTTGTTTACGTTCAGCATAAAATCGCTCCTTAATATCGTTCCTGTGGATATATTTATGCCAAAACGGGCAAAAACAGAACACCGCTCGGAAAAGTTAGCCTCTTTTTTGACCTTTAAAAAAATCGGCGAGCGTTTTAAGGCGTAATTCGGGCGTTTTTGCCACAAAAAGTCGCCGTAACGATATTCGCCAAGCCCGCGTATAATTTTTTTGCGTTTGAAAATACTGTTTACGTCGGCAAAATTAACTTTCCGACTATATTTTCAGGAGGTAGTAACTTTGAAAGATTTTAACTGCGGCATCGTTTGCGACGTGAGAAGTTGCAGACACAACTACGAAGGAAAAAATTGTACTAAAAACACCGTAAAGGTAACTTGCGACTGCGAAGACTGCACTTGTTGCGATTCTTACGAATGCCTGTGCGAGGATTAATCTTTATAATTTGTTACGCACAAAATTAATTTAAACCGCTAAGGAGCGCGGCGAGCTTTTATATTCGCCGCGCCTTCGGTTTTTAATCTCCCGCTAAAGGAAGAAACGGTTTAAAATAAATGCTTTTTGTTTCCGTTACCCCTTGCTTTTATTTATTGATTTATCTGTTATATAATAACATAAGTATATAATATTATCATTAATATAATATAAATATTAAATATTATATAATAATGATTGACTTACGCGCCGAAAAGTAGTATAATGTACTTACAAAAATAATACAAGGGGTGCCCCTTATGAATTATGACGATTTAATATTGGAATGTAAAGGCGATTGCGACAGTTGCGAGGTTTTTCTCGAGTGTCAATACCAGACATCTTCGGGTGAAGAAAAACAAAAATACCTCGATATGCTTAACGCGCGCGACGCTAAACCCTCTTTAGAAGAAAACGCTGAAGAAAATATACCGACCGAAACGGAAGAAGTTGTAGAAACGGAAACGATTACCGAAACCGAAGAAGTTGAAGAAGAATTTGCAGATACCGTTTTTGAAGAAGTTGCCGCTTTCGAATTAAAAGAAGTTACCGACGAAACGGTCGAAACGATTACGGCGGAAGAAGCTACCGACGAAACGGTTGCAGATTTTTCTACCGTAGATACCGAAAACGCCCCCGTTACAAAGATTACACCTCCCTCTAAAGAGGAGGTCGACGCCATCTTTAACGAAGTTTTCAATCTTACCGTCTGTGACGAAACGAGCGAAACCGCCATCAAAACCGAAACCGCACTCGAATCCGATAACGAAGTTTCCGAAACAAACGACGACACGGTTACCGAAACAAGCGAAGAACTCTTAGCCGAAAAACAAGAAGACTCGATCTCGGAAGTTCGAGAAGATATTGTAAACGAAACTTATTCGACTGCACCGGAAGATACGGTAATTTGCGACGAAACCGACGTAAGTTTGCCGAGCGACGAAACCGTTGCCGAAATTTTTGACGAGGTTTTCAATCTTCCCGACCAACTCGAAGCCGAAACAGAAACGTCAAACGTTCAAACGGAAAAAGCGGAAGTTGAAAATATAACCCCGCCTTCCCGTGAAGAAGTCGACGCTATCTTTAACGAAGTTTTTAAATTAAACGAAATAAAAGCAGACGAAACCTCTTTTGTAGAGGAACAAACACCCTCTTCGGAAGATGTGGTCGAAACATCTGAAAGCGCAGAGCCTACGGAAGTTCAATCAAAAACCGAAACGGCTATAAACTTACAAGAAGCCTCTTTCGCTACCGAAGCGGAAAGCGAGAAGCCTAAGTCCGAAGTCGTTTTAGAAGAAAACGTTCCCGTAAAAGCTACTCCCGAACAACCCGAAGAGAAGCCCTCTGTCGAGCCCGCTTTCGAAGCCGCTCAAGAAACAACCGAATCCGCGAGCGAACCTGCTTTAGAAGCACCCGCTAAGGAAGTATTTAAACTCGTTCCCCCGGAAAACAACGAGGAGCTTCTTGCGGCGATGTGCGCAAAACGTGCGAGAAAATTAATTTACAAACCGTCCGAAGCGCTTATTACCGTTACGTATAAAGTACTCGGCACCGATAAAAAGAACGATATCGGCGAAAAAGTAAAAGATATCCTCGACGCCGAAATCAAACAAGGCGTAAAACTCGGTTACCTCGATAAATTCGACGGGTTGTCGTCCGCCGAAATAAAAGAAGAATACGAAAACGACATCGTTTACGAATTCGCAGAACAGGAATTCAAAAAGACCGGCGTTATTTTAGACGGCAAAAAAGTAAAAGTATACATCTACGATTGGGACGGAAAAGCCTGCCACAACGTAGGTTACGTCAACGCCGACGAAGCTGCCGAACTTATCCCCTATTTACAGGATAAAGAATCTTACAGTTTCGACGTTTGCGGAATCATCACCGGCGGCAAAGGAAAACGCGTCGTCAAAGAAGGCAACACTTTGAAAATCGTCAAAGAAAAGGGCGACCCTATAGGGCTCGACGTAGACATTGCCGTGTTAAAAAGAAAAGACTGATTTTATTTATTTTAAGCCTGTATCGCATTTTTGCGATTGCGGGCTTTTTTAGTAGGCGAAAAATTATTGCAAGCGGGCGGTATTTTTTCTAAAACCGACTCGTTTTTAGAAAAATTTTTTTATTCGATAACCGCCTTATAGGTCGACTTTTCGGGTTTTTGGCACGTTTTTTGCTCATAAGCAATATTTGCTTTACGATTTAAAAACGCAAACCGCGCGTTTTTTTAACTTCTCTATCGTGATTTTTCGTTACCTTCGTCAAACCTTTTATAAACGATAACGATGAAACTAAACGCACAAAAAACCTATTTTGCCTTTTTTGTCGTAACGACCTTTCGTTAGGTTTTTACCATCGCAAACCTTTCAAATCAAAAACAGCTTGCGCTTTTTATCCGTAAAAACGCCTGCGACGCTTTTTTTGCGACAAAGTAAAAGATTATTTCATTTTTTTTGCTATTATACGTTTAATATTACAAAATTTTCACAAAAGTGTATTATACTGCTTGTAATCAGTTTTATCCACAGAGGTATAAAATGCTTTCATTTAGCAACATTGTAAAGGTGTACGGCGAGGGCGAAACCGAAGTCCGCGCGCTTAAAGGAGTAAGTTTAAATTTTAGGGAAAGCGAGTTCGTTGCAATCTTAGGTCCCTCGGGGTGCGGCAAGACGACGCTTTTAAATATCATCGGCGGTCTCGACAGATACACCGAAGGCGACCTTGTCATCAACGGAAAATCCACGAAAAACTTTACTGACGGCGACTGGGATAATTACCGTAACCATTCGGTCGGCTTTATTTTTCAAAGTTACAACCTTATCCCCCACCAGTCCGTAATAAAAAACGTCGAGCTCGCGTTGACGCTTTCGGGCGTCGGGCGCGAAGAAAGATACGAACGCGCTTTAAAAGCCCTCGAGGAAGTAGGGCTAAAAAACCAAGCCAAAAAGATGCCCAACCAATTATCCGGCGGGCAAATGCAAAGGGTTGCGATAGCGCGCGCCATCGTAAACGACCCGGATATTATTCTTGCCGACGAACCCACCGGGGCTTTGGACAGCGAGACAAGCGTCCAGGTTATGGAAATTTTAAAAGAACTTTCAAAAACAAGGCTTGTCGTAATGGTTACCCACAACGGAGAGCTCGCCGAAAAATACGCCACGAGAACAATAAACATGTTCGACGGTACGCTTAAAAGCGATTCTTCGCCCTATAATGGTATCGAGGCTTTTTCCGCTAATCGACAGACAAAGGAAAAAGGCAAGAAAAAGGCGTCTATGAGCCTGTTAACGGCGTTTTCCTTAAGTCTTAACAACTTGTTCACGAAAAAAGGAAGAACGATTTTAACCTCGCTTGCGGGCTCGATAGGCATTATAGGCATCGCCCTTATTTTATCGTTATCCACAGGCTTTAACGCTTACGTTCAAAACATTCAGCGAGACACTCTGTCAAACTACCCCATAACGATAAGTTCGGCAAACATAAACACGGCGGGCGTCGCGTCGGTTATGAGCGGGCTTTTAACTTCCGACGACAGAGACGGCGAAGAATTCCCTACCGACGGGAAACTCACGTCCCACAACGTAATTTCCGATATGGTAACCCAGTTTGCCGGGGTGTACGAAAGCAACGATTTGACGGCGTTTACGGCGTATCTTACCGACTATATGGAAAAGAATGACTGTAAAGATATAATAAGTGCGGTTAACTATTCATACGACTACAGTATGTATATCCACGACTCTACGTACAACGAAAAAACGGGCACTTACGACAAACGATATCCTTTTAACGCCCCCGATATGGAAGACGTTTTGGATTATGAGATTTCAAAAGAAGCACAATCGACTTTAAAACAGTATTACGACATGTTCGTAAGCATGTTGTCGAGTCAAACGACTTTTGCCGAAATGATCGATAACGAAAAACTCGTCAGAGAACAGTACGACGTTTTATCCGGCAAACTTGCGACGAAAGAAAACGAAGCCGTTTTAGTTATCGACAGTTACAACCAAATAAGCGACCTTTCGCTTTACTCGATGGGGCTTATGGACGACAACGACATCAGATGGATTTTCTACAAAATGATCGCCACGCTTTTAAACGACGAGAAAACCGACGAGGAAATCGAACAGATTTTAGGTTGTAAACGTAGCGACGTTTATTATAACGGCGTCGACTTTGACGACCTTTTGGGAAAAACCTATAAAATAACCACTAAGCCCGATTATTTTGCCAAGACCGACGAAACTTACACCTCTTCATACGAAAATTACGAGGGCACGACGAAAAACTTCTGGCGGGTTAAAACGCTCGAGGAGTTTAATTCCTATATCGAAAACGAATCGTTAGAATTTAAAATAGTAGGCGTCGTACGCCTTAAAAAGGGCGTTTCGGCGGGTTGTCTTACCGGGACGGTCTGTTACACCCCCGCATTAAGTTCTGCCGTTAAATCGCATATTTCGAACGCTGAGATAGTAAAAGATTACCGAGACACCGTAATGCTCGACAGTACGCTTTACTTTAACGTTTTGGGAAACGCCACGAACCCCGGCGCAAGTTACAGCGATTACATCACGGTAGGAAAAACCATAGGCTCGTTTAACGAAAACAAGCCCTCCTCGATACAGATATACCCCACGACTTTCGAGGCAAAAGAAGACGTTATTAAAATCATCGACGATTTCAACGCTCAAGCCGCAGAAGAAGACCGTATTAAATACACCGACTATATGGGACTTATGATGGAATCGATTACCACTATCATAAACGCCGTTACCTACGTTTTGATTGCGTTTGTTTCGATATCTTTGATAGTTTCTTCTATAATGATAGGCATTATAACCTATATTTCCGTTTTAGAGAGGACAAAGGAGATCGGCGTACTTCGTTCCGTCGGCGCCTCGAAACGCGACGTTTCGAGGGTGTTTAACGCCGAAACCTTTATTATCGGCGCAACGGCCGGAATTTTAGGCATACTGATAACGCTTCTTTTAAATATTCCCATAAACCTTATTATTCAAGCGCTTTCGGGCCTTAGTAACGTCGCAACGCTTCCCGTCGGCGGGGCTTTCGCACTTATAGGCATCAGCATCTTGCTTACCGTCGTTGCAGGACTTATACCCTCGGGCTTTGCCGCAAAACGCGACCCCGTAGTGGCATTGAGAAGCGAATAATTAACGATAACGGGCTTATAGCGGCACTTTTGCTAAAAGATAAGACCGACATTATCAAGTATACAAACACATTGTTTTGCTTAAAACAAAATGAACTTAAAGCAAAAAAAGCACTGCGTAAAGCAGCGCTTTTTTGCTTGGCGGAGAATTAATAACAAAAATCGAATACTTATTTTTTGAACACAATCCACCGTATACGAATATTTTATTAAAATGCGTCACCGTTATATGGCGATTTATAGTTAGACCTTTAACTTTTTGATAGTAACCAAACACATCAAACGACTCACCACAAGAAAAGCAATGCCCAAATTGTTTTTCTATAGATATACTTAATGCTTTTTTAGTTTCACAACAAGGACAGGCTGTAAAATAGTTTTTACCGAATTTGTCAAGGTGAAAGTCTTTTTCTACAACTTCTTCAAGCTTTATGTTTGATTTCAGTTTTTTAATTTTTCCTTTAAATATGCTTTTTTCGACTACCTTTATTCATAAGAAAAACTCCCCCTAACGTTAATGCACATAGTTCGCTACACGCAGTTACTATAACATTAATCTTCTTTTTTACTCATAAGTTTTTTCACTTCCTTATCAAAATCGGAAGTGATTTTTTGTGTTTTATTAAAAATATCGTATTCGTGCGTTGCTTTACGCTCCGCATCGAGTTTTGAAACCTTACCTTTATCTTGCAAAATCTTGTATTTGCGGAATTCTAAAAAAGCATTTATCGCTTCTGCAAATTGTTGCATAGTAAAAGTGCGCTCGTCCTCAATTAAATCTTCCACATAATCAAAGAACCCGGAAACCGTTCTTTCCAATTTTTTGATTTGCTTTTCGTCGAGATAATTCTTAGCAATCGTAACGTCCGATTTCAAAATTCTTCCGTCGGGAGAATTTTTCCATGTAGTAAGCCCCATGTGGTCTTTTGTGCTATCCGCTTTAGAATAAACGATTTCGGCAGCAGTCTGTCCGGTTATCGCATAATGGAATTTATTTTGAACGGTAGCGTAAAAATCTTGCGTAATAGTAGAATTTTTATCGTAATCGATACTGCACTCGGCAAAAATATCGGTAATTTGTTGCCAAATTCTACGTTCGCTTGCACGAATGGAACGAACCCTTTCCAAAAGCTCACGGAAATAGTCTTTACCGAAAACCGTTTCGCCTTGCTTTAAACGTTCGTCATCCAGTACAAAGCCTTTTTTGATAAATTCTTTTAATACCTTTGTCGCCCAAATACGGAATTGCGTAGCACGGTGAGAGTTCACTCGATAACCGACGGAAATAACGACGTCAAGGTTGTAAAAATCTATATCACGAGCAACTTGACGCGTTCCCTCGGTTTGAACTATTCGGAAATTCCTAATAGTTGACTCTTTATCCAATTCATTTGATTCGTAAATATTTTTAAGGTGTTCATTAATGGTGGGAATAGAAACGTCAAAAAGTTCTGCCATGCCGCGTTGCGTAGCCCACAGTGTTTCGTCTTGAACGGCGACTTTAACTTTTATATCTTTTTGATCGATATTATATAACACAAACTGAATTTCGTTAGCCATTATCCCTCCTCCGCAAGTTCCATTATGTCGTCAAACGTACAATGTAACGCTTTGCATATTTTCGCAAGAGTCTCCGCGTTTACGTTTTCATTATGATTGAGTTTATTAAGAGTATAAGGGCTTAACCCCGCCAATTTAATCATCTCGTACTTTCCCATATCTTTATCTATGAGAAGCTTCCATGGTTTTTTGTAACTAATCATAAAAAACCTCACCGTCAAGTTTCCGTTATTATATCATAAAATCACAAAGAAATCAATAGCGAAAGCAAGGACGAGAACATTTTTTGAAAAATTGCAAAAAATAATGATTCATTGCCAAAAATATATAAATTTTTTTCCAAAAGGCACTATGGCGGGTGCTTGACTATATAGGCGCGCCGCTCCGAAACCCCGACAAAACGTCTCTTCTGTCTACTTTTCGGAAACCCGGTGCTACGCGGTCAAGCACCCGCAAAAAAGCAGACTGAAAAAAAACAAAACTCGATACCGAGAGAAAGGACTGCGATATATTAAACGGGAATTTTGCCGTGATTTTATTTATAAATAAACGTCAATAACGGGCTTATATCTTGACTTTTGTGTTTTTTTGCGGTATTATATAATTATGGATAAAGTAGTGCTTCAAAAAAACGACTATGTAAATCTATTGGGTGAAGTCGTCGATATAACTATCGACAGACCTATTCATTCTCGTCATCCTTCTTGCCAAGATATCGTTTATGAAGTAAACTATGGATTTATCCCGAATGTTTACGCGCCGGACGGCGAGGAAGCAGACGTTTATCTTTTAGGCGTAACAAAGCCCGTAAAAAATTATCGTGCAAAAATAATCGCAGTAATAGATAGGCTAAACGACGTCGAAAACAAATTCGTAGCCGCTTCCGAAAATTATAAATTTACCGAAACAAAAATCCGAAACGCCGTATGGTTCCAAGAAAAGTTTTTTAAAACGAAAATCATCCTTTTAAACGACAAAAAACTTTGATAATCGACCTATAGGCTAACTTTTTGAGGAATTTTTCATGATAAAACTTTGGGCAAAAACTTATAAAAACCACAAAATAGCAAAGCACACGACGCTTAACGTATACGCGGATAAAATGGATTATTCGCTGTTTTTCGACTATGTGTCGACGCTTTGTCATGAACTCGACTCCCCCACTCCTTTAATTATAAAGGACAGCATTTTTAATTTTGCTAAATTCAATTACGTGAAATTCGTCCCGTCCGACTTTGTCGAAAACATAGATTACGATTATTTGATGATAGAACTCGTTAAATAAACGCATATTTTAATTCGTATAATTTTTACGTGTTTTGCGCACTTTACCATAAGGAGGTGCGCTAAAATGAAACTAACGACTATCATTTCTTTCATCCTCGTAATCGTAGGTGCGCTCAATTGGTTTTTAGTAGGAATCTTTTCCTTTGACCTTGTTGCGGCGATTTTCGGCACGATGTCGCTACTTACGCGGATAATTTACGCCTTGGTCGGCGTGGCGTCTTTATGGGTTATCTACTTTATGATAATATACAAGCCCTTTAAAAAAGGCGTGAAATAACTTAAGGAAAGCCGATTAACAAAATCGACTGACGGTATTATAATTTGAAAACCACTAAACTTATCGCAAGGGCGGGCGTGGTCGGCGCTTTATACGCCGTACTTACTATCGTCCTTGCACCTATTTCTTACGGACAAATACAGTTCCGCGTTGCCGAAGCGCTCACAATATTGCCGCTTGTTTTCCCGGAAACTTCAATCGGGCTGACTGTAGGATGCTTTGTCGCAAACATATTCGGAAACGGACCCTTGGATATGATACTCGGAACAGCCGCAACGATGCTTGCATCCTTTCTGACTTGTTTTATCGGAAAACACATACATAAAACCGTGCCTAAACTTGTATTGGGTTCTTTACCCCCTGTTTTTATAAATGCGTTTATAGTGCCGCTGACTTTTATGGCGACAAGCGATACGGCGTGGACTTATCTTATTAACGTCGCACTCGTTTTTTTAGGTCAAGCGGTCGTACTTGCGTTTTTAGGACCTCTTGTATATTTTTCCGCCGAAAAAATAGAAAAACGCCTCGGCGGGCGTTAAAATATGTTTGTTCCGTATACTTTTTAATCATAGACAAAGCGGATTGTTACCAAACCAAGTAACAACCCGCTTTGTTTTTTCCTTTAAATAAAAGCAATTATCATTTTTAAACACCCGCAAGGGCGGCAATAAACATAATAATCAACATCGTGAAGGAAATCGCGGCGCCCGCAGCCATAATAACACACGTAAGCACTACCGACGAAAGTGCGGTGGCTATTATGCTTAAAACAAGCGCAGCCGTGTTTTTTTCTCCTGATTTTGCTCTTGCTTTTATGGTTTTTATAAGCGAGATAAGCCCCGTTACAAACCCCGCAATAAGACAAGGACAAATAATCATAAAAAATTCAAATCCGAAAATATCCGAACCGTCCGTGTCGGTAGAGCCTAGTAAAAGCAGGTAAAGAAGAGAAACCGCAATACCCGTTATAATGGTCGCCGCTAACGGAAGTTTAAACTTACTTTTAGGCTTAGCGGCAGTGATTTCATTGTTTAATTCCTTTTTGGTAGCGCTTAAGTTATCTCGACACTCCTTACACAAAAAGTCTTTTCCGTCCTCGACGGGCTTTCCGCAATTGTAACAATACGACATTTTTCCGACTCCTTCAATAATAATTAACAAAACCTTTCGTTTGCGTCTATTATATTACACCTATGGTAAAAATTTGTCAATACTTTTTCGCAAAAAAACCGCAAAACAAACTAAACTATTAGTTGAGTTAGCAAAAAGTCGGGCTATAAGCCCGTTATCGACACTAAACAACCTTTTTACATTTGGCGTTTCTAAACACAAATTGTTGTTTTTTGTTAATAAATATCGTTGCTTTCATACATAATTACTACGCCGCCTATTATACAAAAAAACTCAAACAAAAAAACACCTCTTGTCACTTGTTAAAAAGGCAGAAAGTATTAAAAAACGGGCTTATAGCCCGACTTTTATGGATTGTTTGTTGAAATTCTTTCGTAAAAACAGGTTCAATCTTTTTAATACGGTTTTTTTTCGTTAAAAAAATCTAAATTTTAACAAACACCGAGCACGTCTGCTTGACAAGGCATTCGGCGAATATTATAATAAAACATCGTTAATATTCGACGTTTGTACAAACATAAAATTTAAACAATAACAAGGTGAAGTTATGGCAAAAGAAAAATCGCGCTATATAAAAGCAAGAAACTTTTTAATTTTCTGGACTCTGTTTATCGGTATCGGGGCGGTTGCCGGCGCAGCGGCAATGCTATTAGACCCGAGCGGAAAATCTATGGGAATGGACGAAATGCTTCCGTATTTTGAAAAATTGCCGCTATCGAACGTCCTTTTTAAAGACTTTGTTTTTTCGGGCTTTGCATTACTGATAGTAAACGGAATAACAAACATAACCGCCGCCGTACTGCTTTTTAAAAATAAAAAAGCAGGTATGGTGTCGGGTGGAATATTCGGTATAACGCTAATGCTTTGGATAGGAATACAATTTTATATGTTTCCGACAAACTTTATGTCGACCGCATATTTTATTTTCGGTATTTGTCAAGCGATAACGGGCTATATTACATATACTTTTTATAAGCAAGAAAAGTTTACGTTTAATTCCGCAAATTATAATAACGTAGGTAAAGATAAATCTAAACTTGTTGTGTATTTTTCACGCATGGGCTACGTAAAAAAAGTTGCATACGAATACGCCGACAAGTTAGGTGCGGACCTATATGAAATTACTACAAACGAAAACATAGGCGGAACCCTCGGTTTTTGGTGGTGCGGGCGTTTCGGTGTTATGCGTTCGGATATGCCGATTAATACGCCCGACGTTTCGATTTCCTGTTACGACGAAGTAATCGTCTGTTCGCCCATATGGGTGTTTTCGCTCGCCGCACCCGTTCGCACTTTTTTAAAACAAATGTCGGGAAAAATCAATAACGTTAGTTATGTTTTTGTACATTATACCAACGGACACTATAAAAAAGTTGCTTTAAGCGCAGACAAACTGCTCGGCTTAAATCACAAACAACTTATCAACGTACGTTGTAGGACAGGTAAATATAAACTATTATAAGCTTGGTATTTTTGACTGATATATTTACATACGCCTTTTTTTATGCAAAGAGGCTTTTTCTATTTATGTAAAAAAACGTTTATCAAAAACGATTTACGGGATAATGACATTGGAAAAGTCGGGCTATAAGCCCGTTATCGACCTTTTTTGTTAAACTCCGTCATCTAAAAGAAACGAGGCGCGGCAAGGTAAAACCTCGCCGCGCGCTTAAAAAATATTGCTAAAAATATAACTTTGTCAATTATCGCACGTTTGATTATAACGCTTTCAAACGACGATTATTCTTTTACAGCCCCCGCAGAAAGCCCGTTAACCAAGAACTTTGACAGCAAGAAGTACAGGATTATTATCGGCACGCCGATAAATATCGAGCCCGCCGCAAACCTTGCAAATTCCGTTTCGCCGAGCGTCATAAGCCCTACCGCAACGGTATACAAATCCTTTTCCTTTAGCAAAAGTTTGGGAAGAATAAAATCGCTCCAGGGCCATACGAACTGCGAAAGCAGAGTGTAAACTATCATGGGTTTACTAAGCGGAAGAACTATTTTAAAAAACAC
This sequence comes from uncultured Christensenella sp., assembly GCA_964398065.1. Classification (GTDB taxonomy): domain Bacteria; phylum Bacillota; class Clostridia; order Christensenellales; family Borkfalkiaceae; genus UBA4636. Next base: position 9,305 of record CAYNLN010000010.1, on the reverse strand, counting down.
CTGTGCGTTTGTCGCGCCGTCGATACGTGCGGCTTCGTCGATTGAATTCGGTATGGTATCGAAAAATCCTTTTTGCGTCATATACCCCATAGGTGCGCCTGCCGAATATATTAAAATAAGTCCCCAATGACGGTTTATAAGATTGAACTGCGTCATCATAATATAAACGGCGGTCATTGTCATAAATGAAGGAAACATTCCGAGTATAAGCGTTGTTTTCATCAAGGCTTTTCTCGATTTAAAGCGAAAACGCGACATACAATAAGCGGTCAAAATCGTCAAAAGCGTACCGATAAGCGACGACATGACGGCTATAAACAAAGTGTTTACGAACCACTTAGGGTAATTGTAGGTTGCCGTGTCGTTAAAAAGTTTGTCGAAACTTGCCAAACTATATTCCGTCGGGAAAAATCCGTCGAAGGAATATATCGACCCAGATTTTGAAAAACTTGCAAGTAAAAGCCACAATATCGGAAACAAAAATATAAAACTTACCGCTAAAATAACGATATACGTAATAGCCGTGGAAACGATGCGTCTTGTTTTTATGGTCTTTCTCATTTATAAGTATCCTCCTGTCTGTAACTCGGAGATTTTACGTACACGACAATGGAAATCACCGACGTAATAATAAAGATTAAAATACTTATCGTCGCGCCTATCGAATAGTAATTGTTGTCTATCGATAAATTATAAAGCCAGTTTATCAACAAATCCGTGTCGCTTGCTAAAAAATACCCGTCCATATACAGTCCGCCGCGCAAAAAATAGAAAATTCCGAAATTGTTAAAATTGGAAATGAATTGCGAAATCAAAACGGGCGTCGTAGCAAACACCACGAACGGAAGCGTAATTTTCGTAAATTGCTTAAATTCGCTTGCCCCGTCGATACGTGCGGCTTCATATAGGTCTGTGTTCATGTTGGAAAGTATTCCCGTTGCCAAAAGCATCGACGAAGGAACGTTGAGCCAGCAATTTACCAAAAGCCCGATTATTCTGCTTGACCACTTTGCGTCGATGTCCAAAAATCCGACCGCGCTTCCGCCGGCGTTTACTATCATTTGGTTGATAGGTCCGCCGTAGGAAAACATAAACTTGAACGCAAGCATTGTGATAAACCCGGGGACCGCGTATGCAAGGATGGGGAAAAGCCTCCAAAAAGCCTTGCCTTTTACGCATTTTTTGTTGTATATAAGCGCAAGTGCCAGCCCCGCAAAATAATTAAGCGCCGTGGACGCTATAGCCCAAATAAAGTTCCATAGTAAAATTTTGAAAAACGTCGGTGCAAACTGGGAAAGCGTAACTACCCTTCCGAAGTTTTTAAACCCGACCCACTCGACAAGCGCGGGCGGAACAACGTTTCCGCCGTAGTTTGTAAAGGCAATGAGTATCATAAAGATTATGGGTAGCACGCAAAAAACGCAAACACCCAAAACAGGCAACGCAAGCGCCGTAATATGGAAATTTGAATTTACCAAACTTTTAATTTCTTCCGAAAACTTCTTAGGCGCCTCGCCCTTTTCCACTCGTAACTGCGTCTTTCTTGCGTCTTTAAGATTGAGTCTGTAAATGCACAGATACAAGATAAGTATGATAAAAGCAAATATGCCCATTATAAGCATCGTTACCGAGTTATCGCCCTCAACGCCGAACCAAGGGTCGGCTTCGACGGTACCTAACGTAAAAAACCCGGCAATGGCGCCCGCTCCGTATAAAACGAAGAAAACTATAAAACCTATTTCGGTAAGCAAAAGCAGTGCGCCTTTTATCCATTGTTTGTAACATAGCTGTCCGAGCCCCATAAGAAGAGCCGACAAAAAGACGTTCTTGTTTCCGTGCAAACATAGGTCTATAAGCCCGTTAAACGGCTTTTTTAGATTAATTCTTTTTTTGTTTTTCATCGATTTTCCGCCCCCTTAATTACTGCAAAGTGAATATCGCGTCGTAAATCTGCGTATCGACTTTTTCAAGCGCTTCTTTTAAACTTGTTACGTCGAGATATTTATACCCGTCCGTTCTAAACGGGTCTTTCGCTAAGTCCGTAAACAAGGTTTGAAGTGGCGTCCACATTTGCGAATTTTCTTTAATCGACGGCATAACGACGATATTGCCGGCTTCCAAATTATCGTTTATGACGACGGAAAGTCCGCCGACCGCCGCGGCAACGTCTGTCCTTGCGGGCGCTATGCCTAAAAGTTCGTTACGACGGCTTATCATTTCGAAACTCGTCGCAAAATTAATAAACGCGAGGCAAGCGTTCGGGTATTTTGTATAACTCGACACGGCATAACCGTTTACGCCGCCCATCATTTTCGAGTCTATAAGCGTAGGGTCGTCTTCGTTTAGATCTCCCGATTCGGGAAGTTTCGGCACGTAAGTCGCGATAAGGTTTTCCTCGGCATACTCGCGCGTGTAACCCTCGTTTATCATTTCGTCTATGAACATCGTATAAACGTCGGGCGTGGTCATCGTCGCAAAATAATCGCCTTTAGCGAGGCGGGAATAAGCGTTTACCGTAATGGTATCGTCTATGCACCATTCGTTCATACAACTTGCAAGCTGTCTTATAACGCTTGCGCCCTTGTAACTTTCGCCTTTACTGTATCCGATATCCGACGGGTCCGTATTGTCGTTGCCGAACGAATAAGCCCCGTAACTATATAAATACCCAACCGCAAAATACGGGTCGTATAACGACTTCATATAGCCGTACTTGCCGCTCGGTCTTACCGTAAGCGAATATTTGTACATAGCGTTCCAACTTTCGAGCATATCGGGGATATCGTTTTTATTGTCGTCCCATTCCGATTGCCAATTGTCGGGCAAAAGGTCTTTTCTGTAATATAAAAGCGGACCTTGAATGTTGACGGGAACGCCGAAGGTGTACGTTTCCGTACCTACGTCGCTCGTTATTTCCGACCTATAAGCTTTCCAAGCACGTTCGCCTATCTTGTCGTAACAATCGAGTTTTTCGACGGGAAGCGGCATAATGTGCTTGCCTGAAACGTAACGCATCAGCCTGTCGTTTGCCTGATATAAAACGTCGGGTCCGTAACCGTAAGGTCCGTCTTGTTCGAGGTCGCTGTATTCGTCCATGTTGGCGTCGACTGCGGTAATTCCGTAGTCGGAGTACGCCTCGTTAAAGGCGTCTAAAAGTTCTTTTAAATATCCCTGCTTAATAGCGGTATCGTTTTCCAAAACACGTATCGTAACGTTTCTTTCGAGCTCCCCGGTAAACTTTTCGCCGCTTTTGGAAGCGGTAGTTGCCGACGTAGCCCCGAAAACCGCTATAATAGCAATAAGCAGTGCCAAGTGTAAGGAAATAGCACCGATTATCTTTTTCATAAAGTTTCCTCCTCTATCACAAATCCGGTTCCGTGTAAAACTTCGCCGTCAAAGTTGTTCGACGCTAAAACATTGCCTTTTAAACAATGTTTAACCGTGTCTTTCGCCACGGTAAGCGTTACTTTTTTATTTTTATAAACACGGGCCAGTAAAAACTTGCCGTCGTCTGCGCCGTAAAAAATATCGCCGTTTTTAAAAATATCCGTGCTTTTTATCTCGGCAAGCGTTTTAATAACGTTACCCGTCTTGGAAAACTCCGATTCGTAAGACCAATCCATCGTTCTGCGGCAATCGGGATCGTAGCCTCCTATCATAGGCACCTCCGTTCCGTAATAAACGCACACCGAGCCCGTATGACAAAACACTATCGCAAGCGCCGCCTTAAGTTTGTCCTCGTCTTCCTTGACAAGGCTGTAAAAGCGATGTGTGTCGTGACTGTCTAAAAGGTTAAGCATCATGTTGTTTGTCTGACGAGTGTTTCTTACGTATAACGCCGACAGTCTTCTAAAAAACCCTTCGGAGTCTATTACGTCGTTAACAAAATAATCCATAAGCGCTTTCGTGAGCGCGTAATTCATTATGCCGTCGTATTCGTCTCCTCTAAGGTAGGGATAAGCGTCGTGCCAATTTTCACCGATAAGAACGGCAGAAGGTTTTTCTTTTTTTACGGCAATGCGTAATTTTTTCCAAAAATCGTGCGAAACCTCGTCCGAAACGTCAAGCCGCCATCCGTCGATATCGCATTCGTGTATCCAATAAGTCGCTACTTTAATTAAATATTGTTGAAGACTCGGCGTCGAAGTGTTAAACTTAGGCATGTATTTACAAACGCCGAAATACTCGTAGTTGCCTTGTTTTTTGTCGACCTTGTCGCCGCGTATCATAAACCAATCGAAAAATTCCGAATCCTTGCCGTTTTTCACGACGTCTTTAAATTGTTCTAAATCCTCGCTGCAATGATTAAAGACTGCGTCCAAAACAACGTGCATACCGAGCGCATGGGCTTTCTCGACCAAATTTTTCAAATCGGCTTTCGTCCCGAAAGTTTCGTCGATTGAAAAGTAGTCGCTTATGTCGTACTTGTGGTTGGACTTCGATTTAAACACGGGGGTAAGATAAACAGCGTTTATGCCGAGTTTTTTAAGGTACGGTAGTTTTTCCGACACCCCGCTTAAATCGCCGCCGGCAAAACTTTTCGGGTTAGGAACCTCTCCCCACTTAAGATTTACGTAAGATAAATCCTTGGAAGTGTTTCCCGTATAAAATCTGTCGACGAAAATTTGATAAAACACGGCGTTTTTAAGCCACTCGACAGTAGTCTGCACGTCGACCTTGTTTATGTACGGAAGTTGAAAAGAATTAAAATACGCAAGCGAAAAATCGTAAGTATCTACGGCGCCGTCTTCGCAGTAATAAATACTTTCCTCCTTTGTTTTCAAGGTAAAAACGTACACGAGTCTTACGTCCGAAAGATCAAGCCGTATAAAATAATAGTTAAAATCGTTGTCGGTAAACCGTAAAGACATTCTTTCGGTTTGCCTTTTAAGGTAATAATCGTATTTGTTTCCGTAAACAATGTTTACCTCGTCAAAATCGTCGTCTTTATCGACGCGAAGCAAAATTTCAACGGTTTTTTCCGAGACGGCATAGCAATACTTGCTGTCCGCCATATGTAAAATCGCTTTTCTGTTCATATCTCTCCTTGACAACGATAATCTAAAGTGGTATAATAAATAAAATGTCTGAAGTAAAATGTAAAAAACCTACAAATAAGGACGTTGCGGCTTTTGCGGGCGTGTCCGTCGCCACGGTAAGTTACGTTGTAAACGGGCGTACGGATAAACGAATCCCCGAAGCAACGCAAAAAAAAGTCCTTCATGCGATAAACTTTCTCGGCTACGTGCCTAATCCGCACGCAACCGCTATAAAATCGAGCGTTAAAGACATTACCGTCATCGGCGCGAAGTCGGCAACTTCGTTACAGAACGCCGAAACAATCTTAACGTTAAAAAAATTGACGAAAGCGTGTGCCGAAAAAGGCTATACCGTTAACTTTTCCGTCGAAAACAAGCCTCGGCGTATGACCGCAACCGCCTGTATTTTAATGGGCGTTACCGGCGACTGTTTTTATTCGTTTGCAAACGAAAATTTCATTCCGCTTGTTGCGGTGGACGCACTAATCGATGACCCGATTTTCTTTCAAGTTACCGTAGACTACGAAAAAGTTCGTAACGCCGCGGAAAAAGAGTTTAAAGGCGATTACGTTTTTGTCGCCGTTTTTCCCGAAAACGACGCTTTAAGAAAGCAAATTTTATCGGTTATGCCGAACACTTTTTTCGTAAAAGATTTTTGCGATTTAAAGAGTATTCCCGATAAAAACCTTGTTACGTGCGATTGCGTTTTAAAAGAGCTAATTGGCGATAAAATACAACTTTTTGCCAATACCGACGATAAAATAAACGCCGTAATCGATTGCGTCGAAAAAGCCGCAAACCGCATCGTTTCCGGTGAAAACGAGCATTTTAAAAAGGTGTGAAATTAATTATTTCATAAAATTATTCTTCTTTTGGGATACCCCTGCCGTTAGATTTCGACAGAGGTATCCTTTTCCTTTACGGTTTTCAAGAGGAGAAAAACCTATTTACGATTATTAACGTACCTTATGCGTTAACTTCCGTTATAACGATAGTACCCGAAACGACGTCGAGCGTAATAAGGTAGGTACCCGCAACCGTGCATTTAATATTGTTACCGCTTAAGTTGAAATTAGCACTTGCGCCGATAGCCTGTACGTTACTCGCTACGTAAGCGGTACCCCATTCTCTTGTGTCGTTTACGGCAAAATATTGAATCATAATTTCGTCGCCAACCGCCATGGTAAGCGTCAATTCAAACTTACCGTTATTTTCCGTCATTTGACCGGAAACGGGCTTATTGCCCCAGTTTTCGATAGCGCTACCTTTTACGTAAGCGGTCGCCTTCGGAAGAGAAATCGTAACGGAATTCGTTTCGGGGTCGTAAGTTAAAACGTATGTACCCGCAACGCTGCATTTAATATTGTTACCGCTTAAGTCGAAGTTTGCGTTGACGTCGCCCTCTAAAACCTCTTTTGCTGTAACAGCCTTACCGTACGTCGAATCGTCGCCGGGTGCAAAATATTGAATCATAATTTGGTCGTTTTGGCTCATCGTAAGCGTCAACTCGAACTTGCCGTCTTTTTCCGCCATTTGACCGGAAACGGGCTTATTGCCCCATTCTTCGATAGCGCTGCCCTTTACGTAAGCGGTTGCTTTCTGGGCTGCTTCTGCGATGGTAATAATCTTTGTGTAAGCATTGAAAGTAATGTTATACGTACCGTCAACCAATACTTTAATGTTAGCGTTCGACGCGCTTACTTGAGAGAAGTTCTCTGTTGCCGTTTGCTTGGGAAGCAAGTAAGTTGCGTTGTAGTCGGCAAGTTTGTTGCTATACGAAGGTGTTTCTTCGCCTTTTTCGAAAGAACGAAGAACGATTTCGTCGCCTGCTTTCAGTACTACGTTATTTAAAGCAAATACGCCGCTGCCTTCTTTTGTTTCCGCAAACTTGTTGTTGACAAGGTCTGCTTCCTTCCAGTTAAGACCGGCGTCGGTTTTGCCGTCAAGATAGTAATCGTAAACGGGCATAGTCGCCGTTTCGTCGAGCGTTACGTTTAACGCTTTGGTTTCTTTGTTGTAAGTAAAGGTGTACGTGCCTGCTTTGTTCGTCTTCATGTTAGCGCCGGCTTCGGTGTAACCTTCGACAACCGCTTTAGAAGACTCGGTTAAAGCGTTAGATTTAATGTAAGTAGAACCGGTCGTAATACCGTCCGCCGAAGAGTTATAGGACGCAAACATAAATTCGTCGCCCGATTCCATATAAACGGATAAAACATATTCGTCGCCGTTATCCGCCATGGTCGTGGACGCGTTATACATATCTGCCCAGTTGGTGATTTTTGAGCCTTTAATATAATAATTGGTTACAACGACTTTTTCAACTAAAGGATCGCCGTTTCTTACAAAGTCGATGGTGTCGAAAGTACCTACGTTGTAAACTTCTTTATTGGCTTCGGTGTAGGTTGCGTCGCTTGTGTTATACGTGTCTTCGTTGGGGTAAGTCTTTAAAGTAAAGGTATAGTTACCGGACTTTTCGACTTTGATGTTGCGACCTTTAGCGGTTACTTCGCCGAGTCCGCCGCCCTGTCCGCTGAAGCAAACGGTGCCGTCTTGCGCCTTGTCCGTAGTCAAATAACCGTAGCCGCGCTTGTTTTCCCAGCTCGAACTAATGGCAAATTGGAATTCGTCGCCTTCGAGTAAATCTAAAGTAATGGTGTATTCGTTTTTGCCTTCCGTTTTGGTAAGCTTGTGCGTGTCGTTAATGTTTTTGCCCCAGTCTTGACCCATGAGTAAAGTGCTGGTGCCGCTGCCTACGACATAGAAAGTACGCGTATCGTCGGTAAATAAGGTAAATCCCGCAAATACGCTAACGTCTTCCGTAACGGGCTTCGTAAAGTCGAATTTGTGTCCGAAACTCGGCGTCGAGAACCAATCGATAAATTGATAGTTGCCTTCCTTTTCGGGAATATACGACTCAACGGTTTTGCCGTATTCGACCGTTACTTCTTTCATAACGGTATTGCCGTCGTAAAAGGTAACTTTGTGTGTTTCGATGTTGCCGTTACATGCAGCAAAAGCCGTAATGCACGTAACCGCTATCAACGAAAATAAAATGCCTAAAAATTTTCTTTTCATTTTTGTTCCTCCTTGTCGGAAAATTTTACAACCAAATAAATCCGTTCGCTTTTATAAAAGATCTTCTAAAAGCCGATCTTCCCTCACCTGTAAAAGGGTAAGTTTTGCAATCGAACAGACTTGCTTAATTGATTAAGCAAATTATAACACAATAAATATGCCTTGTCAATACCTATTTGAAAAAATCTTTAAAAAAATTTTTAATATTTTTTTGGAGAATAGTTATTTAGCGTCATTTCGCTTCTTTTACGGCTTTTTTCTTCGGTAATCGCATTTGACCTCTTCGTCCTTTGACAGTGAAAAATCGGCATATTTCTTCATGCCGATTTTTGTCGTTTCTTCGTCGTGCGAATTGCTTTTTGACTTGTTTTTTACTTTTCGAAAAGACTTTTTATGTAACAATACTTTTTTGTATCTATGCATAAACGCTAGTTTGCTGCGTTTACAGCCTATCGTACCGACGGCGACGATAGAATCATAATGCACTTGGACTTTCTCACCTTTATGATAAACACTAATTACTTGTTTTTTTATGGGTATAAACACCTTTAAGCATACGAACAAACACGTCAGTGATTAAGTCCATACCGAGTTTGTTGGGGTGAAGTCCGTCAGACGTGTATTTTGCATAATCGTATTCGTCGATATTCCCGATGTCTACCACATAGCAATCGAAATATTTTGCAATGTCTTTAATAGTTTCGTTGTACTTTGCAAGCGTTGCAGTGTCTTTATTCCTTCCGTTTTCAAGAAGAGTAAAGAGAAAAATATCTGCATCGGGATAAGCTTCGGTCATCTTATGAACCATAATGGCGTATGCTTCCGCAACCGTTTGCGGAGCGATATAGCCCGCTTCCTCATTGTAGATATCGTCGAGTTTATCAAACGAACCTATGACGCTTCCTGCATTGAAATCGTTGATACCGATATACACGGCAATAATGTCGGGATTTGTACCTTTGTTAGAACCTGTGTTGTCGTGAAGTTCGGTGCAACGAGTTTGGTATGCAGCACCGCTACCATTGAGCACACGAGAACCCGACCAAGAGTTATTGACGAGCAAATTCACTCCCGTTGCTTCGGCGGTTTGCGCCCACCAGGTTTCAGTAGATTTATCTATCTCATATTTTGGATAAAAAACAGCATTGTTACCGATGGTACTGTTGGTGTCCGTTGCGTTGTTGCTTATAC
>CAYNLN010000009.1:0-62130 GCA_964398065.1 uncultured Christensenella sp. | reverse complement strand
GTAGAAGAAAAGGCTAAACACCCCCTCTACAAAAAGACTATCACGACTTCCAAAAAGTTCAAAGCGCACGACGAAAACAACGAGTGCGGTATTGGCGACAAGGTAAGAATTGTTGAAACCAGAAAGTTAAGTAAGGACAAGAATTGGAGAGTTGCCGCCATTATAGAAAAGGCTAAGTAATAGGAGGGCTACTATGATACAAGCACAGACAAGATTAAAAGCAGCAGATAACTCGGGTGCAAAAGAGTTAATGTGCATTAAAGTTCTCGGTGGCTCTTATCGTAAATGGGGCAACATCGGCGACGTAATCGTTGCTAGCGTAAAAACGGCTACCCCGGGCGGCGCGGTTAAAAAAGGCGACGTCGTTAAGGCGGTTATCGTAAGAACTACCAGCGGTTTAAGAAGAGCAGACGGCACGCACATCAGATTCGACGACAACGCAGCCGTAATTATCGACGCTCAAAAGCAACCGAGAGGCACCCGTATCTTTGGGCCTGTCGCAAGAGAATTAAGGGAAAAAGATTATATGAGAATCATTTCCCTCGCACCGGAGGTTCTGTAAGGAGATATTGCTATGAAAGTTAAAAAGAACGATACAGTATACGTTTTAACCGGTAAAGACGCCGGCAAAACCGGTAAAGTTTTATCGGCTTTCCCGAAGGAAAACAGAATCACAGTCGACGGCGTTAACGTTCAAAAGAAGCATCAAAAGGCACGTTCCGCTAAAGAAACCAGCGGTATCGTAGACCAAGTCGGTCCTATCGACGCTTCCAACGTTTTAGTCGTATGTCCCGCTTGCGGCAAGGGAACGAGAGTTCACCACGCAATCGTTGACGACAAAAAGGTAAGAGTATGCGCTAAATGCGGCGCTACCCTTGACCAAAAGCAAGAGGCAAAATCATCGAAAAAGCCTGCTAAGAAGGCTGCTAAATAATAATAAGCCAAATAAGGAGATTAAAAAATGGCAAGTGACAAGACTCAGGTTGCTAAGGAAGCTGCAACCGATTCAAAGTACGTCAGCCGCGTAAGACAACGTTACGAACAAGAAGTCGTACCTTATCTTATAAAGCATTTTAACTATACTAACGTTAATCAAGTACCCAAGCTTGTTAAGATAACAATTAACGGCGGTTTGGGCGACATTAAAGACAATGCCAAGAGTATCCAACTGGTTCAACAAGAACTTGCACAGATTTCCGGTCAAAAGGCAGTACTTACGACCGCTAAAAAATCCGTTGCGAACTTCAAAGTAAGAATCGGTATGAACGTCGGTTTGAAGGTTACCTTAAGAGGAAACAGAATGTACGACTTTTTCGACAAATTAGTTTCCGTCGCTCTTCCGAGAGTAAGAGACTTCAAGGGCGTTCCCACCAAGTCTTTCGACGGTAGAGGCAACTATGCTATGGGCGTTAAAGAACAACTTATCTTCCCTGAAATTCAATACGATCAGATTGAAAAAATCAGAGGTTTCGATATTTGTTTCGTAACGACCGCTAAGACCGACGAAGAAGCAAGAGAGCTTTTAAAAGCACTCGGTATGCCCTTCAAGGCTTAATAAGGAGATAAACTATGGCAAAGAAATCAATGATCAATAAACAGCAAAGAACGCCTAAGTTTTCTACGAGAGCGTATACAAGATGCAGCATCTGCGGTCGTCCGCACGCTGTTATCCGTAAGTACGGTGTTTGCCGTATTTGCTTTAGAAACTTAGCATACAAGGGACAGATTCCCGGCGTTAAGAAATCAAGCTGGTAAGGAGGAAATAACAATGACAGATCCTATTGCAGATATGCTTACAAGAATCAGAAATGCGTTAGTTGTCAAACGTGAAGTTGTTGAAATCCCCGTTTCCAATACTAAAAAAGCAATCGCACAAATCCTTTTAGACGAAGGTTACATCGCGGGCTATGAAGTAAAAGGCGAAGGACTCGACAGCAAAATCGTTGTTACCCTCAAGTACGGCGCAAAAGGCGAAAAAGTTATCACCGGATTAAAGAGAATTTCTAAACCCGGTTTGAGAATTTATGCAGGTTACGATGAACTTCCCAGAGTTTTAAACGGTATGGGTATCGCAATCGTTTCTACCCCTAAGGGCGTTATGACCGATAGGGAAGCAAGAAAACTGCATCACGGCGGCGAGATACTCGCTTACGTTTGGTAAGGAGGGTATAGTATATGTCAAGAATCGGAAGAGAACCGGTTGTTATACCTGCCGGTGTTACAGTTGATTTTTCCAACAATCTTATGACCGTTAAAGGGCCCAAGGGTACCTTAACGCAAGATTACGATCCCGCTATCACGCCCAACGTTGAAGGAAATACCGTCGTATTTACCAGAAACAGCGAAGCAGGTCCCGTACGTGCTAAACACGGTTTATACAGGGCGCTTCTTCACAACATGGTTGTAGGCGTAACCGAAGGTTACACCAAAACCTTGATTGTCAACGGTGTAGGCTGGAAGGTAAATATGCAGGGTGAAAAACTCGTTTTAAACATCGGTTTTTCTCATCCCGTCGAATATCTTCCTTTGGAAGGCGTTAAGCTCGCTTGTCCGTCGGCAACCGAAATCACCGTCAGCGGCATTAACAAAGTCGACGTCGGTCAGGTAGCGGCAACCTTAAGGGCATACAGAAAACCCGAACCTTATCACGGCTACGGCATCCGTTATAAAGATGAAGTAATCGTACGTAAGGAAGGCAAGACCGCCGGTAAATAAGGAGTAGTGAATTATGATTACTAAAATCGACAAGAATCAAGATAGATTAAAAAGACACGCAAGAGTCAGAAAGAAAATAAGCGGTACCGCTCAAACTCCGAGACTTTGCGTTTACAGAAGTCTTAATCACATTTACACGCAGGTTATCGACGATACGGTAGGTCACACTTTAGTAGCGGCTTCCTCCGTTGAAAAGGAAATCGCAGCGCTTTTAGAAGGTAAGTCCAAAAAGGAACAAGCGAAAATCGTAGGTTCCAAACTTGCAGAAAAGGCATTGGCTAAAGGTATTACCGAAGTTGTTTTCGACCGCGGCGGTTATCTCTACACCGGTAGAGTAGCAAGCTTAGCAGACGGCGCCAGAGAAGGCGGACTTAAATTCTAAAGGAGGACTTTGAAATGGCAAGAGAAAACGGAAGACCACAGAGAAGACCTGAAGAAAAAGACGGTCTCAATAAAAAGCTCATCGCCGTCAACCGTATTACTAAGGTTGTTAAAGGCGGTAAAAAGATGCGTTTCGCAGCCCTCGTAGTCGTTGGCGACGAAAACGGCAGAGTCGGTTACGGCATGGGTAAGGCTAACGAAGTACCCGAAGCAATCGAAAAAGCGTCCACGCAGGCTAAAAAGAATATGATTACCGTTTCTTTAGACGGCAACACCATTCCTCACGCACTCGTAGGTAAATTCGGTCGCGGTTCGGTCGTTATGTTGCCTGCCGAAGAAGGTACCGGCGTTATCGCAGGCGGCCCCGTTCGTGCGGTTATGGAAGCTTGCGGCATCAAAAATATCAGAACGAAATCTCACGGAACCAATAACCCCATTAACATGGTTAAAGCGGTCGTTACTGGTTTATCGCAACTTCGCACGGCTGAACAAATCGCTGCGCTTCGCGGTAAAACCGTAGAAGAGATTCTCGGTTAAGGAGGGATTTACAAATGGCACAAAACGCAGTTAAAGTAACCCTTATCAAAAGCACCATCGGGTGTCTTAAAGATCAAAAGGCTACCGTAGAGTCTTTAGGACTTAAAAAAATCGGTCAATCCAAGGTCTTTAACGACAATCCCGCACTTCAAGGTAAACTTTTCAAAGTAAAACACCTTGTTAAAGTAGAAAACGTTTAAGAGGTGACTTTATGAGATTAGAAAATTTACATCCTGCCGAAGGTTCCAGACAAACCGCTAAAAGAGTCGGCAGAGGTATCGGCTCAGGCATGGGCAAAACTTCCACCAGAGGCCACAAAGGTCAATGGGCGAGAAGCGGCGGCGGCGTTCGTCCTGGTTTCGAAGGCGGTCAAATGCCTCTTATCAGACGTTCACCGAAGCGTGGTTTCAACAATTACTTCAAAAAGGTATACGCAGTCGTAAACGTTGACGTTCTCAACGCTTTCGAACAAGGTACCGTAGTAGATTACGAAACTTTATACCAAGCTGGTCTTGTTAAAGAAGTTAAAAAGGCCAGAGGCTTAAAGGTACTCGGCAACGGCACTTTAGAAGTTGCGCTTACCGTTAAGGCGGCTGCTTTCTCCGAAACCGCGAAGGAAGCAATCGAAAAAGCCGGCGGCACTTGCGAAATCGTTAAGTAGTTTGCCGAAAGCGGGGTATAAACATGTTTGAAACATTAAAAAACGCATTTAAAGTTAAAGAAATCAGAAGAAAAATTTGGATTACCTTATTATTCGTTTTGATTTACAGATTGGGATGCTACATTCCCGTTCCCGGTATCGGCGGATACTTAATCAGTGAAACCGATCTTGCGAACGTTTCGTATCTCAACATTATGTCAATGATGTCAGGCGGCGCGCTTGCCCAAGGTACATGGCTTGCTATGGGTATAGGTCCCTACATTAATGCTTCGATTATTATTCAACTTTTAGCAGTTGCAATACCCGCTTTGGAAAGATTGTCCAAACAAGGTGAAGAAGGTCAAAAGAAATTATCCAATATTACCCGTATCGGTGCGTTGGTGCTCGCGATTTTACAATCGGTCGGTATTTTGATTGCTTACGGTAACACTGCAATCACGACAAGCACGAACGGCACTCCGATGGCAGAACTTTTATGGAATCAAAAATGGCTCTGCTACGTTATTTTGGTTATTTTCTATTCGTCCGGTGCTCTTATCACTGTATGGCTCGGCGAAAGAATTACCGAAAACGGTGTTTCTAACGGTATTTCGATTCTCATCTTCGTTGGTATTTTAACGACTGTCGGTACACAAACCATCAGCATGCTTCAAAGCATCTTCGGCGGCAACTTAACTACTTTGTGGCAGTTTATCGGCTTCATCGCAGTTATCGTCGTTGTATTCGGTTTAATCGTCTTCGTTGAACTTTCCGAAAGAAAGATTCCCGTTCAATATGCAAAGCAGGTTAAAGGAAGAAAGATGTACGGCGGACAATCCACCGTTATCCCCATCAAAGTAAACGCTACCGGCGTTATGCCTTTGATCTTCGCGTTCTCCATTTTATCGTTCCCCGAACTTATCGCAACGATGATTAATCCCAACGGTAAGTTTATCATTTGGTGGCAACAATGGATGGGTACGAACAGCTGGCTTTATATGGTTGTTCTTTGCTTGCTTATTCTTGCATTCGCGTATTTCTACGCAACACTTCAGTTTAACCCTGAAGACGTTTCCAAGACGATACAGCAGAACGGCGGATTTATCCCCGGTATCAGACCGGGCAGACCTACCGCAGATTATCTTAAGAAGGTACAGAACAGAATCACTTTGTTCGGCGCAATCTTCTTAGCGTTCATCGCATTGGTTCCCGCAATATTATTCAGAACGGTTTTACAGACTTCTTCGTCCGTATTCAGCGCAACAGGTCTTATCATTTGCGTATCGGTCGCTCTCGAATTCAATACTGCTTTGGAATCGCAAATTATGATGAAAAATTACAAAGGCTTCTTAAAATAAAAAGCTGAGATTATGAACATTGTTTTTTTGGGTGCACCGGGTGCAGGTAAGGGAACTCAGGCTTCTATGATTTCCGAAAAGTATTCCATACCGCACATTTCAACAGGTGACATATTCAGACAAAACATAAAAGACCAAACTCCTATCGGTATAGTCGCCAAAAGCTATATCGATAGGGGGCAGTTGGTCCCCGACGAGGTCACGGTTGAGCTCGTAAAGGGAAGAATTCTCGAGGATGGTTGCAAAAACGGTTATATCCTCGACGGATTTCCGAGAGATGTCGCGCAAGCGGAAGCTTTGGCAAAGTTTGCTAAAGTCGACGCGGTTATTGACATCGTTATCCCTTTAGACAGGCTCATGAAAAGACTTACCGGCAGAAGAGTTTGCTCTAAGTGCGGCGAGTCCTATCACGTAGACTTCTTAGGAAACGCATCGACTTGCAGTAAGTGCGGCGCGGCGCTTATTCAGCGTGACGACGACACCTGCGAGACTGTGCAAAAACGGCTTGATGTTTATACGGCTAAAACGGCACCGCTGATTGATTACTACAAAAAATGCGGATTACTTTTCGAAGTTGACGGCGATAAGCCCGTCCCGCAAGTGCTTGAAGAAATCGAGAAGGTGTTAAAATGATTTATATTAAAACTCCACAAGAAATCGAAAAAATTAAAGCGTCGTGCCGCATCGTCGGCGATATGCTTAAGATTTTCGAAGAAAAAATTCGCGAAGGCGTTACCACTAAAGAACTTGACCGCTTTGCCTACGAATATATAACGGCACGCGGCGCAAAACCCAACTTTTTGGGATACGGTGGTTTTCCCGGAACGATTTGCGTTTCCGTCGACGAACAGGTCGTACACGGTTTTCCTTCGGACAGAGTACTTAAAGAAGGCGAAATCGTAAGTATAGACACCGGATGCATCTTAGACGGATATCATTCCGACGCGGCAAGGACTTTTGCCGTCGGTAAATGCTCGCCCGAAAAATTGAGGCTTATCGAAGTCACTAAAGAATGTTTCTTTAAAGGCGTCGAAGCGGTTTCTATAGGCGGTGCGATAGGCGATATAGGCTATGCGATACAATCCCATGCCGAACTTAACGGCTTTTCGGTCGTAAGGGATATGGTAGGGCACGGCGTAGGTAAATACTTACACGAAGACCCTCAAGTTCCCAATTACGGCAAAAAAGGCGTCGGCGTAAGAATAAGACGCGGTATGACTTTGGCAATCGAACCTATGATAAATATGGGCGATTACCACGTCGATATCGACGGCTGGAAGTGCGTAACGCGCGACGGTTTGCCGTCAAGCCATTACGAAAACACGATCGCCGTTACCGACAACGGTGTGGAAATACTTACTCTATAAAAATAAACGGAGGAATCAATAGTGTCGAAAAACGACGTAATCGAAGCAGAAGGCGTGATTTTAGAAGCACTTCCTAATGCAACGTTTAAAGTTAAACTGTCGAACGGCTTTGTTATAACGGCGTATATTTCCGGAAAGTTAAGAATGAATTACATCAAAATCATTCCGGGCGATTCGGTAAAACTCGAGATGAGTCCGTACGATTTAACAAAAGGCAGAATCGTTTGGCGCAGCAAGTCCTAAACATTAAGCAAAAAACTAAAAGTTCAAATAATATCGGAGGAACAAAAAATTATGAAGGTCAGACCGTCTGTTAAACCTATGTGCGACAAGTGCAGGGTCATTAAAAGAGAAGGTAAGGTTATGGTAATTTGTTCGAAGAACAAAAATCATAAACAAAGACAGGGCTAATGGGAAATAAATCGTTTGCAAGTTAAAGTCATCCACACTTTAGCCTGCAAAGGATATCGAATATATATCATTAATTAAATTATTTACACATTATTTTGGAGGATAATAAATAATGGCACGAATTTCCGGTGTTGACTTACCGAGAGATAAGCGTGTAGAAATCGGCCTTACCTATATTTTCGGCATTGGCAGAACTACATCGAACAAGATTTTAACGGAAACCGGCGTAAATCCCGATACCAGAGTTAAGGATTTAACCGAAGACGATATTTCCAAAATCAGGGAATACATTGAACGTAATTTACACGTAGAAGGCGAACTTAAAACCGAAAACTCAATGAACATCAAACGTCTTATTGAAATCGGTTCGTATAGAGGCGTTCGTCATAGAAAGAACCTCCCCGTAAGAGGTCAAAGTTCCAAGAGAAACGCAAGGACAAGAAAAGGTCCTCGTCGTACCGTCGCTAAGAAAAAGACGGCTTCAAAGTAAGAGGTGACAAGTTACTATGGCAGCAACTAAAAAAGTTATTAAGAAACGTAGAGAGATTAAGAAAGTCGATAAGGGACAAGTTCACATCAAATCGTCTTTCAATAATACAATTATCACCGTAACCGATATGAACGGTAACACGATTTCTCATTGCAGCGCAGGTGCTTTAGGCTTCCGCGGTTCAAGAAAATCCACTCCGTTTGCCGCTCAACAAGCATCCGAAACCGCTGCAAGGGCGGCTATGGAACACGGTTTAAGAAGTGTTGAAGTATTCGTAAAAGGTCCCGGTCAGGGAAGAGAATCCGCAATCCGTGCTTTAGGCGTTTGCGGTATCGAAGTTACGCTTATTCAGGACGTATCACCCATTGCACACAACGGTTGCCGTCCTCCTAAACGTCGCAGAGTATAAGGAGATATTTATTTATGGCTAAATATACAGATTCAAAATGCCGTCTTTGCAGACGTGAAGGCGCAAAATTGTTCTTAAAAGGCGAAAGATGCTACAAAGCGTCTTGTGCTTTCGAAAGAAGACCCGTTGCCCCCGGACCTCACGCTAACAGCAGAAGAAAGGTTTCCGAATACGGTCAACAGCTTCGTGAAAAACAAAAGGTTAAAAGAATTTACGGCGTACTCGAAGGTCAGTTCAGAGAATATTACGAAAAAGCCGACCGTATGAAGGGTATCACCGGTGAAAACATGTTATCCTTACTCGAAAGACGTTTAGACAACGTTGTTTTCAGAATGGGTTATGCAGAATCCCGTTCGCAAGCACGTCAATTAGTTACCCACGGTCATTTCACGGTAAACGGCAAGAACGTAGACATCGCTTCTTACCAAGTTAAAGCCGGTGACGAAGTTGCTGTTAAGGAAAACAAGAAGAACAACAAATACTTCACTCAATTAAAAGAAGTTGCTAAAAACGGAGCAATGCCCAAATGGGTTGACTTCGATCCTGAAACACTTAAAGGAAAGGTTATCGCACTTCCGACAAGAGAAGATATCGACGCTCAGATTTCGGAACACATGATAGTCGAGTTGTATTCCAAGTAATTAGGTTTTTAACTTTGTTACTAAAAACAAAAATTCAGGAGGTAATATTTCTATGATGGAAATAGATATGCCCAACATCGTTGCTTTTGAAAGTGAAGATAAAAGTTATGCGAAAGTCGTTTGCGAGCCTTTGGAAAAAGGTTACGGTATGACGCTTGGCAACGCTTTAAGAAGAACCTTGCTTTCATCGCTTCCGGGTGCGGCTGCACAAGGTATAAAGTTTGCCCCCGAACTCGGTGTTAAACACGAATTTTCAACTATTAAGGGTGTTAAAGAAGACGTTCCCGAAATCGTCCTTAACATTAAGGAAATCGCTTTCAGAACAGTCTCGTCCGACCCTTCCTTTAAAGAAACGGTAACTATCAAAAAATACGGACCTTGCGTCGTTACGGCAGAGGATATCGAACTCCCCGCCGACATCGAAGTCGCAAATCCAGGCACCTATATTTGTACGCTTTCCGACGGCGCGGTTTTAGATATGGAAATCACCGTCGGCTGCGGCAGAGGCTATCAGGGCGCCGATTGCAACAAAACCGACGAAATAGGCTACATCGCGGTCGACTCTAAATACGCTCCCGTTACTAAAGTAAATTACGTCGTGGAAAACACGAGGGTGGGGCAAAGTACAGACTACGATAAACTTATTTTGGAAGTAACAACAAACGGCACTTGCGCCGCAAGAGACGTTATTTCGCTTTCGGCTAAACTCGTTCAAGAACATATCAATTTATTCGTCGGACTAAGTCAGTCCGTACCCGATATTTTGAAGATGCACGAAAACGATAAAATGTCCGGTATTTTAGAAATGAGTATCGAGGATATGGACCTTACGGTTCGTTCCTATAACTGCTTGAAACGTGCCAATATCCGCACGGTTGAAGATTTAACCAAAAAGACAGAAGACGATATGCTTAAAGTCCGTAACCTTGGCAAAAAATCACTTGACGAAGTTATTTTGAAACTTTCAAGCTACGGCTTATCGCTCAAAGAACAGGAGGACTAAAAATCATGGCCAGAAAATTAGGTATGACCGCTACTCAAAGACAGTCGGTCTTAAAAAACCAAGCGACCAAACTACTTTGGTACGGAAGAATAGAAACAACTGAAATGCGCGCAAAAGAACTTCGTCCTTACGTTGAAAAAATTATTACCTTAGCGGTAAATTCTTACGAAGATACCATCGAAACTAAGGTTACGACTACCGACGCAAAGGGTAAAGAAGTTACTAAAACCGTTATTAAAGACGGTCCCAAGAAACTTGCCGCAAGAAGACAAATTATGTCTAAACTTCACGAGTTCACTCTTACCAAAGAAGCTAAGGAAAAAAAGGCGGAGTTCAAAGAAAGAACACATGGTATTAAACACCCCTTGATCGAACAGATTTTTAACGAAATCGCTCCCAAATACGCTCAGCGTAAGGAAGAGTTAGGTCAAGGCGGCGGCTACACCAGAATTTATTCTTTAGGTGAACGTCGCGGTGACGCTTCTAAGATGGCAATCATCGAATTGGTTTAATTAATTATGTGTAGCGTTTCTTTTTAGAAACCGCACTTTAACTAAAAAAGCACGGCATTATTCCGTGCTTTTTTGCTATAAAAACGTAATTGTCTATAGAGGGGCATAATATGTGTTATTTAAAAAAAGTCCCTCTATAGGTCGATTATCGATGTTTTTTGTTAATAGTATGATAGATAATGTTAAAATTATATCTTTCGGCGAAATAATTTTCGACGAGTACGATAAGGAAAAATCTTTAGGCGGTGCGCCGCTCAATTTTTCCGTTCATGCCGCAAAATGCGGGGCTAAAGTATACTTGTTATCCGCCGTAGGCAACGATGAATTAGGTAAAGAAGCGCTAAATAGTATTAGCAATACGGGCGTTGATTGTCGATATATTTTCAAAAACAATTTGCCGACCGGTAAGTGTTTGGTAAAGTTAAACGAAAGCGGCGTCCCCGAATATAATATTTTAAACAACGTCGCTTACGACGAAATCGATGCTAGCGAGGAAGTTTTTTCAAATAGTTTCGACGTTTTATATTTCGGCACATTGGCGTTAAGAAGCAATAACAATTTTGCTGTTGTAAAAAAATTAATCTCATCGGCGAATATAAGCACGGTCTTTTGCGATCTCAATTTACGTCAGCCCTTTTTTAACGATGAAATTATTAAATTTTGCCTTGAAAACGCAAATATAATAAAGGTTAGCGATTCCGAGATCGAATATGTATGTAAAAAAGTCCTAAACGTTTGTAAGGTAGAAGACGGGATTTCAAAACTGTCTTTAAACTATAATAATATCGAACAAGTAGTTCTGACTTGCGGCGAAAACGGGGCTTTCGTTTATTGCTTAAAGGACGGAAAAAATTATTTCGAACCCGCCAAAAAGGTAAAAGTTGTTTCGACGGTCGGCGCAGGGGATAGTTTTGCGGCAACCTATCTTGTAGGCTTATTGCAAGGTAAAAGCATCTCGGAATGTCTAAAGAAAGCAACAATCAAAAGCGCAGATGTCGTCGGTAGTAAAAACGCTTTTTAAAAGCGCAAACTAAATTTATACACAATAAAAAATTATATTTTGGCGTATACAAAGTTACGCGTTAAAAAAGCCGCTTATAAAAGCGGCTTTTTACTATGACCTGTAGTGTAATTTGTAAATAAATTTTTAGCATTAAGCGGGTTTTCACGTTCATTAAGAAGCGATATTTTTTGCTTACTTGTAAGCGTTATAAAGTTAAACGCTTGTTTTTTCGCACCGTCGGAAAGAAGGGGATAGGGGTTATAGACTTCGAATCTACAACCGTTTAGTTTGATTCTTCGTAAAATATAATCGTGTTCGCCGTCGGATAAAGAGGAGTAATCGGTACCCGCGCAGTCGTTACAAGTTTTACCGAAAGGGCAATAGCATAAATCCATAACTTTCAGCCCGCCTGCGGAATAATAGTATCCGCCTATACTTTTATGCGACGACAGCGTTAATTCTTTAGACGCAACGTAGTCTGTTACAACGCTTGACAAATAATGTGCCGAAACCGAGTTATATATGTTTGCGCCGCTACCTAAAATGCAAGGTATGTTATATTCTTTAGATAGTTCAATCCCGTAATATCCGTCGACGTAAACGCCGTCGAATTTACTTAAAAGCGGGGCTATAAGCCCGTTATCGGCGGTGTTGTATAGTGGGGGAAGGTATAAATATTTTTGACAAGAGTGGCTTTGTAAGTCGCTGAAAAACTTATCGAATAAATATTTGTCGTGGTAGTTTTTCGGCGCAAAAACCGCGACGTCGAAATTAAAGTTACTAATACTTTCAAAATCCTCGTCGATAATTAATAGCGATTTGCTATCAAGTAAAGAAATTGAATTGTTTATATCGTAGTTTACGCTTTGTCTTTTCCTCATCGGCGCAATTTTGTTTACTATACTTTCGTAAAGAAAACGTCTAAAGGCGTTGAGTTGACTTTTAGCGATAAAGACCCCGTCCGTTTCCACGCTTACTTTAGGCAAAAAAGGATATTCGCCGCACTTAGAAAGATTAAGCGATATTTCCTCCTCACTTAAAGGTCTTTTCGAAGCCTTTTCAAGCAAAAAGTCGGACTTAACTACAAAAGTTTTATCGTTTACGTTAACGGTAACTTCGGCTTGCTGACCTGCAAAAAATCGTGATAACAGGCTTATAGGTAGACTTTTTACATCGTTTAAATATTTTTTTTCGAGTACGATATCCGTAGTTAAAGTGACGTCGTCGCCTTCTTTTGCGCTACCTTGATAAACTATTTTGTTTTGGTCGGTTACGGTAAAGTTTCCCGTTTCATAGCCGTCACGCAAAATTTTGCCGCTGTCACCGCTTGAAAATTTGTGTAGGGAATTTACCGAAAGCGTTTTAGCGTTCACGTTAATCACGCTGCCGATTTTTTCTCCGACGTGGCTTTGCACTTTATCCGAAATCATGTTGCCATCTTGCCCGAATCCTAACCCGAAAGTGTAATTGCCGCGCTTAAAACTGCGAGATAACGGGCTTATAGACGGGTTTTTGCCGCTTAGTAATTCAAAATAATACTTTGACGCATAATAAACGTAAGAAGGTTTACGCATTCTCCCTTCAATTTTTAGCGAGGTAACGCCCGCGTCTAACAAATCGAAAACTTTATCTTTCACGGATAAGTCCGCAAGGGATATGTTGTAACCTTTTTTGTTAATTTTAGCGTTTTTAAGAGTGTAAAGTTTTCTGCAAGGTTGCTTGCAAAGTCCTCGGTTGCCGCTATTGTTTCCTGCAAAACTCGATGCATAACATTGTCCCGAAAAAGCCGTGCAAAGCGCACCTTGCACGAAAACCTCGGTTTCTATAATTTTTGTGATTTTTCTAATTTCGCCGATAGGCGTTTCTCTCGCAAGGACGACCCGTTTAAATCCGTATTCTTTTGCGAGCCTTGCCCCGTAAACGTTGTTAACGCCCGCTTGCGTCGACAAATGAAGTTCTAAATCGGGAAACCTGTTTTTAAGATACTTACCCAAAAGCATATCTTGTACGATGATTGCATCGACCCCGCTATCGTTACAAAACTCGACGTACGATAAAAAATTCGGCAGTTCTTTATCGCCGACCAAAGTGTTTAACGCAACGTAAACTTTTGCGCCGAGTATATGTGCGTAAGTTATATAAAAGGGTAGATTATCCCTTGTAAAGTTTTCGGCGTTTTTTCTTGCCGAAAACAAATCGAGCCCTAAGTATACGGCGTTTGCGCCTCCGTTAATCGCGGCGTAAAAACTTTCTTTGCTTCCGCAAGGTGCTAAAATTTCAGTCATAAAAGTCCGCTTGTCGGCAAACAATATTGCCGAAACAGTAATTTTACATATATTTTAGCATAAATTACTCAACTTTACAACGATAATGTGAAGAAACGGCAAAAATCCACATTTGAGCTGATAATTTTAGTTAATTATTTGCTATTTTTACGTGGTTGTGCTACAATATCAAAGGAATTAATTTTGTCGCACATCGGTTGCGAAAGATATTAAGAGGTGTCTGATGAATTCTAACAAAAATTACGACGTCATAATTATCGGCGCGGGTCCTTCGGGTATTTTTTGTGCCTACGAACTTAAAGAAAAACGCCCCGATTTGAAAGTTTTGATTATCGAAAAGGGTAGAAGTATCGAAAAACGCAATTGCCCAAAGCGCTACACGGGTGTTTGTGCGGGTTGTAAACCGTGCTCCATAACGACGGGTTTTGCGGGTGCGGGTGCGTTTTCGGACGGAAAACTTTCCTTATCCCCGGACGTCGGCGGCAACTTGCAAAATATTTTAGGTTACGAAAAAGCGGTGGAACTTATTAAGCGTTCCGACGATATTTATCTAAAATTCGGCGCAGACGATTTTGTTTACGGGCTCGACAAAGAGGACGAAATCCGTGAAATAAGACGTAAGGCTATAGGCGCTAATTTGAAACTCATAGAATGCCCCATTCGTCACTTGGGTACGGAAGAAGGCTATAAAATTTATACGAGGCTTCAGCGTCACTTGGAAGAAATCGGCGTCGAAATGCTGTTTAACACAATGGTAACCGACATCGTTATCGAGGATGAAAAATGCAAGGGCGTAATTACCGATAAAGGCGAAACTTACTATTCGGATAAAATCGTAACCGGTATCGGCAGGGAAGGTTCCGAGTGGTTCTTAGGTATTTGCCGTAAGCACGATATCGCCACAAAAGTCGGCACCGTCGACATCGGCGTAAGGGTAGAGTGCCGTGACGAGGTAATGGACGAACTTAACCGCAATCTTTACGAGGCAAAACTCGTGTATTATTCGCAGACTTTCGACGACAAGGTAAGAACTTTCTGCACAAACCCGTCGGGCGAAGTCGCAACGGAATATTACGAAAACGGTCTTGCCGTAGTTAACGGCCACGCGTACAAGAGCAAGGAATTTAAAACCAAAAACACTAACTTTGCGATTTTGGTTTCAAAAAACTTCACCAAGCCTTTTAAAACGCCGATAGAGTATGCAAAACACATCGCTCAACTTTCCAATATGCTTTGCGACGGCAAGATTTTAGTACAACGTTTCGGCGATTTAAGAAGGGGAAGAAGAACTACAGAAGAAAGACTTACGAGAAACAACCTTATCCCGACCTTGAAAGACGCCGTCCCCGGCGATTTGTCGCTTGTTTTGCCGCACAGAATCATGACGGATATTATAGAAATGATATACGCCCTCGATAAAGTATCCCCCGGTCTTGCCAGCGACGAAACATTGCTTTACGGTATAGAAGTCAAATTTTACTCTAACTCCGTCGTGGTCGACAATACTTTCGAAACAAGCGTAAAAGGCTTGTATTCGATGGGCGACGGGGCGGGCTTAACCCGCGGGCTTCAGCAAGCCTCCGCAAACGGCTTGTGCGTCGCGGACTCGCTTTTAGAAAAGTTAAACTAAGTAACAAAAACCCCGCTATAAGCCCGTTATCGGCTGTTTTTGAGGTGAACGATGCCAACAAGCAAAGAGTTTAGAGATTACGTCATCGACGAGTTATCCCCTACGGGTAACATTACGTTTAAGCCTATGATGGGCGAATATCTTTTTTATTATGAGGGCGTACACGTCGGCGGATTATACGATAACAGAGTTTTGATAAAAGAGATTTCTGCAAACGACGGTTACGGACTAAAAAGCGAACACCCTTACGAGGGTGCCAAGCGTTTTATGCGCAAAATCGAAAATTTAGACGACGTCGAACTTTTAAGGAAAATTTTAACGGCAACCGCCGAAGAATTAAAAAAGAGGTAATATATATAATGAAAGATCCGAGGCTAAATAAACTTGCAAAAGTTTTGGTCAACCATTCTATTCGCGTAAAAGCGGGCGAAAAGGTTATGATCGAAGGATTCGGAGAGGTAACGGACCTTGTAAAAGAAGTAATAACCGAAGTTTATTCCAAAGGGGCGTATCCTTTTGCCGTTTTGCGTGATCATTCCGTTATGCGCGCGCAAATTTCGGGTGCGAACGACGAGGCTTTGTCGCTTTGGGCGAAATACGACGGATATATGATGGACGATATGGATTGTTACATCGGAATCCGCGGCGGCGCGAACGCTTTCGAACTTTCAGACGTTCCAAAAGAAAAAGACGCGGCGTATTCGACGATATACGGTTACCCCGTTCATCACGAAAAACGCGTAAACAACACACGCTGGGTGATTTTAAGATATCCTTCGCCGTCGATGGCGCAGCAGTCCGCAACGTCTACCGAGGCTTTCGAAGATTTCTTTTTCGACGTCTGCACGCTCGACTACGAAAAAATGGACAAGGCGATGGACAGTTTAAAATCGCTTATGGATAAGACGGATAAGGTAAGGCTTATCGCTAAAGATACCGACCTTAAGTTTTCGATAAAGGGCATAGGTTCGGTAAAATGCGCGGGCGAATGTAACATTCCCGACGGCGAGGTTTATTCCGCACCCGTAAAAGACAGCGTGGAAGGATATATTACTTACAACGCGCCCTCCGTTCAAGGCGGCGTAAGATACGAAAACATCCGTTTGGAATTTAAAAAGGGAAAAATCGTCAAAGCGACGGCAAACGGTTCTTCTGAAGTCGAAAAAGTATTCGACGTCGACGAAGGCGCAAGATACGTAGGCGAGTTTGCCATCGGCGTAAATCCGTATGTTACGAAGCCGATGGGCGATATATTGTTCGACGAAAAAATCGCGGGGTCGATACATTTTACGCCGGGGTGCTCGTACGAGGACTGCTCTAACGGCAACATCTCCGCACTACATTGGGATTTAGTGCTTATAATGACCAAAGAGTACGGCGGCGGCGAAATATGGTTCGACGACGTGTTAATAAGAAAAGACGGGCTTTTCGTGATAAAAGAACTCGAATGCCTTAATCCCGACAACTTAAAATAGAGGGTTACGTCGTATTTAAGTTGTTTTTTTGATTAAAATAGGGTAAAATCGTAAAATTTTTACCGATAAATCGCAAAAGGCGTTTAATTAATTGACGAAAAAGTAATTATTTACTATAATTACATTGATAAAATGCTTTTAAAGCAAAAAACAAAAAATTATTAATCATTGAAGGAGATTTTATAAATTATGGCAAATGTAAAAGTTGCAATTAACGGTTTCGGCAGAATCGGTCGTCTTGCTTTCAGACAGATGTTCGGTGCAAAGGGTTACACCATCGTTGCTATCAACGATTTAACAAGCCCCAAGATGCTCGCTCATCTTTTAAAGTATGACTCCACTCAAGGTAACTACGCAAGAGAACACGAGGTTTCTTATAAGGACGCTGTTTTAGCAGAAGACGGCAAGACCGTAGTAACCCCCGGTTCAATCATCGTTGACGGCAAAGAAATCACTATTTATGCTTGCCCCAAGGCTCAGGATCTTCCTTGGAAGAAACTCAAAGTCGACGTCGTTTTAGAATGCACCGGTTTCTATACCAGCAAGGCTAAAGCACAGGCACACATCGACGCAGGCGCTAAGAACGTCGTTATTTCCGCTCCTGCAGGAAACGATCTTCCCACCATCGTTTACAACGTAAACCACAACACCTTAACTAAAGAAGATCATATCATTTCGGCAGCAAGCTGCACCACTAACTGCTTGGCACCTATGACCAAAGCGTTAAACGATTACGCTCCTATCCAAAGCGGTATCATGACAACCGTTCACGCTTACACCGGTGACCAAATGCCTTTAGACGGTCCGCAAAGAAAGGGCGACTTAAGAAGAAGCCGCGCTTGCGCTATGAACATCGTTCCTAACTCCACCGGCGCTGCTAAGGCAATCGGTCTTGTTATCCCCGAACTCAACGGCAAACTTATCGGTTCCGCTCAACGTGTTCCTACCGCTACCGGTTCCACCACTATTTTGGTTGCGGTCGTTAAAGGTAAAGACGTTACCGTTGAAGGTATCAACGCCGCTATGAAGGCTCAATCCAACGAATCTTTCGGTTACAACGAAGACCAAATCGTTTCTTCCGACGTTATCGGTATGAAGTACGGTTCCTTATTCGATGCTACCCAAACTATGGTTCAAAAGATCGACGAAGATACTTATCAGGTACAAGTTGTTTCTTGGTATGATAACGAAAACTCTTATACCTCTCAGATGGTAAGAACCATTAAGTATTTCTCCGAAATCGAAAAAGCTTAATAGTTTTTAACAATTAAAAAAGCGGCTTCCGTTTTTTGCGGAAGCCGTTTTACTATGGCACGATAACGTTAAAATTACAAAAAAATCAAATCGTTAAAATCGCAAAAAACTTAAAATAGTTTTTAATCGCAAACAACCAAAGATTGCTTAGAATCGTAAAAATTTAAATCGTTTAAATCGAAAAAACTTAAGATTGTTTAAAAATGCAAATTTAAATCATTGAAATTGCCAAAAACAAAAAACCGCCGATAACGGGCTTATAGCCCCACTTTCGACGGTTTTTTCGTGGACTAAATTACCAAAAACGATACCGAGAAACGCTAACTCAACTAATAGTTTAGTTCGTTTTTTCAAGTTTTTTCAAAAAAGTATTGACAATTTTTCCTCTTAGTAGTATTATTTACCTATCAATGAACGCTCCGAAAGTTTTTTCGGCAAAGGAGTTTTATATGCAAAAACTTTTACTCAAAAAAACTGTTATGTTTGTAGCGGTTTTTTTATCGTGCGTAATGTTTGTAAACTTTACGACTACAGACTTCTTTAAAGCAAACGTGTTGTCCGCTTACGCCACGGAAACCGACGATGACGATGACATGCTTACGCCCGAGGATCTTGCAGAAGACACGAGATACGTACAACTTTTACCGTTAGTATTTAAAGATGAGTGTACACAACTCCAAACTAACGAGGAAGGCGTTGTCAACTTTTCCACAACATATGAGTCCGATGAATTCGGGGATCTTGATTATAATCTTACTTTTTATCCGCCAAATGAAGAAGCCGACATCGAAGCGAGTGTTATAGCGACTATTTGCGACGAAGTCGGTAATTCCGAGCCTATAATCTCTACGGTAAACGTTGACGATGTAGGAGGGTTGGAAACTACGCTTTACACGGAAATCGGCACATATAATGTTGAGCTGTATTCTTCTTCAAAACCCCTAAGCAACTTGTTGCAATCAATATATTTTGAAGAAGAAGAAAACTTGTATAGATTATTAGAAAATCCTTACGCAGATATCGACGAGATACCTTTGGATAGCTACCCGAATACAAACAACCTTAACGCGAATAATGACGATGAAAATATATCGATTACTTCGTTATGCGGTTTTTTCACGGCATTGATAATCGTAGCCGTTACGATTGTCGCTTACGTCGTTGT
This sequence comes from uncultured Christensenella sp., assembly GCA_964398065.1. GTDB lineage: Bacteria > Bacillota > Clostridia > Christensenellales > Borkfalkiaceae > UBA4636. The sequence goes on along the minus strand of CAYNLN010000009.1, from coordinate 42,854 downwards.
TACGCAAACTGCGGAACAAATTAGGGCTGAAAGCAATTATACGGCAAATCAAAGTCTTGAAACGCCTTCGTCTACCGGTTCAGGGTTGGCGTTAGGTATATATATTGAAGAACAGCATGACACTATACTTTCTGAATATAAATTCGGGTTTACAACATTTTCGTCGGTTGGATGCGAAGTTGCCTCTGTTTACAACTTAATGATAGATTTAGAGGACCCGCAATATTTATCACAAGTCATATACGACTTTGAAAGATGGGCTATAGAATATGCTATAGCATGGGGTAAGTTTGGTTCAGAGCCTAAAACAATCTATCGCTACTTAGATAAGAAAGCTATAAATTATGTAAAGCGTACTAACTATAACAGGTTTAAAAATGCAGTTACATCATCGGAAAGCGAGCATTATATCGAATCATTTTGGAACGCACCTTGGACCCAAGGGATACATACTTTTTATGTTCGGAGAAATGTAATTGAAGTTGAAGAGTCGACGATAATATCTTATACCGCATACAATTGCATAGGCAAGCACACAGAGCCTAATATTGATAATTTTAAGAATTGTAATTATGGACAATTTAGAGTCGGTTATGTCATTTTATAAATCTAAAACATTAATTTGGGGATAAATCATGGATAATATTAACTGTAATTGCAAAAGTCTTCGTAAAAATATGTTAAGAAGTTTTTTATCGATAATTTTAGCGGTATTAATTGCTTTTACATTGATGGGGTGTGATTCGTTTTTTCCGAAATTCTGCCATTTTGCGGCGGTTTGGTCGTGCGAATATGATGATATTAAAATTACTTTTACGTCCACGGGTATATCAACGGATATATTAGAAGGTAGTTTGTGGTATAATGATGTAGAGTATTCGTTTTTGTTTCCGGTTTATTCTTCAGGAAACTACGGACAACTTTATGATGCCGAAAAAATCAGCATTGACCATTTTCTTTGGGACGGGCAACCCGAACCCGCCGAGGAATTATTAGAAGATGCTAAAAAAGAGGCGGAGGCGCTTTTATTAGCGGTTGGTTTTGATGGGTATAAAACTTCGGTAAAGTTTACAATAATGAAAGATAATATCAGTGGTGACGAATCACTCGTCGGGAGAGAACTTGTTCTTTTAAGAAAACAGATTCCTATACCTACGGATGATTCTTTAGATAATGCGTAATGGGTAGATTGTATGAAAAAGAATTTAAAAAAGATAGTTAATTGCATTTTTGTCTTGTTTGTGGTTGTTGTTTTCGTCATGGCTCCTTTGACTGCATCAAGATGTAATACAGTGCCAAATTTTAGCGACTTTCACGCACAATGGAATTATTACGACGACGAAATTCAAATAGCATTAACTACCGTCGATAATCTTACGTTTCCGCAAGGGACGCTTACCCTCGATGGTGTAACGACAAATATTGTGGCATACGTTCACGATATCGATTTCGACGATTTTGTTATTATTTTTGATGCGGAAAAGGTAGATATCGCCGGACGCCGATTTAGAGATAATTACGAGGCTCGGATTTTTATAGCACGCATAAGCGGTTACAAAAACAACGTTAAATTCGAAGTAACTTACGACTATACGGGCAGAACTGGCGAAAAAAGCCTGCTTAGAAAAGAGTTTGTTTTAACAAGAACGGACTTAGAATAGTTTTTAATAATTAAAAAACAACGGCTTCCGCTTTTTGAGGAAGCCGTTTTGATATGTTAGAGCGATAAACGTAAAACACAAACATTAAAAAACTTAAATCGTTACAAAAAACTAAAAACCGCCGAAAACGGGCTTATAGCCCCACTTTCGGCGGTTTTTAATGTGTGATATTATGGTTAAATAATGAAATATATATTAAAACATAATAAAAAGCAAGCACTAGAACGAAACGAAAAGGTTACACGTTAAATCTAAACAATACGACGTCGCCGTCGCGCATGACGTATTCCTTGCCCTCCGAGCGCACTTTGCCTTTTTCGCGGGCGGCGGAAAGGCTTCCGCATTCGAGTAAAGTTTCGTACTCGACGACTTCTGCGCGAATAAATCCGCGTTCGAAGTCTGTGTGGATTTTGCCTGCGGCTTGCGGCGCTTTCGTGCCGATTTTAATAGTCCAAGCGCGGGTTTCGGGTTCGCCGGCGGTCAAAAAGCTCATAAGTCCCAAAAGGCGATACGAGGCTTTAACCAAGCGATTAAGTCCGCTTTCCGTAAGCCCTAAAGCGTCTAAAAAGTCTTTTTGTTCTTCTACGGGGAGTTCGGATATTTCCTCTTCGCACTTAGCGGAGATAACTAAAGTTTCGCTACCTTCGTTTTTAGCGAAATTTTTAACGGCTTTTACCATCGGGACGGAATCTTCGTCTTTTCCCAAATCATCTTCGGAAATATTTGCCGCGTAAATTACCGGTTTAGACGTTAAAAGGAACAATCCTTTGACGTAATCTTTTTCCTCGTCGGTAAAATCGAGCGACCTAACGGGTTTTTCGCTTTCCAAACAAGCGTAAATGCGGGATAAAAGTTCGGCTTCCTCGGCGTATTTTTTATCGCCGGTTTTTATCATCGATTTTGCTTTATCGAGGCGTTTTTCGACAGCCTCCATATCGGAAAGTATCAGTTCCAAATTAATTATATTGATATCTCTTACCGGGTCGACGCTGTCTTCAACGTGGGTAACGTTTTCGTCTTTAAAGCAACGTACGACGTGTACTATTGCGTCGACTTCCCTTATATGCGACAAAAATTTATTGCCGAGTCCTTCGCCTTTCGACGCACCCTTAACAAGTCCCGCTATATCGACAAATTCGATAGTGGCGGGTACTATTTTTTTGCAGTTATAAAGCGCCGCAAGTTTATTAAGTCTTTCGTCCGGCACGGCAACGACGCCGACATTCGGCTCTATCGTGCAGAAAGGAAAGTTAGCCGCCATTGCGCCGGCATGGGTGATTGCGTTAAAAAGTGTGGATTTTCCGACGTTCGGAAGTCCTACTACGCCGAGTTTCATAATATAAAATCTCCTAAGGAAAGGTATTAATTTTTTTAAGCAAATACAATATATCACAAATTTAGTAAAAATTCAATCTTATTTGTTGTCTTTTCTGCGATTATGTGATAAAATATTTCGAAGAAGGTAAATTTATGAATTATAAAAAGATTATTGCTAAAAACATAGCCGTAGAAGGTTTTACGGCAGAGGATATAGAAGGTTTTATCGAAATCCCCCCTACAAAAGAAGTCGGCGATTACGCACTTCCTTGCTTTAGATTTTCAAAAGCTTTAAGAAAATCCCCGATGGTTATCGCTAAGGAACTTTGTGAGGCTTTTCCTAATGTAGACGGGGTTTCTTCGGTCGAGTGCGTCGGCGGATACCTAAACTTCCGCTTAGACAGAAAAGGCTTTACGAAGGGCGTTTTGGATTCGGTTTTAAAAGAAGGTTTGAATTACGGCGCAAGTAAAGTCGGCGAAGGCAAAACGATTTGTATCGATTATTCGTCGATAAACATCGCCAAACCTTTCCATATCGGGCATTTATCCACGACGGTCATAGGCGCGGCGCTTTACCGCATATACAAATGCTTAGGTTATAACGTCGTAGGCATAAACCATTTGGGCGACTACGGTACGCAGTTCGGTAAGCTTATTTACGCTTACAAACATTGGGACGGCGAAAACGTTGTAAAAACGCAAGGTCTTAAAGGGCTTACGGAACTTTACGTCAGATACCACGAAGAAGCCGAACTTAACCCCGCTATGGACGACGAGGCGAGGGCTTACTTTAAAAAAATAGAAACGGGCGACGTCGAGTGCGTTGCGCTTTTCAATTACTTTAAAGAGATTACTTTAAAGGAAATCGATAAGATTTACGAACTTTTGGACATAAAGTTCGATTCCTACGCGGGCGAGAGTTTTTATAACGATAAAATGGCGCCCGTCGTCGAAGAGCTTAAACAAGACGGGCTTTTAGTCGAAAGCGAAGGCGCAATGGTCGTCGACTTGGAAAAATACGGTATGCCGCCGTGTATTATTTTAAGGTCGGACGGGGCAAGTTTATACGCAACCCGCGACATTACCGCCGCGATATACCGTAAAGATACTTACGATTTCTATAAATGCCTTTACGTGGTGGCGTACCAGCAAAATCTTCACTTCCAACAGATTTTTAAGGTTTTGGAACTTATGGATAAGCCTTGGGCTAAGGATATGGTGCACGTTGCTTACGGTATGGTATCTTTGGAAAACGGGTCTATGAGTACCCGTAAGGGGCACGTTGTGCTTTTAGAAGACGTTTTAGATCGTTGCTACGAAAAAGCCCTTTCCATAATCGACGAAAAGAATCCGAACCTCGAAAACAAAGAGGAAACCGCTCGTGCGGTAGGCGTGGGCGCGGCAGTGTTCGGCATGCTTTATAACAATAAAATTAAAGACGTCGTGTTTAGTTACGACAAAGTGCTCAATTTCGACGGCGAAACGGCGCCGTACTGCCAATACACAGCCGCCCGCTGTAATTCCGTTATTTCGAGGGCGGAAGGCTTAAACGAGAATGTCGATTGGTCGAAAATCGACGTTAACGAGGACGAGTTCAATTTGTGTTCCGTACTCGAAACCTTCCCCGAACAAGTTAAAAACGCCGCCGAAAAGTACGAGCCTTGTTATGTAACAAGGTTTGCCGTAGAGTTAAGTAAAGCATACAATAAGTTTTACTTCGATTGCAAAATAATCTCCGAAGACGAGGATCTTACCGCGTATAGGGTTCAACTTACAAAGGCGACGAGATACGCTCTCAAAAAAGCCTTGTCTTTAATCGGCGTTAAGACGCCCGAAAAGATGTAAAAAGGGCGATAACGGGCTTATAGGCGGACTTTTTTGACATTATAAGCCCGATAAATACAAATAAATATAAGGAAGAAGTAAAGATGAAAAAACTTTTAAAGGAATTCAAAACGTTTATCACCCGCGGTAACGTGGTCGATTTGTCCGTCGGCGTAATCGTAGGTTCTGCTTTTACAGCAATAGTAACGGCGCTAAGCGACCATATCATTAAACCGATTATCAACTTGGTGCTGTCGCTTGTTATGGGTAGTAATTCGCTTGACGGAATTTACACTTATCTTAAAAAAGTGGAAGTCGACGGCGTTGTGGACTTAACTAACTCGATTTATATAGATTGGGGCGCTTTCATAAACGCTATTATTAACTTTTTCATTATCGCCATAGTTGTTTTCACGATAGTTAAACTTATCAATAAAGCAAAGGATTTGGCAGACGTTAACGAAAGACTTACCAAAGAAGTTCAGCGCAAACTCGATAACGACGAAGAACTTACCGATTTAGAAGAAAAATGGCTTAGCAGATATGCAAAACGCCACCCCGACCTCGCGCCCAAAAAGCACGTCGAAAATCCTGAGACGGCTAAACCCGACGAGCCTACCGCAACAGAAAAACTTTTAACCGAAATTTTACAAGAACTTAAGTCAAAAAACGCTCAAAATAATTAAAAGTGCCTCTATAGGTCGATTACCACTTATTTTTAAGCAACTTTCCGCCCGATATTTACGGGTGGTTTTTGTTTTTTATCATCAAAAACAGCCTAACTCAACTAATAGTTTAGTTCGTTTTTCCGTATTTTTTCAAAAAAGTATTGACAAACTTCATGTTAAGGTGTAATATTTTATCACAATTAAATTGCGCCGATAGTTTTATCGGCAAAGGAGTGTTTAAATGGCAAAGTTCTTACTAAAAAAAGCTGTTATGTTCGTAGCGGTTTTTTTATCGTGCGTAATGTTTGTAAACTTTACGACTACGGACTTTTTTAAAGCAAACGTTTTATCTGTGTACGCAACCGAAACCGACGCAGACGACGAAGGTTATGATGAGTTTTTTGATCCGTATTACGATACAAGCATCGAAGACGATCGTTATGTAGACCTTTTAGATGAGGTTTTCCCCGAAAACGGTACAGAGTTAACTACGGAAAGCAATGGGAACGTATCTTTTTGCACTAACCTTGTAAACATAACCGGCAGTGATGATGAAATTACGTGTAGTTTTGTTGCCCACGATATCGCTTGGTCGTTTACATCTTATTGTTTAGAGGTTTTTACAACTTCGTATTTAGACGAAAACGGCGGACTTGCACCTAAACTTACTATAAACGGCGAGGATTATTACGTTTCTTGGTACAAGGAAGATAAAGCATTTAGCGATTTACTTCAAGGTATAGTCGACGGAGATACAACTCTTTTAGATCCTACTTCGGCAACCGAAACCACTACGCTTAATTTGTTGGACGCATCAACGGATAAGTTGACGCCTGTTACAATCGATACGTCCGCCTCGAAAAAACAAACAAAATCCGCACGTGGGGTCAGTTTAGTTTGTTTAATTATAGCGGCGGTCATTGTTACGTACGTTATTGTCTCCGAGACCGCAGAACAAATTCAAGCGTATAAAAACGAAGACGCGAACGAACGGCAAGAGGAAACAACAGGTAGGTATACAGGTGATGAATATATTGACGATCAGCACAGTGTTGAAGGGTTTAAACTCGGTTTTTCCGATTTTAGCGGTGTCGGTTGCGAAGTAATATCCGTATATAATTTAATGATAGCTATCGGTCAACCAAAGAAACTTTCCGAAGTTATTAAAGATTTTGAAATTTGGGGAATAGAATATTCTGTCGGATGGGGCAGTTTGGGTTCGAGTCCGAGAAAAATATATAGATATTTTAAGAGGCACGGAATAAAATATGAAAAATATTCAAACTTTACTAAATTTAAATCTACTGTTTTGTTGACAGAAAGTAATCACTATATTTATTCCGGATGGAACAATGGTAATCTTTTACAAGGTTTACACACATTTTATATAAACAGAGTTATTGAAACAGATGAGACAACGGGAGAAGTGTCAAGTCTCGTGTATATCGGAAAGAATGCTTATCTACCAGAAGTAGATTCTTTTGATGATTTTTTATTAAACTATAATCCGTTTATAGTGGGATATATAGTTTTGGAATGAAGCAAATGACTCAGAGGGGTAATTGTAATGAAACAAAAAGCGTTAAAAAAAATTTCCAAAGCTATATTAACAGTTTTGCTGGTTATATTGTTTAGCATGTATCCGCTTATCGGCTGTAAAAGGGTTCTTCCGGCTTTTACTGACTTTGCAGCAGTTTGGTCTTGTGATTACGACGATATTAAATTGGAAATAGTATCAAATTCGCGTGATTGTTTATTAAACGGCAAATTGAGTTACAACGACAAAAAGTACGATGTTATTATTAATGCATGGTACTGGGTGGGGTATGGATTAGAAATATATGACGCCAATATCATTAGTTTTTCAGAGTATCAAAGTTGTGATAGTAGCGAAGAGAGTCGAGAATTGAGAGAAAAAAAAGAAAAAGCATTCTTATTTAAGGCAAGTTGCGAGGGGTATCGTAGAAAGTTGACTTTGACTATCGTAAAGGATAATCTTTCGTCGGATCAGTCGCTTGTAGGCAGAAAAATTGTTTTAAAGGAATCGGAGATTCCCATCCCGCAAGATGAAGAATAAATTATGAGGTTTCGTTATGAAATGTACAATAAAAAAATTCTTAAAATCCCTTTCTGTTTGTGTTTTTGTCGCATTAATAATAGTTTTTCCGCTGACTGCGTCAAACTGCATGGATCATCCTTGCTTTACGGATTTTAATGCCGAGTGGAATGGTGATTTCGGCGACATAAAGATGAATCTTATAACGGACGAAAGTCAATTTGTGTGCGGCGGGACTATTACAATTGACGGAGAAACAATCGAAGTAATCGGAAAATTCGATGATTATGACGAGATTTTAATATTGTTTGATAAATCTAAGGTAGATACTTCATCACGAAATTGGTCGTACTACCTCGAGGGGCGAATATTTATAGCGGAAGCAAGAGGACATAAAAAATCCGTAACGCTAAAAGTAGTTTACGACTATACGGGTAGAAAAGGCGAAAAAAGCCTGCTGAGGAAAGAGTTTGTTTTAACCAGAAAGGACTTAGAATAGTTTGTAAAGTAAATTAAATAAAAGCGGCGTCCGTAAAAAATGCGGACGCCGCTTTACTATGTTAGAACGATAACATTAGATCGCAAAAACTTAAATTTTTAAAATTTAAAAAAACCTAAATCGTTTAAATCACGAAAAAACTTAAACAGTTAAAATATTAACTTAAGGTTTAAATCGTTATAAACAACCAAAAATTGTCGATAACGGGCTTATATCCCCACTTTTGGCAGTTTTTTATGTGTAATAAGTTATCAAAATGATACCGAGAAACGCTAACTCAACTAATAGTTTAGTTCGTTTTTCCGTATTTTTTCAAAAAAGTATTGACAAAAAAGGTTTTGTATCATACAATAAAGGCAATAAAACCGATAGGGAGGCATATATGAAAAAGTTTACCAAATTGTTTTTGACGGTTGTAAGCGTCTTAGCGGCAACGGTTTTGATGTTCGGTTGCGCTTCTTATGATTACGGCGCAGGCGGCGGTTACGCAGACGGCGATTATTACCCGAGCGGTGGATACGATGAAGGCATCGACGTCGGCATAGACGGCGGCGACGGTTACGAGGAAGGTGAAACGGGTGAGGTAGGCAGTGGTTCTACCGAAGGCGATAAAAACGAAGGTCAAAAGTACGAAGCGGGGCTTATGACTGCGGGCGCGCATAACGACAATTTATATTATGATTTATATAAATCGCTTTTTTTTAAGGGACAGACGGATGCGGAAAACGGAAAGTTCCTGTCGTTTACAGGTGAGAAAAGTTGGGGGCTCGATACGCTTAACCGCATAAAAGTTACGGTAACAAACGGTGACGACGTCGTTTGCAACGCTAAAGTAGTGTTTACCGACGGTGAAGGTAATATGATATACGGTGCACAGACGGATTCGTCGGGCGTTGCTTATCTTTTCGGTAACAATAGCGGCGGTACGGTTACCGTTTATAGCGGAACCGCTGAAAATTCCGTTAGCGTTTTAAGCGAAGACGATAGCGTCGAGGTAACGCTTTCTGACAGCGACGAAAAAGCAAAAGCAATCGAAATTATGCTTGTAGTGGACGTAACGGGCTCGATGGGCGACGAACTCAGATATCTTAAAAACGAACTCGGTGACGTGGTAAATCGTATTGCCTCAAGTTTCACGGATACAAGAGTAAGTTTATCTATATTATTCTATCGTGACCACACCGATTCGGAAATCTTTTCCTATTCCGACTTTTCAGACGTAACAAACAGCGATAATCTTGCGACTAAGCAAGCGTTTATAGCAAAGCAAACGGCGACGGGAGGCGGCGACTATGAAGAAGCCGTAGACGAGGCTTTGGAACTTGCCGTTTCCAAACAGTGGTCTGACAACGCTACGAAGGTGCTTTTCCACGTTTTGGACGCACCGCCTCATTCGGGTCAAACTTACGAAACAAGATATAAAAACGCAACCTTGTCTGCCGCGGAAAAAGGCATACGTATATGCCCGATTTTAGCCAGCGGCGCCGATACTACCACCGAATACCTTATGCGTCAGGCGGCTGTCATGACGGGAGGAACGTTTTCCTTTATAACGGACCATTCGGGAATAGGCGGCGGCCATTTGGACCCCGAAATCCCCAATGTCGTAATCGAAAAATTAAACGACCTTATGGTGCGCCTTGTAAAGGGGTATTACACGGGCGAATTCGAAAACCCCGTTTGCTATAACGGAAAAACTTACTACACTTTAGATACCGCAAATGTTGAAAAAGGATTTATTTTAAGCGGAGCAAAACGTGCCTACGCAAGCGGTGATACGGTAACTTTGTACACCAAAAACAACGGACTCACTACTTATTTATACGTTGACGGCGTAAAAACCTACAAAGGCGAGGAATACACCGAAACAATTTACGTAACAAGCGGCGAAGTCGAAAGTTATTACGTTTTTAAGTTTACAATGCCTAATAAAAACGTTGCGATTTCGTTCGAAGCCCTTTCTTTATCGGAAGACACTTCGCAGCAATAAATCGGTAAAAATATTACAAAAATAGGTATATAAGCCCGTTATCGAGGTTTTTTAGGTCAAACAATCAAAAGCGCAACGCCGTGGGAAAAGGCGTTGCGCTTTTAAAATATAAGCTTAATAAAAATCATTATTAGCGACAAAAAGAGAATAACTTAACTCATCAAATTAATGACTAAATTGCAAACTAAAGTCTTCATATAGTCGTAATCGATGTAACGATGTTTATCGAAAACGTATTCGTGGCAAAAAGATTGAACCAAATTCATACTTAAATGGACTTTTTCGATAAGTCCTTCTTTTTTTGCGCCTAAAAAGGATAACTTTTCAGTAAAGCGTTTAGTAATTAAATCTTCCTGACCGATAAACGCGCTTGCGACAACCTCGTCGACGGGGGTTAGGGAATGCAAAACCTCGTGTATTTTGCTGTTTTCCTTATGTGCCGAAATCGCCGTATCCACAACTTTCGGAACGAGTTCGTTATAATTAAGCGAGGTAATGCTGTCGAAAACGGCAAAAACGGGGCTCGCGACATTATTAATATAATTGTCTAAAACGCACAATAAAATATCGCGTTTATCGTGAAAATAACCGTATACTATGCCCGTAGATACGCCTGCGCGCTTAGCGATTTCCGCAGTGTTTGTTCCGAAATACCCGACTTCGGAAAAAAGTTGATAGCTTGCCGCTATAATTTTATTTTTCGTTTCTATAGACCTTGCTTGCTTAGGTACCCTTACTTCATTTTCCATAATAATATTTTAAGGCTTTACGCGAAAAAAATCAAGGATTTTTGCCCCATAAAGGAGTTGCTTTGTAAAAATGCGAAAAAAATTTCACAAATTTTAAAGAATATGAAAAAAGTTTCATAATTTTGCTTGACAAAGGATAGAATAGGTGGTAACATAGTGTACGTGAAAAATATGAAACAAATTTCACATTTGGTAATTCAGTGTTAATATTCAGGGAGTACACAATATGCCGATAGTAATTGCGCCGATAGGCAAAAAATTAAAAGTCATTAAAATTTTGACTGACGAAAAGACAAAAAAACATCTTGAAAGTTTAGGTATCACGATAAATTCCGAACTGAGCGTTCTGTCCGAAAGCGGCGGAAGCATAATTATTTTGGTAAAAGACGGAAGATTGGCACTCGATAAAGTTTTGGCGACTAAAATCATAGTCGTTTAAGATTTTTCAGTTTGCGCTTAAAATATAAAACAAAGCGTTAACGGGCTTATAGACCGAGTTTTGCATTCAAATACACATCGAAAAACGAAAAAACTTAATCCGATAATAAAAGGAGTTTACAAATACATGAAAAAATTAAGCGAGTTTCAAATCGGCGAAAAAGGCGTAATCAAAGCGGTTACGGGCGAGCCGAGAATCAGAAGAAGGCTTTTCGATATGGGTGTAACCCCGGGTGCGGAAGTTTATTTAAGAAAACGCGCGCCCTTAGGCGATCCTATCGAAGTAACAATCCGCGGCTACGAACTTTCCTTGCGTAAAACGGAAGCCGAAGCCGTCACTATGGAGGTAACGTTATGAAAAGATTTTGTTTAGCGGGTAACCCTAACTGCGGTAAAACAACGCTTTTTAACGCATTGACGGGTTCGACGGCACACGTAGGCAACTGGCCCGGCGTAACCGTCGATAAGCGTGAAGGCGTTTACAAAAAATGCGCCGAACCTATTTCGATTGTCGACTTACCCGGTATATATTCTTTATCGCCTTACACGCCTGAAGAAGTAATCGCTCGTAACTACATCATCGACGAACATCCCGACCTTGTTATTAACATCGTGGACGCTACAAACTTAGAACGTAACCTATATTTGACGACACAAATTATGGAAATCGACGTTCCTATGGTTATAGCGCTCAATATGATCGACGAGGTTACCAAGCAAGGCAACAAAATCGACGCAAAGACGCTCGAGGCAAAAATCGGCGTTCCCGTCGTAACGATTTCCGCACTTAGAGAAACCAATCTCGATAAACTTATGGAAAGGGCGTACGAAGCCTCCAAACAAAAACGTCAAGGAAAAACCGTTTTGGAAGGCACGTCGCTTATACACCTTATAGGCGACTGCAAAATCGCTTTGGAAGGTCAGGGCGTTAAAAACTCTTTATTCCACGCAATAAAACTCGTAGAACTTGACGAGCTCGAAGTAAAAGCCCATCCGTCTTCCACGGGAATGGTCGAAGAATTCAAAAAGACTTTTTCGGACGACGCTTTCGGTAGCGACTTTGAAGCGATAGTTGCCGACGCAAGATATAAATACATATCCAAAAACTATTCTTCGGCGCTTATTTCGTCTAAACCCAAGGACAATAGTAAAGTAAACGTTACCAAGTCGGATAAAATAGACAAAGTTTTAACGCACAAAATTTGGGGTATACCCATCTTTTTGGTAATACTTTTCTTAACGTTCCACTTAACGTTTTCGGAAAACTTTTTATATCTCGGTTCCATGGGCGTTTTCGACAAGGAAACCTTGGTTTATGACCAAAACGGTCAAGTCGTGGAAGTAACCGAAGACAATTTTGACGAAACTAAAGATTATTACACCGAAGACGGCGACCTTGCCGACGTTTCATTCGAGGACGGCGAACTCGTCGTAGAAGCAAAGCCTTACGTTTTCGATAAAGACGGCGACAAATATTTGCTGGAAAATTTAGACGAAGCAACCGCTTCTTCAAAAGAGTTTTATTCTCTCGAAAACGCTAAGCACCCCGTTACGGTCGAGAAAAACGACGACGGCGAGTACGAAGTATCTTATGTCAGTGCGATCGACGAATTCGCCGAAGGCGTTGACGCAAGTTCGTTTTTAGGCTTGGACGGCGGTCTTAATTCCCCGGGCGTTGCGCTTCAAAGCGTCCTTACGACGTTTACCGACTTTTTGTCGGCGTGTGCAAGTCAAGGTCTTGCCGATGTAAACGCAAGCGAATGGTTGCAAGGTTTATTGGTTGACGGTATTTTAGGCGGACTTTTCTCCGTACTTTCCTTCTTGCCTCAAATTCTTTTACTCTTCTTGTTCTTCTCCATTTTGGAAGACAGCGGGTATATGGCGCGTGTAGCGTTCATTTTGGACAGAATTTTCAGAAAATTCGGTTTATCGGGAAGAGCGTTTATGCCTATGATAATGGGCTTCGGCTGCTCTATCCCCGCAATGATTAACACAAGAACTTTAGCCGATCAAAACGAAAGAACGGCAACCGTAAGGGTTATACCTTTCTTCAGTTGCGGCGCAAAACTTCCTATCTTGACGGCAATAGCGGGCGCTATTATAAGTTGTTTCGGCGTAGGCAACGCGGACGTTATTACGTATTCGATGTACATAGTCGGTATCGTAACCGCAATCGTATGCGTAATACTTATGCGCAACACGACGATGAAAGGCGAAGTGCCTCCGTTTATTATGGAACTTCCCGCATATCGTATGCCCGGGTTTAAAAACTTGATGCTCCATCTTTGGGATAAGACCAAACACTTTGTAAAGAAAGCGTTTACCATTATTTTGGCGTCGACGGTAGTTATTTGGTTTATTTCTCACTTCACTTGGAACTGGCAGTTTATCGGCGACGAGCAGATGAACGAAAGTATCTTAGCGGGCTTAGGCAGTTTAGTTCAACCTATCTTTACGCCGCTCGGATTCGGTAGTCAGTTAGGTGCTTGGGGCTGGGTATTCGTAGTAGCGGCAATCACCGGTCTTATCGCAAAAGAAAACGTTATCGCTACATTCGGAACTTTAGGCGCATGCATAGCGGGCGCTATGATAGACGTGGAAGCCGACGGCGGTATCGCAGCGGTTGCACAGATGATATCGGCAACGGGTATAACGATTCCCGCACTTATAGCGTTTATCGCATTCAATATGACGACTATTCCGTGCTTTGCGGCGGTTGCTACTGCAAAAGCCGAACTCGGAAGCAAAAAGGCATTTAACGGCACTTTGGTGTTCTGGCTTATAACGTCTTACGTTGTAGCCGCAATGATTTACGTAATCGGTTCTTGGTGGTGGACGTCGTTTATCTTCGCCGCCGCTTGGGCAGTTGCTATTTTGGTTATCGTAATGTACAACAAAGGCAAAATAAAATTCGGTAACAGAGGTTAACACAAATTATGCAGTGGTGGGAATATTTAGTAGTAGGCTTAATTATAGCCTTCGTTGTTACGGTCATCGTTGTCAACGTCGTAAGAAAGAAACAAGGCAAGTCGGGCTGCTCGTGCGATTGTTCCTCCTGTCCGCATTGCTGTAATCAAATCAAAAATAACGAAAAAAGCGAAAACTGAAACACCCTGAATTTTAATTTTCGAGATTCGTTAATTTTAGAAAGGCTATCGTAAAATTTTTACGGTAGTCTTTTTTTTGCGTTTTTTTAAGTTAACGTAAGCCTTTTTATTTGATTACGTTTTTAGGTGAAAAACGTCGCTAAAATTCGAGTTTTTTTGACCGAAAAGACGCGATTAAGCGTAATTTGCGGCAAATTAAGCGTATTTTGCGGGTCGATTTGCGAAACGCGGTGACAAATTTCGGCACTTTTTGTGCTAAAATAATAATGTCGAAAGGAAAGGTAATGCCGGCAAAATTTACCTTTTTTATATAGGCGGCGCGTCGCCTGCACTAAAAAACACGGCAGGCGTAAAAATGAAACTAAACGCAATACTTACAATTTATGACAAGTTAACGAAAGGCGATATTATTATTCGCGAAGAAATCTGCGCAAGGTGCAATATTACCGAGCGCACCTTCTACCGTTACATAAAAGAATTAGACGGGTACCTTGCGAAAGCAAACAAAAAAAAGATTGTGGTTTCTACAAGAAACGGCGGTTATCGCTTGGAAGAACTTTTAGAACCGCAAGATTAAGTAAAAGCAAAACATTGTGCGGCACTTAGTTTTTTCGAGCGGCAAAATTTGCCAAAAAAGGAAAAGTGCGATAGCTTTAAAAAGATACAAATAAAATTAATACGCGTAAAGTCTGTCTTTTTAGTTAGGCGGACTTTTTTCGTAAAAATTCGCCAATGTGCCTATGGTAGGGGAAGATTTTGTTTTGACCGAAAAAGATATATTGACACATAGCGGATAAAATGATATAATATTTACGTAAAAGTTTGCAAGCGATGACTTTTTAACCCGAAACGAATGAAGAAAATTAATTTGACTAAAAAGTCGTTATGCGGCAAACTTAACCTATGATTGACAAAAAGGTTTTAATCTATGGAAAACGTTACTTTTTGCGAAAGATTAAAAGAATTACGAAAAGCCGCGGGGCTTACACAGGGGCAACTGTCGGAAAAAATGCTTGTGCATTTGCAGACGGTTTCGCGTTGGGAAAGGGGACTTATCGAGCCGGATATTTCACAACTCGGCGAACTCTCTTCCGTACTCGGTGTGTCGCTTGAAAAGCTTTTAGGCTTAGCGGAAGGCGAAAAGATTTATTCGGGCAACTTCGATGCGGCAACTTTCGGTAAATCGTTATCGAAAATGCGTGCCAAAGCCTCGGAAAGTCAGGAAATTTTAGCGTCTTCGTTAAACGTATCGACGGACACCGTTTCCCGTTGGGAGCGCGGTATTACTTGCCCGTCTATTGAGGAACTTGTTTTAATTTCCGAGCGTTACGGCGTCACCGTTTCCTTTCTTTATTTCGGAATAACCGACGTAGAGGAAAAAACTTCGCCCGTCGTATATACAACGAAAAAGCGTTTTCCCTTTTTTATAACGACTATCGTATCGTCTTGTCTGTGCGTAGTGCTTGCGGTAATTTTAATTATTTCCTTTAGTAGCGGAAAAGTCGATAATTCAGGTCTTCCGCTTAATACGCATTCGGTGTTTTTAGACGATACGACGTATATCGTAAACGACGGCGGGTCCTTTTCCTTGCCAACGCCCAAAAAGGACGGATACGATTTTGTCGAATGGCATGACGAGGACGGAAACGTAGTAATTTTTCCTCAAACGATTACGGAAGACAAAACTTATTACGCCGTATTCGCACCCGCAAATTATACCGTTAATTACAATTTAAACGGCGGAGTTTGTAGCGAGGAATTGCAAACATCTTTTACCGTAGACGACGAAATTATTTTGCCGACTCCTCAAAAAAACGGAGCGGATTTTTTGGGTTGGTATCTAAATCCCGATTACAGCGGTACGGCGGTTGAAAAGTTGACGTGCGACTTTTCCGACGTTACTTTATACGCATATTGGAAATATAAAACTTACACTATAACTTACGACTTGCAAGGGGGCGTGACGAAAAATGCAAATCCTACCGCTATCGATTACGGCGAAAGCGCAAAACTTAATCCCGCGGCAAAACTCGGTTATGAATTTTTAGGCTGGTACGACAACAAAGAGGGAAGCGGCAATGCTTACGAAAAATTAGTCGAAGTTTCGTCAAATCTCAGCCTATATGCCGTTTATTGGGCAAAAACTTACTCCGTCGGTTATTATTTGAACGGCGGAATTTGTAGTGAAGAATTACAAACATCTTTTACCGTAAACGACGAAATCATTCTGCCAACCCCTCAAAAAAACGGAGCGGATTTTTTGGGCTGGTATCTAAATCCCGATTACAGCGGTACGGCGGTTGAAAAATTGACGTGCAAATTTTCCGACGTTACTTTATACGCATATTGGAGCGATAAAACCTACACGATAATTTACGACTTACAAGGCGGGACGATGGAAAACGCAAATCCCGAAACGGTCACGAGCGATAAAGAAGTCCTTTTAAACGTGCCTTATAAAAAAGGATATGAATTTTTAGGTTGGTACGACGACGAGTTTTACGGCTTAGAGTATACTTCCGTCGGCGGGGAGAACGCCAAAAACCTTGTTTTATATGCAAGGTTTCAAAAAGACGATAGCGTATACGTAATAACTTACGACTTACAAGGCGGGGTTACGGACAGCGAAAACCCTACCGCAGTGCATCGCGGTGAAGCTAAAAAACTTAATCCCGCAGTAAAGCCGGGGTATGATTTTTTAGGATGGTACGATAACAAAGACGGGTCGGGCGACGCTTACGAATATTTAGTGGATATTTCGACAAATCTCAGCCTATATGCCGTTTATCGGGCAAAAACCTACACCGTAAGGTATGAATACGACGGCTTTTACGAGGGTCAATCGTCTAATCCTAACGTAATAGAATACGGCGAAACCGTTACCCTTTTACCCGTGTATAAAACGGGATATGATTTTTCAGGGTGGTATACTTCGTCGTTGTGTTTAGCGGACGAAAAAGTCTCAACAATTGATAAAAGCAATATTGGTACGTTTTCGACGCTATACGCAAAACACGACGTAAAAACTTATACGATAACGCTGATTACGGACGGCGGCAGTATAGACGGCGATATTGCCCCCGCAACTAAAATCGACGGCGGATATGTGTGTTTACGCACGGTGGAAATGCCTACTTTGTATCTTCCTACCCTTAAAAAAGATATGTACGTCTTTTTCGGGTGGTATTTGGGCGACACGTTGATTGAAAAAATCCAACCGTATATGCTTTCGGATATGGAAATAAAAGCAAAGTGGGTATTAGAAACAGGTACGTACAACTTAACTTACGTGTTAGGAAGCGACGACGCGGTAAACGACAATCCGACTATTGTGTCGAGTCAAAAAAAGCTTGTCTTAGAAGAACCTACGCTCGACGGTTACAATTTTATCGGCTGGTACGATAACGAAAGCGGTTACGGCGAAAGGGTAACTTCTTTGCCGGCGGGCAACGATAAGGACGTAACGCTTTACGCTATATGGCAAAAAGCAGAGGTTAACGGCAACAGCTCGCTTTTTGAATTTACAATAGTATACGATAAGTCCGTCACGATAACTAAGTATACGGGCGCGTCGGGTAAGGACGTCGTTTTAGATATTCCTACCACTATAGACGGGCTTCCCGTTACGGAAATAGATAGACTCGATGTGGAAAATAAAACTTTTAAAGCCATAAATATACCCGAAGGCGTTGTTAAATTAGACTATTGGGCTTTTCATGGCGTAACGGTGCTTAATACTGTAGTTATCCCTAAAAACGTAAAAGAAATAGGCGCTTGCTGTTTCCAAAACGCAGAATGCGAAATTGTTTTCGAGGAAAACAGCGCGTGCAAAACAATCGGTTCAGCAGCTTTTAATTCTTCTCTGGCAAGAACGTTGGTCATCCCGAATTCTGTCACGTCTATCGAAAGTCTTGGGGCTTATAATAATTTTGTTTACTACGACGGAAGAGCCGAAGACTTAGATGCTTCCGGCATGGATTTATATATCACGGATGAAGCAGCGTCGGCTTTGGTAAGTTTATGCGTAACTGAGAACTCTAATGTCTATGCTTCCGAAAACTCCCGAAAAAAGTTGGAGTCTTTAAGCGATAACGTTACCTACTTGCGTAAAACAGAGGTAACTTTTGTAGATAATATTACGGGCGAAACTATTTCTACCGAGCAGGATTATGTTTTCGAACTTCCCGAAATGCAAAAGGAAGGTTATGTTTTCTTAGGTTGGGCGATAAACAGTGAAGGTGACGGCGACGTTTATCCGTATAATTTGTTTATTCCTATACATTTATCTTCAATTTATTCTGCGATTAACTTAAACGAATATGACGCATTGAATTCGTTGAAAACGGGTAAAATCACACTATATGCAAAATTTATTAAAATATCCGACGGCGACGGGTTTTCGGAGTCCACGCCTAAAAAACTTTCCGTAAATTGCAATTACAAAAGATATCTAAACAACTATAATCCTAATTTGAAAGAGTTTTACTTTGTCATCGATACCGATAAGACTATAGACGTTAGCATTTCGTCAGGTATGGTTTCCGAGATAATTGACGGTGTCGAATACAAAATTCCATCCGGTCGTTACATCTATACGCCGGGTACGATTTTGATAGCAAAAATACAAAAATCCCAAATGAGTTTAAGATATAATTTGATGATTCAAATAACTTTATATGGATAGATTTCTGTCTCAAAAACATTAAAAAACCGACCTATAGGTCGGTTTTTTGATGTTTTTGGGGTGAGGCTATAATCTAAAAAGGCATCTCGGCGATGTTTTTGATTTGTCTTTTATAAGTACCGATAAAAAGTGCTTTTAATAAAACATTGTGCTAAATAAAGACTTATATCGGTAACGTTTTTGACGTTTTTTTGTTGCAAAAGCGCAATTAATTATTCTTGGTAATAATCGTCAACGTTAAACTTGAAAGATTTCATTAATTCGAGTTTAAAAAGGTTGATTTTATGAAGGTGTTCGATTCGTGCCAAAGTATCGGCGTCGGGCTTTATTCCCAAGCGGATATAATCGTCCAAAGTTTTGTATTTAAAGCCCAAGTTATCCTCGTCGGTTTTGCCGCAAAGTCCGTCTATAGGCGGTTTATCGACCAATTTTTCGGGTAAACCTAAGTATCTTCCGATAGCTTTTACTTCTTGAACGGTGAAGTTAGAGCACGGCGAAAAGTCGCCTACGGAATCGCCGTAACGCGTCGAATACCCGACGTAATCTTCGCTTAAGTTACAGGTGTTTGCAACCCTGCCGTTTAAGGATTGCGACAAAAAGTAGAGGGCTGTCATTCTGATCCTCGGCGAAAGATTTACCTTAGAAGGCGTAGAAAGATTAATGCCTTCGGGAAGTGAATCGTAAAACGCTTTGTGCATTTTTTCGATGTTGTAGACGTATTTTTTGATTTTTAAATGTTCGCACAGTAGCTTTGCACAATCGATATCGTGCTGGTTGCCGTTAGGCATCAAAACGCCGATAACTCTGTCTTTGCCTAATGCTTTAACGCACAGCGCGGCAACTACGGAACTGTCTTTTCCGCCCGAAATACCTATGACGGCGTTACAGCCTTTTCCGTTTTCCTCGAACCAATTTTTTATCCACGAAACGCAATCTTCGGTTGCTTTCTTCGCGTTGAAAGTTTTCATTTTTCGACCTCTTCTTTTTTGATAATTATAGTCTTTAACGAAAGTTTTGTCAATAATTTATAGGGTGAAAGCATTTTTTGTATCGACAAACTTACCCCGCTTAAATAAAAACGGTATGTAAATGACTTTTTTACGCAGCCGAAACGCCCGAAAAACACCTATATAAAATATATATTCACTTATATTTTTAATAACCGCCTCAAAATTATTGTAAATTTCACACGGGTGTGGTAAAATATATCAATAAAACACAAAAGGAGATGTTTATATGGCACTTTTCAGACTTAATATCGAGTGGAAAGACGATTCTAAGGACGTTATCGTTTATAGATACCCTTTTAAAAACAGCGGTAGGGAAGTCAATAACAACTCCACGCTGACCGTTAGGGAATCTCAAGTTGCCGTATTTGTCTACAAAGGACAAATCGCCGACGTTTTCAATCCCGGTCTTTACGAATTAAAAACTCAAATTCTGCCTATACTTACAAAACTCGCGGCTTGGAAGTATAAGTTCGAAACCCCTATAACCCTCGATGTTTATTTTATCAACACCAAGCAGTTTACCAACATAAAATGGGGTACCAAAAACCCGATAATGATGCGCGACCCCGAATTCGGTATGATAAGGGTGCGCGGTTTCGGCGCTTTTGCGTTTAAGGTGGACGACCCGGGTAATTTTTTGAAGGAACTTTTCGGGACCAACTCCTCCTTTAAAACAGCAGACATCGAAGAATACGCAAAAACCATGCTCGTTTCCGCACTTAGCGACGCTTTGGGCGAAAGTAAAATTTCAGCCATCGATTTAGCGGGCAACACTATGGAATTTAACGAAATCATTAAAGACAAAATTCAGTCTAAGTTTAAAGAAATCGGTCTTTTACTTACGAATATCTTTATCGAAAACATGTCTGTTCCCGAAGAAGTCGAAAAAGCCCTCGATGAAAGGGCTAAGTACGGTATTTTGGGCAACACCACGGACGTTATGATGAAGTACGCCGCCGCGGAAGCAATGAAGTCCGCTGCGTCTAACCCCGGTATGGGCGGTGCCTTTATGGGTGCGGGCGCGGGGCTCGGCGCGGGTATGAGTATGGGGTCGATTATTTCGGAATCTTTAAAATCCGAACAGCAAAAACCCGCAAAGGAAACCGACGCTTCCATCGGTGCAACCAAAATTTGCCCCGAATGCGGTAAAGCGGCTTCCGTTAATTCCAAGTTCTGCCCCGAATGCGGAAGCAAGTTTTCCGAGGCTAAATTTTGCCCGAACTGCGGCAAAAAACTCGATTCAAGCGTTAAGTTTTGCCCCGAATGCGGAAACAAACTTAACTAAGGTTTAAAACTTTTCAAAAAGCAAAAAATAAGGCTATAAGCCCGTTATCGGGCAATTTTATCAAAAATTTATCAAATTATTCAGGAGTAATGAAAAATGGAAAAAATCACTAAGGACACTTTAATTGCAGATTTACTTAAGTACAACGAAAATTCCGCCGAAATTTTATTCGCACACGGAATGCATTGTTTGGGTTGCGCAATCGCTCACGAAGAAACCATCGAAGAAGCGACCAACGCACACGGCGAAGATTTAGAACAACTTTTAAAGGAACTTAACGCTTTAAACTAATTTTTGCAAAGTTCGCGATTAAAAACATTTAGGGGTGACTGATATGGCAGACGCGAAAATCGAGACGTTTGAATACGATAACGAGTTAAAACGCGCGGATACAGAACTTCAAAAATGCCCCTCATGCGGGGCGAATATGGTTTTCGACCCCGAAAAGCAAACGCTTTCTTGCCCTTTTTGCGGGCGTTACGTCGATTTCGAAAAAGACCGCGACGTCAAGGAAAAAGATTTGTTAAGTGCGTTCGACGTTGCCGAAAAGTGGTCGGAAACTTATGTTATATCGTGCGATAACTGCGGCGCGAAATTCGTTATCGGCGAAAACGAAGTATCTTTAAACTGCCCCTATTGCGGAACGTCGCACGTAAGAAAGTCTTCGGATTTGGCGGGCGTAAAACCGAACGCCGTTTATCCCTTCGCTTTTACCGACAAAATTGCCGAAAAACTTGCAAAAAAGTGGGCTAAGCGCAAAATTTTCGCCCCGAAAAAGTTTAAAAAGAGTATCGAGGCGCGCAACATACACGGCGTTTTCGAGCCTTGTTTTACTTTTGACAGTTTGACGATATCGTCGTACGACGGAAGACTCGGCAAACGCCGCACGAGGACGGTGCGAACCAAAAACGGAACGCGTACGGAAACTTATATCGAATGGCGCCACGTATCGGGTACTTTGTCGCACTTTTTCGACGATGTAACGATTGCAGCGGGTAACGGGCTTTCTCAAAATCAACTGGACAAAATTCGCCCTTTCGACAATACGACGCTGAAAGTTTACGCCAAGGATTATTTGGCGGGCTACACGGCAAAGCATTACGATAGGGACTTAAAAGAGTGCTGGGACGATTCCAAAAAGATAATGGACGCGGCTATCAGAAACTTAATCGTCGCTAAACACAATTGCGACGTCGTATCTTATTTAAACGTCCGCACCGTACATAACGATTCCACGTATAAGTACGTGCTTTTACCGCTGTATCTTTTGAGTTTCAGATACAATAAAAAGGATTACGCGGTAAAAATTAACGGCACGACGGGTAAGATTATCGGTAAAACTCCCGTTTCCTTTAAACGCGTGCTCGTTGCCGTTATTTTGGGTATTTTGGCAACCGTTGGGCTTTTTTTACTCGCAAAATGCTCGGATACGTCGCAAATAGCGGCTATAAATTCGATTCTGTCTGTTTAACTTGTTGACATATCGAAAAATTTCGGTTAAAATAATATAAGATTCTTTTATAGTTTCGCATCACTTGAAAATTATTATTTATTATTTAAGACGGGTTTATTCCGTCGGAGGATACAATGAAGAAATTATTAGTTAGTTTATTGACGGTTATCGTTATGGCGACCTGTGCTTTTGCGATGGTAGGGTGCTCTGACAACGTTAAACTCGGCAGTAAGGTTGAAAAAATCAAAATGGTCGTGGCGATTTACGACGCATCCGGCGAAGTTAAGGAAACCACAGACGTTTATATGGAACTTTACCTCAACTTTGCGCCCGATTCCACCGCACACATCATCAAGCTTATCAACGAAGGTTACTACAACGGCACTTGCATAAGCAATCTTCAGTCCAACTGGCTTGAAATCGGCGCATACGAATATGACGACGACGGCAACTTTGTTAAAAAAGAATACACCGGCGACCCAATTACCGGCGAATTCGTTAACAACGGTTTACAAGGTAACAGGCTTTCCACGACAAAGGGCTCTATCGTCTTTAAACGCAATTACGACGATAACACTCAGGAAGGTTCTATGTACGACACCGCCGAAGCAACCATGGCGATTTGTTTCTCGTCTTCCGCGTCGAGCACGTTTAACGCTAATTCCTATTGCATTCTCGGCTTGGTTTTGTCCGATGACGCAAACGAAGATGCAGAGTCCGAACTCGAACAAAAATCGAGCATCGAAAAACTTTCTTCGCTTATCGAATATAAGGAAATCGAAGACGATGACGACAACACCGTAGTAACTTATTACTACGAAAAGACAGGCGATTTCTATACAAAATGGACGGATAAAGAAGGCGACGAACATTATGCAAGCGGCGCTTCTATCGATGAAGAAAACGAACTTACCGGTCAAGCGCTCGAAGAGTATAAAGAACTTTTCAGCGACAACAAGAACTATTTCCTCGTTGTTCCCGCGGTTAGGATCGAAATCAAGTCGATGTCTGTTTGTTAATATTTAATTTATAATCGAAACGCTCGGAATTTTTCGAGCGTTTTTTCGTACAAAAAACATTTTTTACCTAAATCATCCTCTGAATTTTCGGTAAAAAGCTTTCAATGCGGCGATAATCGAAAAGTAGTTTTCGATGCATTTTCATTTTTAATCCAAAAACCTTGACAGTTATTAAAAAGAATAGTACAATTATAGTGGTTAATTATGTAAATATTTTACTTTACGGCAAGGCGGCGGCTTTACCCGAGGTAAAAAAAGTTTGGTAAAAAAATGATTATTGTTCTTAAGAAAAATTACGACTATAAAGACGTAAAGAAAATCATCGAAAAAATAAGTGCCTACGGGCTTACTGCGGAGGTTGTTATAGGCGAGTCGTCCGACGTTATCAACGTAATAGGCGACACGTATAAATTCGACGCCGAATCCTTGCGCGCTTTTCCTGCTGTCGAAACGGTAAAAAGGCTTACCGCACCTTATCATTTGGCAAACAATAAGTTTGTTTTCGAGGACACGAATTTATGCTTTAACGATGTTTCGATAGAAAAAGGCGACTTTTGCTTTATCGCGGGACCTTGCTCGGTAGAGTCCGAAACCCAGATTGTTACGCTTGCGGAAAAATTAAAAGACATCGGCGTAACCGCTTTAAGGGGCGGCGCGTTTAAACCGAGGACGTCGCCGTATTCCTTCCAGGGGCTCGGCAACGAAGGCATAAGGCTTTTATTGAAAGCAAAGGCGGAAACGGGGCTTAAAGTCGTGTCGGAAATTACCGACGTAAGGCAACTTGTTCTGTTTACGAACGTCGATATGTTACAAATCGGCGCGCGCAATATGCAAAATTTCGAACTTTTAAAGGAAGTCGCGCAAACGGATAAACCGATTTTATTAAAGCGCGGGCTTGCTTCTACGATAGAAGAATGGTTACTTGCCGCCGAGTATTTATTGTCGTACGGCAACGGCAAAGTCATATTGTGCGAAAGAGGGGTAAGAAGTTTCGACCCCGCCTCTCGCTCGATACTCGATTTGTCCTCGATACCTACTTTAAAAGAATTGACTTCTCTTCCCGTAATAGTCGATCCGAGTCACGCTTCGGGTAACGCAAGGCACGTAAAACCGCTTGCTTTGGCGGCGGCTGCGGTCGGTGCGGACGGCGTTATGATAGAAGTCCACGACGACCCCGTAAACGCTTTTTCCGACGGTGCGCAAGCAGTTACGACCGATGAGTTTAAAGATATTCACGACTCGGCTATAAGGATATTTAAAGCAACGAAAAGTTTAAACTAATTTAATATGAAATCTATTACCGTAAACGCGTCTAAGCCTTACAAGGTTATGATATCCGACGGCTTTTCGGGCTTTTCGCTTGACAAATTAAAACACGAAAAAATTTTGATCGTGACCGACGAGAAGGTTGCCTCGCTTTATTTGAAAGAGACGGCAAGCCTTTTTGCGTGCGAAGTAATAACTTTTGTCATAAAAAGCGGCGAAAAGTCCAAAAACATTCAAAATTATACGGAAATCGTCGAAACGCTATGTAAAAACGGCTTTAAACGAAGCGACGCAATCATTTCTTTGGGCGGCGGCGTTTGCGGAGATCTCGCAGGCTTTGTCGCTTCTACTTTTATGCGCGGTATAGCCTTATATCATATACCGACCACGCTTATTTCGGTAACGGATTCTTCCGTCGGCGGAAAAACCGCAATCGACGTAGGCGGATACAAAAACGCGGTAGGTACCTTTTATCAGCCTTCGGGCGTTTTTGTAAACACTTGGCTTTTGAAAACGCTTGAAAAGCCTCAAATTCAAAACGGCTTGGGCGAAATTATCAAGTATTCCTTTTTAACGGGTAGGGTCGACGCGACCAAGCCTTTGGAAAAAGAAACGATTTACGAGTGTATAAAGTACAAAAAAAGCATTGTCGAAAAGGACGAATTCGATAACGATAACCGTGCGCTTTTAAACTTAGGTCATACCGTAGGGCACGCTATCGAGGCTTTGTCGAATTACTCGCTCGAGCACGGCGTGTGTGTCTTTAAGGGGCTTTGCGCCGCCGTAAACGTATCGCGTCGTATTTACGGCTTTCCCGACGAAAAGTACGCTAAACTTGTCGGCTATTTAAACTCTTTCGGATTAGACGGCGATTTATGCTATACGAAAGAGCAAATACTCGATAAAATTAAATCCGATAAAAAGAACGATGCCGATGGCATAAAATTCATTGCCGTCCAAGACTTCGGCGACGTAAGGATCGAAAAAATGTCGTTAGAAAGGCTCGGTGAATTGTTATGACGGCAAAAATCACCCCTTCGGAACTCTCGGGGCAAATTAACGTCCCGTCCTCGAAATCATATACTCACAGACTAATTATAGCGGTGGCTTTCTTGTCTTTAAGCGACGTAAAAATAAGCAACGTCGTTTTTTCGGAAGACGTTTTTGCAACCATAGATTGTCTTACCAAATTAGGTGCGAAAATTATCGTCCGTGAAAATTCTGCCGAAGTAGTCGTAAGCCCTATAAAAACCCTTCCTAAAAGCGCTTTATTGGATGTAAAAAGTTCTGCGTCGACGTTACGTTTTTTAATGCCGATATTGGCGTTTTCGGGCACGGAGGCGGACTTTTTGCGTTCAAGCGGTTTAAAACAAAGACCTCTTGCCCCTATAAAGGAAGTCTTTAATCGTTGCGGCATAGATGTTAAAGATTTAGACGTTTTAAGCGTAAAAAGCGGCAATATGCCGAAGAGCGTCAGAATAGACGGAAGTGTAAGTTCGCAGTTTGTATCGGGGCTTATGTTTGCGGCGGCGGTGGCAAAAAAACCGTGCGAGATAGAAGTTGTAGGCGCTACGGTATCCAAAGGCTACGTAGATATTACCATAGATGTTTTAAAAAAATTCGGCGTTAAAGTAACCGAAAACGATTCTGTTTATTTTGTCGAGAAAACCGATGCGCCGAAAACAATAGAATACACGGTCGAAGGCGACTGGTCGAATGCGGCGTATTTTTTAGTCGGCGGCGCATTGTCGAAAAAAGGCGTTACCGTATGCGGCTTAAACATTGAAACTTTGCAACGAGACGCAAACGTTTTAGACGTAATTAAAAAGGTCGGCGCACAAGTATCGATAGAAAGCGGCAATATTACCGTAAAAAGGGATAGCTTAAAACCATTTTCGTATAATGCCGAAAACACTCCCGATTTAGTACCCGCCCTCGCTGTTTTAGCGGCGAATATTAAAGGCGAAAGTACTATAAGCGGCGTTTCGAGGCTTAAAATTAAAGAGTCCGACAGACTTACGGAAACCGTAAAAATGTTAAACGCCGCAAGCATAAAAACAAGCATAATAGATGATGTGCTAAAAATTTACGGCGGCGCACCCGAAGGCGCCGAGTTTTGCGGTGCGTCCGATCATCGCATGGTAATGGCAGAAACTCTTTTAGCACTTTACGCTAAAGGCCTATCTAAAGTAACGGGCGTCGAAAACGTCGCTAAATCCTATCCGAACTTTTTCGACGATATAAAAAATTTAGGAGGGAAAAATTGTGTCTTTGTGGAAAGGTGAAAAACTCGAAGTCGAAATTTTCGGGACTTCTCACGGAAAAACCATCGGCGTAATCTGCAAAAATTTTCCTAAAGAAGCTTTCGACTATAATACCCTTCTCGATTTCTTAAATAGGCGAAAACCGACCTATAGCCCCGCTTTTACCGAAAGAAAAGAATCCGATACACCGAAATTTACCGGCGGCGTACAAGATAACGAAATAGTTTCCGATATCTTTTCTGCGGAAATTTATAACGACGATGTCAAAAAAAGCGATTATGACGATTTGTATGCTAAACCTCGTCCTTCGCACGCCGATTTGTCGGCATATTATAAAGACGGCAGACTCGATTTTTCGGGCGGCGGAGAGTTTTCGGGAAGACTTACCGCGCCTTACTGCGTGGCGGGCGGAATAGCAAAACAGTTTTTAGCTTTGCGCGGGATCGATGTGTTTGCATATCTTTCCGAAGTCGGCAAGGTTAAAGGCGTTTCGTATAAAGAGGGCAACGTGCAATCTTTAAAAGCGCCTACGGGCTTTCCGTCTTTGTCGAAAAAGGAAGAAATGCTTTCCGAAATAGAAAACGCCAAAGCATGTAAAGATTCCGTCGGCGGCATTGTCGAATGCGTCGTAAAAGGTTTCCCGCACGGTATCGGCGGAGAACTTTTTAACGGATTAGACGGCAAAATCGCCTCGCTTTTATATTCGATTCCCGGCGTTAAGGGCGTCGAATTCGGCTTAGGATTTTTATCTTCGTCGCTAAACGGAAGTTTAGTAAACGACCAAATCGTCAATAATAACGGCAAAATAACTACGCTTACAAACAATTCGGGCGGAATAAACG
Source organism: uncultured Christensenella sp. (assembly GCA_964398065.1). Lineage (GTDB taxonomy): Bacteria > Bacillota > Clostridia > Christensenellales > Borkfalkiaceae > UBA4636. The sequence continues at coordinate 14,722 of CAYNLN010000009.1, read as the reverse complement.
GCGGTATCAGCAACGGCGAGCCTATTTTGATGTCCGTTGCGTTTAAGCCTACGCCGTCAATCGGAAAAACTCAGCAAACCGTAGACCTTTGTAGCGGTGAAAACGTTACGATAAACATTAAAGGAAGGCACGACGGTTGCATTGCGGTAAGGGCTGTGCCCGTTGTCGAGGCGGCGGTTTCGCTCGCGCTTTTAGACTCGATAGTTTAGGTGTAAAATGTTAAAAGATTTAAGAGATAAAATTGATAAAATCGACGACGAAATCTCTTCTTTATATCTTGAACGGCTTAAAATCTGCGAAGAAATAGCCAAAGAAAAAGGTATCAGCGGTATCGAAACGGAAGATAAAACGAGAGAATCCGAAGTCCTTTTAAGGCTTACGAGCGGTTTACCCGAAAGCCAAGCCCGTGCAATCGAAAAACTGTATGAAACCGTTTTTTGCGAAAGCAAAAAGTTACAAACACAACTACGTTTTAACTCGAGCGATAAAAAGGCTTGTCTTATAGGCGAGTGCGTTACTAAAAGTTTTTCTAAGGTAATACACGAAAGTTTGGGTATGCGTTACGATTTAAAATCGATAAAAAAGCAAGACTTAAAGGCTTTTTTAGAGGCGGGCGATTATTCTTATTTTAACGTAACAATGCCATACAAAGTTGACGTAATACCTTATTTGGACGAACTTTTAGGCGCGGCAAAGGAAATAGGCGTGGTTAACACCGTTGCGGTAAAAAACGGCAAAAAGTCGGGCTATAATACCGATATCGACGGTTTACGATATGTTTTCGAAAGCAATAACGTCGATATAAAAGGCAAAAAAGTTGCTATTTTGGGTACGGGTGCGACTTCTAAAACGGCATGCTACTATTTTCTTTCGAGTGGTGCTTCGGTTGTTTATAATATAGGAAGAAATTCACAAGTCAATTACACTAACTATGCGGATTTAGGCGAGGTAAACATTCTTTTAAACGCGACGCCCGTCGGTAAAAACGGGTACGAAAGCCTTGTAGACTTGACAAAGTTTAAAAATTTGGAATTCGTTGCGGACGTTATATACAGTCCTTTAAAAACAAAACTTTTATCGGACGCCGAAAGTTTGGGCATTCCTTGCGAGGGCGGTTTGAAAATGCTTGTCACGCAAGCCGTGTGCGCCGAAGAAATCTGGCAGGACACAAAGTTTTTAAACGTTGACGAAATTTATTTTAATACGTTAAAAAAAGTAAAAAACATAGTGCTTATAGGCATGCCGTCGTGCGGTAAGTCGAAACTCGGCAAAATTTTGTCGCAAAAACTTTCGAAAAAGTTTATCGACGTCGATAGCGAAATAGAAAAAGAGCAAGGAAAAACAATTCCCGAAATCATCGAGTCTTTCGGCGAAGACGTCTTTAGAAAAATCGAAGCCGAAACGATTTTAAAGTTTGCCTACGAAAACAATTCCGTCATCTCGTTAGGGGGCGGAGCCGTTTTGAAAAAAGAAAACGTTACGCGCGTCAAGCAAAACGGTTTTGTAGTGTACGTAAAAAGAGATTTATCGCTTCTTAGTACAGACTGTAGACCGCTTAGTCAAAAGTACGGCGTCGACGCATTATACGCTAAACGGGCGCCCGTTTACGAAGCCGCTTGCGACTGTTTCGTCGAAAATAACGGCGATATATACGAGTGCGCGCAAAGGATTATAAACGCTTATGAAAATCTTGGTAATTAACGGACCCAATATAAATCTTTTGGGAATAAGAGAGCCCGATATATACGGCAAAAAAACTTATAAGGATTTAGTTAAATACATAAAAAATTGCGCTAAGGACTTAGACGTCGAAATTAAAATTTTTCAGTCCAACGAGGAAGGTAAAATCGTTACGGCGATTCAAAAAGCCTACTTAAAGTTTGACGGAATAATCATAAACGCGGGCGCATATACTCATACGAGCGTCGCTATTTTAGACGCTTTAAAAGCAGTTTCCTTAAAAACCGTCGAAGTCCATTTGACGGATATTTCGAAAAGAGAAGATTTTAGAAAGCATAGTTACATAAAAGAATACGCTTTCTTGTCCCTTTCGGGCGAAGGTTTTTTAGGTTACAAAAAAGCAATTGAAGCTTTAAAAAACGAAAAAGTCGACCTATAAGCCCGTTATCGCTACTTTTTACGGGTTTATATTGACAAAAAACGAAAGAAAAAAGCGCGGTTTGTCAAACGATAGGTGGTTTTTGACAAGATTTTTAGAAAAAACAAGGTAAAATCAGTTGCAATTAGATTTAACTAATTTACTAAAAATGCTTGAAATTATTCTCAAATTGTGCTATTATGTATAGGTAATAATTTTTTTGCGGCTAAATTGCCGCTTCTTATGCGCGAAAAAGCGCACTAAAATATCGAAATCATTTTTAACGAAGGTGAAATATCATGATAGAATTCATTAAACCCAAAATTACTTCCGCCATGTCGGAAGACGGACGTAAAGGAACGGTCGAAGTCGCACCGTTATCTGCAGGGTACGGGCTTACCGTCGGTAACGCCGTAAGACGCGTTCTGTTAAATTCTATACCCGGCGTTGCCGTTACAAAAATCAAACTCGAGGGGACCGAGGGGCTTGTTTTGCACGAATTCTCGGTTATGCCCGGCGTTAAGGAAGACGTTTGCGAAATCGTTTTAAACGTTAAAGACATTATCGCAACCATGTCTCAAGACAATCCTACCGACGCCGTAATCGACGTCGTCGGCCCGTGTGAAGTTACCGACGCATCGATAAAAGGGGACGGCATAAAAGTTCTTAATCCGACGCATCACATCGCAACGGTTGAAGACGGACACAGATTTTTAATGACGCTTACCTTCGAGCAAGGTTTCGGTTACGTCTCCAACGAGAATAACAGAAGGTCGCATTCCGATTGTCCTATCGGGACTATTTTTGTCGACTCGAAATACACGCCGATTCGTCACATCGGGTACACGACCGAAAGCGTACGTATCGACGACGTTTCCGATTACGAAAAATTAATTTTCGAAGTCGAAACGAGCGGCGTTCATACGGTAAACGAAATGGTCGCGTATGCGGCAGGCATTTTGGCTAAGCATTTTTCGGCTTTCCAAGACTTGTCGCCCGAGTATTACGATCTTACCAAGTTAAGCGGCGAAACACAAGATAGCGGAAAAGAATTTTTGTCTAAGCCTATAGAAGATCTTCAACTTTCCATCAGAAGTTACCACTGCTTAAAGCGTGCAAACATCAACACGGTCGAGGATATTACACAAAAGACCGTTGACGAGATGATGGGGTTGCGTAGTTTGGGTCAAAAATCCTACAACGAAATCAGGGATAAAATTCACGAACTCGGCTTCAAGTTTAGGGATGAGGACTAATAAAACTTAACAGTTAATAAAAAGCACGCAAAATTTTGCGGGCTTTTTGTAAAGATTAAAAATGCGGCGGGCAAGTTGATTGCCCGCCGCATTTTTGAAAGATTAAGTTTAAATTAAAGTACTTGGTAACCTTGTTCGGTTATCGCCGCTTTTACTTTATTAATGTCGCAAGCGTCGTCGTAAGTTATAGTAACCGTACCGTTTTCGTGGTTTGCGACGACTTGGGTTACGCCATCGATTTTTTGCACGGCGTTTTGGACGTGCATTTCGCAGTGATGACACATCATTCCTTGAACTTTCAATATAAGCTTCATAGCATTCTCCTTATCGGCGGTATCTTTTTCGCCGCCGTCTATATTATTATTCGTAACGGAAGATTTTTTATTTTCGGGCAAATCCGTTTTGTCTTGTTTAGGAAGACTTTCGCCCTTAAATTGTTTGAAAAGGTTAATTCTTAATGCGTTTAAAACAACGCTTATGCTCGATAAACTCATACACGCGGACGCCAGTCCCGGCGAAAGGTTGAAGCCGATACCGGACAAAGCCCCGGCGGCTACGGGGACGGCTATCATATTGTATATAAAAGCCCAAAACAGATTTTGTTTAACGACTTTTATTACGAATTTCGAGAGATTGATGCCGTTCGAAACACCATGTAAATCGTTTCCGACGATTACCATGTCGGCAGACTCTACCGCAACGTTCGACCCCGCACCTATCGCAATACCCGTGCTTGCAGCCGTTAAGGCGGGCGCGTCGTTAATGCCGTCGCCGACCATCGCAACGTTATAATGTTTTTTAATCGACATAACGTTTTCTGCTTTTTCGTTCGGCAAGACTTCCGCGATAATTTCGTCGCTTGAAAGCCCTAAAGTGCTTCCGACCGCTTTAGCGACGGACTTGTTGTCGCCTGTTAGCATAAAGACTTTTATACCGCATTTTTTAAGATGCTCGATTTCTTCTTTCGAGGAAGGTTTAGGTTCGTCGACGCAAGCTATAACGCCGATTACTTTATTTTCAACCGCAAACACAAGTACGGTTTTTCCCTCTTGCGTTAAGCCGTCTATTATAGATTTTGCAGGTGATATATCGACGTTTTCTTGTTGCATTAATTTCAAATTTCCGCCGATAACGGGCTTATAGACCCACTTTCCTTTAATTCCTTTACCGGGGATTTCTGCAAAATCGTCTATCTCGACGGGGCTTGGTAATTTAAAGCGGTTTACGACGGCTTTTCCTAAGGGGTGCGAACTTTTCGCTTCTAACGAGTAGGCGATTAAAGTAAGCGTTTCAAGCGTAGCGTCTACGGGCACGACGTCCGACACGGTAACGTTGCCCTTTGTGAGCGTTCCCGTTTTATCGAAGACGACGGCAGTGGTTTTACCGACGTTTTCAAGCGCCTCTGCGTTTTTATACAGTATGCCGAGTTTAGCGCCTTTACCGCTTCCGACCATTATGGCGACGGGGGTGGCAAGCCCTAACGCACAAGGGCAGGAAACAACGAGGACGGAAACCGCGTGGGTAAGCGATGAAGAAAACTCGCCGCTTGCAATTATCCAAATTAAAAAGGTGATAAGAGACAGCCCGATAATTACCGGTACGAAAATCTTGGCAACGCTATCGGCAAGTTTGGCAATAGGCGCTTTTGTCGTCGAAACGTTTTTAACAAGTTCTATTATTTTGTTAAGCGTCGTATCTTTACCTACGTTGGTCGCTTTTACCACGATGTAACCGTTGAGGTTTACGGTTGCGGTAAACACTTCGTTATCGACTGTTTTGTCTACCGGCATGCTTTCGCCCGTAAGACTCGATTCGTCGATTGCCGTAAAGCCTTCTACGATAATGCCGTCGACGGGAACGCTTTCCCCGGCTTTAACGACGAACAAATCGCCGACTTTAATGTCGTCGGGGCTTACGATAACTTCTTTTCCGTCTACAAGTTTGGTTGCCGTCTTCGGCGACAGTGCCATCAGTGCGCGGATTGCGTTTGCCGTTTTTCCTTTTGAAAGACTTTCGAGCATTTTCCCGAGTGTTATAAACACGACGATCATCGCAGACCCGTCGTAATATAAGTTATGGATAAGACTGCCCGCTAAACTATAGTCCTTTTGAAAAACCGCAATAAATATTTTTATCGTTACGTAAAAGCTGTAACAAAAACTTGCACCGCTGCCGAGCGTTATAAGCGCGTCCATGTTAGGCGATAGGGAAATAAAACTTTTAACGCCGCTTACAAAAAATTTTCTGTTGATTATAAGCACCGACAAACACAGCACGACTTGTATGCTTGCCGCGATATGGGCTTTGTTGTTTCCTTGCAATAGCGGCGGAAGCTTTAAACCTATCATATGTCCCATTGACACGTACATAAGTAAAATTATAAGCACCGCACTAGGGATAAGTCTTTTTATAAAAGCCTTTGTTTCGCCGGATAACCGACCTATAGGCGGACTTTTTGCGGAATTATCGTACAATGCCGCCTTATATCCCGCGTTAATGACGGCGTCTATTATTTTATTGTCGGTACACGGCGAATCAAAGCTTACCGCCATTTCGTTCGTAAGTAGACTTACCGTGCAATCCGTTACGCCTTGAATAGATTTGACGGCTTTTTCCACGCGAGAAACGCACGCCGCACAACTCATTCCCGTAACGGTGAATTTCGAAGAAGACATTAAAACTTACTCCTATTTTGTTTTCGTAAGTATTATATATCATAATAAAATAAATAGTCAAGCAAAATAGTGAAAAATATTTCACATTTTACCGAAATCCCTTATAACGGCTATGCGGTCGATAAAGTTTTTATTATTAGTACGGAAAGGCTCGAGGAATTTCTTGACTTTTTTTTCGAATAGTCTTAATATATTTACGTAAATAATTATATTGAAGGTGTGTGTCGTGAAGGACCGTTACGTAAACCCGCTGTGCGAAAGGTACGCAAGCCCTAAAATGCAGGCTGTTTTTTCGCCCGACAATAAATTTTCTACTTGGCGAAAGCTTTGGACGGCGCTTGCCGAAAGCGAAAAAGAATTAGGCATAGATATTTCCGACGAGCAAATTGCCGAAATGAAGGCTCATATTTACGATATAGATTACGACTTAGCCGAAAAATACGAAAAACAAACGAGGCACGACGTAATGGCACACGTAAAAGTCTACGGCGATGCTTGTCCTAAGGCAAAGCCGATTATTCACCTCGGCGCAACAAGTTGTTTCGTCGGAGACAATACGGATTTAATTATTTATAAGGAAGCCTTGAAACTGGTCGAAAACAGGCTTATAGCCCTACTTTCGTTGTTTTACGACTTCTGCCTAACGCACAAAAACGAAAAGACTTTGGCATATACGCATTTCCAAGCGGCGCAGCCTACGACGATGGGAAAGCGCGCCACGCTTTGGGCGCAGGATTTATATTTTGACCTTGAAAGAATAAAGCAAGTGACGGATTCGTTAAAACTTTTGGGCTGTAAAGGTACAACGGGTACCGCCGCAAGTTTTTTAAAACTTTTAGGCGATGAAGATAAAGTTTGTAAACTCGAATCTTTAATAGCAGAGAAAGTCGGTTTTAAAGAATGTTATCTTGTTTCGGGACAGACTTACTCGAGAAAAATAGACTATTTTATTTTATCCGCCCTGTCGGGAATAGCGCAAAGCGCTTCGAAATTTGCAAACGATATAAGGCTATTAATGCACCTTAAAGAAGTCGACGAACCTTTCGAGTCCTCTCAAATCGGCTCGTCCGCAATGGCGTACAAACGCAATCCTATGCGCTCGGAAAGAATTTGTTCGCTGTCGCGCCTTGTCGTTTCCGAAGCAATGAATCCCGCCATGACGGCGTCGACGCAGTGGCTCGAAAGAACTTTGGACGATTCGGCAAACAGAAGAATTTCCATACCCGAGGCTTTTCTTGCAATCGACGGCATTTTAACTCTTTACGGAAACGTTCTTGGAGGGCTTACTACCTATCCCGGTGTAATGATGAAACATTTGTCCGACGAACTTCCCTTTATGGCAACCGAAAACATTATGATGTATCTTGTCAAAAAGGGCGGCGACAGACAAGCGTTGCACGAAGCGATTCGTACGCTTTCGGTTGAAACCGCTAAAGAAATGAAAACGTCGGGAACTGCGAACAATTTATTCGATAAAATATTGGCTGACGATAGGTTTGATTTGTCTAAGGAAGAATTAGACGAAATCGTCGACGTCGACGACTTTATAGGTCTGTCGGTAAAACAGACCGAAACTTTTTGCGAAACCATATTAAAGCCTTTCAAAAACGCTTGCGATAACGATTCGGATTTTACCGTAAACGTTTAAAAGGTTTGATTTTTCGAAAATCTAAAACAATGCGGTAACGGGCTTATAGCCACACTTTTACAAAAAATAAGGAACATAAGGACGGTGTAAAATATGCTTACGGCAATAGTGGGAACAAACTGGGGCGACGAAGGCAAAGGAAGAATGGTTGACCTTTTGTCAAAAGATTACGATATCGTTTGTCGTTATCAAGGCGGCAACAATGCGGGTCATACGGTTATCAACGATAAGGGTAAGTTTATTTTAAACCTTTTACCGTCCGGTATTTTGCGTGAAGACACCGTTTGTCTTATGGGGCTCGGCATGGTTATCGATTGCGAACATCTTTTTAACGAAGCCCAAAAGCTAAGACAGGCAGGTGTTAAAATAACGCCCGAAAATTTAAAGATTAGCGACAGAGCGTCTATTTGCATGCCGTATCATAAACTTCTTGACTGTCTCGAAGAAGACAGACTTAAAGATAAAAAATTCGGTTCGACAAGAAGGGGTATTGCGCCTTCGTATGCCGACAGATATATGAAAAAGGCTTTGCGCTTCGGGGACTTAATGCATCCCGAAACCTTACCGCAGAAACTTTCCGATATTTGCGAATGGAAAAACCTTACCGTCGAAAAGGGGTACGGCGCAAAACCCGTTACGCCCGAAGAATTATTAAATTGGCTAAACGAATACGCTATGCCGTTTAAAGATTACGTTTGCGACACGAGCGTTTATTTGGAAAACGCTATAGAAAGCGGCAAAAACGTAATGTTCGAAGCACAACTCGGCAGTTTGCGCGATATCGATTACGGTATCATTCCGTTCACGTCGTCGTCGTCGACTATAGCGGCGTACGCACCGATAGGCGTAGGGATTCCGCAGTATCGTCTCGATAAGGTTATAGGTATTATGAAGGCTTATTCGAGTTGCGTTGGAGAAGGTCCTTTTACTTGCGAACTTTTCGAAAGCGAAGGCGATAGATTAAGAGAAGCGGGCGGCGAATACGGTGCCGCAACGGGAAGGCCGAGAAGAGTCGGCGGCTTTGACGTAGTCGCTTCGAAATACGGCGCAAAAATTCAAGGCGCAGACGAAATAGCGCTTACGAAACTCGACGTGTTGTCGGACTACGAAAAAATCCCCGTTTGCGTAAGCTACAAAGTAGACGGCAAAGTTTGTGACGATTTTCCGGTCGGCGAAGCCTTGAAAGCCGCAATGCCCGTTTATGAATATTTAGACGGCTGGAAGCAAGATATATCTTCTTGTCGTAACAAAAACGACTTGCCCGAAAACGCTTTAAAATACATAAAATATATCGAAAATAAAATCGGTAAACCCGTAAAATACGTATCCGTCGGTGCTGAACGCGATCAAATCATATGTATGTATTAGTTAAATAATCGACCTATAGGGGCACTTTTCACTAATTTTATAAATTTAAACAAAAAAGAACAAAGCGCGCTTTTTAAAAATGAAAAGCGTGCTTTTACTATAATATTTTGCAAATTAAACAAGCGAAGACTATAGAAACGAAATTTGAAAAAAGCGATAAAATAAACGGCAATACGCCGAGTTTGTTTTTGCATTTGGAAAAATAAACCGCGCCTACGTAAAAAATCGTTTCGCTCGAGCCGTAAATAGTTGCGGCGCATCTCGAAATATAACTGTCCACGCCGTAAGCGGTCATAATATCCGAAAGTATTCCTAAGCTTCCGCTTCCCGAAAAAGGCTTTATAAGTATGAGCGGAATCAGCGCTTTGTCAATGCCGAAAATTTTAAAAAAGTCCGCCGATAGGTCGATTATCGCACTGCTAAGCCCGCTTGCTTCAAAAAGTTCGGTCATAATAAAGACGGCGGTAACGTACGGAAATATCGATAAAACCAAATCGAAGGCGGCTTTTGTTCCGTTTACGAAGTCATCGTAAGTTTTTCGCCCTTTTATAAAAGAAATCGTAAACAAAAGGATGAGTATTGTAGGGATAATGTAAACGCTCATTTTTTGTAAAAAACCTTTACGGAGAGTATGCCGCATACGGTCGATACCAAAGTAGCCAAAAAAGTCGGCAATATTACGTCTTCGGGCGAAGCCGAGCCTAACGACGTTTTAAGACCTATAACCGAAACGGGTAATAATTGTAGCGACGAAGCGGCGACTATGAAAAGCATTGTTTGGGCGTATTTGTTATTTTGCTTTTCCAAAAGCGTTTCCGCTTGTATGCCGTTCGGCGTTGCTATTCCGCCTAACCCTAACAGGTTTGCGGTAAGATTTATAGCGATAAGTTCATTTGCCCTCGTGCTTAATTTTCCAAAGACAAGTTTGATCGGTTTTTGCATAATTTTGCTTAATAATCGACCTATAGGGCTGTTTTTAACAAGTTCGAAAACTCCGAGCCAAACTGCGTAAACCAATAAAAGTTTGTATGAAAGCGTTAAGGATTTTTCAACCGCAGAAGAAAGCGCGGGCAAAACGCCGTCGGGTGCGGTTAAAGTTAAAACTACAAGCGAAACTATAGTCGTTACGGCAAAAATTACGTTCATAATAATTTTCCTACAATAAATTATGACTTAAAAAGTGCGATTATGTTTTACTTTTAACTTAGTTTGTGATATATTATATAGAAGACGTACAATACTTCATATCGAGGTGAATTATGAAAGATAAATTCTACATTACCACGCCTATATACTATCCGAGCGGCAAGTGGCATATCGGCACTTGCTACACAACGGTTGTGTGCGACGCAATCGCGCGTTTTTACCGTATGTCGGGAAAGGATGTTTTCTTTTTGACGGGTACCGACGAACACGGTCAAAAAATAGAAACGAAGGCAAAGGAAAAGGGCGTTACGCCAAAGGCTTTCGTAGACGAAATAGTCGAGGATTTAAAGGGTATTTGGAAAATGCTCGATATATCTTACGACCGCTTTATCCGCACTACCGACCCCGATCACGAAAAAACCGTGCAGTACGTTTTTAAAAAGTTGTACGAAAACGGCGATATTTATAAGTCGGAATACGAAGGCTGGTATTGCACGGATTGCGAAAGTTTCTTTACCGAAACGCAGTTAAAGGACGGCAAGTGTCCCGATTGCGGTCGTGCCGTTCATAAAGAAAAGGAAGAAAGTTACTTTTTAAGGCTCTCTAAATACGCCGACAGAATTTTAAAACTGTACGAAGACAATCCTGAATTTTTGCAGCCCAAGTCAAGAATGAACGAGATGATAAATAACTTCATTAAGCCGGGGCTTCAGGATTTGTGTGTTTCGAGGACTTCGGTAAAATGGGGCATTCCCGTAGAATTCGATAAAAATCATACTGTTTACGTTTGGATCGACGCATTGTCGAACTATATTTCGGCGCTCGGCTACAAAAACGGAAACGACGAACTTTTCGAAAGATTCTGGCCGTGCGATTTGCATATGACCGGCAAGGAAATAATTCGTTTCCACGCAATTATTTGGCCCGCAATACTTATGGCGCTCGACTTGCCGCTTCCTAAGCGCATATACGGACACGGTTGGCTTTTAATCGGCGGCGATAAACTTTCAAAGAGCAAGCAAGATAAAATTTCGACGGAACTTACCGACCCCAAGGAAATCGTCGAGCGTTACGGCAAAGACGCGTTAAGATATTATCTTTTAAGGGAAATTCCTTTCGGAAGCGACGGCGCGTATTCCAACGAGGCTTTCTTAATACGTATAAACAGCGATTTAAGCAACGACTTAGGTAACCTTGTTTCTCGTACGACGGCGATGATTGCTCAAAATTTCGACGGCGTTCTTCCTGCGGCAGGGGAACCTGGGGCAGTCGATACTGAACTCGTATCGCTTTGCGAAAACTTATACGCGCAAGTTTCGAAGGACATCGCCGAAATAAACGTTCCGAAAGCGTTGCAAGACATTTTTAAGGTCGTCGGTAGGGCAAACAAATACATCGACGAAACGACGCCTTGGGTACTCGCAAAAGACCCTTCTAAAAAGCAAAGACTGGCAACCGTGCTTTATAATTTATCAGAAGCAATTAGGATTACGTCGACGCTGCTTTTAGCGTTTATTCCGTCTTCGGCGACAAAAATACTCGATTGTTACGGAATAGACGGCGGGGTTGCGGATTTTTCCGAATTAAACGCGTTTGGCGTCTTAAAAGCGGGTACGTCGGTTAAAAAATCGAACCCTATTTTCCCGAGGATCGATATTAAAAAAGAACTTGCGATCATTGACGAATTTATGACAAAGCGTCATAAAGAAGCGCAAAAGTCCGCCAATAAGCCCGTTATCGATAAAAAAGAGGCACAAACGCCTCAAGAAATCACAATCGATGATTTTTTCAAGACTGAACTTAAAGTCGCTAAGATATTGACGGCTGAAAAAATCGAAAAGTCCGATAAGTTATTGAAACTTTCCGTGTCTTTAGGGACGGAAACAAGACAGGTAGTCAGCGGAATCGCTCAGCACTACAAACCCGAAGACCTCGTCGGTAAAAAGGTCGTGCTTGTTTCCAACTTAAAGCCCGCAAAACTTCGCGGCGTTGAAAGTCAGGGGATGATTTTGTGCGGCGAAAGCGAAGGTGTCGTTAAATTAATCGAGCCGCCTTTTGACCTTTTAGAGGGTAGCAAAATAAGTTAACTATGCATTTTATAGATTCGCACTGTCATTTGACCGACTCGCGTTACGAAAACGTGAAGGAAATAATCGACGCTTGCCATGCGTCGGACGTAAAGACCCTTGTCGACGTCGGTTGGAATACGCAAAGCACAATTAAAGCCGCTAAAAACGCCGAAGAGTTTGCTTGCGTATACTTTTCGGCGGGCATTCATCCGTCGGAAAGTTTAAAAACATCGGATAAAGACATTAAGGCTGTAGAGAGTTTTTTGACTAACCCCAAGTGCGTAGCGGTAGGCGAGATAGGGCTCGATTACCACTATGACGATACCGATAAAAAAAGCCAACAAAAACTTTTCGTAGCGCAGCTATATCTTGCGGACAAATATAAATTGCCCGTAATAATTCATTCGCGCGATGCGTCAAGCGATATGCTCGATATTTTATCCGAGAACAAAAATCTTTTAAAAAACGGCTTTTTGATGCATTGCTATAGCGAAAGCAAGGAGCAAGCAAAAAATTATCTCGACTTAGGCGGATATTTTGCTTTCGGCGGCGTCATAACTTTTAAAAACGCAAAAAAAGACGAGATAGTAAAAAGCATCCCAAAGGATAGGATTTTAGCCGAAACGGATGCGCCGTATATGTCACCAGAACCTTTCAGGGGAAGGGTAAACTATCCCGAAAACGTCGTTTTGGTCTATAAAAAACTTGCCGCAATTTACGGGGAAGTCGAAGAATCACTTAACGATTTAATTTTTAAAAACTTTAAGCGTTTTTTTAAAAAGTAAGCCTATAAGCCCGTTATCGGCATATTTTATAACTTATAATCGTTAATTTTTTAAAAAATGGAACTTAAAAACACAATTCGTAAAAACGATTTTCATTTTAATAAACGCTTCGGACAAAACTTTATCGAGGACAAAAGTTTGCTGAATAAAATCGCCGACGCTGCGGAGATAACGCAAAACGACACCGTGCTCGAAATAGGCGTCGGCGCGGGTACTTTAACGCGCGTTCTTACCGAGCGTGCAAAAAAGGTGGTCGGTTATGAAATCGATAAAAACCTTGCGCCGATTTTAGCCGAAACTTTATCGGGCGTTGAAAATGCAGAAGTAGTTTTCCGCGATTTTATGAGGGATTCGGTAGAGAACGTTCGTGAAATCGTAGGGGAAGATTTTATCGTCGTCGCAAACTTACCGTATTACATTACCTCTCCCATAACGATGCGCCTTTTAGAGGACTTTCCCGAATGCAAGCGCATCGTCATTATGGTTCAAAAGGAAGTTGCCGAAAGATTTACAGCAATGTGCGGGGTGAAAGATTACGGCTCGATAACCGCCGCAATAGATTATTACGGCGACGCGAAATATATGTTTACCGTAACGCGCGATAATTTTTATCCGATGCCGAACGTAGATTCCGCAGTGGTTAGAATCGACAGAAATTCCAAGTATAAGGTTCTTTCCGAAAAAGCCTTTAAGGAAGTTTTACGTATAGCGTTTTTATCGAGAAGAAAAACATTGGTTAATAATCTTATCAACAACTTGCCTATAAAAAGGGAAGACGCCGAAAACTTACTGTGTGGTCTCGATATAGATAAAAATATTCGAGGCGAGGCATTGTCAACCGAGCAATTCGCAATCCTTTCCGACCGTCTTATGCAAAAAAAAATACTACAATAATCGACCTATAGAGGGACTTTTATGTTTAAATTCCAATGTAAGTTTAATTATAAAAATTATATTGCGTTTCAGCGTTATGCTTTCAGACTTCAAATTCCGACCTTGCTTATATTTATAGGGATCGCATTTTTTATTTGCTGTTTTTTTAATTTAACGCCTCTTGATTTCATTATAGCGGGTTTAGTCTTTTTCGTAGTGTTTCCGCTATTTGTTTTCCTAAACACTTTAATGACCGCCAAAAACACGTCAAAAACAAGCAGAATCATTTCGGACGATACGATAGATACTTTTGTTTTTACCGATGACGCCGTTTACGTAAAGGAAGTTAACGGCAATTACCGCTCGACACACGCATACCCGTACGACTTTTTTTATACCGTGCGCGAAACAAAAAAGCATTACTTTTTGTTTATTGCGAAAAATCAAGCTTGGATTATCGAAAAAAACGGACTTAAGGAAGGCAATATCGATAACCTTAACGCTTTTTTAAAATGTAAACTCGGTGATCACAGATTTAAATCTTCCGCTAAAAAAGCGTAAACTCGTAATTTTACAAATTATTTCACAAATCGTCGATAAAAAGATTGACAATCCTTCCTTCTTTTTATATAATATTTAGGCAATTAAACGAAAATCGTTTTATTCGACTTACGGAGAGGTGTCTGAGAGGTCGATGGTGCAACATTGGAAATGTTGTGTACGGAAACGTACCGCAGGTTCGAATCCTGTCCTCTCCGCCAAAGGGAATCGCGTTTGAACACGCGGTTCCTTTACTTTTGTCTT
>CAYNLN010000008.1:0-75959 GCA_964398065.1 uncultured Christensenella sp. | reverse complement strand
CCAACTGCAAATGCTATTTTGTTTGCGACTAAATAATCGAAGTCGCCGATGGTGCTTGCTTAGGCGGACTCGTAAGGAGCATTAGCGAAAAAGTAGCGATTGTTACCGAAGGTCAATCGCGTCACGAAAAAGTTTCTTGACGGTTAGTTTTAGTTAAGGCGACGAGAACTAAGGAGAAAACAAAAAAAGCATTGCGACTGCAATGCTATTTTGTTTGCGACTAAATAATCGAAGTCGCCGATGGTGCCGCTGGCCGGACTCGAACCGGCACGCTTTTAAGGGCGGCAGATTTTGAGTCTGCTACGTCTGCCAATTTCGTCACAGCGGCACATATATTAATTTCAACGCTAAAAGATTATACCATAACCGAAACTGTTTGTAAAGCAAATAATTACTTGTTTTTAAAAACTCGACAATATTTTTTCTTTTAAGAAAGCAAAATTCAATTTCCAAGCCTGAATAATTGGAATTTCGATTTATATTAAAAACCTTTTTTTAAAAAAGGTGCGTTTTTATTTTTCAGAGGGAACAACAAGGTTATTTTACAAAAATTAAACAATATTTTAACAATTTAGCGACATTCGTAAAAATTTCACAATTTAGCAAATAGCGCTAAAAGTAGGGCTATAAGCCCGTTATCGAGTGTTTTTATCGTAAAAACAAAGGTGATACATTTTGCAAATGTTTAGATATCTTCTATTTAAAGCCAAAATATTTGATTTTAATTTTTCGATGTGATACAATAATATATAGGAGATAATAAAATGTTACTTAAAAATAAGGTAGCCGTCGTAACGGGCGGCACGCGCGGTATAGGCTATGCAATCGTGAAAGACTTTTTAAACGAAGGCGCAACCGTAGTGTTATGCGGTTCTAAAAGAGAAACGGCAAACGCCGCTGTTGAAAAATTAAAAGCAGAAAACCCCGAGTATCCCGTTACGGGCATATATCCCGTACTTTCAGACTACAAATCCGTTAAAGAGGCTTTTAGTAAAGTCGAAAGCGCATACGGCGGTATAGATATTTTGGTAAACAACGCAGGCGTTTCCGACAGTACGCCCTTTTTAAGTTATACCGAAGAAAATTTCGATAAAATTACGGACCTTAACTTAAAAGCAGTATATAACTGTAGTCGTGCCGTGGTTGACGGAATGAAGGCCAAAGGATGCGGTGTAATATTAAACACAAGCAGTATGGTTTCGATATGCGGTCAGCCTTCGGGGGTCGCTTATCCCGCAAGTAAGTTTGCCGTAAACGGAATGACAATTTCTCTTGCACGTGAATTAGGACCTTACGGTATTCGCGTAAACGCAGTTGCGCCGGGGATAACCGATACGGATATGTTTAAAGCCGTCCCTAAAGAATACGTCGAACCTTTAATTAACAAAATACCGCTCAGAAGAATCGGTACGCCCGAAGACGTCGCAAACGCTTTTACTTATTTGGCAAGCGATAAAGCAAGTTACGTTACGGGCGTCATCTTGAGCGTAGACGGGCTTGCGAGGTCGTAAAAGTGGGGCTATAAGCCCGTTATCGACAAAAATACCTAAGGAATATTATAATGGCTGAAAAGAAAAGGAAACTGAAATTGAAGCGCGGCTTTTTTATAACGTTTTTAAAAAAGGCGATATCATTATTTAAACATAAGGTTGAAATAGTAAATCTTTCGGGCGACGTTTTGCCCGATAAAGCAATTTATTTAAGCAATCACGCAGGCGCAAACGGACCTATGACGTACGAAATGTATTTTCCACGTCGCATAACTTGCTGGGGCGCACACGAAATGTGCGAGGGTTTTAAGTCGCGTTGGAACTATCTTTACCACGTGTTTTACAGACAAAAACTTCATTGGGGCAAGGTAAAGGCATTTATCGTTGCGTCTCTGTTTGCACCTGTATCGAAACTTTTTTACGATGCGGTAGGGCTTATCCCGACATATAGGGATACTCGTTTTATTTCGACGGTAAAGCATAGCGTTCGCATTCTCGACGAGGATTCTTCGCTGCTTATTTTCCCCGAAGATTCCGATGAAGGTTACAAAAATCCGCCCGACGATTTGCATAACGGATTTGTTGCGTTTTCAAACATTTATCGTAAAATAAGAAACACCGACGTGCCGATTTTTCCGTGCTACTTTTTACCGGAAAAGCACAAAATCATCGTAACCGAACCTATAAACGTAAACAAAATGAAGTCGGAAGGTCTTTCGGACGACGAAATTAAAAATTGCGTGCTTGACGTTATGCAAAACGTCTACCGCGAATATTGCTGAGAAATTTTCTCGCCAAAAAAGCAAAAACAAATCAATATTGTACCAAAGTCGATAATCGGCATTCCGTTTGCTTTTTATCGACTTTTTTATTTTTTTAAAAATCGAGCAGTTAAATCGCTTGACAATTTTAAGTATACGGAATAAAATAACAAACGTAACGTAACAATAGTGACTTTTAAGGAGGTTAACAATGCCGCGCGATTTTATGTTTACGAAGGAAGAAATTTTAACTGCCGCACTCGATTTAGTTAGGGAAAAGGGTTTTGAAGGGGTTACCGCTCGTGCGATGGGTGTAAAACTCGGAACGTCTCACCGCCCCGTGTTTAGTTATTTCGACAATATGGAGTCGCTGAAAAGCGGAATTATCGAAAAGGCGAACGACGTTTACCAAAATTATTTAAAGCAAGATATGTCAAGTGGCAAGTATCCGCTCTATAAAGCGAGCGGTATGGCTTACATTCGTTTTGCTCGTGAAGAAAAAGAACTTTTTAAACTTTTGTTTATGCGTGACAGGACGAACGAGGACAAGACTAAAAACGGCGAAGAAGTCGAAATGCTTGCCGAACTTCTTTCAAAACAGCTTAGTATCACAAAAGAAAACGCAATGTTGTTTCATCTCGAAATGTGGACTTACGTTCACGGTATCGGCACGATGCTTGCCACAAATTATTACGATTGGAGCGAGGATTTGGCAAGTCGAACTCTTACGGATATGTTCGAAGGCTTAAAACATAAATACGAAAATAAAAACTAAAAGGAGAGTTATGGGAAAAATAATCGAAATTAGCGGTTTAAGCAAAAGTTTTAAAGACGTAAAAGCCGTGGATAATCTGAGTTTTTGCGTTAACAAAGGCGAATCCTTTGCCTTTTTGGGCGTCAACGGCGCGGGGAAATCCACCACGATAAATATTATGTGCGGTCAACTTTTAAAAGACGAGGGCAAAATAACAATAGACGGGTATGATTTAGATAAAGAAAAGGACGATATTAAAAAAGAACTCGGGGTGGTGTTTCAAAATTCCGTACTCGACTCTCAGTTATCCGTGTACGATAATTTGGAAAGTAGGGCGGCGCTATACGGGATTTACGGCGACGATTTTAAAGCAAGGCTTTCGGAACTTTCCGAAGCGCTTCGGTTTAAAGATTTGTTAAAGCGCACGTTGGGTAAACTTTCGGGCGGTCAGCGCAGGCGTATCGACGTTGCAAGAGCACTCATCAATAAGCCTAAAATACTCATCTTGGACGAGCCGACCACGGGGCTCGATCCTATGACGCGTAAAAACCTGTGGGACGTTATAAATACCATCAGAAAGAAAGAGGGGATGACCGTATTTTTTTCGACGCATTATATGGAAGAAGCCGCCGATGCCGATTACGTCGTTATTTTAGACAGCGGAAAAATTTCCGCCGAAGGCACGCCGCTTACGCTTAAAAACACCTATACGGGCGATTATATTACGCTTTACGGCGCCGATGAAGAGTCTGTACGAAAACTCGGCGTAAAGTACGAAAAAATTAAGGACGTATACAAGTTATTCGTGCCAAATACCGAAGTTGCGACCGAACTTATTTGTAAAAATCCATCTGTTTTTCAAGATTACGAAATCACAAAAGGCAAAATGGACGACGTATTTCTTGCGGTTACGGGAAAGAAACTTTAAGGAGGTGAAAAATGAATACCTTATCGATACTTATAAAACGAAATATTAAATTATTTTTTAAAGACAAGGCGATGTTTTTCACTTCGATGATAACGCCTGCGATCCTACTTGTTTTGTACGTAACTTTTTTGGGTAACGTGTATCGCGATAGTTTTCTTTCGGTTATTCCCGAAGGTTTCACTCTTCCCGAAAAACTCGTTAACGGTCTTGTCGGTGGCGAACTTGTATCGTCGCTACTCGCCGTTTCGTGCGTAACGGTGGCGTTTTGTTCCAATATGCTCATGGTACAGGATAAAGTAACGGGAGCTATAAAGGATTTTACTATTTCGCCGATAAATCCCTCCGTAATGTCGCTTGCATACTATATTGCAAACTTAATAAGCACGCTTATTATTTGTTACTCGGCGTGTGCGCTAAGCCTTGTATATATAGCGGTTGTCGGTTGGTATCTGACATTTAGCGACGTACTCCTTATTTTTTTAGACGTAACGCTTTTGGTGCTTTTCGGAAACGCGCTTTCCTCGGTTATTAATTTCTTTTTAAGTTCGCAAGGTCAAATTTCGGCAGTCGGAACGATTGTAAGTTCGGGCTACGGATTTATTTGCGGTGCGTATATGCCGATTTCGTCGTTTAATAGCGGTCTTCAAAAAGTGATAGCGTGCCTCCCGGGTACATATGGAACCGCGCTTTGTCGAAATCACGCAATAGGTTCTGCTCTTTCGAAAATGCAAAATTACGATATTCCGAACGAAATGATAGAAGGAATAAAAGACTCGCTCGATTGTAACGTTTATTTTTTCGATAAATCGATTCCGATCGGCGTTATGTATTTAATTCTTATAGCGACGATAGCGATACTTTTAAGCGTGTACGTTTTGCTGAACAAGTTTTCGTCAAAAGTCGGAAGACAAGCTTAGCCGCCGCTTTTAAAACCATATAATTTGCGGCAAGATATCCGTATAAAAAATTATAAAAACAAAAAAGGCGTTAAAATAGCCTTGAAATATTTCGTTATTTGTGATAAGATAAATAAAGATGTAACCGTGACGAAACAAATAAAAAATTCCGCACGGTAAAAAAGATTAAAGGCGGTTTGCTATGAAAAAGTATTACGCAGGGTTAGACCTTGGCGGCACGTTCGTTAAAGTCGCGATAATAGACAGCGACGGCAATGTCGTTATTAAAGACAAAATTCCCACCGGTAAGGAAAGATCCTATCAATTAATTGCCAAAGATATGGCTGATGCCGTATTAAATATGCAAAACAAATCGGGCGTTACGGTCGACGCAATCGGCATAGGTTCGCCGGGTGCCATCGACAGCGCAAACGGTATAGTAATTTACAACAACAATATCGGCTGGAAAAACGTCGACATTTGTTCTGAAATCCGCAAATACATAGACGTTCCTACTTTTGTTGCCAACGACGCAAACGTTGCGGCGCTCGGCGAACAGTATTACGGCTCGGGTAAAAATTATCAAAACGTTATTTTCGTAACTTTGGGCACGGGCGTTGGCGGCGGAATTATCATCGACGGCAAACTTTTCGAAGGCTTTAAATCCGTCGGCGCGGAAATAGGGCATGCGGTTATTAGAATGGGCGGCGAACTTTGTTCTTGCGGCAGAAAAGGTTGTTTCGAGGCATATGCTTCGGCGACTGCGTTGATTCGTCAAACCAAAAACGCAATGAAAAAAGACAAAAACAGCGTTTTGTGGAAACTTGTAGACGGAAATATCGACGCGGTCAACGGCAAAACTCCTTTTGACGGAGCGCTCGAAGGCGATAAAACGGCTAAACGCGTCGTAAACAACTACATCAAATATTTATCCGAAGGCATTTTAAATCTTTGTAACGAATTCCGTCCCGAAGCCGTTATCTTGGGCGGCGGCGTTTGCGCTCAAGGAGAGGTTTTGTTTAAACCCTTAAAAAAGCTTGTCGAAAAACATATTTACGGCGGAACGGCATACGCTCCTGTTGAAATTTTAACTGCAAGCCTCGGTAACGACGCCGGTTTTTACGGCGCGGCAAGGCTCGCGGCGTCGAGGCTTAACGGCTAAAAGTCCTTCTATAGGTCGATTATCGACATATTTCGACATTTTATATCTAAATAAAACAAAAAGCGGCAGACAAAATTGTCTGTCGCTAATTTTATAAAAAGCCCTACGCGCAAAAGGGCATAAAAAACAACCGCCGAGTAAACCGACGGTTGTTTTTGGTGTCGAGGATGAGACTTGAACTCACACGGGTTAACCATACGCCCCTCAAACGTACGCGTCTGCCGATTCCGCCACCCCGACGAAAAAAATCAGTAATGCTTTATTCAAGCCTAATTATTTTACTATTATTTTATTTTATTGTCAACGATTTTTAACGCTTATGTGAATATTTTTTATAAATAGTCTGCAGAATTATTTTTTGCGAGATAAAAACGCAAGGCGAATATGTGATTTTTTAAAAGCAAAAGCGCAATATTTAACCTTTTACGGCTAATAAGCGGCAAATAGTTACATACTAAATATATGCTCGATATAAGAACAAACGAACTTTTAACCTTACTTTACAATCTTTGCCCCTCGGGTAGTTATAAAATAATTACCGCAACCGACCTTATAAAAGATTTCCCTGAAGTTTACAAAGCGGATAACGATTTAATACGGCAAATGATAACTAATCTTTCGCAAAACGGCTATATATCTTTAAGGTACGACAGCGATGATGTTTTTTGTCTGTCGTTAACGCCGAAGGGAAGACTGTATTTTGAAACGGAATCAAAAGAAGAAATCGTTAAAAAAGTAGCGATAACCGACCTATTGCCTTACTTTTTTAATTTTTTGTCGATATTTTCGGCTGTATTTTTGGCGGGTGTTTTAATAAAAGTCATAGGTGGATAGACTTGCTTAACAAAACGGAAAAATCCATAATGGCGGTAATATACGAAAAGTGTGCGTACAAAGGTTCTTGCCTTATATCTATCGAGGAAATTAAACTTAAAACAAAACAGCGCGGACTGTCGGAGGGGAAAATTCGGTCGGTTTTAAAGTCGTTAGAACTCGATAACTATTACGAACTTACCCGTTGCGACAAATGCGGCGAAGAATTTTTCTGTATAAATCTTTTAGCCAAGGGGAGCGCGTATAAACGAGAAACCGAACAGCAAAAACGCGCATTTGTTTATAAAATTTTCATAGCGATAATCACCGCACTGATAACCTATGCGGTCGGTAGAATTTTATTTTTATTGTTCTAAAAAGCGTAAAGGCATAATCTTTTTCAAAAAGTAAAATTTTACCGAAAATCGCTTTATATTACAAAACGTATGTGTTATAATAATATAGAACATACATTCGCATTTCGATTTCCTTATCGAATAAAGGTAGGCTAATTAGTGTCGCTTTTTAAACTTCAAAGTAAATTTAAACCGACGGGCGATCAGCCCGAGGCTATAAAAGAGTTAACCGAAGGCATAAAAGATGGTTTACGCACGCAAGTTTTGGTAGGCGTAACGGGCAGCGGCAAAACTTTTACCATGGCAAACGTAATACAAAATTGCGATCGCCCGACCCTTGTTATAGCGCACAACAAAACGCTCGCCGCCCAACTTTGCAGCGAGTTTAAAGAATTCTTCCCCGAAAACCGTGTGGAATATTTCGTATCTTATTACGACTATTACCAACCCGAATCTTATATTCCGAGTACCGACACATATATCGAAAAAGACCTTTCGATAAACGACGAAATCGATAAGCTACGCCACAGCGCCACTTGCGCTTTAGCCGAACGTAGGGACGTTATCGTCGTTGCGTCTGTTTCGTGCATATACGGGCTCGGCGCGCCCGAGGAGTATTACAGACTGTCCGTTTCTCTAAGACCCGGAATGGAAATTTCACGCGATGGTTTGATAAGAAAACTCGTTAACATTCAATACGAACGTCGCGATATGGATTTTCAGCGTTCGTCATTTCGCGTCAGGGGCGATATAGTAGACATTTTTCCCTCGTCGAATTCCGAAGTCGTCATTCGCGTAGAATTTTTCGGCGACGAAATAGATAGAATTTGCGAAACGGATTATGTCACGGGAAACGTCATATCCGAACTTAATCACGTTGCGATTTTCCCCGCCTCTCACTACGCCGTCGGAAGCGAAAAGCTAAACTCCGCGCTGGAAAATATTCGCAGCGATATGGAGACGGAGGTCGAAGATTTAAAGGCACGTGGTAAACTTTTAGAGGCACAAAGGCTGCTTCAGCGTACAAATTACGATATTGAAATGATGTCGGAAATCGGCTATTGCAGCGGCGTCGAAAACTACAGCAGATACTTTGACGGAAGATCCCCCGGCGAGCCTCCTTTTACCCTTATGGACTATTTTCCAAGCGATTTTCTGATTATCGTCGACGAAAGCCATATGACGCTTCCGCAACTTCGCGCAATGTACAACGGCGATAGGTCGAGAAAGCAAAATCTCGTAGACTACGGTTTTAGGCTTAAAAGCGCATTCGATAACAGACCGCTTAAATTTGAAGAATTCGAGAGCCGCATTCCTCAAATCATTTGCGTATCGGCAACGCCCAATCCTTACGAGCTTAATCTATCCGACCGCACCGTCGAACAACTTATAAGACCTACGGGACTGTTAGACCCGATAATCGAGGTTAGAAAAACCAAAGGTCAGATCGACGACTTGAACGACGAAATTATCAAAACGGTCGAGGGCGGCGGTAGGGTGCTTGTTACGACGTTAACCAAAAAGATGTCGGAAAGTCTTACCGATTACTTAAAAGAACACGGACACAAAGTGCGCTATATGCATAGCGACATTGATACGTTGGAGCGTATCGATATTATAAACGAACTGAGAACGGGCGAAGTCGACGTTTTGGTCGGTATTAACCTTTTAAGAGAGGGTTTAGACCTTCCCGAGGTAAAACTCGTCGCGATTTTGGACGCCGATAAAGAAGGCTTTTTGCGTAGCGATACGGCGCTTATTCAAACCGTCGGAAGAACGGCTCGTAATGCCGAAGGCAGGGTAATAATGTACGCCGACGTCGTAACGGGCAGTATGCGCCGTGCAATCGACGAAACGGCACGCCGCCGCAAAACGCAAGAAGAATACAACCGCCAAAACGGCATCGTTCCCAAAACCATAATAAAGGAAGTACGTCAAAACCTCGAAATAACCAAGAAGGCAAGCAAGGTTAAGGACATCAAGATGCAAGACATACCTCAAGAAATCGAGCGGCTTAAAGGGCTTTTAAAGGTCTTTTCGCAAAGCCTCGATTTCGAACGTTGTATCGAAATCCGCGACACCATTACCGAACTTAAAAAGAAATTAAGAAAATAATTAAAAATAGATGAAGAATTACATTACCATACGCGGCGCACGCGAAAACAATTTAAAAAATATCGACCTAGATATTCCGAGAGAGAAATTAGTCGTCTTTACGGGGCTCTCGGGAAGCGGTAAATCGACGCTTGCTTTCGACACGATATTTGCCGAAGGTCAACGCAGATATATGGAAAGTTTGTCGAGTTACGCGCGAATGTTTTTGGGACAGATGTCCAAGCCCGACGTCGACAGAATCGAAGGTTTGTCGCCCGCAATAGCGATTGACCAAAAAACGACAAACAACAACCCCCGCTCGACCGTTGGGACGGTTACGGAAATTTATGACTATTTAAGACTGTTATACGCAAGGATAGGCGTTCCGCACTGTCCCAAGTGCGGTAAAACCATTTCCCGCCAGACAGTCGACCAAATAGTCGACAAAATCAAACTTTTACCGGAAAGAAGCAAAATTCTCTTAAAAGCGCCCGTCGTGCGCGGTAGAAAAGGGGAGTTTAAATCGGAACTCGATAATTACAAAAAAAGCGGCTTCGTCCGTGTGGAAATCGACGGCGAATTGCACGAACTTACCGAAAACATAAAACTCGAAAAAAACATCAAACACACGATAGATCTTATAGTCGACAGGCTTGTTATAAAAGATGGGATCGAAAAGCGTTTGGCGGACAGTATAGAAACCGCCGTGAAACTAACCGACGGGCTTGTCTCCGTCGAAGTTGACGGCGAAACTACGGTGTATTCGACAAAATACGCTTGTCCCGATTGTGGCATAAGCATAGAGGAACTCGAACCGAGGCTTTTTTCTTTCAATAACCCTTACGGCGCCTGTCCCGAATGCGTGGGGTTAGGTTATAAAGAATCTTTCGACGTCGATAAAGTAGTCAAAGATTGGAACAAAAGTTTATCCGAAGGCGCAATGTCGGTAAGCGGTTGGAATATGGACACCGGCAAAATGTCGGAAATGATGTTCAGGGCTTTATCGAAACGTTACGGTTTTAGTCTTACGACGCCCGTAAAAGACTTGCCTAAAGACATCGTAAATATGCTTTTATACGGCAACGACGGCGAAAAAATCCAAGTCAGTTACGAAACGAGAACTTCTAAAGGTTCATTTATGAGTCGCTACGAGGGCGTTATTCCCAATCTTGAAAGGCGTTACCGCGAAACCACAAGCGAGTATATAAAAGGCGAACTCGAAAAATACATGGTTACAACGCCTTGTAATGCTTGTCACGGCAAAAGACTTTCCGAAAAAGCCTTATCCGTAACGGTTGGCGGATTAAATATTTACGACCTTTGCTGTTTGCCTGTTAAGGGCGTTAACGGGCATATAGACGGACTTTTGCTTTCCGAAAGCGAAAAAATAATCGCAGCGCCCATAATAAAAGAAATAAAAGCAAGACTGAATTTTTTGGTAAACGTCGGGCTCGATTATCTGACGCTTTCCCGTTCGGCGGGTACGCTTTCGGGAGGGGAATCTCAGCGTATACGTCTTGCCACGCAGATAGGCAGCGGGCTTACGGGCGTATTGTATATTTTGGACGAGCCATCCATCGGGCTTCATCAACGCGATAACGAAAAACTTTTAGCGACCTTAAAAAATCTTCGCGATATCGGTAACACGCTTATCGTTGTAGAACATGACGAAGATACGATTCGTGCCGCCGACTACGTTGTCGATATCGGGCCCAAGGCGGGCGTGCACGGCGGCGAGGTCGTCGCAAAAGGCACTCCTTCGGAAATCGCAGACACATCGGGTTCGATAACCGGCGACTACCTTGCAGGCAGAAGGGCTATAGAACTTCCAACCGTCAGAAAAGAAAGCGACGGAAGATTTTTGTCTATTAAAGGCGCTAACAAAAATAATTTGAAAAATATCGACGTCGATATCCCCGTGGGGCTTATTTGTGCCGTAACGGGCGTTTCGGGAAGCGGTAAATCGAGTTTGGTTAACGAAACTTTATATCCCGCAGTCTATGCACATATTATGCATAAAAAGTCAACGTACGATTTTTGCGAGTCGGTTGAAGGAATAGATAACTTCGATAAAGTTATAAACATAGACCAGTCGCCCATAGGCAGAACGCCTCGCTCTAACCCAGCAACCTATACGGGCGTTTTCAGTCATATACGCGAACTTTTTGCTTCTACAAACGACGCAAAAGAACGTGGATATAAGGCGGGAAGATTTTCCTTTAACGTATCCGGCGGAAGATGCGAACATTGTCAAGGCGACGGAATAATTAAAATCCCGATGAATTTTTTACCGGACGTATACGTCCCGTGCGAAGTCTGTAAAGGCAAGCGTTACAATAGAGAAACTTTGCAAGTTAAGTATAAAGGCAAAAGTATCTCGGACGTCTTAGATATGACCGTCGACGAGGCTGTAATATATTTTGAAAACATACAGCGTATATATTCGAAAGTTAAATGCTTACAGGACGTCGGGCTCGGGTACATCAAATTAGGTCAGCCCGCTACGACTCTTTCGGGCGGCGAAGCCCAAAGGGTAAAACTCGCTACCGAACTTAGTAAGCGTGCCACCGGTAAGACTTTATATATTTTCGACGAACCCACAACGGGGCTTCATAATTACGACGTGTCGAAACTTATCGATATTTTGTACAAACTTAGGGATAACGGAAACAGTATTGTGGTTATAGAACACAACCTCGACGTTATAAAAGTAGCCGATTACGTTATCGATTTAGGTCCAGAAGGCGGCGACGGCGGAGGCACGATAATTGCTAAAGGCACCCCCGAAGACGTCGCAAAAGTCCCGGGTAGCTACACCGGACAATTTTTAAAGAAATTGTTAAACAATCGGAATTAGCTTCAAAGTATAGGTGATGCTTGAGTATTTGCATCTGTAATTACCGTTTGGTAAATGTAAAAACCCCGCTATAGGTCGGTTATCGTCACTATAGCGGGATTTTTACTTTGCGTGTGTAGTTAGTCGGGAAGTATTTTTATCATTTTTAGGTTCCTTTGTGTAAATGGCAATAAAGACCCCTTAGGCTCTCCTCGTAGGAGAGCTGTCGCTGAAAGCGACTGAGGGGTCGTTTCTATATTTCGCAAATCCTCTTTAGGCTCTCCTTCGATAAGGAAATTCCCTTACTAAGGGAAATGTCACCTAAGGTGACAAAGGGTTTGCCGTCCGCGGCTTAGCGAAGCTCCCGCGTAGCGGGTGAGAGGTCGAAAATTTTTATATAATCAATCCCCCACCGCCTCTTGCGAGGCACCTCCCGCGGGCGAGCCCATATAATTTGCAATATCTCAAGCTGTTCGTATTTTCTGATTTTTATAAAAAAGATAACCGAATTTTTCAGATTAAGATGAAAATAAATGTGTGTAAAAGTGCGGCTATAAGCCCGTTATCGCTTCTTTTTAAACAAAATGCTTTAATAAAGCGATTAAAGAAGATTTTCAAAGCGAATTAAAAAAGTTTTCGGTATTTGTTCGCAAAGTTCCTTTACCACTTCGAGTTTCGAAAGCGCTTCGTCGTATTTATCAAGCTTTACGTAAGCGACGCACTCGGATATCCATAAATCGAGTTCTTTAATTTCCGTATGCGGAATATATGCGTGCAGGCTTTTTTTATTTGTCAGCCAAAGTTTTTGAAGCGAGGTTATATCGTCGGTAACGGCGTCGCCCTCTACAAGTTTTACACTGATTTCGTCGACGCAGGAAATCATCTCATCGAAAGTTTTTCTTAATGAAAAGTTTTCATAAATACCGCCTATTGCGATAAGTGCCGACGCTATTACGACGGATATTATCGATTTTACCATTCGACCTCCTTTTTTAGCGGAATAATAGTCGTTTTATATTTTTCGCCCTTTAATTGCAAATAGACTTTTCCGCTGCCCGACACGGTTAAAATATCTACGTCGTTTAGTTTTTTTACGTTGTGCGCTTTTAAAAAAGCCGTAAAAGTTTTTTCGTCCATTTGTATTTTTGCGTAATTTTTTTTATCGACCTTTCCTTCCGACACGAGAAGCAGCGGAAGGCTTTTTTCTTTTTCGGCGTCACCGTTTTCCAAAACGGAAAGTTTACCGTTAGACTCGTAAATGGCGTAACTTACGGAGTCTAAAGAAAAATTCCCCGTACCCCTTAAGGATTCTATCAAATCGCTCACGTCCATATTGTTTTTTTTAAGTTCCTTTAAGTTTACGCCGCGCTTGTTTATAACAACGGCGGGTTTGCCGTCGATTACGCATTTAAAGTCTTGACTTAACTGTTCCAAAACGGTCAATACTTGATGCAAAATAAAGACCGCGACAATGGACACTATGCCGTAAACGAGCGGGATTGAAACGTCGGTCATAGGCACGCAGGCAAGTTCGGCAATCAAAAGCGTAATTATGAATTCGAAAGGTTGCATTTCGCCGATTTGTCTTTTACCCATAAGCCGCATAATAACGATAAGGGTGGTAAACACTATAATCGCGCGAATGAAAATTATCAGCATACGTTTATTTTGTCGAGTTTTCAAAAAAGTATTCTCGGTTTAACTTTTTTCAGAGGCAAAACAATTCGTAAAAATCCATAAAAACGCCCCTTTCCATGCCTAAATTTACCTTAAAAAAGGCGAGGTACGTGCTAAAATGCGAAAAACAATTATATATAATATTTGCGTACGGGCGTAAAAAATCGTTGACAACTTTTCAAAATTGTTGCATTATTAATTATAGCGGAGTTTTTTAGCGGCTTACATAATACGCCCGAAAAACTTTACGACACATAAGAACACAAAGTTAAAACGCAAAAGAAGAGGGAAAACAATGTTATCTAAAATTACAAGTTACACGTTGCAAGGTTTGGACGGCTTACCCGTCGACGTCGAAGTAGATATTTCGCGCGGGGTGCCTAAGTTCGATATAGTCGGGCTTCCCGACACGGCGGTTAAGGAATCTAAAGAAAGGGTTCGCGCGGCGATTAAAAACTCGGGTAAAAATTTCCCGGTTGCGGTAATCACCGTCAACTTGGCGCCCGCAGACGTAAAAAAAGAGGGTTCCAAACTCGATCTTGCCATAGCGATATCGCTTTTACGCGCTACCGAGGCGGGTATGGAAAGACCTATCGATAAAACCGTCGTTTTGGGCGAACTGTCTTTAGACGGTGCCGTCAGACCCGTTACGGGCGTATTGCCCATATGTCTTTCGGCGAAGGCAATGGGTTACGAAACCGTCGTTATCCCCAAAGCCAACGAAGAAGAAGCGTGCTATATAACTGGCATAAAGATAATAGCCGTATCGACGCTTAACGAAGCCGTACGCTACTTTAAAGGCGAGGAAATCGCCGTTACGGCGACGAAGGAGTTTTCTCCGCCGAAAGAAACCGACTTCCGCAACGATATGATGTACGTAAAAGGTCAATACGTTGCAAAAAGGGCTTTGGAAATAGCCGTAAGCGGCGGGCACAACATACTTATGGTCGGCGCACCCGGTGCGGGTAAAACCATGCTTGCAAAGTGCATTCCGTCCATAATGCCGGATATGACTTTCGAAGAGGCTTTGGAAACGACTGCCGTTCACTCGGTTGCCGGTAACTTAACGCATAGCGAGGGCATAATCAAAATAAGACCTTTTATGTCGCCCCACCATACTGCTACGAGAATCGCTCTCGTCGGCGGCGGCGCGAACGTACTTCCCGGGCTTGTCAGTTTGGCAAACAACGGCGTACTTTTCTTAGACGAAATGCCCGAATACCCGAGGACGGTCTTGGAATGTTTGCGTCAGCCCATAGAAGACGGCGTAATTACCGTTTCGAGGGCGAAAGGCAGTAATAAATTCCCCGCAAAGTTTATGCTTTGCGCAAGTATGAACCCGTGTCCGTGCGGAAACTTCGGCTCGGAAAACGCAGAATGCAAATGTTCGGATGCGCAGATAAGAAAATATCGCGCAAGGATATCGGGACCGCTGCTTGACAGAATCGATTTGCAAATTCAAGTAGATAACGTTAAATACGACGATCTTGTTTCGACGGATCTCGAAGAACCTTCCAAATACGTCCGTCAAAGGGTAAACGTCGCGCGTAAAATCCAGCGTGAACGTTTTAAAGAAGACGGAATACGCACCAACGCCGAAATGGGCGAAAGAGAACTTTCGAAATATTGCCGCCTTTCCGTCGAAGACGAAAAACTTTTCAAAAAGTCTTTTGAAAATCTTCGCTTATCGGCAAGGGGCAGAAGCAGAATTTTAAAGGTCGCAAGGACGATAGCCGACCTCGATTATTCGGAAAACATCGAAAGAAAACACCTTTTGGAAGCGATAAGCTACCGTAGTTTCGACATGAAAGAACAGTAACGCTTATGAAAAGTTACGACAAACGGGAACTTGCCGTTATTGCGCTCGATGCGCTCGACGGGCTCGAATACAAATACGAAAAGAGGATTTTGGACGCGGTAAATCGCCCCGAAGACCTTTTCTGCGCCTCAAAAACGCTTGAAAACCTACTTTGTTCCTGCTTTCAGGAAAGCAAAGCCAAAACGATTATGATGTCGCTTACCGAAGATTTTGCTTTGTCTTTTATAAAGACTTTGGAAAAACGCGGCGTCGAGTGCGTTACGATTTTTTCGAGCGAGTATCCCGAAAGGCTTAAAAACATAGACACGCCGCCCCTTGTTTTGTATTGTAAGGGCGACTTGTCTTTACTTAATTCGGATAAAATCTTAGGCGCGGTTGGTTCGAGGAAAACTTTGCCGTACGCCGAAGAACTTTTGAAAAACATAGTATCGACGATGGTAAAAGCGGGCGCTGCCGTGGTAACGGGCAGTGCGACCGGCGCCGACAAAGCGGCGATTTCCGCAAGCCTAGGAAGCGGAAAGACAATTTCCGTTTTAACGGGAGGCATCGACCACGTTTATCCCGATTGCAACAGGTCTATCATAGAAAAGGTTAGTCGCAGCGGGCTTGTCATATCCGAGCAAGCGCCTTCAGTTGCGCCTTCGTATTGGATGTTTCCCGTCAGAAACCGCATAATAGCGGGGCTTTCGGACGCCGTAATAATAGCAAGCGGCGACAGAAAAAGCGGGGCAAGACACACTGCCGAATTCGCTTTAAATTACGGCAGACAAGTTTTTGCGTTTCCTTACTCGGTAGGCATAAAATCGGGCGAACTTTGTAACGACCTTATCAAAAACGGTGCGGCGCTTTGCGACGGTTATCAAGATATTCTCGACGAATTCGGGCTTTCTTTCGACGAAACCGAGGAGGAAGTTTTATCGCTCGACGAAGAGGAAAAAAAGCTTTACGACGCAATTAAAAACGGCGCCGAGGACATGACGGCGTACTGTATGAAAAACGGTGTTAAATTTTTCCAAATCGCACCGACGCTTTCGTCGCTCGAGATTCAAGGTCTTATCGTCAAAACCGCCGGCAACAGATACAAACCGGTGAAGTAAAAATCCCATATTTTAAAAGTAAAAATCTTACATTTTATACGAAAATAATTTTTAGGAGCATAAAATGCAGCTTATAATAGTAGAATCGCCGTCCAAGGCAAAAACCATCGAAAAATACCTCGGCGGCAAAATAAAAGTAGACGCAAGCGGCGGACACGTACGCGATTTACCCGAAAAACGTTTGGGTGTAAACGTTCAGGAAAATTTCGAGCCGAACTACGTAATCACGGCAGACAAACGTGCCGTTATCAAGCGTTTACAAGATAAATGCGACAAAAGCGATAAAGTTTACCTCGCAACAGACCCCGACCGCGAAGGCGAGGCGATTTCTTGGCATTTGCAAGAAGTTTTAGGCTTAAAAGGTAAGTCGCAAAGAATAGTTTTTAACGAAATAAGCGAAAAAGCAGTCAAAAACGCTTTGGCAAATCCGAGAGACATAAACTACAATTTAGTAGATTCCCAACAAGCCCGTAGGGTTTTAGACAGACTTGTCGGCTACAAACTTAGTCCGTTTTTGTGCAAAAAAATCAAAGACGGTTTATCGGCGGGCAGGGTACAGTCGGTAGCGCTTAAGTTAGTCGTGGAAAGGGAAAGAGAAATCCAAGCCTTCGTACCCAAGGAATACTGGAATATTTACGGCGAATTTTCCAACGCAAAACAATCGTTTAGGGCGCTTTTAAGCGAAAAGAACGGTAAAAAATACCGCCCGTCGGACAAAGCGGAGGCGGACAAAGTTTACGATGCCGTTTTAAGCGGCAAGGCTTTCGTTAAGGAAATTAAAAAGACGCCTACAAAGGTTCACGCTTTACCTCCTTTCACGACGAGTACGCTTCAACAAGACGCTTCCCAAAAACTCGGGCTTTCGGCGCCTCAGGTTATGTCTATAGCGCAATACCTTTACGAAGGTTTAGACACCCCGCAAGGGCACATTGCATTCGTAACATACATCAGAACGGACTCCGTTCGTATCGCGAAAGAAGCGCAAGACGAGGCGTTAAAATACATTAAACAAAAGTACGGCGACGAATACGTTCCGTCAAAGCCAAATATTTACAGATCCAAAAAGACGGCGCAAGACGCACACGAAGCAATTCGTCCCATAGATTTGACTTTAACCCCGCAGGAAGCCAAAAAACTTCTCGATAAAAACCATTACGGGGTATACAAGTTGATATACGAAAGATTCATCGCTTCGCAAATGGCGGACGCCCGTTACGAAAACGTAAATATTTCCGTCGACGTAAACGATTATACCTTTAAAACAAGCGGCAGAACGGTTTTGTTTAAAGGCTTTACGGCGGTGTACGGCGATTACACGAAAGCCTTCGACGAGGACGAAGTAGTTGCAAAAAACATTCCCGTTTTAACGGAAGGCGAGGGGCTTAAGACGGAAAAAATCGAAAAAGAACAAAAGTTTACCAAGCCGCCCGTACGCTACACGGACGCAACGCTCGTCAAACAAATGGAAGACAAAGGCATCGGCAGACCGAGTACCTATTCGAGCATCATCGGCGTTTTAAGTAAGCGCAAATACACCAAAAAAGAAAACAAATATATAGTGCCTACGCCTATAGCGTTCGAGATGACCGATGCTTTATGCAAGTATTTTCCCGAGGTCATGGACGTTTCTTTTACCGCTAATATGGAAGACCAACTCGACGACATCGAAAACGGCGGAAAAGATTGGCATCAACTTATCGCCGACTTCTATCCCGGGTTTTCCGAGCAACTAAAACAAGCCTCGCAAGACGGCGACGAAATCACCGACATAATCTGCGATAAATGCGGCGCGCACATGGTAAGAAAGACGGGTAAATACGGTAAGTTTTTAGCCTGTTCCAATTACCCGCAGTGTTCCAATATAAAATCCGAAAACGAAGAAGTTTCCGACGTAATTTGCGAAAAATGCGGCGCGCACATGGTGTACAAAACGGGTAAATACGGCAAGTTTTTAGCGTGTCCCAATTACCCCAAGTGTTCCAACGTCAAAGCGCTCAACGAAGAAAAAACAAACGAAAAGTGCGAAAGATGCGGTTCGGATATGACTGTAAAGACGGGTAAGTTCGGCAAATATTTAAGTTGCGATACTTGCGGTTTTACAAAGAGCATGACGGAAAAAGCAGGTACTTGTCCCGATTGCGGAAGACCTACTCAAAAAATGACCTCCAAGTCGGGTAAGGTTTTCTACGGGTGCTCGGGATACCCTGATTGCAAGTTTATGAGCTGGGACGTTCCGACCGGCAAAAAATGCCCCGTATGCGGCGGCTATTTAGTGCTGTCGAAAGACGGCAAGACTACGCGCTGTTCGGAAAAATCTTGTAAATACAGTGTCAAAAATGAAAACAGTTAAAGTTATAGGCGGCGGGCTTGCTGGCTCGGAAGCCGCTTACTACCTTGCAAAAAAAGGGTACGACGTAATTTTATACGACATTAAGCCCGAGGCTTTCACGCCTGCGCACAGCAACCCCTTATACGGAGAACTCGTCTGTTCCAATTCTTTGAAAAGCAATGACGTTTACGGTAACGCGTGCGGTCTTTTAAAGGAAGAATTAAGACTGTTGGGTTCTATGGTGATATCTTGCGGCGACGACACGAAAGTCCCCGCGGGAAACGCCCTTGCCGTCAATAGAGAACTTTTCGCAAAAGAGATAACGGACAAATTAAGAGCGCAAAAAAACATTACTTTTGTTTGCGAGGACGTAAAAAGTATAGATTTCGACGTTCCTACCATAATCGCTACGGGTCCTTTAACGACCGAGGGGCTAAGTAATTTTATTGCCGAAAACATAGGCGGCGGCTTGTATTTTTACGATGCGGCGGCGCCGATTGTTTCTGCCGATTCGATAGATTTGGACAATGCTTTCGTAACCGACAGATACGGCGTGGAAGGCGTGGGCGATTACCTCAACTGTCCTATCGACAAAGAGGGGTATGAAAAGTTTTATAACGAGTTAATTAACGCTAAAACAGCGGAAAAACACGAGTTTGAAAAAACGCAAGTGTTCGAAGGCTGTATGCCTGTCGAAATTATGGCGGCGCGCGGCGTGGATACTTTAAGGTTCGGACCTTTAAAGCCCATCGGGCTTACCGACCCCAAAACGGGACGTTGGCCGTATGCGTGCATGCAGTTAAGGAAGGAAAACGAAGAAGGCACTATGTACAACATAGTCGGCTTTCAAACCAACCTTTTGTGGGGAGAGCAAAAAAGGGTTTTTTCTCTTTTCCCCGCACTTAAAAACGCCGAATTTTTGCGTTACGGCGTAATGCACAGAAACACCTATTTGCGTTCGCCGGGCATTTTAGACGGCTCCTTTTCGGTAATCGGCAAGCCTTACACTTATTTTGCCGGTCAGATAACGGGGGTAGAGGGCTACGTCGAAAGCATAGCATCGGGGCTTGTATGCGCAATATCTTTGGACAGACGTTTAAAAGGCAAGCCCGAAATAGATTTTACCGACCGCACGATAATAGGCGCGCTTTCCAAGCACTGTTCGACGCCGTGCGAAAATTTCCAGCCTATGAACGCAAACTACGGCATATTAAGCCCGATCGGTAGAATGAGAGATAAAGCCGAAAAGAAGCGCATTCTTTCGGAAAGGTCATTAGAAATAATCAAACAGATAACGGAGACTATAAATGAGTAACGAATTTAAAGGTACGACGATTTGCGCGGTAAAAAGAAACGGCGTTACGGCGATAGCGGGCGACGGACAAGTTACCTTCGGTCAAAACGTGGTATTTAAAAGCAATGCGGTAAAAGTCCGCAGGGTATACAACGATCAAGTAATTTTAGGTTTTGCGGGCTCGGTTTCCGACGCGTTTTCCTTAACGGAACGTTTCGAAGGCATGCTCAACAAATTTTCGGGCAACCTTTTAAGAAGCGCCGTCGAACTTGCCGAACTTTGGCGTAACGACAAAGCGGGAAGACAACTCGAGGCAATGATGATTTGCGCCGATAAAGACACCTTTTTAATAGTATCGGGCTCGGGCGAAGTAATCGAACCCGACGGTGACGTTTGCGCTATCGGAAGCGGCGGTAATTACGCTTTGGCGGCGGCGCGTGCTTTATACGAGGAAACCGACTATTCCGCCGAACAAATTGCCGAAAAAGCCTTGAAAGTCGCAAGCAAAATTTGTATTTTTACCAACGACAATATCCGCGTCGAAACGGTTAAGGAGGATTTATGAACTACTTTTCACCAAGACAAATAGTTGCCGAATTGGATAAATACATCATCGGTCAAGACAAGGCAAAAAGGGAAGTCGCAGTTGCGCTCAGAAACCGCTACAGAAGAAGCCGCTTACCCTTAGAAGCACAAGAAGAAATCACGCCCAAAAACATAATTATGAAAGGTCCTACGGGCGTAGGTAAAACGGAAATCGCAAGAAGGCTTGCTAAGCTCGTAAAAGCGCCTTTCGTTAAGGTGGAAGCGACTAAGTTTACCGAAGTAGGCTACGTCGGAAGAGATTGCGAATCCATGATACGCGACTTAACCGAATACAGCGTCAGGCTCGTTAGGGAAGAAAAGAAAAGAGAAGTTTCTCAAAAAGCCACCGCTGTCGCCAAAAAGAAAGTTTTAAAATGCCTTTACGAGGCTTTAAAGAGCGAAAAAGGCGAAACGCCCGAAAAAGTTTTCGAGGAAAACATCGAAAAAAGATTCGATGCGGGCGAACTTAACGACACCGTCATCGAAATCGAAATCGCCGTGCAACCCAAGTCTATGGAATTAGTCCCCGGGTCGGGTACGGAAATCAATCTGGGCTCTATTTTCGAAGGCTTTATGCCGCCTAAGACAAAGCGCAAAAAGTTTACGGTAAAGGAAGCAATGAAGATTTTAGTCGACGAGGAAGCCTCGAAACTTATCGACGAAGACGCCGTTATCGACGAGGGCGTAAGACGTGCCGAACAAGAAGGTATAATTTTCATCGACGAAATAGATAAAATCGCCTCGAAGGGAAAAACAAGCGGTGCCGACGTATCGCGAGAAGGCGTTCAACGCGATATTTTGCCCATAGTCGAAGGCTCTACCGTAAACACAAAGTACGGAACCGTCAAAACCGACTACATTTTGTTTATAGCGGCAGGCGCTTTCCACGTATCCGCCGTAGAGGATCTTATCCCCGAACTTCAAGGCAGATTCCCCGTAATAGTCGAATTGTCGAGTCTGTCTAAAGAAGATTTCGTACGTATTTTGACTATTCCGCAAAACGCAATTACTAAGCAGTACGCAACGCTTTTATCGGTGGATAATATCGACTTAAAGTTTTCCGACGACGCCATCGAGGAAATTGCCGAACTTTGCGTCCAAATGAACGCAAGCGAGGAAGACATCGGCGCAAGAAGGTTACACACCATTATGGAAAATCTTTTGGAAGACATTTCCTTTAACGCCGACGGTACCCACCCCGTTATTCCTCTTACGATAGACAAGCAATACGTTGACGAACATCTTTCCTACATCGTCAGCAAACGTAACCTTAAAAAGTACGTTTTATAAGGAGATTATTATGATAAACATTCCCAAGGGCACGAAAGACGTTTTACCCGACGAGTCGTATAAATGGCACTACGTCGAAAACGTCGCGAAAAAAGTTGCCGAAAGTTTCGGCGCGACCGAAATACGCACCCCCGTTTTCGAGCATACCGAACTTTTCTTGAGGGGAGTAGGCGAAACGACCGACGTCGTCAATAAGGAAATGTATACCTTCGAGGACAAGGGAAAAAGAAGTATAACCTTAAAACCAGAAGGCACGGCGGGTGTTGCTCGTTCCTTTATAGAAAACGGACTCGGTAACCGCGCGATGCCGCTAAAAATGTACTACGTTACGCCCGTATTCCGCTATGAAAGACCCCAAGCGGGCAGGTTAAGAGAGCATCACCAATTCGGTATAGAGTTTTACGGTGCAAAAGGCGCCGACACCGACGCCGAGGTAATACTTCTTGCCTATACCGTGCTTACGAAACTCGGGTTGAGCGTAAAACTCAACATCAACAGCATGGGCTGTGCAAAGTGCAGAAAAGACTACAACGCCGCGCTTAAGGAATACTTAAAAGACAACATAAACGACTTGTGCGAAACTTGCCGCACGCGCTATGAAAAAAATCCTTTGAGGATTTTGGATTGCAAGGTCGAAAGTTGTAAAAAACTTGTCGAAAACGCTCCTAAAATCACCGACTTTTTGTGCGACGATTGCAAAGCGCATTTCGAAAAACTAAAGTCGCTTTTAGATATCGCGGGGCTTAGTTATACCGTAAATCCGCTTATCGTAAGAGGGCTCGATTATTACACTAAAACGGTTTTCGAATTCGTCACCGCCGATTTGGGCTCGCAAGGCACGGTGTGCGGCGGCGGAAGATACGACAATCTTATTTCCGAACTCGGCGGCGGGCAAACCCCCGGCGTAGGTTTCGGTATGGGGCTTGAGCGTATTTTAATGCTTATGGAAGCAAAAGGCGTTCAAATTCCTTCGGCAAAAAGTTGCAAACTTTTTATTGCGACTATGGGCGAAAAGGCTTATAATAAAGCCTTCGAAATCGTAACCGAACTTAGGAAAAACGGCGTTTACGCAGACCTTGACCATATGGAAAGAGGTGTAAAAGCCCAATTTAAGTACGCGGACAAAATAAAAGCCGAATACGTCGCGACGATAGGCGATAACGAACTCGAAGAAGGTGTTGTAGCGTTAAAGAAGATGTCCGACGGCTCGACCGAAAATCTTCCGATTGACGGACTTAAAGATAGATTTTTATAATCTTTTCGAGCAGTTTTCGGTATGTATATCGATAACGATTTCGTTTACCGAAAAAACAAACGAACATAATTCCGTTTGCAAATGAAATAAACGTAACGTTGCATTTTTTAATGTGAACGGATAAAACAATCGAAAGGCGGAGCCGTTTGTCGGCTCCGCCTTTCGATTGCGGAACTTCTTTTTTAGTTACGGTCGCCGCCCATAGCGTGAAAGTTACGATTTGTCTTTTCTTCCTCGTTTAAGTTTTTTGTCGACCGACTACTATTTATTCAAAAAAGATAAATAATATTTTTTTTGTAAAAAGGTATTGACAAGACATAATATATATGGTATAATTTATGAAATGCAAATAGTTTGCAGTTTAAAACAAACAATGTAATTATGTAAGTTACGGAGGATTATATGAAGAAAATCGTTATACCGTTTGACGGAACTCCCGAGCAGGAAGCACAGCTTAAAAAAGAACTCGCCGACTTGGTAAAAGTACCGGGCGGTCTTATGCCGGCGCTTCAAAAAGCACAGGAAATTTACGGTTATCTGCCCAAAGAAGTGCAGATTATGATAGCCGAGGCGTTTGACGTTCCTTTATCGGAAGTTTACGGTGTAGCAACCTTTTACTCTCAGTTTTCGCTTTATCCGAAGGGAAAATATCAAGTCAGCGTATGTTTAGGCACGGCTTGCTACGTAAAAGGTTCGGGTGAAATCTTTGACGAGATTTCCAAAGTTTTGGGCATCGCAAACGGTGAAGTCACGCCGGACAGAAAGTTTTCGCTCGACGCGACGCGTTGCGTAGGATGCTGCGGTTTAGCGCCCGTTATGAGCGTTAACGGTGAAGTTTTCGGCAGAATCACCGCAAAAGACGTTGCCGGTATTTTGGCAAAATACAACTAAGCTTGCCTAAAGGGGGTTTAGATGAAAATAATCGAAGCCGCGAAAATACTCGAAGGAACCGTCCTTTGTTGTGAGGAGTTTATCGATAGAGAAGTAACTTCCGCATGCGGGTCGGATATGATGAGCGACGTATTGGCTTTTGTTAAAGATCAGGGCGTGTTAATAACGGGGCTTTGCAATCCGCAGGTTATAAGAACAGCCGAAATGATGGATATGCTTTGCATAATTTTCGTTCGCGGTAAAAAACCTACGGACGATATGATAGAACTTGCAAAAGAAAGGGGCATCGTGCTTATATCGACGCCGCGTCGAATGTTTTCGGCGTGCGGTAAGTTATATCAGGCGGGGCTTACTTCGGGCGGGTACTGAATATGAAAGACTGTGTACGGCTCGAATACGTCGTCGACGGGCAGAACTTCGTATCTGCGGGTTCTGCGACCGAAAGCGTAAAGTCTTGTTTAAAAACGATGGGCGTCGACCCTAAAGACGTAAGGCGCGTTGCTATATCCATGTACGAAGGCGAAATCAACATGGTAATACACGCAAACGGCGGAAAAGCCGTTGCCGAAATTTACGTCGACAAATGTGTTATAACGCTTACGGATACGGGTAAGGGCATTAAGGATATCGAACTTGCCATGCAACCCGGTTATTCCACCGCTACCGAAGAAGTCCGTGCGCTCGGCTTCGGGGCGGGTATGGGGCTTCCTAACATGAAAAAGTACGCCGACGAATGCATTATTGAAAGCGAGGTCGGTAAAGGTACCAAAGTTACTTTGGTTACAAATTTTTCGTAAGGCGCCCGCTTTTGTATATGATAAGGAAAGATGAGCGAACTTAAAAGATTGAATACGGTTACTTTGGACGCCGAAAAGTGTAAGGGATGCGTCACTTGCATGAAGCGTTGTCCGACCGAGGCTATCAGGGTACGCGACGGCAAAGCCAGCGTAATGTACGATAAATGCATCGGTTGCGGCGAATGCGTAAGGCTTTGTCCCCATCACGCAAAGATAACGAGTTACGACAAGTTCGAAGTAATCAATAACGGAAAATACAAATATAAAATCGTGCTTCCCGCACCGTCGTTTTACGGTCAGTTTAATAATCTTACCGACGTAAACTACGTACTTGCGGGGCTAAAACGTTTGGGTTTCGACGAAGTTTTCGAGGTCGGCAGGGGTGCCGAGTTAAACACCCTCGTTACTCAGATACTTTTAAATAAGGGTAATATTCCGAAGCCCGTGATAAGCACTGCTTGTCCCGCCGTTTTAGAACTTATTTACGCACGATTTTCAAATTTAAAGCAGCATCTTCTTAACGTGCTGCCGCCCGTAGACATTGCGGCGAAACTCGCTCGCGAAAAGGCTATAAAAAAGGGATACAAAGACGAGGAAATAGGTATATTTTTCATCTCGCCATGTCCCGCCAAAGTTTATGCGATAAAATCGGGAATGGGCGTTAAAAAGCCTTACATCGACGGCGTTTTGTCGTCGGGAGAGGTCTATATGAAACTTCTACCCGTAATGAAGCTTATGTCTTCGCCCGAAAATTTAAGCAAAATGGGCGTTACGGGGCTTCAGTGGGCGTCGAGCGGCGGAGAAGCCGCTGCGGCAATGCGCGATAAGTACCTTGCCGCAGACGGTATCGAAAACTGCATGCGCATTCTCGAGTCCGTTGAAAACGGCACGTTAAACGAAATAGAATTTATAGAACTCAACGCCTGTATAGGCGGTTGCGTCGGCGGCGTTTTAAACGTCGAAAACCCCTTCGTCGCAAAGGCAAGAATACGTAATTTGCGCTCACGTTTTCCGCAAATAGCAAACTCTCTTGCCGACACGGGGAAACCCGCCGACTATTACATGACCGAGAAAGAATGCGAATCCGTTTCGGTTTCTCCCACCGACAGGGCAGCCAATTTTTCCAAACTTTTGGCTATAAAGGAAATGTACGAAACTCTTCCGCAGATAGATTGCGGGCTTTGTGGCGCGCCGAGCTGTCACGCCTTTTGCGAGGACGTTGCCGAAGGCAATATAAAAGGCGCCGTTTGTCCCCATCTTAACCGCTTAGATAAGTAAAGGTTTATTATGACGGTAAATGACTTACGCACAATTTTAAATGCCGACGTCGTAAACGTTTGCGACGAATTTAGAACGATAACTTGCGGATATGCGGGCGATCTTTTGAGTTTCGTTATGGGAAGGGCACCGTCGGACTCCGTTTGGTTTACTGTAATGACCAACGTCAACGTTTTAGCCGTTGCCACGCTTGCAGAAGTAGCGTGCGTGGTGATTTGCGAAGACAGCGTTCCCATGGAAGGTTTTACGGAAAAAGCAAAAGAGCA
This sequence comes from uncultured Christensenella sp., assembly GCA_964398065.1. Classification (GTDB taxonomy): domain Bacteria; phylum Bacillota; class Clostridia; order Christensenellales; family Borkfalkiaceae; genus UBA4636. The sequence continues at coordinate 49,291 of CAYNLN010000008.1, read as the reverse complement.
GGGTATAAACGTATTACGCACTAAAGCCGACGTTTTCGGTGCCATCAAAACGGTGACGAGTGCTTATAAAATATGATCTTCACATGCACAGCGGACTGTCGCCGTGCGCCGAAGACGATATGACGCCCTGCAATATCGTCGGTTTCGCAAAATTAAACGGACTTTCCATGATTGCCGTATCCGACCATAACGCCATAGGTAACTGTAAGGTCGCGATCGAGGTCGGTAAAGCATACGGCGTAACGGTCGTTCCCGCAACGGAACTTCAAACGTCGGAAGACGTCCACGTCTTATGTTTGTTCAAAACTTACGACGACCTTGAAAGGTTTTACGAAAGCGTGGAATTTTATCACGTCAAAAACAAACCGTCGATTTTCGGCAATCAATATTTATTCGATAGCGACGATAACGTAATAGGCGAGGAAGAAAGGCTTCTTCTAAACGGCTCTTCGGTATCGTGTGCGGACGTAAAAAGATTGGTCGACTCCTTCGGCGGCGTAGCCGTTCCCGCACACGTAGATAGGGAAGAAAACGGAATGGTTGCCGTATTAGGTACGGTAACAAACGAGTTTACCGCGGTCGAACTATCGACTCGTGCCGACGAAAAAGAACGCGAAAGGTATTCTAAAAACTTCAAAGTCATTGTCGACTCGGACGCACATACGCTCAGCGCGATATCTTACGGTAACGATATAGAGTTACCCGAAAACACCGCGGACGCGCTTATAGATTATTTAAAACGATGAGAGAATTATCGCTCAACATTTTGGACATTGCGGAAAATTCTTTTAAAGCACAGGCAAAACTTGTCGAAGTTTCCGTAATTTTAAAGGAAAATATATTGACTATAACCGTAAAAGACGACGGCGTCGGTATGGACGAAGATTTTTTAAAAAACGTTACCGACCCGTACAGCACGACCAGAACCACCAGAAAAGTCGGTATGGGCATACCTCTTTTCAAGATGGCTGCCGAGCAAAGCGGAGGGGATTTTTCTATAACCTCTCGTAAAGGCGAGGGCACGACGGTAACCGCTACTTTTACGGTCGACAACATAGATCGTCCGCCGCTCGGCGATATAGCCGAAACGATAACGTCTATGGTAGGTAATTTAGACGAAAGCGACCTTGTATTTAATTACTGCGCTTTCGATACTGACTTTACCCTTGATACCCGTGAAGTTAAAAAAGAACTTGACGGCATACCGCTTAACACGCCGGAAATATTAGTTTTCTTGCGCGAAATGATAAAGGAAAATATAAAAACAAATTTCAGAGGTGTTTCATTATGAAATCAATAGCCGATATCAAGGCAATCAGAGAGAAAATGCAATCGGAAATCATCATGAGGGATAATAAAGACTCGGATGAAATCAGGGTTGTGGTTGGCATGGCGACTTGCGGAATTTCCGCCGGCGCAAGACCCGTTTACAACACTTTAGTCGACGAGGTTTTAAGAAGAAACCTTAAAAACGTAAAGATTTCGAGAACGGGCTGCTTAGGTATGTGTAAATTAGAACCTATCGTCGAAGTTTACGTACCCAATCAGGAAAAAGTTACGTATTGTCACGTTGATCCCGAAAAGGCAATCAACATCGTTGTAAACCATTTGGTAAACGGCAACGTCTGCACCGACTATTTGGCGGGTAGCGAAGAATAACAGAGGTAAATAATTATGTACAGAAGTCACGTTTTGGTATGCGGCGGTACGGGTTGTCATTCAAACAACAGTGCCAAAATATTGGAAGAATTCAACGCACAGATAAAACTTAATCATCTCGAAGAAGACGTTATGACCGTACAGACCGGTTGCTTCGGTCTTTGCGCGGTAGGTCCCGTCGTAATCGTTTACCCCGAAGGCGCTTTCTACTGCAAAATAACCGTCGACGACGTAAAGGAAATCGTAGAAGAACACCTCGTTAAAGGTCGTATCGTCGAAAGATTGTTACATAAAGACGATCACGAAACCAAAGACCACAAAGTTTCGGCTTTATCCGAAACCAACTTTTATAAAAAGCAAACAAGGGTTGCTTTAAGAAACTGCGGTGTAATAGACCCCGAAAACATCGACGAATACATTGCTTACGACGGTTATCAAGCGCTTATAAAAGTGCTTACTTCGATGACCTCGCAAGAAGTAATAGACACGATATTGAAATCCGGATTACGCGGGCGCGGCGGCGCAGGCTTCCCGACGGGTAGAAAATGGCAATTCACGAAAGACGCCGTCGGCGACGAAAAATACGTTTGCTGCAACGCCGACGAAGGCGACCCCGGCGCGTTTATGGACAGGTCGATTTTGGAAGGCGACCCCCACGCCGTAATCGAAGCCATGACCATTGCCGCTTATGCGGTAGGCTCAAAGCAAGGTTACGTTTACGTTCGTGCCGAATACCCCATTGCCGTACACAGATTGCAAACGGCTATCAATCAGGCAAGGGAATACGGGCTTTTGGGCGAAAACATTTTAGGTACGGGATTTAGTTTCAATCTCGAAATCCGTCTCGGCGCGGGCGCGTTTGTCTGCGGCGAAGAAACCGCGCTTATGACTTCCATCGAAGGAAAACGCGGCGAACCTCGTCCTCGTCCTCCTTTCCCCGCCGTTAAAGGCTTATTCGGTAAACCTACCCTTTTAAACAACGTCGAAACTTACGCAAATATTTGTCAAATTATATTAAAAGGCGCCGATTGGTTTGCGTCTATGGGTACCGAAAAGAGTAAAGGCACGAAGGTATTCGCGTTGGGCGGTAAGATTGTCAACACCGGTCTTGTAGAAATCCCGATGGGTACTACTTTAAGAACGGTTATCGAAGATATCGGTGGCGGCATTCCTAACGGAAAGAAGTTTAAAGCGGCTCAAACGGGCGGTCCTTCCGGCGGCTGTATTCCCGCAGAACATCTCGATATTCCCATCGACTACGACAACTTGGTATCGATAGGCTCGATGATGGGTTCGGGCGGACTTATCGTTATGGACGAAGATAACTGTATGGTCGACATCGCTAAATTCTTCCTCGAATTCACCGTTGACGAATCTTGCGGTAAATGTACGCCGTGCCGTATAGGTAATAAGCGTCTTTTGGAACTTTTAACGAAAGTTACCGACGGAACGGCAACGCTCGAAGACCTCGATAAAATGGAAAAACTTTGCTATTATATCAAAGCGAATTCCCTTTGCGGTTTAGGTCAGACGGCGCCTAACCCCGTTTTGTCGACTTTACGTTACTTCAGAGACGAATATATCGCTCACGTTGTCGATAAAACCTGTCCCGCGGGCGTTTGTAAGAAACTTCTTAACTTTACTATCGATAAGGATAAATGTATCGGTTGCGGTATGTGTGCGAGAAACTGCCCCGCAAGCGCAATCGTAAGAACGGATTACGTCGCAACGGGTCACAAACTTGCGTCGTTTGCTATCGATAAAAACAAATGCGTTAAGTGCGGCGCTTGTATCCAAGGCTGTAAGTTCGGCGCAATAAGCAAAGGTTAATAGGTGATAATGATGATTAATTTGAAAATAAACAATATTCCCGTAAGCGTTCCCGAAGGAACTACCATATTGGAAGCGGCAAGAGTCGCCGGCGTTAAAATCCCCACTCTTTGCTATATGAAAGATATCAATGCTATCGGCGCATGCCGTATTTGCGTTGTCGAAGTAAAAGGCGCAAGAGGCTATGCCGCAGCGTGCGTATACCCCGTTACGGAAGGTATGGAAGTATTTACCGATACGCCGAAGATTCGCGAATCGAGAAAAACCACGATCGAGCTTATCTTGTCCGACCATAAAAAGGAATGTTTGTCTTGCGACAGAAACCTTCATTGCGAACTCCAGTCTTTAGCATACGAATACGGTTGCGACGCATCTTTTTATAAAGGCGTCGAAAACAAATTCGATATCGACGACACTACGCCTTATCTTGTCAGAGATAACGAAAAATGTATTCTTTGCAGACGTTGTATCGCAGTATGTAATAAAGTACAACATTGCGGCGTTATCAACGCTTTAAACCGTGGTTTTGCTACCCACGTCGGTCAAGCATTCGGCGACGATTTAGTCGATACGGCTTGCGCGGGCTGCGGACAGTGCATTAACGTTTGTCCCACCGGCGCTTTGACGGAAAAGAGCGAAATCGACCAAGTTTTAGCCGCTATAGCCGACCCCGAAAAGGTCGTTATCGCGGGCGTTGCACCTTCAGTAAGAGCAGGGCTCGGCGAAGAATTCGGTTACGAAATCGGTACCAACGTCGAAGGCAAAATGGTTCAGGCGATGAAGATGCTTAACTTCGACAAGGTTTTCGACGTAAACGTTACGGCAGACCTTACTATTTTAGAGGAGGCGAACGAATTAGTCGAAAGAATTCAAAACGGCGGAACGCTTCCCATGATTACAAGTTGTTCGCCCGGTTGGGTTAGATTTTTGGAATATTACTATCCCGATTTAACGGCAAACCTTTCTACTTGTAAGTCGCCTCAACAGATGTTCGGCGCTATAGTAAAAACCTACTATGCTAAAAAGATGAACATCGATCCCGAAAACATTTACGTCGTATCCGTAATGCCTTGCGTTGCCAAAAAGTTTGAAAAAACTCGCGACAATCAAGCGGCGGCAGGCTATCCCGACATCGATGCGGCAATCACCACGCGTGAACTTGCCAAGATGATTAAGCGTGCGGGCATCCTCTTTAAAGAAATCCCCGACGCTAAATTCGACGATCCTTTAGGCGAATACACGGGCGCAGGCGTTATTTTCGGCGCAACCGGCGGCGTTATGGAAGCGGCACTTCGTACGGCGGTCGAAACAATTACGGGTAAAGAATTGCAAAATCCCGAATTCACCGAAGTCAGGGGAACGAAAGGTATAAAAGAAGCAAGTTACAAAGTAGGCGATTTGGAAGTCAAAGTAGCCGTTGCCTCCGGTTTAGAGAACGCAAGGGTTATTTGCGACCAGATTAAAAACGGAACTTCTCCTTATCAATTCGTCGAAATCATGGCTTGCCCGGGCGGTTGCGTAAACGGCGGCGGTCAACCTATCGTAGACGCTTACACGAGACGTACCGTAGACGTTCAGTCCTTAAGGGCTAAGGTGTTATACGATATCGATAAAGATATGCCTTTAAGAAAGAGCCACGAAAGCCCCGTCGTTAAAGCGATTTACGGCGAATTCTTAGGTAAACCCGGTAGTCACGAAGCACACGAAGTTTTACATACTTCGTACACACCGAGGAAAAAATACTAATTAAAACAAGTCTGTTTAAGCGGGCTGTTGCTTTGGGTAACAGCCCGCTTTTCATATGCAAATTAATTAATAATCGACCTATAGGCTTACTTTTTAAAAAATAATACCTAAATTAAGTTCGATAAAAAGAAGTTCATCTATTAAGGTGAACGATAACGTTTTTTTTGAGTGGAACGCGTATATTTGTTGCCGTATTCGACAAATCGGAAAGTTATTATATTACGGCTAAAACGCTGATAACGGGCTTATAGCGGCATTTTTACTATTGTAATTGAATGTCTTCGTTGTTTTTAACTTCTTCTCAATCTATAACGCCGAGAGGACTTGTTACTCTAAATTTTTAAGTACGTCTTTAAAATCCATAAAACTTACGAAACTACGCAAAAAACCGAAAAATGCTCGTTAACGGGCTTATAGGCTGATTTTCTGTTTAATTTCTCGCAATTTAGGTAGCAAAAACGACTCATTCTCGCTCGACGGGAATAAAAAAATATTAATTCTACCTTTCGTTTAGCAATACCGCATTCAAATCGTTTGACCTTAAATTTTTAATATAATATACTTTAATCGTGGCAAGCGAACTTGCGGCTTTTTGGTAGAATCAATATTTAAATATTAACGCGCATTATGCGCATAAGCGTGTAAATAAACTTGACTTTGTGAAAATTACGTGATAAAATTTACGATGTATAGTCGGAATTTGAACTTTTTTTGCTTGTTTCGACTGTTTTTTCGAAAATTTTCAAACATTTTCGTTTTCTGCGGTATATAAATATCGTCAAACGTTTCAAAACTTATATAAATCATTCATTGCGAGAAGGCTATGTCTTTAATCTATTACGCCATATCAGGCGTTTTTGCGATTTCTGCGGTAATATTTACCTTGCTTAGCGGTCGCAAACTAAAACTTAACACTCAAACTTTTTTCAAGGCATTGGCTTTAGCCGTTGCGGGCGTATTTTTCTTAAGATACATGTCGGGGGAGGATGCGCTTGCGGACGTAAACTTTTGGTCTACGATACCCGCACTCGACACTAAAGCGAAAGTAGTACTCGGTTTTATTCAGGTTTGGCTGTCTTACGCCGCGGTAATGCTTATCGTTTTGGCGCCGTTTTTCGAATTCAAGATTCTACCTGCGCTCGTTGCGTTTTTCGCGTTGCCGATATTTTTGCTGAATTTCGTTTTTCTCACGAACCACGCGCACGCAGTCATCGGCGGAGACGCCTTTGGCGGTGTAAATTTTAGGTCGCTGATGCTTGCAATCGAAACGGGCTTAGGTTTGGGGCTATCGATATCGTACGTAATAAAGCGCCGCAAAAGCGTACCCGTTAAAGGCAAGGCATTAATTTATTTCGCACTTGCCGTCATAGGAATGATACTTTCGAACATTCAGTCGTATTTTCCGAGGCTTATGTTCGACGCGACGAAAATAGCGATGAAGCCTATGGATTTAAACTATTACCACAGGCTGCTCATTTATCCCGCTTTCGTTATTCCCGTTTCGCTGTACTTAATTTTCAGAAACAAATCGGAAGACGTAAGACGCTTTGCGATGCTTTACTACAGTTGGTCGGCGCTTATAATGTTTTCGTTTACGCATAAGTTCGAGGACTTTGTGGGAAGCGGCTGGGTAACGACTTTACCGCTACACTTATGTAACACGGCACTGTACGTAACGCCGATATGCCTTACGTTCAAACTCAAAAAACTATTTTACTTCACTTACTTTATAAACGTACTCGGTGCGTTTTTGGCAATAACGATGCCCGATACGGGCGATAATCTTATATTGTCGAAGAATATTTGCGAATTTTACTTAAGCCACTATCAAGCCTTTTACATGCCGCTTTTGGTCGTAGGGCTCGGGCTGTTCAGAAGACCGAGGCTGAAAGAATTCAAATACAGCATGGTATCGTTCGTAATTTACTTTATAGCGATATTGTTCATAAACGCTTGGTTTTCCAACTATAACCCGGACGTCAACTATTTCTTCCTAAACGGCGATTTTATCCCGGACAAATTCGGCACGTTCGGAATGAGCTTGTTGAATTTCGTATGGGAATTCGATATCGGCTCGTTACACTTCAAATTTTATCCCGTATATCAAGCGTTGTTCTTCCTCGTATATTTTGCGGCGGCGTTCGGAATGTGGTTTTTGTACGAACTCGGTTATAACGCGATATCGGGCTGGCTCGACATAGCAAAAAGAAACGAAAAAATCAAGATGGACAGGCTTGCGCTCGAAGTAAAACTTCAAGGCAGAGGACTTAAGGAGCCTATTTCAATGGAAAACGTCAATAAACTCGTATTGAAAAATTTCACAAAGCGTTATGCAAAATCCGACGTTTACGCCGTCAAAGACGCCAACTTAGAAGTATGCGGCGGCGAAATCTACGGTTTTTTGGGTCCTAACGGCGCAGGTAAGTCGACGATTATAAAAAGTATCGTAGGCATTCAAACCATAACCGACGGGTCTATAGAAGTATGCGGATACGACGTTGCAAAGCAAAGCGTACAAGCCAAAATGCAAATAGGTTTCGTGCCCGACCATTACGCCTTGTATGAAAAGCTTACCGCAAGGGAATACATTAATTATATCGCAGACCTTTACGAAGTGTCGAAAGAGGATAGGGAAGAACGTTTGTCGAGATACATCAAACTTTTCGAATTCGAAACGGCAATCGACAATCAAATTAAAACCTACTCGCACGGCATGAAGCAAAAAGTAACGATAATGTCCGCGCTTATACACAATCCCAAAGTTTGGATTTTGGACGAGCCTTTAACGGGGCTCGACCCCAACAGTATATTCCAAGTCAAGGAATGTATGAAACAGCACGCAAAAGAAGGCAATATAGTGTTCTTTTCAAGCCATATAATCGACGTTGTCGAGCGTATTTGCGACAAAATAGCGATTATCCGCAAAGGTCAGATTCAGTGCGTTAAGGACGTACACGAAATGGAAAGAAACGGCGAAAGTTTAGAAGCTTTCTATATGCAGACCATAAGCGGAACCGAGGTCGAGCCGATTTTAGTCGAACAAGGGGTGTAAAATGAAAGTTTTTGCAAAGCTTAAACCTCTTGTAATGATGCAGTTAAAGGATAAATTGGATTTTTCCTTTATGCAATCTAAGCGCAGCTTTATAATAAAGTCCGTTTTAGAGGTTGTTAAGTTTTTAGTCGTAACGGCTGTATTTTACCTACTGTTTTATCTGTGCAATTTATTATCGTTGTTTCGCCCGACGGGCATAATACCCGACACCGCGGTCAACGTAATATTCGTCGTAATGCAAATACTATCGCTGTTTACGTGTACCGCGGGGCTTATGAACGCTTTATACATGACGGCGGATAACAAAGTGCTTTTAACGATGCCCGCAACTTCGACCACCCTTTACGTTTCCAAACTTTTCGTGTATTTCGTGTTCGAACTTAAAAAGAATTTAACCTTTACCTTGCCCGTATTTTTAGCGTACGGAATTATAAACGGTGCCGTTTGGTACTATTACGTTTGGGCGGTAATTTGTTTTATTCCGATATCGCTTATTCCCGTTTCGATAGGGGCTATACTAAGTATCCCCGCGCTATACGTTACGGACTTTGTAAAAAGGCGCAGAGTATTGCAATTTCTGATTATAGTTTTAATATCGGGCGCAATTGCTTTCGGGCTTGTAAAATTAATCAACGCCATCCCCGAAAACATAAACATTTTAGGTCAGTGGGGAAGCATTTTTATAGGCATTCAGAACTTTTTAAACTCGTTTGCAAGGGTCTTTAAGCCTTACTATTACGTAACGAAAATGCTTGTCGGCGGAACGCTTAGGATTTACACCAATCTTTTCGGTATAGACACGCTTCTTATCACTTTATCGTTTTTGCTTTGTTTATCGGCGCTTTTGGCGTTATCGTTTCTTTTGGCGAAGCCCTTGTTCGTCAAAATGGCGTCAAAGCAATTCGAGTTCGAAAAGGCGATAGTCCCGCCCAAAAAGAACAAAACGCACAAAAAACGCCTCGCACCGTTTTTCGAAAGCATAACGATGAATTTCAGAAGCACGCGCTTCATAATAAATACGGTCGTTCAGCTTGCGCTTCCCGCAATCGCAATACTTCTTCTCAACAAAATTTATGCGGCGATGAGCACTAACTACGCAGGTCAAATTATGACTAAAACGTTTAATTTCCTCGTAATGCTAATTTTGTCGGTATCGTTTAACAACGAATACGCCACCGTTTACAGTAAGGAAGCAGGTGCCCGCAATCTTATAAAAGTGCGTCCGATATCGGCGGTTTACGTCTTATCGGGGCGGCTTGTGGTAAGGGTGTTTACCATACTTTTCTCCGTAATAGGGTTAACCGCGGCGTACGTTTCCGCGTCTGACGCTTCTAAAGTGGAAATTATTCTTATGGGCGTTATAACGGCTTTCGTCGCGTTTGCGCATCTACTTTGGTGTGCCGAACTCGACGTAATGCATTCCTACGCAGACCAATACGCAATGGTCGGTATGCAATTCGACAGTCCAAACGAAAGAACGGCAACCATAATCGGATTTTTGCTTACGGCGCTGTTTACGTTCGTCTACTATTTTATTTCCGACAGAGGCGTAATGCACTCGCTTAAGGTGCTTTTGGTACTTTCGATTTTACTCACGGCGGTAAGAGTATACTTGTTCTTTACTCGTTCAAAATTATATTTCACGGAGAACTGACTATGAAAAAATCCACGATTTTAATTTTGATATTGGTTTTTTTAGGCTCGATACTTGCCGTCGGAATATTCGGAATGCAAGCAATACCTTTCGAAGAAAGGGTTTACAGCGAATCGATAACCCCGACAAGCGTTATGACGTCTACGGGTAACGAACTCGAAATTAAGAAAGGTACCGACGAAGACGGTAAAAACTTTTGGTACGTTACCGTATCGTACGAGGAAGGTTTAATCGTTATGATAAGTTACGATCTGCAGCCTTCCGACTGTACCAACAAAAAAGTAGAAATGACTATAGTCGAACCGCAAAGTCCCGCTGCGACGATTTCCGAAAGAGGCGAAATCGTTTTCCATGAAAGGGGCTCCGTTCACGTTCTTTTCAAGGCAAAGGATTCGCAAACGGGCGCGTCGATGGATTTTTGGATTTACGTAAAAAGTTAATGACGGTTGAAAAACCGAATTTATAACGAAGATTAAATTTAGGAGACTAAAATCAATGAAAAAAGTAGTAACTTTGCTGTTATGTATCGCTGCGGTATGCGCATTGTCGTTTTCCGCTTTGATAGGTTGCGGAAAAACCAGCCCCGCAACGGCAATCGAAGTAGTTGGTCCCGTTACGGAATATTACGTTAACGATAAAATCGACTACGACACATTACTGGTAAACATCACATATGCGGACGGCACGTCTTACCAAAACAGCGTGAAGTATTTAAAAATCACCGTTTCGGAACCCGCCGACCTCACAAAAGAAGGCACGACGCATTACACTTTATCGTTCGGCGCTTTAACAACGACGGTGGAAATTACCGTAAAGGAAACGCCAAAGTTCGTTACGGCATACGGTATGCCCTCGTTCTACACCAACTATTTAAACGCGTCTAAAGAAAGGTCTTCGACCGACACCGAGGAAAGAGGCGATTTCCGTCAAACGGGAGAAGTCTACGAAGTCGGTAACGTAAACAAGTTTATATTCCGTCCTTCCGTAACCGTTCTCGACGAAACAGATACGGCGGTAACGATTGCAAACGCAAAAACCACCGTTAAAGTTTACGAAAAGGCTACCGAAGACGGTTCTTACGTTCAATTACCCGATACCGATTTAGAAGGCATCGTGGAAATAGACGATAACACTTATAAATTCTCTAACGAAGCGGCGGGTAAGTATTATAAACTCGAGATAACCCTCGACAGCGAAGCTTACGACGTTTCAACCGTAAAAGAAGACAACAGAACCATCACCGTTGAGTTTAAAGTTATAGGCGGCGGCTACAATGCTTACGACCAAATGGGTTTGTCCGTTATGAACGACCTTAACTCCAACGCTTGGACGGAAATTTGGAAGTGCGACATCGATTCTAACTTCAATCTTATCTCCAACGAAAATTCTTTACAATTAGAAGCCGACGATAAACCTTTGTGCGAATACGTAGGAAACGTCGATTGGGTAATTTTACACAAGAGTATCACCCTTAATGCAGACGAACTACCCGCAAGCTTTTTCTGGTCTACAGACGATAATGAATACACTACCGCATATAGTGCTCTCCAAGGCGTAGAAGGCGCTCAAGAACTTCTCGAAGGTTCCTTAAAAGACGGTATTGCAAACGACGAATGGTATCGCGTTATAAACTACGACGAAGTAAACGGCGAAGCACCTCAGTTAGGTATTTCGGTCAACATGCAAAAAGGTCTTTTCAGTTCTTATAGAGCAAGCGTTTCCGGTAACTATAACAGCGTAGTCGTTCCCGAAACGGCGAGCGAAGGCGGAAGAAATTTATATTCCGTTTTAGACCACGAACTTTCTAACGATAACAGAATGAACCCCATGCCGCACTGGAACCTTTTCCAAATGACGCAAAGCAACAATGAAGGTATGCAGTATTCTTTCACCATCAAAAATATTGCCGCTTCCGGCAACCTCGGTCAAAAAGATACGACTAAATTCGTTCCCGCAGGGCTTAACATGATTAACTGCTACGGGCAAGAAGTAAACATTCAAAACGTTCTCGGCGACAAGTTCTATACAAACGTAACTTGCGACAGCTACGGCGCAACGGGCTTTACGGCGGAAAACACTAAGTTCTACGACGCTTACTCCAACATGTTCTACATGTGGCGTACAGACGTAAAAGTCAACAATTGCGAATTCATGGGTTCGGGCGGTCCCTTATTCATCCTTTGCGACGGCGAAAACGAAAAGAACGAAGCCGGCGGCCCCGTTATTACGGTCGACACCAAGTCCGTATTACAGGCATACGCAACCGGTAACGAAAGTTGGTATAATTTAAACAACGCAACCGCACTTATCGGAATGCTTACGGGTACCCTCGAAACAGGCGTTCTTAACAATGTCGGTAAAACCGTACTTGTCGAAAAAGACGGCAATCAATATGTTAATATCATCGCTGCTATGATTTGCGAACCTAGTAAACTTATGGCGGGTCTCAATAACGGCAAACTCATCGTCCGCGGAACTTATCGTACCGTTGACGAAAACGGCGACGTCGTCGAAGAATTCATCGTTCAAAACGACTACGTTCAAATGCTTAGCGGATTCGGTCAAGGGGACGCGACGGGATTTGCACCCGTCTTCCAAACCGGTAACAACAAGTTCTTCGCAAACCTTTTAGAAGGCGCATTGTACACCTTTAACGGAACGACACCTCAAGAGTTCGGTGTGATGGACGGTTACAATTGGATGACCGATACCCACGATAAACTTGCCGTTTATATGTCGGCAGGTCCCGTTGCAGGCTCTAAAAACGCACCTTACTTCGGCGTAATCGTAGGCGCTCAAAACTATACAAAAACAGCCTAATAACAAACGTTATATTAATCGGATGTAATTTGTTTTTAAGCTTAATAACATCTGCTATACAGACTTAATGACATCTGCTATAGAGATAAGCTAAACGGCGGTCGTTTCGACCGCCGTTTATAATCTCCAATTCCTCATTAGGCTCGCCCTTGGGAGAGCTCCGACGTAGTCGGTGAGAGGGTCAAAAAGCCTCCTTTGTGTAAAGGGAGCTGGCACGTAGTGCCTGAGGGATTGTTTCTATAATTCGCAAATCCTAATTAGGCTCGCCCTTGGGAGAGCTCCGACGTAGTCGGTGAGAGGGTCAAAAATTTTTATATAATTTTTGACGACGGCTTTGCCGTCTACACCTCATCCGTCAACTGCGTTGACACCTTCCTCTCAAGGGGAAGGCAAGAGATATATCATTTTTGCAAATCCTAATTAGGCTCGCCCTTGGGAGAGCTCCGACGTAGTCGGTGAGAGGGTCAAAAAGGCTCTTTTGTGTAAAGGGTAAATTCACTTGAATTATGATTCGCCGTCCCTTATTGGATAAGGGTGATTCCCTTTATAAGGGAAATGTCGCTTTAGCGACAAAAGGTTTGCCGTGTGCGGCTTAGCAAGGTGTCGACGAACGTCGACGGAAGGGATAAGCAGCTTGAAAAACTTTCTCGGCTCCTTTTGTGGACAAAAGGATTGCCGTTCGCAGTTTAGCAAAATGGCTCGGCAAGAGGGGAAAACAAAAAATTTTTTTTATCGATGTATAAAAGCAAATTATCGTGCCATAATACTATTACGACGACAGGGAGTGAAACAACTTGACGCATAAGTCAAAACAATGTTCGTACCTAAAAATATCGTCGTTGATATATTCTGCCGAGTAGCAATTTATAAGTTTTACGACGATTTATATAAACCGACGCAAAAGTTATCCGTGGTATTCGGTAGAGGTTATAGGAGGCTTACGTTTATCGTTCGCCTCCTTATATTTATGTATAAAAGTTGATTGAACGTTCGATTTTATTCGTTTTTACTGTAAAAAACGCCATTAACTGACAAAATCTGCAAAAAATCGTCAAAATTCACTAAAACAACGCAAAAAGTCTTTGACATTTTATTAAATATGAGGTACAATACAGTCGTAAATTCGATTAAGTCTTAATTTTCGTACGCACAAAACAAGTTCTGCCGTGTTTCGGTGCTTAAAAAAACGGCTAAATCGTTTACGGTTTTTACAAAAGCTCATCCTAAAGTTTTTCCCCAAAAAACTTTCTCCTTAATTTCGGTAGGCGCAACGAAAGTTGCGCCTATCGTCATTTTTTATGTAACGACTTGCTACTCGAAAAAGAAGTCGAAAAGCATACCGAACACACGAATTAAGAACATTCCGTTGTCGCAACGAAAGTTGCGCCTATCGTCATTTTTTATAAAAATTTCCAATTCCTTATTGGCTCCTTTGTGCAAAGGGAGCTGTCAACGAAGTTGACTGAGGGATTGTTTCTATAATTTGTAAATCCACATCAGGCTCGCCCTTGGGAGAGCTCCCGCGTAGCGGGTGAGAGGTCGTAAATTTTGATATAATCAATCCCCCACTGCCTCGTCGGCAAAAGCCGACTTCAGCAGAGCCCCCTTTACACAAAGGGGCCTTATATTATCTCAAGCCGCCCTTATTGCTCGACGCAATTCCTCATCAGGCTCTCCTTCGTAGGGAAATTCCCTTTATAAGGGAAATGTCACCAAAGGTGACAAAAGGATTGCCGTGTGCGGCTTAGCAAAGCTCCCGCATAGCGGGTGAGAGGTCGTTTCTATAATTCGCAAATCCTTATTTATTTCACTTGTGCAGATTAAAACTCCGTTTACGATTGAAACGTTGCGACAAAATTAAGTATTGTTATAAGGCAATGCGGTAAACCGTTGACTTTTTAAGTTATTTATAGTAAAATTAACTAAAAAACGGGGGTATCGGGTAAATGACGGTTTTAGGCATCGATCCGGGGTTCGGAACAATCGGTTACGGCGTAATAAACGACGTTAACGGCAAAAAGACCGCCATAGATTACGGGGTTATAAAAACACCTAAGGAACTTACTTTTCCCGAAAGGCTTGTTCTTATCGAAAAGGGAATAAACTTATTAATTGACAAATTCCGTCCCGACGAAATCGCCTTAGAAGAACTTTTTTTCAACACGAACATAACAACGGGTATCAACGTTGCCCATGCAAGAGGGGTTATCGTTGCGACGTGTTACAAAAAATGCCCTAAACTTTTCGAGTACACGCCGCTTCAGATAAAGCAAGCGCTTACAGGCTACGGCAGGGCTCAAAAACGTCAAATACAAATTATGACGACTAACCTTTTAGGGCTAAGCAAAATTCCCCGTCCCGACGACGCCGCAGACGCTTTGGCGGTTGCGCTAACCCACCTTCACACCAACAGATTTTCGTCGGCGTTCGGCATCAAATAAAATTGAATTTTCAAAATTACATCTTTCGTAATAATTTTTAAAATCGCGCATAAAATCAACAAAAAAGGAAATTTTTATGTTAGGATACGTAAAAGGCAAACTTATTTTTTGCGACCAAAATACGGTTATACTCGAAACAAACGGAATAGGGTTTGAAATAACTTGTTCGTCGAGTTTATTGACAAGGCTTGTTAAAGACGGAGGCGGCGAAGCGTACACCTATTTAGCCGTAAAGGAAGACGGCGTGTCGCTATACGGCTTTGACAATATAGCCGAAAAGAATATGTTTTTAAAACTTATCACCGTATCGGGTGTAGGCCCTAAAATGGGTATTACGATTTTATCGGGCACAAGCCTTAACGCTCTTGCGATGTATATTGCCGCAAGCGACGTAAAATCTCTTGCTAAAATCAAAGGGCTCGGAAAAAAGACGGCTGAAAGAATCATTGTCGAACTGCGCGAAGCAATGCAAAAAATGCCGATAGAAAAGACTGCTTCTAAGGTTCAAAACGTAACGGGCGACGGGGAAAACGCCGTTATGGCACTTATTAGCCTCGGCTATAATCGTACCGAAGCAACCGAAGCGGTTTCCCGCGCAGCATCGGACGGAAACGAGAACTTAAACGACTTAATTACGGGTGCGCTGCGTTATTTCGCAAAATAAGCGTGGTAAAATCCGTTTAATTTAGCATAAAAATCCAATAGTAAAATTTCGTAACAAAAAAATATTAAATTTTTATTATGTCAAAATTCGACAAAATCCGTCGGGCTTTGACAAAATTCAACACAAGTAACAAAGGGTGTAAAATGTTCGAAGACGATTTAATAACGTCCGCAATGTCCGCCGCGGGTAGCGAGCGTATTTTAGAACCGCAAAAAAATTCGTACGACGATGTAGAAAACGTACTTCGTCCCAAAACGATAGACGGTTACGTCGGTCAAGACAAGGTTAAAGAAAACCTTGCCGTTTTTATGCAAGCCGCCAAGATGAGGGGCGAGGCTTTAGACCACGTACTTTTATACGGACCTCCGGGGCTCGGTAAAACCACGCTTGCGCACATTATCGCAAACGAAATGGGTACTTCCATAAAGGTAACCAGCGGTCCCGCAATAGAAAGGTCGGGCGATTTAGCGGCAATACTTACAAATCTTAACGAAGGCGACGTGCTTTTCGTCGACGAAATCCACCGCCTTAATCGTAACGTCGAAGAAATTTTATACCCCGCCATGGAAGACTTTTTCCTTGATTTTATTTTCGGAAAGGGTCCGTCCGCGCAAAACATTCAAATACCTTTAAAGCGCTTCACCTTAATCGGTGCGACGACGCGTGCAGGCTTGCTTTCCTCGCCCTTACGCGACAGATTCGGGGTTATGTGTCGTTTAGAGATGTATAACGACGAAGAACTTGCCGAAATCGTAAGAAGATCCGCCAAACTTTTAGGTGCGGAAATCTCTCCCGAGGCAACTAAGGAACTCGGTAAGCGTTCGAGGGGGACGCCTCGTATCGCAAACAGGCTTTTAAGAAGAATAAGGGACTTTTCGATTGTTTCGGGGCATTCCGAAATCACTTTGGACGACACCAAAAAAGCCCTTTCGAAGCTTGAGATAGACGAACTCGGTTTAGACGCCACGGATATCAAAATATTACGGTCTATGGCTGAAAAATTCGGTGGCGGGCCGGTAGGATTGGAGACTATTGCCGCCACGATAAACGAAGATGCGGGCACTATCGAGGACGTTTACGAACCTTACTTATTGCAATTAGGTTTTATCGCAAGAACGCCGCGCGGCAGAATTTTAACGCCGCAAGGTTACGCTCATATTGGCATTAAAAAGCCGCAAAAACCTCAACTTACTTTTTTAAACGAAAATGAAAACGAGTGATTTTTATTACGATTTACCCGAAAGATTAATTGCGCAAACCCCCGTCGAACCTCGCGATCACTCGAGGCTGCTTAGATACGACATATCGACGGATACGGTAACGCACGGGCATTTTTACGACATACTTAATATTTTAAAAAAAGGCGACCTTTTAGTCGTTAACGATACGAAAGTGTACCCCGCACGGGTTTACGCAAAAACCGTCAACGGCGGAAAAATGGAAATTCTTCTTTTAAAACGCATAAATTATACCGATTGGGAAGTCTTGGTAAAGCCCGGTAAAAAAGCGCACGACGGCGCCTTTTTTACCGTAAACGACGAACTTTCTTTTCAAGTTTTGTCGCATACCGACGCGGGCGGCAGGGTTATAAGATTTTCTTTTAACGGCGTTTTCGAAGATATTTTGAGTAGAAGCGGCGAAATGCCGTTACCCCCGTATATTAAAAAGAAGTTAGCCGACCAAAGCCGTTACCAAACGGTTTACTGTAAAAACGAAGGAAGCGCCGCCGCGCCGACGGCAGGACTGCATTTTACGACTGAACTTATCGAAAAGTTAAAACAAAAGGGCGTAGAATTCGCTCACGTTACTTTAAACGTCGGGTTAGGCACTTTCCGCCCCGTTAAAGTCGACGACGTGGAAAACCACGAAATGCATTCTGAGTATTACTCTATCGACGAAGAAAACGCCGAGATAATTAACAAAGCAAAGCGTGAAAACAGACGAATAATAGCGGTAGGCACGACGTCGGTAAGGACGCTTGAAAGCGTTGCCGACGAAAACGGCTTGGTAAAAGCGACGCACGGCGACACAAAAATATTTATTTACCCGCCGTATAAGTTTAAATGCGTCGACGGGCTTATTACGAATTTCCACCTACCCGAATCCACGCTTATAATGCTTGTCGCATCGCTTGTCGGGCAGGAAAAGATTTTAGAACTTTACAACCTTGCGGTTAAAGAAGAATATCGTTTCTTTTCCTTTGGGGACGCTTGCATATTTTTACCCTAATCCAAGTCGCAGTAACAATATAAAACATAAACTTTATAAAACGTAAAACTTTGCAAATTTTTTTGCAAAACAAGAGATAATAATGGACAAATTCAGTTTCGAACTTATAAAACAGGACCCTAACACGGGTGCCCGTGCGGGGGTACTGCACACACCGCACGGCGATATAGAAACGCCTATATACATGCCGGTCGGCACGCAAGCCACCGTAAAGGGCATACTCCCGCGCGATTTAAAAGAAGCAGGCGCGCAGATAATTTTATCGAACACCTATCATTTATATATGCGACCGGGCGACGAAATCGTCAAAAAAGCGGGCGGGCTACATACTTTTATGAATTGGGATAAGCCTATATTGACCGATAGCGGCGGTTTTCAGGTTTTCTCGCTTGCAAAACTCAATAATATAAAAGACGACGGCGTAACCTTTCAGTCAAACGTCGACGGAAGTAAGCATTTTATAACGCCCGAGCGTGCAATCGAGATAGAAAACAACCTCGGCGCCGACATAATTATGCAATTCGACCAGTGCAGCGAATACGGTATCGACCATCGCGGTGCGGAAAAGGCAATGAGGCGTACTCTTTCTTGGCTTGACCGTTGTTACAACTATCACAAAAACGATAATCAGGCGCTTTTCCCGATAGTACAAGGTAATTTGTACGAAGATTTAAGGCTTATAAGTTTAAAAGAAACCGTTCCTTACGCAAAATACGGCATCGGTATCGGCGGGCTTTCTGTGGGTGAACCCAAACCGCTTATGTACAAAATGCTCGAAACGATGTATCCTTATTTTCCGACTAACGTTCCGCGCTATCTTATGGGCGTAGGCAGTCCCGATTGTCTTATCGAAGGCGTTTTAAGAGGGGTCGATATGTTCGATTGCGTTTTGGCTACAAGGGTCGCGCGTAACGGCACGGCTTTAACGTCGCACGGCAAAATCGTCGTAAGAAACGGTATGTATAAGGAAGATTTTACCGCGCTCGACGACGAATGCGATTGTTATTGCTGTAAAAATTACACGAAAGCATATCTCCGCCACCTTATAAATACGGGCGAGATGCTCGGCGGAATGCTTTTAAGCCTTCATAATACTACATTCCTTCTAAAGCTTATGCGTGACTTAAGAAAGTCGATTATAGGCGGATATACGATGGATTTTGTCAAAGAGTTTTATGATAAATACGAAAATATTAGATGAAGTAGGTGTTTTTTAGGTTAAAACGCTTGCGTTAACGTCTACGATTTAGTAAAATGTTTGTGATAATTTATTCAAGGAGAGTGCTATGACTATTTTTAATTTATTACTTACCGCAGAAAGTACCGATAGTTCTTCCTCGGCGGCGGCTTCCGGCAGTTTTCCGAGTTGGCTTGTTTGGGTAGTCCTTATTCTTATATTTGTCGCTATGATGGTTCCGAGCTATCTTAGAAGCAAAAAGGAAAAGAAGGCTTACGCCGAAAAGATGTCTAAAATGGATATCGGCACCAAAGTTAAAACCATCGGGCTTATCATCGGCGAAATCGTAGCGATGGACGAATTATCCGTAACCATCAAAACCGGCACGGAAAACAACTTCAGTTTCATCACCGTAGAAAAACGCGCCGTTTACGAGATTTTATCCGACGAAGCGCCCGTAGCAGACGATGTTTATACCGAAGAAGAAAACGAAAACGATTCAGAAGAAGTTTCCGCAGAAGTCGAAATTTCCGAAGAACAAGTCGAAACTTCGGCGGAAGAACAAGTTAACGAATAAGTTTAACTAAATCAATTAACATTAAAATAAGACCTCTTGCATAAAATTAAGCGTAGTTTTTGTGCAAGGGGTGTTTTTTATGAAAAAGTTTTTAAGACTGTTAACCGCGCTTACGGTAAGCGTTGCCGTAACCGTCGGGCTTACGCTTATACTTGCCGTTTTTGTCAAGATTTTTTATCTTTCAAGCGGATTTATAAAAATCGCAAACCAAGTAATAAAAGGGGTGTGCGTGCTTATAGCGGTTTTTTTAGGCGTAAAGGAAAAGGGGATAATATTGGGTTCGCTAATCGGCGTTTTATACGCCGTTATAACAAGCGTGATTTTCGGCATTGTAGGCGGCAACTTTTCCTTGGGCGTAAGTTTTTGGTCGGATATAGTCTTTTGCGCCGCGGTCGGCGTAATAGGCGGCATAGTATTTGTCAACGTAAAAAAGTAAAATTGCTCGGCAATTTTTACACTTTACGCTAAACGATTGACAAAGTCGTAAAGTCGTTTTAATTTTCGCGCGGACTTTAAGCGGAATATTAAACGTCGATATTAAAAAAGCGCTAACTTAACACTCGATTAATTTCAAAAATAATTCTTTCCGAATCTTGCTAAAAGTCGGGAAGAATTATTTTCATTTTAGGAAAATACGAAAAAATCAAAGACAAATATCCGTTAGATTTTAACTTGTTATCCGTAACAAAAAGGGCGAAGGGATAAGGCGAACCTTAATTTAACCTTAAAAAGCCGCGAAAAACACCTCCATAAAGAAAAATTGTCTGCAATGAGACGTTTTTTGTTTTGAAAATCGTTAAAAATTCATTGACTTTATTTTCTATTAATAATATAATAGAAAAGTACGTAAAGGGCGTACTGCCTTTTCGTATACCGCTTATACGCGGTCAAGTAAGACTTACCTAACATCAGGAGGCTATAATGAGCAAGAAAAAATCAATAGTCGTACTTGTATTGTCGGTTGTTCTGCTTGCGGTTATGGGCGTAATGTGCCTTGCAAGTTTTCCCGTCGGCAAAACAAAACAGTACAACTCGGTAATGAGCCTTATAGGAAAAGGCATCGATTTATCGGGCGGCTATTACGTAGTACTTACGCCGAAGGTTGATTCCGACAGCGATTCTTCCGCAAGCGAAAAGATCGAAAGCGCAATGGAAATTCTCCGTACTCGTCTCGACGACAAGGGCTTTACCGAAGCAACCATCTCGAAACAAGACGGCGACCGTATCAGGGTTGAAGTTCCCGAAGTAGACAACGCAGATGAAATTTTACAAATCATCGGTAGCACGGGTTCTTTATCTTTCCAAGACAGCAGTAAGCACGAATACCTTAACGGCGAAGACGACATTAAAGACGCGTACGTAAGCTACGACCAAAACAACGGCTACGTTGTAGTTTTGGAATTTACTACGAGCGGTATCGAAAAGTTCAGTAACGCTACCAACGCCATTAAAGACATGGACGATAACGTTATGTACATTTACCTTGGCGACACTTTGGTTTCGAGCCCTCAAGTCGAAGAGCAGATTACCAACAGTTCCGCAGAAATCACCGGTTACGACGACTACGATTCGGCGGAAGCAATCGCGTCCGTTATTAAGAGCGGTACTTTACCTATCGAATACGACATCAGTGAATCGAGAAGTATTTCCGCAAGACTCGGCGAAACGGCTATTAACACTACCGTTTTGGCGGCGGGTATCGCAATGCTCGTTATATTCATTCTTATGATAGTTTACTATCGCGGAATGGGTGTTGCGGCAAGCCTTGCTTTGATTTTGTATGCTTTCTTATATATCATATTCCTTGCAATAATACCTAACGTTCAGTTAACGCTTCCCGGTTTAGCGGGTATCGTTTTGTCGATAGGTATGGCGGTTGACTCCAACATCGTTATTTTCGAAAGAATCAAAGCGGCCTACAAGGAAGGCAAGATAAGCACTGCTATGGACGCGGGTTTCAAAACTGCGCTCTGGACGGTTATCGACTCCAACGTTACCACCATTTTGGCGGCAATCGTTCTTTGGATTTTGTGCCCCGGTACAATCAAAGGTTTTGCTATTACCTTACTCGTCGGTATCGTATTGACGTTATTTACGGCAATCATCGTTACCAAGTGGCTCTTAAAGGTTATGTATCCCTTAACTAATAACCCCGAAAAATTCTTCAATTTAAAGAAGGAGGTCGAATAATATGTCGAAACTTCCTAAAACTTTGAAAGTAGTTGAAAAATTCAAATACGTTCTTATCGTCGCTTTGGCGGTCGTTATCGCAGGCGTCGTATTCGGTATTGTAAGAGAATTAAACGACGATACCTTCTTAAACTTCGGTATCGACTTCACGGGCGGTGCTACGATTGAAATCACGTCCGAAAACGAAATCGCTCAGAAAGATCAAGACGAAATGATCGATTTCATTACCGAATCCGGTTATCGCGTAAACGGCGACATTCAGGAAACAAAAACTTCCGACGGCGCATATCTTTACGAAATTCGTTTAAGCTACGAAAAGAACAAGAAGACCATAACCGGTACCGAAGAAGAACAAGCCTTTATTAAGGAAATCTTTACCGAAGGTACTCAGGACGACTTCTGCGGTCAGTTATTCGAAAAGGCTCAGTCTTTAGGATATACCGAACTCGATTATAACGAAGATTTCCGTGCATTCGCAGTAGGCGCTTCCGCAAGTAGTTCGCTTATCAAATCTGCTATTTGGGCAATCGTCGTCGCAATCGTCGTAATGCTTATTTACATCGTTATAAGATTTACCTTCACAAGTGCTTTAGCAGCCGTTTGCGCACTCGCACACGACGTAATCATAATGGTTGCTTGTACGTCGATATTCAACATCACCATCAACTCGACCTTTATCGCGGCTGTAATCACCATTATCGGTTACTCGATTAACGCAACTATCGTTATCTTCGACAGAGTAAGGGCTGAAAAGAAACTTACCACTTCGAGCGAACTTTCCGATACCGAACTTGCTAACAAAGCGGTTACAAGCGCTTTAACGGTTACCGTTTTATCCACGTTGACTACTCTTATCATGGTTGTATTCCTTGTATTCTTCAGCGTTGCAACCATTCAGGAATTTATTCTTCCCATTATCTTCGGTCTTGTTGCGGGCGCAATTTCGTCTTGCATGATAGCACCTGCGCTCTGGGTAAAATTCAATAAGGTAATCAAGATTAAAAAACGTACCAAAAAAGGTTCTACTTATAACGGCGCGGTAAAACAGGAATCCTGATGAATCTATCGTTTGAATGTTCGAACGTTAGAAAAGAATTCAAATATTTCGGCGGGCGTAATTAATCGTCCGCCGTATTTTTTACTAAAACATACAAACAAATTAAGGTGTATCGGTGCTTTGTTTTTTTGCCGAAACTTTGAGGGTTTACAATGAATTTCCGAATAAACAATCTTGACGACAATTTAATACAAAGCATCGCTAAACGCTTTTACTTAGACAAAACTACGGCTGCGATTTTAGTAAGCCGCGGTATAACAAGCGACAGCGATATCGAATATTTTCTTTCGCCCGGAAAGCACCACTTTAAAGATCCTTTTTTGCTTAAAGGCGTGCGCGAAACCGTCGAAAGAATTAAACTTGCCAAAGAAGAAGAGGAAATCGTCGTTATCTACGGCGACTACGACGCCGACGGAATATCCGCAACGACAATAATGTATCGCACGTTAAAAGAATACGGCGTAAACGTCGTGCCTTTCGTACCGGAAAGGGCGTCGGGGTATGGTTTATCTCAACAAAACATCGATTTTATCATGGAAGAATATCTTCCGTCGCTTATAATAACCGTCGACTGCGGTATAAGCGGATATAAAGAAGTCGAATATTTAAAGGATTTAGCCGTCGACGTAATCGTTACCGACCACCACGAACTCCCAGAAGTTTTACCCGATACGCTTACGGTAAATTGTAAAATACCGTCGGACTACGGTTTCGACGGGCTTTGCGGCGCGGGCGTCGCGTTTAAAATTTCCTGTGCGCTGATAGGGCAAGCCGCTTATAAGTATTTAGACTATGCGGCGATAGCGACCATAGCGGACAGTATGCCGCTTATCGGCGAAAACCGTGATATAGTTTTCGAAGGAATAAAACAGATTAAAAGAGGTGAGTGTTCCTTAAGCGTAAAAGAACTTATAGCGATTTCCAACGTAAAAGAAATCAATTCCACCACGTTAGCGTACGTCATAGCGCCGCGTATCAACGCAGCAGGACGAATGGGCGACGCAGTTTCTGCGTTAAAACTTATGATTTCCGACGATACGGACACTATCGAAACTTTAGCGGTAAAACTTAACGCATACAATCAATCCCGTCAGACGGAGTGCGAAAATTTATATAAAAGCGCGCGTGAAAAGTTAGTTAACACGTGTTACGACAAAAAAATCATCGTCATCGAGGACGATAGTTGGAATGCAGGTCTCGTCGGTATAATCGCCTCGAAATTAGTCGAGGAATTTTCTCGTCCCGTTATACTGTTTGTCAATAACGAAGGAAAACTTCACGGCTCGGCAAGGTCGATAGATTCGATTAACATTTTCGACGTTATTTCACACTGCAAGGAATACCTTACCGATTTCGGCGGTCACGCGCAAGCGGCGGGTGTTTCTTGCACGATTGAAAACTTCGCGGCTTTCAAAAAAGCGCTCGAGGAGTACGTCGATTTAAACTACGGTTACGAATATTTCAAAACGGACAAAAGTGCGGATTTGTTGATTACCGAAAAGTTTACTTTAAAACTTGCGAAGGAACTCAATCGTTTAGAACCTTTCGGCACGGCAAACAAAAAGCCCGTTTTCGCAATTTCCGCAAGAAACACCAGGGCAACGCCGATAAAAGTCGGTTCGCCCCACTTATCTATCAAAACAGACTACATCGAACTTTTATACTTTAACGCTTTGTCGGCAAGGTCGATGCTCGATTTACCTTTCGAAAAACACATTGTTTTCGAACCTAATATATCGGTTTTCAACAATGAAGAATCGCTTAAAGGTTACGTAAGGGACGTCGAATATTCCATAACGCCCACGCCGGGTGCGAAATTGTGCGGTTTTAGAGAAAGTTTGCTTACCGCACTTAACGATAACGACGATTTTTTATATGTTTCGGACGAAATGACTTCAAAAATAGTCAAAGAAACTTCGAAAGAACATTACGGAACGGTTTACGTAACGTACAACATAGACAACGTTAAAAATTATCCCGAACTAAATAATTCGGACATATATTTATACTCGACGTCGGGCAAAAATCTTGTAAACAACGTCGTTGTCGCATTAAACAGCGCTCCTTATAAAGGTTACAAAAAGATAGTGTATCTCGACAGACCTTTAGGACGTGTCAATTATTTTTCAAACGTCGCCGAAACTTTCATAAACAGAACGTGCCGTGCTTTCGATTACGGAAAATTAGACGTGTCTAAGGAAACTTTTGCCGAAATTTTCCGCAGACTTTGCAAGTACAACCGCGCGCCTGCGTCGAATTCTATAGAATTCGTTAAAAATTGCGATATAGGATTTGATAAATTCCAAACGCTTTTCGTTATCGAAGTCTTTAAAGAACTCGGTATATTTACATTCCAACACGGCGAACTCAGATACAACAATAACGTAAAAAGCAGTCTTTCGGCTTCAAAAATATATACCGAAGTCGAAAAAATCAAAAATTAGTTTATGTACGAGAATGAGATTTTAGAGCAAATTAAAGAGGTCTATAAAGAGGACGAATGCCGTACTATCCAGAAGGCGTTCTATTTTGCCAAAAACGCGCACGAAGGACAAAAGCGCGCCTCGGGTGAAGAATACTTTATTCATCCGTGTGCCGTCTCGAAAATTCTTATCGATTTAGGAATGGATTCTTCCACAATCTGCGCAGCCTTTTTACACGACACCATCGAAGACACCTCGGTTTCCGAAGGTGATATTTTGCGTGAGTTCGGCGACGAAATACTTACGCTTGTTCAAGGTGTTACAAAGCTCGAAAAAATCGAATTCAAATCAAAAAAAGAAGAACAAGCCGAAAATTTTAAAAAGATTTTCGTTTCGATGGCTAACGATATAAGGGTAATAATTATTAAACTTGCAGACAGATTGCATAATATGCGTTCGCTCAATTTTTTATCCAAGACTCGTCAACTTGCCATGGCTAACGAAACTTTAGATATCTATGCACCCCTTGCGGGAAGGCTCGGTATCTCGAATATAAAGTGCGAACTCGAAGATTTATGTTTAAAATACCTTGATCCCGAAGCGTACGAATACCTTGAAAACAACGTCAACAACCGTGCTTTGGAAAAACAAAAATTCCTCGACACCACAATTTCGGAGATTAAAGAAATTTTAAATTCCTCGGGCATAAAAGGCGACGTCGGCGGCAGAAGAAAGCACTTTTATTCCATCTATAAAAAGATGAAAAATCAAGGTAAAGCCCTCGACCAAATTTATGATTTGTCGGCTGTAAGAGTTATTGTCGAAACCGTAGACGAATGTTACGAAATCTTAGGTAAAATCCATAAAAAATGGGCGCCGATACCGGGGAGAATCAAAGACTATATAGCAATCCCCAAGCCTAACTTATATCAAAGTTTGCACACTACCGTCGTTACCGACTTCGGTCAGATTTTCGAAATTCAAATAAGAACTTTCGAAATGCACAAAACCGCCGAATACGGTATCGCGGCGCACTGGAAATACAAAGAAAACAAACCCGACGAGGACAGTTTCGATAAAAAACTTTCTTGGATACGCGAGGTTATGGAGTGGGAACCGGGCGTTAGGTCTACCGAGTTTATAGAGTCGTTAAAAGGCGACATATATAACCTCGAAGTTTTAGTATTCACTCCGAAGGGCGAAGTCGTAAGTTTATCCAAAGGCGCAACGCCCATTGACTACGCATATAAAATCCACACCGAGGTCGGCAATAAATGCGTCGGCGCAAAAGTAAACGGCAAAATCGTCCCTTTAAACGCAAGTTTGGAAACGGGCGATATTGTGGAAATCATTACAAATAAAAACTCGAAAGGTCCTTCTTGGGATTGGCTTAAAATTGCAAATTCCGCCTCGACCCGCGCTAAAATCAAACAATACTTTAAGCGCACGATGGTCGACGAACATATAAAAATCGGTAAATCCATGCTCGAAATCCAAGCAAAAAACAAGGGCTACGTATTCTCGTCGCTTCTTACGAACGCTTCTTTCGAAAGGGTTTCCGAAAAACTCAACTTTAACACTATCGAAGAAATGTACGCCGCCGTAGGTTGCGGCGCCGTATCGCCTCAGCAGGTAGTATACAAATTTATAGACGTCGAAAAAAAGGCAGTGCCTCTTATTCCCGACAGAATTCCTTCAAAAGATTTACTTTCGGAAAAGCGTCGTCATATGGGCGGGGACGTTACCATAAAAGGCGTCGACGGTCTTTTAATAAGGTTTGCGGGATGTTGTAATCCCGTCCCGGGGGACGAAATTATAGGTTTCGTTTCGCGCGGGCGCGGCGTAACCGTTCATCGTGCCGATTGTCCAAATATGCAATCCGAAGACCCTGAAAGAATTCTTCCCGCCGAATGGACGGGTAAATCGGGCGATAGTTACGTTGTAAGTTTAAAAGTAACCGCAACCGAAAAAGCCCCGCTTATGGCAATCGTTTCTTCGTGCTGCCAAGCGCTCGGGCTGTTCGTGCTTTCCTTTAACGGACGTATAGATCTTAAAAACCACTTCTGCCTTGCCGATATGACGGTAAGACTTAACAAAAAAGAAGACCTCGATATGCTTATAAAAAAACTTACCGACAATCCGGAAGTTTTAGACGCATACCGCACGATAGGGTAATATGAGGGTAATAAAAGTTGCAAATAAACCGTTCGATTCTAACGGCTATATCGTTTCGGACGATAACAAAAAATGCGTGATAATCGACCTCGGGGCGGACTTTTCGGTTTTTAAGCCCACTTTGGAAAAGGAAAATCTAACGCCGCTTGCCGTGCTTTTAACGCATTCCCACTTCGACCACGTCAGCGGTGTAAAATCGGCGAGGGAAGAGGGTATAGATGTTTATATTTCGCAATTTGACGGAAAAAACCTCGAATCTTCTCACGGTACGCTATCGAAGTACGTTTCGTCGCCTTACGAACCGATATTCGACTATAAAACTTTTGTGGGCGGGGACGAACTTAGTTTCGGAAGCATTACGGTAAAAACCGTACCTACACCCGGTCACACAAAGGGTTCCACTTGCTTTTTAATAGGCGATATGCTCTTTTCAGGCGATATGCTTTTTTCGATGTCGATAGGGAGATGTGACCTTCCCGGTGGTAACGAAGACGAAATGAAAATGTCGATTAACGGGCTTATAGCCCTACTTTTTAATGAAAATGTCGATTATACGGTATATCCCGGGCACGGCGATAAAACAACGCTTCGTACCGAAGTTACGTTCAATCCTTATTTTAAATAAAGGCTTCATATGCTTAACACCAACTTTGAAAACTATATTAACGATATTCAAGAAGTAGTAAACGAATTTGTCGATTTTTCAGGCGATTTAGACGTTTCGGGAAAGGTTTCTTGCGGTTGTTTTAACGTAACAGTTAGGATTTCCGATAAGCATTACGATTATAGATACGACTATGCGCCTAACGGAAAGACAGAAGAAAAACGCTTGCAAAAAAGATTTTTGAAACTTTCCGCATACAAAGCATTGTCCGACTATACGGGCGAAAAACTTCCTTGGGGTGCGCTTACGGGGATAAGACCTACGAAACTTGCATACCGCCAAGGCGAAAATTTCGAAGATTTCTTTTTAAACACTATGCTTGTAAGTCCCGAAAAGACTCGGCTTATCGCTAAAATTTTGCAAACGCAAAAGGGGATATATTCCGAAAATCCTTCAAACGGCAATCTTTTCGTGTCCATACCTTTCTGTCCGACAAGGTGCGCTTACTGCTCTTTCATCTCAAACGAAATTTCTAAAGAAAAGCGCATTAACGGGTATATAGACCGACTTTTAGAGGAAATCGATGCGTCTAAGCCCCTTATAAAAAACTTGCGTTCTGTCTACATCGGAGGCGGTACGCCCGTTGCGCTTTCGGACGAACTTTTTTATAAACTTTTAAACGGTATCGGCAAACAAACCGTCGAGTACACCGTCGAAGCAGGTCGTCCCGACGCCATCACGGAAGAAAAATTAAAGATGATGAAAGAGTTCGGCGTTACAAGGGTTTGCGTAAATCCTCAAACGTTTTGCGACCGCACCTTAGCGCTTATCGGAAGAAAGCATTCGGCAAGCGAAGTTGTTGATAAATTTAAACTTGTCAAATCATACGGTTTCGACGTCAATATGGATTTGATAGCGGGTCTTACGGGCGAGAGTTTCGAAGATTTCAAAAACTCTATCGAAACTGCGATATCCTTATCGCCCGAAAATATTACCGTTCACACGCTTTGTTTAAAAGCGGGTTCCAAACTAAAAGAGTCCACGGACACGCTTTTAGAAGGCGAAGTATCGAAAATGGTCGACTATGCTCATTTGTCTTTAGGTAATGCAGGTTACAATCCTTATTATCTTTACCGCCAAAAATACATGGCGGGAAACCTCGAAAACACGGGTTATGCAAAACCTACAAAAGAGTGTGTTTACAACATCGATATAATGGAAGAAACCACCGATATTATCGCAAACGGAGCCAATGCCGTTTCTAAAAAAGTTCAAAGCGGCGGAAAGATTACCCGCATAGGCGCGCCGAAGGACACGTTGACCTATATAAACAAGGTCGACGACCTAATAAAACAAAAATTTTTATTATTTAAATAATAAATGGGTATAAAACGGTTTACAAAAACCGAATAATTTGCTAATATATCTAAGGTACTTAAGCTTAGGCGTGCGGTTTTCTTGGGTCGGCGCCTCGGTTTTGAGCGAATATTACACTTTCCAAGGAGATTAAAAATGGAAAAAGAATTAAAAACCAACATCATTAACGAATATGCCACACACGAAGGCGACACCGGTTCGGTCGAAGTACAAGTTGCTATTTTAACCGCACGTATCAATCACCTTAACGAGCATCTTGCGTTAAACAAACACGACAACCACTCGAGACGCGGTCTTTTAAAGATGGTTGGTCGTAGGAAAGGTTTACTTGACTATCTCAAATCCAAAGACATCGAGAAGTACAGAGACCTTATCAAGAGACTTAATCTTAGAAAATAAGTTAAGCAATTATGGGGGCATGTTACTTTTACTGCCCCCGATTTTTCTATCGTATAAAACGAAGGACAAGCTTGTTTTTCGTTCCTATAAACAGAGTAAAGAGTTATAAAGGAGACAACATGTTAGAAAATCACAAAACGTTTGAAACCGAAATCGGCGGAAGAAAAGTTACCGTCGACGTAGGCAAGTACGCTCAGCAAGCAAACGGCTCCTGTATCGTAAGATGCGGCGAAACCGTTGTTATGGTTAACGCTACGATGAGCGAATCCCCGCGTGAAGGTATGGACTTTTTCCCGCTTTCCGTAGACTATGAAGAAAAGATGTATGCAATCGGCAAAATCCCCGGTAGTTTCAAACGCCGCGAAGGCAGAGCAAGCGACAAGGCGATTTTGACCTCCCGTTTAATCGACAGACCTATTCGTCCGTTATTCCCCAAGGGGCTTTTCAACGACGTAACGGTTGTTGCGACGGCATTATCCGTCGACCCCGACATTGCTCCAGAACCGTTTGCAATGTTAGGTAGTTCGATTGCGTTATCCATATCCGACATACCTTTCCAAGGTCCTACCGGTGCGGTAGTCGTCGGCATGGTTGACGGCAAATACGTTATTAACCCCACTCAATCGGAACGCGATAAATCCACGCTTCAACTCAACCTTTCGGGTACGAAAGACGCCATTATGATGGTTGAAGCGGGCGCAAAGGAAATCGACGACGAAGAAATGATCGGCGCGATTTTGTTCGGTCACGAAGAAATCAAAAAACAATGCGCTTTCGTTGAAGAAATGGTTAAGGTTTGCGGCAAACCCAAACGCGAAATGGACCTTTACCACATTTACGACGAACTCGACCAAAAGGTACGTGAATTCGCTTCCGCAAAACTCGATTGGGCACTCGATACTTTTGACAGATTCGAACGTCAAGACAGACAAGACCAAGTCGAAAAAGAATGTTTGGAACACTTCCTTTCCGAAGATTATCACGGCTTTGACGATTTAGGCTTGGAAGAATCCGACATCGCTCGTCAGGTTAAGGATTCCTTATATTATATAACTAAGGAAAAGGTTCGTGCTAAAATTACCAATTACGAAGTCCGCCCCGACGGCAGAAAACTTACCGAGATAAGACCTATTTGGTGTGAACACGGCGTTTTACCGAGAGTTCACGGCTCGGCTGTATTTACCCGCGGTATGACTCAGGTTATGTCGACTTGTACTTTAGGTACGATAGGCGACATCCAAAAACTCGAAGGTTTGGACGACGAAGTCGAAAAACGTTACATGCACCACTACAATATGCCGGGTTACGCTTCGGGCGAAGCAAAACCCATGCGCGGTCCCGGTCGTCGTGAAATCGGCCACGGTGCTTTAGCGGAAAGATCTTTGGAACCCGTTATTCCTTCTATGGAAGAATTCCCTTATAGTATTCGTGTCGTATCCGAAGTTTTATCGTCAAACGGTTCTACTTCTCAAGCATCCGTATGCGGTTCTACAATGGCGTTAATGGACGCAGGCGTTCCCATTAAGCGCCCCGTTGCAGGTATTGCTATGGGCTTGATTAAGGACGTCGAGTCGGGTAAGGTTTCCGTTATGAGCGATATTCAAGGCTTAGAAGACTTCCTCGGCGATATGGACTTCAAGGTTGCGGGTACTACAAAAGGTATCACGGCAATCCAAATGGATATTAAGATTAAAGGTATCGACGAAAAGATTTTACGCCAAGCTATTAAGCAAGCAAACGAGGGCAGACATTACATTTTGGGCAAGATGCTCGAATGCATTCCCGCTCCTTCCGAAAGTTTGTCTAAGTACGCACCCAAGATTTTAACCTTCTCGATTAACCCCGAAAAGATTAAAGACGTTATCGGTAGCGGCGGAAAGACCATCAACAAGATTATTGCCGAAACAGGCGCTAAGATCGATATTACCGACGACGGCAACGTATTCGTTGCTTCTTACGGCGAAACCATCGAACCCGCTCAAAGGGCTAAAGACATCATTATGAGTATCGCTAAAGACTTAGAAGTAGGCGATATGTTCTCGACGACGGTTGCACGCATTCTTCCCAAAGTCGGCGCTTTCTGCGAATTAACCCCCGGTCACGACGGTATGATTCACATCTCAAAACTCGGCACGGGTAAAAAAGTTAACTCCGTCGAAGACGTTTTAGCCGTAGGCGATCAAGTCAACGTCGAAATCATCAAAATCGGCGAAAAGGGTATCGACCTTAAACTTTTATCTAAGGTAGAAGGCTAAATAAATAAGTTTTTTAAGACCGATTCGGTATTCCGTTTCGGTCTTTATTTTTTACAAAAGTGAGGCTATAAGCCCGTTATCGGCATTTTTTGTAAAAAATAAATCTTCGCTTTTGAATTTTGAATTTTCAAAAAAGTCCTACATAAGACAGACCTCGTTTGAAACGCTAAAACATATTTTTCAAAAAATACTTGACAATGACGGTAATTTTGATATAATAGAATAAATTGTGAAATTATTTAAAAGGAAAAAAATATGTCGATATTAAAAAAATCCTTAAAAATAGTTGTTGCGGTCATACTTGCGCTTCTTCTAATAATAGGCGGTTACGTCGCTTACTATTTATTGAGTTATAGTAGAATCGAAGACAATTTAGAACTTGAAATCGTGAATGCGCAAACCGATGCGGTAAAAACCGATCAAGAATACACAGTGGCGTCCTACAACATAGGTTTCGGTGCATACACGCAGGATTTCGGCTTCTTTATGGACGGCGGAACCGAAGGCCGGGCGTGGTCGAAAGAATCTGTAAAAAGTACCGTTAACGGTACTATAGGCGTACTTTCCGATTTAAATGCCGACATAATTTTCGTTCAGGAAGTCGACCTAAAATCAACAAGAAGTTACCGCGTCAACGAGTACGAACTTTTCGTAAACGCCTTTCAAAACTACTCTTCCGTGTACGCGATAAACTATGACAGCCCCTATTTGTTTTATCCTTTTTCAAGCCCGCTCGGTGCGTCTAAGTCGGGGCTTATGACGCTTACCAAGTTTAACGTAACGTCGTCCGTACGAAGGAGTTTTCCCGTCGAAAGCGGGTTTTCCAAGTATTTCGATTTAGACCGTTGCTACAGCGTATCGAGGGTACCTTGCGAAAACGGAAAAGAATTAGTGCTATATTCGATACACTTATCGGCATATACTTCCGACGGTACGATCGCAGACGAGCAGTTTTCTATTCTCGCAAGCGATATGGCAAACGAGTACGCAAAAGGTAATTACGTTGTTTGTGGCGGCGATTTTAATAAAGATTTGCTCGGCAACAGCAGCGAGATTTTCGGAGTAAGCGGCAAAGAATACACTTGGGCTCAACCTGTAAAAGAAGAGGCGCTTGACGGTAAAGGTTTAAAACTCGTCAAACCTTTCGACGAAGATAATCCCGTTCCCACGTGCCGTAACGCAGACGGTCCGTATAACAAAGACCAGTTCGTCCTCACTATAGACGGGTTTATCGTTTCCGACAACGTTACGGTGAGTTCTGCAGACGTTATCGATACTTCGTTTTTGTATTCCGACCATAACCCGGTAAAAATGACAATTACGCTTAATTCGTAAAAACGATAATTACGCTTGATTAAAGTTTTTTATTATTTTAGGCACGCTAAGTCGTGCCTTTTTTTGTTCTTAAATAAAATTATGAAATATTTTTTCAAAAACCTATTGACAAATATAATGATTCGTGGTATTCTTTACATATAAAACCTATATTTGGGGGTAATATGAAAAAATTTTTTATTTTGGCGGTGTCGCTTACTATGACGTTATGCTTACTTTTTTCTGCGTGCAACGGTAAAAAGCCCGACGACGGAGACGATAGCGGTTCGGGCGGCGACGTATCGGAAGAAGTTATACCCGAACGCGATATATATTTTAGGGCGGGCGAAACTTACGCGCTTTCTAAGCAGCTTTCATACGAAGGCAAAACTCTTTCCGAAGTTACGATAAGTTTAGGCGAAAACAGCGGAAACGTTCAAAGTCTTTCTTTTGAAACGGATACTTTTTCCCTGTCTAACGGCACGTTGACAATAAAAGACGTCGCAACCGAAGATTATACTACGGAAAAAATGACGATGTCGGTCGGCAACGAAAAAGAATTTATAAATATTCACGTCGTAAACAAACAAAAATACGGCGATTCGCTTATGACCGTTGACGTCGGTAGGCTTTACGGCAAAAAAGTTATCTTTTTCGGCGATTCCATAACCGACCAAAGCGCCGTTTGGTGGCAAACGAACACCTGGGAAAAAATTGACAAACAAGGCAACTACTACAAGCAAAACGGTAGGCGAATCACAGTACAGGGTATTACTGCAAACTATGTCAACATGCTTGACGACGTTTGTAAGTTCTCGTCTTATTCTAACCCCGCGGTAGCCGGCGCGCTTTGCTCGTACTACAACGCCGCATACGCAAGTAAAAGTATATCGATACCCACGCAAGTTAGAAATAACTTAAACAAGATAAGCGAAGCCGATTACGTCTTCGTAATGGGCGGAACCAACGACAGTTACGAAATCAATAAGAGCGGTAGCGTCCTTAAGCTCGGCGAAGTTTCCGATTTGGCGGACGAAACGGCTTTTGCAGCCTCGGTTGCCAATAAACCGCTAAGCACTTTTTACGGTTTTTATAATTACATATTGAAAACCATAGGCGAAACAAATCCCGATGCGGGCATAATATGCCTCAGCAATATTCCTTGCGAGTCGACTTACGGTTACGCCGGCGGAATTTCTAACGGACATAACAATGAGGGGATTCGAGGCGTTAACGAAGCAATAAAAGAATCGTCGAAAAAATATTTAACGTGCTACGTCGATATATATTCGGCTATACCTTTCGACGAACAACATCAAATGTACGTCAAAACTTGGTTTACGAACGATTTATTACACCCTAATCAAGTCGCGTACGAGCTTATAACAGATAAAATTCTTTCCGGCAAATAAGATATAACGTAATAATAAAAGAGAGCGATAAAACGACGCAACTAAAAGTCGGATGCCTTTAGTTCGTAACGATACGCTCTCTTTTTTCGTGTTAAATATTCGTGTTAAATATAAAGTTGAAGTCGATATTCGGCTATCAATATAATTTTCGACATATTTTGTCCATAAAAACAGTAATTGTGTAAGTGTTTTTATTATTCGAGTTGCAACGGATATAAAAAAGGGGAGCAGTAACGCTCCCTGGTTTTTATTTGGTTTTTTGCAATTCTTGAACTGCCCAACGTAAAAATTCGGCTTTACCCATACCCGCAGAGGATAAAACCTCGCAGATACGCTCGTATTCATCGGGTAAAAGATTTACGACGAAACGTTCGTATTTACCGCTAATTTTTTTGCATAACGCTTATCTGCTTGCTTTTGCGCTTCACTTCTTGCCATTTTACACCTCTTCGATTTCGAGCGTTATACCGCATTCGGATAAAGCCTTAACGGCTTCGTCGTCAAGCCCGTTAGCGTGCGTAATTTCAAGTAACTTTGTTAGTGCGTTGACAAGATTGTCGGGTGCTACTTGTAAATTGTCGAATGAATGTTGCAACTTTTCAATTTTTACGTTTTTCATTTTTCTCCTCCTTGAATCTTCTACGTAAACGTTAAGTTCGTATGTTCTTTTTATGTCTTCGCGAATCAAGCGTTTAACGTAAGTCGCTTTGCCCTCGTTATCCGCCGTTCGTTCGGCAAGACGGTCTTTGATATCTTGGTCGGGCGGGAAAAGACTAACACGCAGTTCCTCGACCTTTTTTCTGTAATTCGCCCGTGCAACACGGTCGGTATCTTTTATGCTCATTCTTATACCTCTCTTAAAAAACCGAGTTCTCGGCAACGTGCGCTTTTAACGCGTCCAAAGTCGGACAATCGGTTTTGCTTATGTTGTAAGAAACCGACACTCTCCCCATCGCCTTTAAAAGCGTCCAAGACTTAAAATTCTCTTTAACCGAATAAACTGCGCCGTTTTTTTCAATTGTCATTTTTTAATCTCCTTTTTAGTTGACAAAATTTGAATATTATATTAAAATAGGTCTTACGAGAGGGGCGATTGCTCGCCCTCTCTGCCTTGACGATTTATTTATCGTCGTTGTTTGCCTTGCTTGTTTGCTTTTTAAGCGTTATAACAACTTTCACGGTCGATACGCTATCGTTGTTTTCAATCGCTTTTGCAATATCTTGCAAGGCTTTTATAGATAATTGCTGCATATATATTCTTTTTTTGCAACTATATCGCAACATACTACGCTGGGTATGTCAATCGATTTTAGCATATTTTGGCAAAGTTTTTGATATTTTAAAAAATTTTTTAACAAAAAGCAACTTAAGTCGAGTGTGTGATAGCGTAAAGATAAATAAAAAGAGAGCGATAAAACGTTACCGAAATTTAAAAAATGACGGACGTTATAGAGTGCTCTCTTTTTTTCGTAATTAGAATAGAACCCGTTTTAAAAAATATGCCACAAAAATATGCCACAAAATGGGGTAAAGTGGGGTAAAGTACAGTACAAAAAAGTACAAAAAACGCCCGAAAATGACCAAAAACGGGCAAAAACGGACGATTTTTTGATGGTGGCAGGGGAGACGCGATTCGGACGGCTTAACGAATGCTACGCATTGTAAGCCGTTAGCCTCTTGATTATATAATGGCACGCTTACGCGTGTTTGATTGCGTGCTCTCATCTTTAATTAACAAAAAACACGTTACGCAAAAACGTAACGTATTTTTGGCAGGGGAGACGCGATTCGAACGGATTAACGAATGCTACGCATTGTAAGCCGTTAGCCTATTGATTATATAATAGCACGCTTACGCGTGTTTGGTTGCGTGTTCTCATCTTTAACCAACAAAAAACACGTTACGCAAAAACGTAACGTATTTTTGGCAGGGGAGACGCGATTCGAACACGCAACCTACGGTTTTGGAGACCGCTACTCTACCGTTGAGCCACTCCCCTAAAAAAGTAACGATAAGATTTTATATCAATCGAAAAAAAAAGTCAACGAAAATCAAGCGCATTTTGACAATTTGCTTTACTTTTATGGTGTTTTGTCGAATTTTTGCAAAAAACCGAATTTATAAATTTTAAATTCGGCATACTAAATGCGCTTGCAAACGCAGTAAATTTGTTGTACAATATAATTACTATGAAACAAGTAACGATTTACACAGACGGCGCATGTTCTTGTAACCCGGGACCCGGAGGGTATGGCGCCATTTTAATATATCGCGACGTCGAAAAGGTGATTTCGGGCGGAGAAAAGGAAACGACTAACAATCGTATGGAACTTTTAGCCGTAATAAAAGCCCTTGCCGCTTTAAGGGAACGGTGTGAAGTAACTTTGTACAGCGACTCTGCTTACGTTGTCAATGCCGTGCAAAACGAATGGGTTTTTTCTTGGTTCAGAAACGGTTGGAAAACGGCGGATAAAAAACCCGTTAAAAACCAAGAACTTTGGGAAGTCTTACTATCTTTATTGTCCTTCCACAAAGTTACTTTCGTCAAAGTAAAGGGACACGCCGACAACGAACTCAATAATCGTTGCGATTTGATTGCGAGAAAAGAGATAGATAAAATAACGCAAATAATCCAATAAATTATCACGCTCGAATTTTGCATATTGCTTTTTGATTTTTTACGACTAACCGACCGCAAATGCTGTCAGCAATAATTTACCAAATCATTTTTTCGCTTGAATAAAGATTTTTTAGAATTACGAAACTACGCAAATGCAATAAATCTTAATTTAGCCGTTGTTATTTTATTTTCAAGAAAAACGCTTACTATGAGAACGATTCTTCATTCCGATCTTAACAATTTTTATGCCTCGTGCGAACAAGCTTTCAACCCTTCGTTAAAAGGGTGCTTTTTGGGTGTTACGGGTAGCGTTAAAAGCCGTCACGGCATAATACTTGCGAAAAGCACGAACGCAAAAGCACTCGGTATAAAAACCGGAATGACGATAAAAACGGCAAAGGATTTATGTCCGAACCTCGTTTTAGTCGAAGCCGATTTCGAAAAGTATTTTTATTATTCCGAAAAAGTGCGCAAAATTTACCTCGAATATACCGATCTTGTCGAACCGTTCGGGATAGACGAGGCTTGGCTCGACGTAAGCGGTAGTAAGATTTTCGGAGACGGGCAAAAAATAGCCGACGAAATTCGCGGTCGCGTGCGTGATTTGGGGTTAACGGCTTCCGTCGGCGTCAGCTTTAATAAAATTTTCGCAAAACTCGGTTCGGATATGAAAAAACCGGATGCTACGACTATAATAGATTACGACAATTTTAAGGAAAAAATCTGGTCGCTTCCTGCGTCGGACTTATTGATGGTCGGCAGAAAAACCGCCGAAAAACTTGCAAAATACAACGTTATGACGATAGGGGATTTGGCTATGACCGATCCCGTGTTTTTGACGAAATCTTTCGGTAAGTGGGGAAGCCAACTATACGAATACGCAAACGGCGGGGATATGTCCCCCGTAAGAAAATACGAGGAACCCGACGAAATCAAATCCGTCGGCAACAGCATGACGTGTTATAGGGATTTAGTAAATATAGACGACGTACACGTAATGTTTTCCGTTTTGGCTGACAGTGTATCTTCTCGCGTTATAAAAAAGAATTTAGGTCGTGCGTCGACGGTTTCGATAAGCGTTCGCGACGAAAACCTTCAAACCTTCGTCCGTCAAGCGAAGCTAAATCCGCCTTCGAGTTTCGCAGATGATATTTTAGCGCTTTCCATGCGACTTTTTAAAGATAATTACGATTTTCGTAAAGGCGTTAGAACACTCGGCATATCTGTTTCGGATTTTCAAAGCGACGACGGGCAACTATCGATGTTCGACGATTCGGAAACTTATGAAAAGAAGATGAAGCTTGCCAAAGCGGTCGGCGTGATACGAGATAAATACGGCAACAAAAGCGTGCAAAAAGCCGTGAATTTAAAAGACAGGCGCATTTCAAGAGAGGACCCCGAGTCCACTCATACCGTTCATCCTCAAGGATTTAAACCGAAAGATTGAAAAAACCGATGTAAAATCCTTGTAAAATTTACAATTTAAGTCTATAATTGTGTAGAAATAAAATTTTTGCGGTGCAATATGACAGACGGAAAACTATTAATTGAAAAATTGCTCACATATGCAAAAGACAAACTCGAATTAAGCGAATACGACGTTTCGGTAAAACGCAATCTTTTGCTTAATCTTTTTAAACTCGACACGACGGATTTGCCTTCGGTGCCCGAAGGTTCGAATTTATCCGCACTCGATAAAGAGTTATCTTCGTACGTTGCCGAAAACGGACTTGCCGAAAAAGGTGAGGAATCTTGTTTTTCGCGTTTTGTTTTCGGGATGCTTTTGCCCCTTCCATCGCATATTAACAAAAAATTCCGCACCTTGCGCGAAAAGTTCGGCGCGCACTCCGCATGTGATTATTTATATGGTTTATCCGTTAACTCGGGCGCTTTTTCCGGAACGGATTATTCGGAAAAAACAGAGCGTTTTTTCTCGACGGACGGCGGGGATTTTTTGGTAAAGAAAAACGATTTTGACTTACAAAGTCAGCGCTTTTCCTCTAATTACCCCGAGTGCGAACTTTGCACGACTTCGGAAGGGTATTACGGCAATGCGTCGTTTAACGGCGGTTCGTTAAGAAGCGTTTCGCTCGATTTAAACGGCACCGAATGGAAAATGCGTTTTATCGAACCGATTTCCAAACAGCGCGAAAGCGTCGTAAGTTATTGTAAGCACGGCGAAAAACCTTCTATTTGCGACACTTTGGTGTCCATGCTCGATTTCATCGAATATCTTCCCGAATATTCTTGCGACGTTACCTTTGAAGACAGCGCTTTCGACGTAACCGAAAGCCACGCAAGTTTCTCTTCCGGCATATCGGAAAGTCCGATATTCAATCAAAAACCTACTTTCACGGCGGTTTCGGAAATCTATCCCGACGTCGAAATATCCGTATTTAATCGCGATATCGGCGCCGTAAGGTTGCAATCCTTTAACAGAAACACTTTGGAAAGACTTGCCGTGGAGCTTCTCGAAAAGTGGCAAGACTACTGCGATAAAGGCGAAAACATTTACGGAAGGGGTTCCGACGGTATATCGTTAAACGATTCTTCCGTTACGGTAAGTTATTCGCACGACAACAGATATTCTATAGGGATAGTGTTTACTTGCAAAAAGACCGAGTCCGATTATGCGGACGCAACCGATTATATTTTCGACTTCGAGTCGTCGAGAGAGGCTCTTTTCGGTACCTTTGTTCTTAAAAACGAAGTTAATTCCGTTAAAAACGCAATGATACCCGTATTGACTAAAAAGGCGTCGTTGTCGGACGAACTTTTTGCCGACGGAGAAGTTTTATGCGGATACGAAGAAGTTTTGCAAAGAATCATAGGCGAATGCGGTTACTTTAAGGACGCACAAAAAGCAGATTCCGCCGTAAACGGAGAAATTGCGACCCGCGTATTTTCAATGTTACGTAAAAAATCCGCGTTTTCCGCAGGTGACGACGGAGTAAGGGCGTTAAGGCGTTTTCTTTCGACGCTCGATATAAGATAGTTTTAAGTACAATTAAAAAATTTGACAAATTATGGCGTGTTAACACGCCTTTTTGTTTGCAATCGCAAAAATTATAATGTATAATAATAACGATAGAATTAAAATGGCGGAGATTGGGCATTTATTTTATGCGCGGATGACGCGATTTAGTTCTTTCGACGGCGGGTTAAGGTTGACAACGCAAAGATAAACCCCGCAAAAACACAAATTTAACTTTTATTTATATAATGGAGGCAGAAATGGACAAATTAAGCTTGCTTAAATCCCAAAAAGACCGTTTAAGAAGCGAAAGTGCCGAAATAAGAAAAAAGATTTCCGCACTTGTCGACGAAGACAGTTTTGTGGAATTACAAAGCTACAGCTACACTTGCAATGACTTTTACGGTGAAGGCGTTTACGGCGAAGGTGTCGTAACCGGTTTTGCCACGATAAACGACATGCCCGTATACGTTGCCGCTTTAAACGGTGACGCGTTAGGCGGCGGTTTAGGTTTAGGCAACTGCAAAAAGATAGTTAATTGTATGGAGAAAGCCCAAGCGGCTGCTACGCCTATAGTTTACGTTATTTCCTCTCAGGGAATTCTTGCCGGCGAAGGCGTCGACGCGTTAGAGGGCGTTGCGATGCTTTTATCCAAGGCTGAAGAACTTTCCGAGGATGTTCCTCAGTTTGCCGTATGCTACGGAAAAGTTTTAGGTTCGGCAACTTTACTTGTATCGGCTTGCGACTACACTTACTACGTTAAAGGCGCATGCGTTGCGTTCAACAGTCCTTTAGTCGTTGCCGCAAAGAGCGGTGTAACGTCAGACGAAGGTAAAATCGGCGGTGCCGAAAACGGAAACGGACTTTGCGATTTCGTTGCGGAAGACTTTGCCGACGTAAGAAAATCCGTTACCGAAGTTTTGGAAACTTTACCGAGATTCGGCGGTATATACGAAGAATGCACCGACGACGAAAACAGAAACGCGCCCGCACTTAACGAAAAGGCTTGCGCAAAATGTCTCATTTCCGCCGTTTTCGATGACGGAAAGTTTATCGAACTCAATAAAAACCACGCACAAGAGGTCGTAACCGGTATCGGTAGAGTAGGCGGTTATTCCGTCGCCGCGGTGATATTCAACGGTGAAAACGGTGTAGAACTTACAAAATGCAACGTCGAAAAGGTTAAGGAATTTTTGTATTATGCGAGCGACAACGCACTTCCCGTATTGACTTTCGTAAATACTTTGGGCGTAAAAGCCGATTGCAAAACCAATGCTTCCACGGTATTAAACGGCATTTCAAAACTCGTTTGCGCTTTAAAATATACTTGCGACGTTCCAAGAATCAACGTTATTTACGGAAAAGCAATCGGTTTAGGTTACACTTTATTCGGTTCCAAAGCTTACGGCGCGAATTATTCTTTCGCGTTTGCTACGAGCGAAATCGGCGCGGTATCTTCCGAGGTCGGCGCGGAAATGGAATATGCTTTATCTAAAGGCAATAAGGAAGAGTTGAAGGAAAAATTCGCTAATATCGAACTCGATCCTTTCAAGGCGGCAAAAGGCGGTTACGTCGACGACGTCATCGAACCTCAATACGTCCGTCAATATTTGATCGCAACCCTTCAAATGCTCGTATAACGAGGTGTTTATATGACCAACTTACTATTAGCGTCCAAATGGTTTAACGGGGCGTTCGTATTTCTTCTCGGTATGATAGTGGTCTTTTTCGGTATTACGGTAATCGTTTTGGTTATTTCGGGTATCGGAAAAGTAATGAGTGCGAAAAAATCCGCTCCCAAACAGGAAGTCGAAGAAGAAACACCCGTCGAACGGCAAGATGAACAAATTTACGACGGCGCTTCGCCCGAGGTTGTCGCCGCAATCACGGCAGTTTTATCTGCGTATTATTTTTCGAACGAAAGCAATTGCGAATTTAAAATCAAAAAAATCAAAAGGATTTATTAGGAGTGTTAATTATGCGTAATTTTATAGTAACAGTAGATGGTAAACAATACGAAGTAGGCGTTGAAGAAGTAGGCGCTTCCGCTTCCGCGCCCGTTCAAACAGTGGCTACGCCCGTACAGACGGCTCCCAAAACGGCTCCTCAGCCCGCGAAGCCCGTCGCTCCTCAAGGCGGAACGAAAATGAAATCGCCGATGCCCGGTATGATTAAGAAACTCAACGTACCCAACGGCAGTCAAGTTAAGAAAGGCGACGTTATCGTTATTTTGGAAGCAATGAAGATGGATAACGACCTTAACGCTCCTTGCGACGGCGTAGTAACCTTTACCGTAACGGAAGGTTCAAACGTCGAAACGGGCGCTACGTTAGCGGTTATAGCATAAGATAAAGGAGATTTATCCTTATGACGTTAAATACTATTCTCGCAAGTGAATTTTGGGAGAATATCGGTGGCTTTTTAATCGGGTTATGGAATCAAACCGGTATCATTCAGGGTACCGATTGGCGTAACTACGTAATGCTTGCGATATCCTTCGTATTATTCTACCTTGCGATAGTTAAAAAATTCGAACCGCTTTTGATGCTCCCGATAGCCTTCGGTATGTTCATCGTAAACGTACCCGGCGCTTACGGCGTATTATTCGGTACGAAAGGTTACATCGTAACCGATACCTTTTCCAATAACGAGGTTGCAAGGGGAAGTTTAGAAGAAATCGCAAAATACTTCGGTCAAGACTTAACAAGCGTTCTAAATGCGCTTCAAAGTAAAGATATAACGACCGAATATCAAGCGTTTTCGCAATTATTAAGCAACGGATTTTCTACAACGATAAGCGGAGTGGATTATACTTTTGCTGCGGAACA
Organism: uncultured Christensenella sp.; assembly: GCA_964398065.1. GTDB lineage: Bacteria > Bacillota > Clostridia > Christensenellales > Borkfalkiaceae > UBA4636. Next base: position 5,813 of record CAYNLN010000008.1, on the reverse strand, counting down.
ACTCAGCATTTCTTCCGAGCAAGTTATCGGCAATTACGGCTTATTTTATTACATTTATAAGGGCGTAGATTGGGTAATCTTCCCCCCAATTATCTTCCTCGGTATCGGTTGTATGACAGACTTCGGTCCCTTAATCGCAAACCCCAAGAGCATGCTTATGGGGGCGGCGGCTCAACTCGGTATATTTATTACCTTCTTCGGTGCGTTATGTCTTTTAGGCTTCACGCCCAAGGAATCCGGTGCAATCGCCATAATCGGCGGTGCGGACGGTCCTACGGCTATATACGTTGCTAAAAAACTTGCCGAAGATTTACTTCCGGCAATCGCAATTTCCGCATACTCTTATATGGCGCTTATCCCCGTCATTCAAAAGCCGATAATGAAGCTTATGACCACGGATAAAGAACGTCGCATTAAGATGACGCAGTTAAGAACGGTTTCCAAACTCGAAAAAATCGTTTTTCCCATTGCTGTATCTTTGGTAGTCGGTCTTTTGCTTCCCGACGCAATGCCGCTTCTCGGTATGCTTATGCTCGGTAACTTGTTAAGAGAATCCGGCGTAACGCAAAGGCTTTCAGATACGGCTCAAAACGGACTTATGAACACCATTACCATCTTCTTGGGTGTAATGGTAGGTTCCAAGGCAATCGGTTCTACGTTCCTTGACGTAAAAACGCTCGGTATCATTTTACTCGGTTTGTTCGCATTCTGTATGGGTACCGTCGGCGGACTTTTATGCGCTAAGATAATGAACAAACTTTCCGGCGGTAAGATAAATCCGCTCATCGGTTCGGCCGGTGTTTCCGCTGTTCCTATGGCGGCAAGAATTTCTCAAGACGTCGGTAGGGAATACGACCCCGACAACCACTTACTTATGCACGCTATGGGACCTAACGTCGCAGGCGTTATCGGCTCGGCTATAGCGGCAGGCGTTTTACTTGCCGTATGCCCGTTACTTTAATAAGGAGTTAAATTATGGCTAGAAAAGTTCAGATTACAGAAACTATACTTCGTGACGCCCATCAATCTCAAGCGGCGACGAGGATGACTTTAGAGCAAATGCTTCCTATGCTCGACCAATTAGACGATATCGGATTTTATTCTTTGGAAGCATGGGGTGGCGCTACCTTCGATTCTTGTTTAAGGTTTTTAAACGAAGATCCTTGGGAAAGATTGCGTATTATTAAGTCTCACCTTAAAAAGACGCCTATCCAAATGCTTTTAAGAGGTCAAAACCTTTTAGGCTATAAGCATTATTCCGACGACGTCGTAGACGAATTCGTTCGTCTATCCATTAAAAACGGCGTTACCGTAATAAGGGTTTTTGACGCTTTAAACGACGTCAGAAACTTGGAAACGGCAATGAAAGCAATCAAAAAATACGGTGGCGTATGCGAGGCTACTATTTGTTACACGACAAGCCCCGTTCACACCAACGAATATTTTATCAACCTTGCAAAAACATTGGAGGATATGGGCGCCGACAATATCTGCTTAAAGGATATGGCAAACCTTTTGTTACCTTATACCGTTTACGAACTCATCAGCGGTATGAAGAAGGTTTTAAAACCCGAAACCAAAATTCACCTCCACACCCACAACACGTCGGGTACGGGCGATATGGTTAACTTAAAGGCAATAGAAGCCGGTTGCGACATCGTAGACTGCGCTTTGTCTCCTTTAGGAAACGGTACTTCTCAACCCGCAACCGAACCTTTGGTAGCGGCTCTTCAAGGTACCGAATACGATACGGGTATCGATTTAAACAAGCTACTTCCCATAACCGAATATTTCCGCGGAGTTGCCGACGAGTTAAAAGCAAGCGGTGTTTTGTCCGACAAGGTTTTAAAGGTAGACATCAACACTCTGGTTTACCAAGTACCGGGCGGAATGCTTTCCAACCTTATCAACCAATTAAAGCAACAAAACAAGTCGGAAAAATTAATGGAAGTTTTAGCCGAAGTTCCTAATGTAAGAAAGGATTGCGGTTATCCTCCTTTGGTTACGCCGAGCAGTCAAATCGTCGGTACGCAAGCCGTGCTTAACGTATTAATGGGCGAAAGATACAAGATGGTTACTAAGGAATTTAAGGGACTTCTAAAAGGCGAATACGGTAAACTTCCTGCTAATCCCGATCCCGAAATCGTTAAAAAGGTCGTAGGCGATGAACCTATCGTTACCCACCGTCCCGCAGACGATATCGCACCCGAACTCGAAAAGTACAGACAGGAATGCGCCGAATACGTTCAGCAGGAAGAAGACGTTTTGTCTTATGCCGTATTTAACCAAGTTGCGGTCAACTTCTTCAAATACAGACAAGCTAAGCAAACAGGCGTCGATAAAGATCTTGCTTCCGACAAAAATCGTGTTTATCCCGCATAGCGAAAACCTATATTTCGTACAAAACTAGGTTTCGTCTCGAAACATAAATATAAAAAACATTATTAATTGCCGTAAGGAGGGCTTAATGAACACCATAGTTATAGGCGGCGGTCCCGCCGGAATGATATCGGCGTACTATTCCTCTCTTTACGGCAATAATACTGTCTTGATCGAAAAAAACGAAAAACTCGGAAAAAAATTATACATTACCGGCAAAGGTCGTTGTAACGTTACCAATAATTGCGACGTAAACGAGTTTTTGCAAAACGTAATAACAAACTCGCGTTTTTTGACAAGTTCTCTTCACGGCTTTACTTCAGCCGACCTTACCGAACTTTTGGAAAGCAACGGTTTACCTTTAAAAACCGAGCGAGGAAACAGGGTGTTTCCCGTTTCCGACAAATCGAGCGACGTTATTAAAACCTTGACGAAGATGCTTAGTAGCGTAAACGTTAAGGTAAATCTCAACGAAACCGTGCTTGCCGTATTGGCGGAAGACGGTGTAGTTAAGGGCGTAAAAACCGACTTGGAAAGTTACGAATGCGATAAAGTCATCGTGGCGACCGGCGGTATTTCTTATCCGCTCACGGGATCTACCGGGGACGGATATAAATTTGCCCGCAGTTTAGGGCATAAAACGGTCAATCCCGTTCAAGCGCTCGTTCCTTTTAAAATAAAAGGAGATTATTGCGCTTCGTTGGCGGGGCTGACGCTAAAAAACGTAACGTTAAATATAGAATACGACGGCAATCGGGCGGTAAGCGAGTTCGGCGAACTTTTATTTACCCATCAAGGGGTATCCGGTCCGGTTGTGTTAACCGCTTCGAGTAAGATTAACAAACTCGAAAAATCTCGTGTAAAAATGTGGATAGATTTAAAACCCGCCCTTGACGAGCAAGTTTTAGATCAAAGAATCGTTCGGGATTTCGAAGAACTTAAAAATCGCGAACTAAAAAATTCTTTAAACAAACTTTTACCTACGAGTCTTATTCCGATTATAATAAAAAGAAGCGGTATAAAAGAGTACAAAAAGAACAATGAAATCACTCGAGAAGAAAGGCAAGTGCTTTTACGTGAAATTAAGCACTTTACCCTCGATTACGACGGGCTTATGCCGTTTTCGCAAGCGGTAGTTACCTCGGGCGGTGTCGACGTAAAAGAAGTTAACCCGAAAACAATGGAAAGCAAACTTATAAGAGGGTTGTTTTTCGCAGGAGAGGTATTGGACGTCGATGCGTTAACGGGCGGATATAACCTCCAAATCGCTTTTTCGACGGGTGTCAAAGCGGGTAGCAATTAACACTAAAGGAGAAATCATGCTTAACATAGCACTTGACGGGCCGTGCGGAAGCGGTAAAAGCACGGTCGCCGATATTTTAGCGAAAAAGCTCGATATACTGCACCTCGATACGGGGGCGATGTATCGTGCCTGCGCTTTAGCCGCTTTAAAAAGAAAAATCGACTGTCTCGACGAAACTACGATCGAGCGGTTTATAGAAGATATAGATCTTGTTATTCGTTACGAAAACGGTAGACAAATCACCATACTTGACGGTGAGGACGTTTCCGAAAAAATTCGTGCCAACGAAGTTTCGATGATGTCGTCGAATATTTCTTCCTTGGGTGCGGTAAGGCGCAAAATGGTGGAAATGCAACAAACGGTCGCAAAATCAAACGATTGCATTTTGGACGGTAGGGACATCGGCACCGTCGTTTTACCCGATTCCAAGCACAAATTTTATATTACGGCAACGCCCGAAGTGCGTGCCGAAAGGCGGTATAAGGAACTTGTCGCAAAAGGGCAGACCGTTAATTACGAAGAACTTCTTCAAGAAGTAAACAGACGGGACTACAACGACAGTCATCGCGCCATTTCTCCGCTTAAGCAAGCGGAAGACGCCATAGTTATCGACACGACGAATATGAGCGTCGACGAAGTCGTCGAAAAAATGTTTTCTTATTTACACGAATAATACGATATTCCGTAGTAAAAAACAAAAAATTTTTGCCGTGCGAAATTTCTTCGCGCGGTTTGTATTTTAGGTTAAATATGTTTCTTTACAATTTTTTAAGAGTAATCAGTACCACAATCGTACGTTTGTTGTTTCCTCATAAATCCGTCGGAAAAGAAAACGCATATGACGGGGCGTGCGTAATAGTGGCAAATCATTTATCCAACGTCGATTCCTTTTTGGTAGGAATGCAGTATAAGGATAAAATTTTCGTTTTAGGCAAAAAGGAAGGCTTTTCTCCTAAAATAATCGGCTGGTATTTAAAAAGCGTCGGCGGTATTCCAATCGACAGAGATAACCCCGATCCCGCAACTATAATAAACTGCATAAGAATGCTTAAAAAGGGCGATAAATTGCTAATTTTCCCGGAAGGAACGAGAAATCGTTCTAATGAAGTTTTGCTACCGTTAAAAAGCGGAGCGGCGCTTTTGGCTATAAAAAGCAAAGTGCCTGTTCAAACGATTTTTATTCAAGGAAAAAGCAAACTATTTAGACGTAATTATGTAAAAATAGGCGAGGCTTTCGAACTTTCGGACTTTTACGGAACAAAACTCAATGCCGAAACTTTACAAAAAGCCGACGAGATTATAAAGGAAAAATTGTTGGAAACGAGTCGTATTCCGACAAAATAATATAATATGGAAGTCATTTTGGCAAAAAACAACGGTTTTTGCGCCGGCGTAAAGCGTGCTGTCGATACGGTGAAAAGTATAGCGGGCGATAAAGTTTACGTCTACGGAGAACTCGTTCATAACAAGTCCGTAAACGAAGAACTCGAAAAGTCGGGCGTTAAAATTATTCATTCCGTTTCGGAAGCGGACGAAGGCACCGTAGTCATACGTTCGCACGGCGCTCAAAAAGCCGACATCGACGCGTTTACGGAAAAAGGACTGAAGGTTGTCGACTGTACCTGTCCTTTCGTTAAAAAGATACACGACATCGTTTACGAGTATTCCTTAAAAGGTTACCAAATTATCATAGTCGGCGACAAAACTCATCCCGAGGTCATAGGAACGGTCGGTTGGGTAAAAAACGGTACGCCGATCGTTACGGACGTTTTTGACTTCGATTACGACTATAATGTTCACGAAAAAGTGTGTATTGTGGCTCAAACCACCCTTAATGTGAGCAAATTGGTGAATTTTTTAGAATTTTTTAAAAAAAGTTATACAAAAACAGTTGAGATTTTTGAAACTATTTGCTATACTACAAGGGAGCGTCAGAGGGAAACCGCTTTTCTGGCAAAAAAATGCGACGCGATGATAGTCGTCGGGGACGAATCTTCAAGTAATACCCGAAAACTTTACGACGTATCGTCACGGTATAACGCTAACGTAACTTTTGTCAGTAACGCAAGTACTTTCGACGCATCAAAGTATGTTAATTTTTTAAAGGTAGGTATTGTATCGGGGGCATCTA
>CAYNLN010000007.1:0-87262 GCA_964398065.1 uncultured Christensenella sp. | reverse complement strand
AGCAAAGCTGGCACGTAGTGCCTGAGAGGGTTCATTGGCCCCTTTGTGTAAAGGGGGCTCCGCCGACGAGGCGGTGGGGGATTGATTATATAATCGCCCGACCGCATTGTTATTAAAAAAATCAAAGGTCAATCCTTCCACCACTACGTGGTCCCCCTTCCTTTACACAAGGACGGCTAACAAGGATTCGGCGGATTATAAAAAGGCTCTCCTTCAGATAAGGAGAGCCAAATGAGGATTTACAAAATTATATAAAACAATCCCTCACCGTCTACGACGGAGCTCCCTTACTAAAGGAGCCGAACAAGGATTCGACAAAGATTATATAAATTTACAACCACACACACCCGCACAGACGGGCTTTCCGCCCGTCTGCGCAAAACAAAAATTGCAACATAACAACGAAACAAAGCATAAACCGATCAACAAAACAACACACACCCCCGTGCGAGCGTTCCGCTCGCACGGGGGTATGCATTTTACTATAATTTTTCAAAAAAACAGCAGTTATCGCTACCGATTTTAACATTTTTTCAAAATCGGTAGCGATAACTTGACTTTTGAGCTTTGTTTTGATATATTGTTACCAAAGGAGGCTTTTTCATGTTATATATAAGGGAAAATTATTTAAGCAAAATCCGAGGGTTTTATCATGAGGAAGATATTATAAAAGTTATAACCGGGGTTAGGCGCTCGGGCAAATCCAGTTTAATGCAAATGATTGCGGAAGAATTAAAAGATTCCGGGGTTTCCGAAACGAATATTATTTATTTAGACCTCGATAAAAGAGAATTTAGAAACGTCAAAACCGCGGATTCGTTAGAAAGCTTGATTCTGTCAAGATCTATAACAAAAGAAAAAAAATATTTATTTATCGATGAAGTTCAAAACGTTCAAGGCTTCGAAGAAGTTTTAAACGGATTTAGGACCGACGGAAATTGGTCGATATTTATTACCGGTTCAAACTCATATTTGCTGAGTGGAGAATTAGTTACAAAACTAACGGGAAGATACATCGAGTTTGAAATATTCCCCTTGAGTTTTCAAGAATACGTGGACATGAAGCGTTTCTATGGCAAGAGTATCGATTCCAACACGTTAATAGAGTTAACAAATTATATTCTCGAAGGCGGATTCCCTCGCGCCGTTCAATTTGACAGCATTCAGGATAAAAAACGTTACGTGCAGGGTGTCGTGTCAGAAATTTTTGACAAAGATATTCGTAAACGTTTGAAAATTAAAAACAAAGACACTTTTGAAATCGTTAGAAAATACGTAATAAACAACTTTGGGGCAACAACAAGTCTTAATAATATTTGCAACGCCTTGAAAAAGAACGGTACCGCTGTTACTAAAGCAACGATTTCCAGGTACGTTAAAGCTTTAATAGATGCCAAAATTTTGTACGAGTGTCCTCGTTTCGATATGAAATCCAAACGCTCGCTTTCCGGCGAAAAAAAATATTACCTCGCCGATTTGAGCTTCTATTTTGCTGAAAACACCGACAATAACATTAATTACGGTCCGGTACTTGAAAATATTGTATATATCTATGCTAAATCGTTGGATTATTCCGTCAGCGTCGGGAGATTCGGCAAGTTTGAATGCGACTTTATCCTACGCGGAATAGATATGCGATATGCATATATTCAAGTTGCCTATACAATCGCTCAAAGCAAAGAAACAAAGGAGCGCGAATATCGTTCACTCGAATCTATTAGAGATAATTATCCTAAATATTTAGTTACCACGGATTATTTGTTGCAACAACGCAACGGTATTAATCATATTAATTTAATCGATTTTATTTGTAACAACAAAAGATTTTAATTAATGACACTCTATTTTGACCTGTTACCGAGTAAAGGCACCCCGACGGTCGTGCCGAAATATAGCAAAAACGTCTATCGTTTCGGCTCGTCGTTTATACAATGTATCTTACCATATAAATTTTGGATAAAACCAAGCACGAAAGGTTATTGGAAAAAATGATACAGAAAATGATACAGAAAATGATACAGAAAAAGCAATAATTGCGCTCATTAAAGAAAATCCGCATATTTCAAAAGCAAAAATGGCAGAATTAATAGGAAAATCAGTTCCGACGATTAGTAGAGCGTTGAAAAAAAACAAATAATCGTCCGTGTAGGCGGTGCCAAAGGCGGTCATTGGGAAATAAAAACTTAATATACACATCAAAAGCGCTGTTAGAAAAACCTAACGACGCTTTTATTTTTTAAAAAAAGTTTAAAAACCCGCCTATAGGTCGGTTATTAAGGATTTTATCTTTTCGGGCAACGGCTTGAGATTAAAAAAGGCTCCCCCCTCGAGGTATGAATCGGCGCCCCTTAAAGAAACAAGAAAAAGCCCATAACCTCTTTGTGTAAAAGGAAAAAGTAAACGGCCCCTTTGTGTAAAGGGAATTTCCCTTAGCAAGGGAAATGTCACCGAAGGTGACAAAAGGATTGCTGTGTGCGGCTTAGCAAAGGTGTCAACGAAGTTGACAAATGAGGTGTAGACGGTAAAGCCGTCGTCAAAATATTATATAAAAATTCACGACCTCTCCGACGCTTTCAGCTGGTGAGAATACGTAAATATATTTGACCCTCTCACCGCCTTGTCGGCGGAGCTCTCCCAAGGGCGAGCCTAAGAGGATTGGCGAATTATATATAAATAACGCCGAACGTGCCGTTCGGCTACACCTCATCACCGCCTACGTCGGAGCTTCCCCTCAAGGGGAAGCCGAGGAATAACTCAAACTCTCTTACTAAAGGAGGCGAATATGGATTTGCAAAATTATATAAAAATGCCTTAACCGCTACATCAAAAAGCGGTAAAAATCGACCTATAGTTCGGTTTTTACCGCTTTTTATGATATTAAAAACCTTTCGCTCTCTTTGCGGACGAAAGGTTTTTTATTTTATGAACCCGCGGATTATTACACCTAAGCGGTGGACATAGATTTCGGCATAAACCGCCTTTAAATCTTTTCAAACACGCCGTTTTGAAACGTTGTCTTAAACAAGAAAACGTCGATAACGGGCTTATAGGCGGGTTTTTACTTTAAATACTTAAGGGCTGTAGTCGTAATATTTTCTTCCGACACGCCACATTTTTTCAAAAGTTCGTCGGGATTAAAATCGGCGTGGAATTTTTTAGAAACGCCTATATTTACGACCTTTAAATTGCTTTCGCCGTAAAACGAGGCAATCCTTTGTCCGAAGCCGCCGTCAACCGACCCGTCCTCGACGGTAATAACCGCTCGATGGTCTTTTTTCAGCGAGTTAAGAAGTTTTTCGTCAACGCCGGACAAAAACCTCGGACTTATAACGGTTATTTTAGTATCGCATAAACGTTCGATTTTGTTTGCCGCATTTACGGCAACGTTTAACACCGGACCCGTGGCAATTATAGCGACCCCCTCGCCCCTTTGGACGGTTTTATATACGTTGGTTTTCGTATAATCCGTCGTATCGGGGGTTCCGGACGAAACCATTCTTTGCGGAACACGTATTGCGACGGGGTGCTTATTTTGCGTTACGGCGTAATTAAGCATTGCAAGATATTCTTCCTTGCAAGAGGGATCAAGATAAATAAGATTAGGCACGCTTGTAAACAATTGAATGTCGAATATTCCTATATGCGTATCCGAAGTAAATCCGTAAACGCCCGGCGAAAAAACCAAAATCGTTGCGGGATTATCGTTTAAACACAAATCGTGCGACAATTGGTCGTAAGTCCTCTGCAAAAACGGCGCATACGTACCGAAAACCGCCTTTCCGCCGCTTTGTGCGACACCGCTTGCAATCGCCATTGCGTTTTCCTCGGCAATACCGACGTCGATAAATCTACCTCGTTTTGCAAGGTCTTCCCTTTCCTCGCCGAAAAGTCCCATAGACGTAGGCGTTGCGGCGTTTATAAGAACGACTTTATCGTTACTTTTTACAAGATTTATAAGGCTGTCGTGCACCGTTTGGTCGGAAACGGCAGGATATTTTAGGCTTCCGTCCTCAACGTTGAACGGTCCGCCCGCATGCCAAGCCTCCCTGTCCTTTTCGGCATACGCTAACCCCTTGCCTTTTATCGTGTGAATATGCAAAACTACGGGGTGGTCTACATCTTTGACGGAACGGAAAAGTTCCACAAGCTTACCCACGTCGTGCCCGTCGTCCAAATATTTGTAATCGAGACCGAAAGCCTTGAAAATATTTTGCTCCGAAGAGCCGTTAGAGTTACGGAGCTCCTTTAAATTTTTATAAAGCCCGCCGTGGTTTTCGGCAATGCATTGGTCGTTGTCGTTGACGATTATAATAAGATTGTTTCTGTATTCGCCCGCGTAATCCAAAGCCTCTAAAGCCTCGCCGCCCGATAAACTTCCGTCGCCGATTAATGCGGTAACGTTTTCTTTTCCGCCCGCTAAATCGCGCGCTAAACACATTCCTATGGCAAGCGATACAGAGGTAGACGTATGCCCGACTTTAAAAAAGTCGTGCTCGCTTTCAAGAGGATTCGTGTAGCCCGTTACCGTATTAAATTTATCATCGTCCGTAAACGCCTCCCTTCTACCCGTTAAAATTTTGTGAGGATAGCATTGGTGGGAAACGTCGAAAACTATCTTGTCTTTAGGCGAATCGAAAACGTAGTGGTACGCAACCGTTAATTCGACTACGCCGAGGTTAGGCCCCTTATGTCCGCCGAACTTACTTATGCGATTGATAACCGCCGCCCTTACCTCATCCGACAAAACTTTAAGTTCTTCGATGTTTAATTTTTTCAATTCTTGCGGGTTGTTGATTTTTTCCAAATACATAAAAACTCCTAAAAAAGTGCGCTATAAGCCCGTTATCGATGTTTTTCGGGCAAACGGTCATCCTAAAAGTTGCTGTTTGCGGTATTGCAAAGTATATAGTTTATAATACTTTCCTTTGGCAGCCAAAAGTGCTTGGTGATTACCTTGTTCCACAATTTGACCGTGTGACAAAACTATAATATTGTCGGCGTGCTGAATCGTCGAAAGTCTGTGTGCGACGATAAGCATTGTGCCTATCTTCATTAATTTTTCGAGCGAGTCTTGGATAAGCACTTCCGTTTCCGTGTCGATGTTTGCGGTTGCTTCGTCCAAAATCAAAATTTCGGGTTTATGAACTATTGTCCTTGCAAAAGACAGAAGTTGGCGTTGCCCCGCGGAAAAGTTATTACCACGCTCTCTTACGGGCTCGTCGAGTCCTTTTTCCAGTTTATTTATAAACTTATCTGCGTTGACGTAGCGACACGCTTGCATTACTTCCTCGTCGGTGCAGTCGTCTTTTCTTAATAAAATATTACTTTTGACCGTGCCCGAAAATAGGAAAACATCCTGTAACATTTGCCCGAAATGTTTGCGTAAGGACGCGATTTTTATCTTACGTATATCGATTCCGTCGACCAAAATCTCGCCTTTCTGGAATTCGTAGTTTCGGCAAATAAGCGACAATATCGTCGTCTTACCCGACCCCGTCGACCCGACGAAAGCGACCGTATCGTTGGGGTTTATTTTAAACGACACGCCCTTAAGCACCCATTCGTCCGGCACGTAAGAAAACCACACGTCTTTAAACTCGATGGAGCCTTTGACTTCGTCAAGTTCTATAGCGTCGGGGGCGTCCTTCATATCGGGCTCTAAGTCGAGTACGGAAAAGACTTTTTCCGCCGACGCAAAAGCCGACTGCAGCCAATTAAATTGCTCGGCAAGGTTTTGTATAGGAGTAAAAAACTTGCCGACAAACATATAGAACGTTACTATCGTTCCGCCCGTAATCGTCTGCCCTAAAAATTCCGTTTGATTTATCACGCCCGTACCGCCGAGATAGAAAAGGCACAGCACGGAGCTTATATACAGCATATAAACGAGAGGTCTAAATACGCTGAAAACGAAAATCCTTTTTTCTTTCGCCTTACCAAGCGCAACGCTTTTTTCGGTAAACTGACGCATTTTAATGTTTTCGACGTTGAAAATCTGCGTTATCTTCATACCGGAAAGGTTTTCCGATAAAAAAGTGTTGATGTCGGTCGTTCCGTCCTTAACGCGCCTGTACGCGCGCCTCGTAAACTTCGAAAAAATCAACGTAAACAGCACTACAAAGGGCACAAAGCAAAGCACCATAAGCGTTAAAGCGTAATTTAGCGCAAGCATGGCGACAAGTATACCCGCTATGACAAGACTGTTTTTGACAAGGTTTACGATAAGGTGCGTAAACATCATCGAAATCGCATTGGTGTCGTTAGTTGCCCTTGTTACGAGTTTTCCGACGGGTATTTGATTAAGTTGACTGTGCGAAAGATTTTCTATACGAATAAACAAATCTTCCCTTATGCGGGAAATAATCTTTTGACCCGTCTTTTGCAGAATAATCGCTTGCAAATAGGAGCACGTAAGCGAAACTAAAAGAATACTCGCATAAAGTATAACCGACCAAATAAGATCCGAAAGCACAAAGTCGGTCGCAATAAGTTCTTCGATATTACCGACGACTATCGGCGATATAATATCGTATGCGATCGATAAAAGCGCTAACACGCCGACAAAGATAAAACGTTTGTAATAAGGTTTTGCGTACGCTAAAAGTTTTTTGGTAATTTCTCTGTCGGACATGTTTCTTTCGAAACCCATCGATTGTTTTTTGTCCTTAACAAGCACGAAAGCAATTATCAAAACGGTCGATATAACGCCCAAAATCGCACCTACGCATAAAAGCGGAAAAAACTCAGTCATGCGCGTTACCTCCTTCTTCTGCGTCAAGCCTTTGTAAATCGACCATCTTTGCGTATTCCTCGCAAGTGTTATATAGCGTTTCGGCATCGCCCGCGGCGAGTATTTTGCCGTCTTCGACGAAAATAATTTTATCGAGGCTTTCCACCGTGGAAATCCTGTGTGCTATCAAAATAGTCGTCTTACCGACGCGCGACTCGGCAAGATTGTTTAAAATTATCTTTTCCGTTTTGGTGTCGACCGCCGAAACCGAGTCGTCCAAAATAAGCACGGGCGCGTTTTTCAAAAGGGCGCGAGCAATGGATATTCGTTGTTTCTGCCCGCCCGAGACTGTAACGCCTCTTTCGCCGAGCACTGTTTTGTACCCGCTCGAAAACTCAACGACGTTATCGTGCACATCGGCAAGTTTCGCCGCGCTTTGAATGTCTTCGGTGGTAAATTCCACACCCGAGAAGGCTATATTGTTTTCAATTGTGTCGGAAAACAAAAAGTTGTCTTGCGGTACGTATGAAAAATTACGTCTTACCGACTGAATAGTAAGCCCGTTAACGTCTTTTCCGTCGACGAAAACCGTTCCGTCGGGGACGTTGTACGTGCGAAGCATCAAATCCACTATGGTAGTTTTGCCCGCACCGGTTTTTCCGACGATACCGACGCTTTCGCCCGCCTTTATTTTAAAGGAAACGTCCTTTAGCGCATCGTAATCGGCACCGGGATAACGGAAAGTTAAATTTTTAAATTCTATATCTCCCGAGATTACACCCGCGTCGACTGCGGTTTCGCCGTCCTTTACGGTAACTTTTTCGTCTAAAAGTTCGGAAATGCGCTTAAGCGAAGCGTTGCCCCTCGATGTTTTTTCTATAAGCATGGCAATCGCCATTATGGGCCATACGATGGAACTGAAATAGCCTATGTATTCCATAAGTTCGCCCGCGTCGAAAACGCCGTTATACACAAGATAGCCGCCGTAACCCAAAATTACGCAAATGACGGATTCGACAAAAAGCGTAACGAGTATATCCAAAAGCGCCGACGCTTTAGTGTATTCGACGTTTACCTTTTCGTTCGTCTTGTTAAGTTTTTTGAACGCCATAAGCTCTTTCGTTTCCTTTACGAAAGCTTTGATAACGGCAATGCCCGAAAAAACCTCTTGCGAAAAGTCCGACAAATCGGAGAATGCTTCTTGCCTTACGTCCCACTTTTTTGTAAGAGATTTTCCCACAACGGAACCTATCATAAGCAGCAAAATCATCGGAACAAGCGCAAACAACGTTAAAAGTTTGTTCATCTGCCACATGTTGTATAGCGCCATAACGCCCAAAAAGAGAGCGTCGAAAAACATCAACACGCCGTCGCCGAAACATTCGTTTATGGTGTCGAGGTCGTTTGTGTATAAACTCATAAGGTTCCCGACTTTGTTGTTTTGATAGTATTCTTGAGATAAATCTTTCCCGTGCGAAAACATTCTGTTTCTTAAGTCGGTTTCCACTTTGACGGCAGAGCCGAAAAAGCATACGCGCCATAAAAATCTGCCCACAACCATTACAAGAATGATAACTATCATCGGAAGACAAATATCGTTTAGCAAAACCTCTTTGGTAAATTCCGTTTCGACGCCGTTTATCGTTACGTAGCCGTCGTTTACGCCGTTTATTAGCATACCGTAAAGGTTTGGCACCATAAGCTGAAAATAATCGACCATTACGAGCGCCAAAAGCCCGAGAAACAAAAGATATGAATACTTTAAGTAGTATTTATTTATGTAACGTCCGAAAATCATATTACTTTATTACCTTAAGCGTAAACTTTTAAAAACTTTTTGTAACGGCAGACACTGAAAATCTATCCGTAAAACACTAAACCGCTAAACCAAACAGATTACGGATGCATTTCTGTTTTACAAAAATAAGCGGCTAATCTTTATCGCACGCAGCGAAAAAGCGTTGATACGCTTAGACGCGCGCAAAAAACTGTAAAAATAACTTAGTTATTATATTTAACTATATTTTTTCAAATATGTCAAGGAAATTGACAAACCCTTTTATGCGTACTTAAAAAATAAAATTATCCCCTCCGTGCGAAAAAGCCGCTTTCGAAAGAGATAAAATTATAATTAATTTGTGTTGTTTTTGCTAAAAAGTCGACCCATAGGTCGGTTATTTGAGGTTTTTAGTCAGGCGCGGTTTTTGTCTTTCGGCAATATCGCTTTTTCGATATTTAAAAGTAATACTGTACATAGATAAGACGCACATACGAATATTTCTTATTTGCGGGAGCGTTAGATTAACAAGCCGAACGCTGCGCTTTTAAAAATAATCGATAATAAAACTTCGAAGATATCCTCACTATCAACACAAAAAAACCCACCTATAAGCCCGTTATCGGTACTTTTATAATTTATAATTTTTCCCAAACAGAATATAAAACCGTGTAATCGTCTATAATACGCCACTCATCCCATTTAAGTGTATACAAGGTTTCTGAAGTTCCGATTTTATACGGACGGTAAACTATATTTGTACCGCTTGCGTCTGTAGACCACCCTTTAAAGACGTATCCTTTCCTAGTTGGCGCCCGTAGCGTATCTGTAATATTAAAAAATGTTTCTTTTCCTTCCTCGCACGAATACGTAAACGAATCTACGTAATAATCGTTTGTATCAAAAGAAAACTTGCAACTTGTAACAAAACAGGCGTAGTCCAAAGCCCCATAATCGTCATCATTAGCGGTCCCCCAAATTACGTAGGGTTTTCTTTTCGCCCATCCGTCAGGTAGATCTCGAAAAGAATCTATGTCGCTATAAGCAGTTCCTTGAATTGCGTTTCCGCCAATTGTTTGCACTGTACTCGGTAAAGTAATAGCCGCTTGTGCACAATCTTTAAACGCACCGATTGAAATTTCCGTAACGGTAAAAGGCACTTTAAATTCTTGTAAATTTTCACACCCTGAAAACGCATACGGACCTATTGTCTGAAGCCCGTTTTCAACATCTATGTTTTTCAAAAATACACAATCGGCAAAAGCTTTACTATCAATTCTTTTTATAGATGAAGGTAGCTGCAAATAAGAAATACTACATTGTAAAAACGCTTTTTCACCTATTATACTAACGCTATTGGGAATTATACTTTCTTTACAGCCTGCTATCAATGTAGCAGTACTTTTTTCAATCAAACAATTTCCCTCGGATTCGTAGACGGTGTTTTCTTCGTCAACCGTTATAGACGTCAACTCGTCGCAACCGATAATAAACGATTCACCAATGTTTAAAACCGTTCTCGGTATTTTAATACTCGTTAAACCACACTTTGAAAACGCTTCTTTTCCGATTTTTTCAAGCCCGTCGTTAAGGATTATTTCCTTTAAGACAGTGCAATCCGTAAACGCATTGTCTTTAATTGTCGTAATACTGTCGGGAAGCGTAATCTTTGTTATAGGTAAATTACCGCTAAAAGCGTTTTCACCTATAGTCGTTATAGTATCCGGAATATCGTCTGCGGCAAAAAAGCAACGCAATAGTTCTTTTCCGTCTTTACTGACAAGGTAACCTTCACTACTTTTATACACGGCGTTGTTTTCGTCTACGTACAAGTTTTCTATCGAACAACAATTAATAAACGCAAGTTGATTAATTGTTTGTAGATAACGCGGAATATTGATCTTTTTTAAGGCGACGCAATCATAAAAAGCATACATCCCTATCGTCGAGACGTTTCTCGGTATAACACATTCTTCGAGGTTTTTGCACCCCATAAAAGCATTTACTTCGATTTCTTCTAAATATTCCGGCAACTTTACTTTTTTTAAGTTTGTACAGTATTGAAACGCATTTTTACCTATAGTCGTTACCGTATCGGGAACAATCACACCTGTTATACCTTCGGCGCCCTCGAAAGAGTCTCCGTAAACTTTAGTTACGGGTTTTCCCTCTATGGTATCCGGGATAATGATTTTGCCCACAAGAGAATCTTTTTTTATAGCACGAACTTCAACCTCTTCGGCGTCGGTTATACGATACTGCAAATATTCCACAGGAGAACTAATAGTATAGATCAAAATTTCCGACCAATCGGAGTCTAAAACCGTTTCAAAATCACCATAAGCCCTAACTTTTATTTGATATGACTTATATTTATCCGTAAGCAAAAACAAGTCAAGTTCGTTGTCATTGCATTCGTATTCCTTGCCGTCGATGTCCACAATGTAGCTTTCTGCGCCCTCTACTTTTTCCCATCTAAGCAGCGTACCGTCGGTTTCCAATCCCGAAGGCGCTTCTAATGTCTTGTAATCGGAGCATCCCGAAAACAACAACACAAAAACGCAACAGATTATAACCGAAAGCAATACTTCTTTGAATCTCATACTCATACTAAACCTCTGTATCATGTGTTATTGCTCGATATAGTTGTATCAAATGTATGTTTCTATTCGCCTCCGTATACTTTCCAACCTTCTATCTGGAGCCACTCTTTAGCATAAGGAGACTCTAACCAACTCTCGGAATAATTGTGTTCATAATAATACTCGAAGGGAAAGGATCCTCCTTCGTCATACCAATTATACAAATGACATACGTCGATAATATGCGACGCTAATAAACTGTTTTGTATTCAACGCAGTGTTCCGCATCGCTAAAATAGTATAAAACCTTTTCGTCTTCGTCCGCACTTGCCGCAACGTTTTGTTGCGGCAATAATCCGATTAGCGCATATAAAAGAGCTAAAACAATAAAACATGCTAAAAATTTGTTAATAATTTTTTTATACTTTTCTCCTTTTTGATTTTAATTAATTGTGCTTGTAAAAAAATATCTTGCCCATATGACGTTCACCTCAAAATTATGCACGCACTTTGCTAAAAAACAAATTATGTACGCAACACGCAAACAACAGTGTGCATTTGTTTACATTATATTACCACTAAGCAAAGTCTTTGTCAACTGATTTAAATGAAAATAACGAGATTTTTCATAATTAATTGTTTCTTTTTTTTGGTGAGACTCAAGTTTTTACATTTAAAAATAAAGAGCAAAAATGCCAAATAAAAAATTATATCAACACAAAAAAAGCCCGTCTATAAGCCCGTTATCGGTACTTTTTGTTTTCCAAAACATCAGAAATCGTCTAACGTTTCGAAATAATCGACGTCAAAAAATTCTTTTAACGTAATCTTCGCTCCTTCGCAAAAACTTTTTATGGTTTCGACTTTCGGGCATTTTGTTCTGCCTTTCAGCAAATCATAAATCGCGGACGGAGATTTACCTCCGCCGAGCGAAGCCTCACATACGGAAATCCCTTTTTCCTTGCATATATCATCTATTCTTTTCACAATTGCGTCACGTAAGGTCATTTTCGTGGTCCTCCTTTACGGTGTTTCACTAAAATTATATATGATGACAAAATAAATTTCTCGTGGAACTCCACGATTTTGTTGACATCTTCTAAACAATACAATAAAATAATTACAAATGCGGTAAAACTTATCGGTAACGATAAAAAGGAGTTTTAAAATTAATATTTCTTTTTTCGGACATAGGGATCTATTTATATCGAAAGACATATACACCGCCGCCAAAGGCGCAATATGCGATTACATAGATAAAGACACTAACAGGTTTTTGTTCGGAGGTTACGGTCGTTTTGACGATTGCTGTTATAAAATTACCAAGGAATTTATCAATCAAAATATAAATATTCACACGATTTTTGTTACTCCGTATATAGATTTTTCTTACGGGCAACGTCTATCCAGAGTGTGCGAAAACAATCTTTACGACGAAATAATTTATCCGCCGATAGAAACCGTGCCGTTAAAATTTGCAATCGCAAAACGCAACGAATACATTGTTGATAATTCGGACGTAGTTATCATATACGTTTCCCGCACTTACGGCGGAACATACAAGGCGATGAATTACGCAATCAAAAAGAATAAAATCGTTATAAACGTTTTTGACTTATTATAGCATGTTTTAAGTCGATTTTATTGTAAAAGTAAGTCTATAGGTCGATTATTTGTGTTTTTTGCTTTTACATTCCCTTTTCGATACCTTTTAAAAATCGTCGATAGCATAATCGTTTACGTTAAAAATACTCCACATTATAAAAGGCGGTGGCGCCGAAAAGCGCCACCGCCCCATTATTAATGCTTTAAAACATTAAGTTTGTGTGAAAAACCTATTTTACTTATTCGTTTACGCAAGTGCAAGCGTCGGTTTTTAAAGTTAGATAAGGCGCCGCAAGTTTGGTTGCGGATTCGTCCTCGTAAACCAAAGTCCAAGCGTCGGTATTAAAGCCTACGGTACTCGTTAAAATGGATGCGCCGTACTGACCCGTGAACATAGTTTCGGAATATGCCGTTACGCCGTAGTCGGTGTTGTATTCTTCCATTACGGTTGCGCACTTGGAAACGGTTTCACCATAGGACGCGAAGTTACCCATTATCTGAGAAATATTCTTTTGCGCGACTTCTACTTTTTGTTTAGCGAAGTAAGCGGTGCTTCTCGACAGACAGCCCGTAATGACAAGTTTGCCGCCGCCCTTATGATAACCGAGCATACCGCCCATTCTCGAACTCGAACCGGTCGCCACGAGCGTAGAAACGGTATAGCAGTTTCTGATTTCGAGAAGGAAGGTGTAGTCCGTGCTTGTTCCTTTAGTGTCGTCGTATTCGGCGACCATACCGGAAACGCTGTAACTTGTAGCGTGTACATAAACGTCGGTATAGCAATTTGCTATATAGACCTCGATACCGCTTTGCGGGTCGGAAGAAGGCTGAATAAAGCCTACTAAACCGCTTGCCCTCGTACCGTTTGCCTTAACGTAATAGGTGTTCTCTTCGTCCTTCAAGGAGCCGTCTTCGTTAATTTCCGCCTTCGGGTTAACAACACTTATGCGGCTGAGCGAAGTAGGAATCTTACCTTCGAAAATCTGACCGATGAAAGCGCCCGTTCTTTGACCGCCGATAACGCGTACGTTGGTTATGGCGATGTTTTCGAAAGTGCCGCCGTAAACCGTTGCGACGATACCGTTTTTCTGACCCGAAGCGTTTTCGATGACGATGTTATCGAAGTGAACGTTTGCAATCGTACCGCCTTCGACCTTTTCGAAGACACCTGCTTCTTTACCCTTACCCGTTACGGTAATGTTTTTAACGGTGTGTCCGTTACCGACAAGGTAACCGGTAAACGCTTTTGCGTTGCCGCTTGTCCAAGTCGTGTCTTTAAAATCGAGACATTTCGACAAAGAGTAAATGGTTTTCGAAATAGTTTCCTCGCCCACCTTTTCGCCGCGAGCAAGTTTCATAAAGTCGGCTTCGCTGTCTATGTCGAGCTTCATGATTTCGTCGTGATAAATCTTCGACGTAATCTCGCCGCGCATATTTGCGAGCGCGAAGTAAACGTTGTAGCCTTCTTTGTTGGCGTTAGCGAAACCGAAGTTGATTTCGTCGCTCGTGTAACTGTAACATTCGACGCCTTTAAGCGACTTAATGTTTTCCTTAGTAACGTCTAACGCGTCTTTCGAGGAAATCGCATAAATGTATCCCGTTACGTTTGAAAGTTCGCCGCTAATCATGTAGCCGTCAAGGTTAACGGTTACGTCGGGGGTAGATACGAAATCGACGTTAGCGATAGTGCTTGCAACGTAAATATAATAGTCGTAAGTCTTCTCTTCGCCGCTTTGGTTAAGCGTTACCTTGTGGGTAATATGCCATACGCCGGCGTTGCTGGGAGTAAACTCCTTAACCTCTACGAAGTTGGAAAGTTTGCTTGTAGCGTATTTGTAAGTTACTTCGTCGCTGAACTGACTGCCTTTAACGAATTGAGTTCCGCTGTAGTTTGCGCCGTTGATAACTTGAATTTCGGGTTCGCGTGCGATAGCGTAGTGGTTAACGATAAAGCTGTCACCCGAATAAATGTTTTTGCCGTTAAAGGTTACGTAGATGTCGCCGATTCTCGGTTCGTCGGCTTTTACGGTAATATCGAAAGAACGTTTTAAAGTTTTTCCGTTTGCGCTAACCGTTGCGGTAATCGTAACTTCCTTATCGTCGGAAATATCACGCTTAACGGTAGCGTATTGGAACTTAGTACCCGAAGGACTCGTGATTTCTTTTGCTTTATCGGAAACGCTAACGACGTTAATGTTAGAAGAAGACCACTTAATAGTTACGTTCTTCATGTTTGCGGGAAGCCAGAAATCTTGATATACGGCTTTTTGGTTACATGCGATAGAAAGCGTGTTAACAGCCGCTTTTAAAATAGCGTCCGTTTCCGTTTCGCAATCGGAATAGTCGTTATCCATTGCAAAGTGGGTGTATTCTTCGTAACTTCCTTTATTAAGCACGGCACCGATTGTTTCGCCTTCGATAGGTTGAGACTTAACCGCCAACATATCGCCGAAGTTTATCGAACCGTCTTGGTTACGATACTTAACGTGAACGCGATTTTCGCCGTTATCGGAATCTTTCGCGCCGTTTAAGTTGTACGTAGAAGTTTTGTAATCTACGGGGATTTGTTTAAATACCGTTTCCGTAAGCGCTTTAACTTCTTTACCGTTTAAGTTTTCCTTCGTATCTGCGTCGAAAGCGTCGGTTATCATATAGGCTTTGGAGCCCATTCTTAAAACGCTGTTTTGTACGGAAGCACGATAAGCGTCGTCCGTTACACTCGTTGCGGAAGAAGATTTAACTGATAAAACACCTTCTAAGTTGTTGTAGCTGTAAGTTTGACGCGCCATATCGATGTTTGCGCCGCCGAGGTCGCTGCTTTGTTTTACGATATTGCCGTTTTCGTCTACGTCACGGTTATTGTCGTAAGAGGTTACGCCCGTAAGCGAAATAACGCCGGGGTTGGAGTTATCCGTTACGCCGTGATATTTGTTGTTGAAGGATAAGCAGTTATACAAAACAACGTCGCCTTCCATAACGGAACCGCCGAGCTTAAAGCCGTTGCCGTCGCCGTCACGAGTGTTGAAACTTGCCGTGTTGCTTTCGTTGTAATCCTTGCTGTATGTGGGGAATTTAGCGTTACAGGTTTCTTGACTGTATTCGAGGAAACCGTTTTCAAAGGCAACGCAGTTATACATAATAACGGCGCCGATGTTGCCGGTATCTACCTTAGCGTATAAGTCCCAACCGTCGTCGGAGTTACGATATGCGATACAGCCGTCGAAAACGTTGCCGTAACCTATCGTAAGTTTTGCCGCGAAACCGTCGGCGTTTTCACCGTACGTTTCGTTGTCGTAGTTGTTGTGCGAAGTACAGTTTTTAATAAGGTTGTAGCTGGGCCATTCTTCGACTTTGGAAAGTTCGCCGTTGGATCTTCCGAGTTGAAGACCGGAGTCGCGATTGTCGTAGAATTCGCAGTCTTCTACGATGTTGTAGCTGCCGCCGATATACAAACCGTTATCGCCCGCGCCGCAAACGTCGATGTCTTTCCAATAAATGTAGTTACCTTCGATGGTAACGCCGCGGTTAACCGAACTAAATTGCTGTTTGTAAAATTTAAGCGTTGCTTGTTCGGTGTCGCTTTCGTTTTCAATAGTAATATAATTATTGAAAGAACCGCTGACCGTCATATTGATGCGAGTTGCCAAATCGTAATCGCCGGGGATAATTTTAACGGTATCGCCGGGCTTAAGAATATTGTTAGCGTTCAAAAGCGTTACGATGTTGTAAGGTTTTTCGCGGTCGTTTGCTTCGCCCTTAGTACCGTAAGCCGCGTCCGCCGAAACGTAATAAACGTTACCTTCGGTTTGTGCCGCGTTTACCTTGGTTGCGGCGTTAACGCTTAAAAGCGCCGTTACCGCGAGGGCAAATACTATAACTAACGATAAAATTCTTAATTTATTGTTTTTCATTTTTTCACCCTCCTTAGTGGTTATCGGTCATGGAGATTGCGTTTATACGCATACCCCTACCGGTTGTGCCGTACATACTGCAAATAGTATATGTACCGGGATTTGTTATTTCGAAAGTAACGGTTACATATTTTGTGCCTGTAATTTCGTAAGAACCTGCATCGTCGCCCGTTTCTACAAGCGTTGCGCCGCCTTTATCTTTAGCCGCAACTATTTTGCCTTTGCCGTCTAAAAGTGCAAGCCTCGAATTGTTTGAACCGCCAGTAGACGCAAACGATACTGAAAGCGTACCCGTTCCTTTAAACGTAACTTGAACAGTACCTTTTTTAATTTCGAAACATCCGCTGCCGGAAGTTCTATATTGGTCGTTTTTATCTACGACAGTAACGTCCATGAATGCGTTGTCGCCTGTAAAATAACCGGCAGCCAATTGAGCTTTATCGGCAGGAGCCGAACCGAGCTTTTTAGTCATTTCTTCGATAAGAGCAGCTAAACTGAAGTTATAGGTGTCCGCTGTTTTTTGAGAAGCCGTTGTGGTTACTTCGATACCGTAAAGGTTAATGGCTGCAGAACCGTAAACGTAATAAGTACCTGCGGCGGGAATTTCAAACGCAACTTTTGTTACCGCATTGGGTAAACCTTCGCTTTCTTTAATAACGTTACCCGTTGCGTCGGCAAATACAGCCTTTCTTGTAAGATCCGAACCGGAACTCGTGATTGCATAAATAGTAACGGTACCCGCACCGTCGGCGACTATCTTAACGCTTCTTTCGGTAACGGAACCCGCTCCGCCAAGTTTAATACGCTTAGTGAAAGTTAGGTCTTCGTAGTTTTTACTGGTTGGTGTGTCGACTGTAACCTTCTTAGAACTCGTCGCCACAATGTATATGCCGTCGGCGATCTTCGTTTCTTCCGTAATATCGCCTGCCGTTAAATCGCTTGCGTTTACAAATACGGTCTTAGGTAATGTTATTTTTACTTCGATACCGTAAAGGTTAATGGCTGCAGAACCGTAAACGTAATACGTACCTGCGGCTGAAATTTCAAACGCAACTTTCGTTACCGCATTGGGTAAACCTTCGCTTTCTTTAATAACGTTACCCGTTGCGTCGGCAAATACAGCCTTTCTTGTAAGATCCGAACCGGAACTCGTGATTGCATAAATAGTAACGGTACCCGCACCGTCGGCGACTATCTTAACGCTTCTTTCGGTAACGGAACCCGCTCCGCCAAGTTTAATACGTTTAGTGAAAGTTAGGTCTTCGTACTGTTTACTGGTTGGTGTGTCGACTGTAACCTTCTTAGAGTTTGTCGCCACAATGTATATGCCGTCGGCGATCTTCGTTTCTTCCGTGATATCGCCTGCCGTTAAATCGCTTGCGTTTACGAATACGGTCTTTTCGCCTTCTTCTTTATGTTCGGTAATCGTATATTTTACGGTTGCGCCGGTAGTCGTTACTTTTTGCGACTTAGCGTTGTATTCCGTGTAAGTTGCTATGGTTTCGATGTCTTTTCCGACGGTGTCGGTGTCAACCTTTTGAGAGAACTTAACGTCTTTTGCGGAAACGTTTTTGGTTTTGCCGCTTTCGTAAGTTACGGTAAACGACCAAGTTTCGGTCATAACGTCGTCGCCTTTTTCTTGCGTTAAAAGGGTACCTTCGGCATCCTCGTTAAACTCGAGCGTTGTAACGTCGTCCAAAACGTAAATCGTTACGAATGCCTTTAAAGTATAAAGCATTTGAGTTTCCGATTCTTTTTCGACCCAAATTTGGTAAGCGCCGCTTTCGGATATTTCGGCTTTGCCGTCCGTTAACGCTATTTCGGTTTTACCCTTATAAAGCGACGTGGTGTAGCCCTCGACTTCGCCGTCTAAAAGATTGCCGTAAGCATCCGTTGTTTTTACCGTTACGGCATTCGTGTCGATAGTAACGGGCTCGGTAAGATGATAAGTATCTTTTACGTCTTCGCCTAATTCGACCGAGATACCGTCGTATTCTCTTTCGACGACGGTTACGGTGTAGTCGGTTTCTGCCGTTTCGCCTTCGTGGGTATAGGAAACTTTGATTTTGTAACTACCCGCCTGACGGTTGTTATAGCTTGCCGTGTTAATTTGGCAATCGTCCGTAGGTACGGCAACTTCGCTTGTAGTTACGCCGTCCACTGTGAAAAACTTAGCAATGACCTTTAACCCGTCAAAAGAAAGTTCTTCGCCGATTAAGTATTCGGTTTTTGCATTTTGGGTATCAACCGAAATACTCATCTTAAGCTTATTGACAGTGGCTTGAAACTTGCATGCCGCTAAACACATTGTGCAAACTACAAGTAACAAAACCACTATCGGAAGTGTTCTTTTTTTCATTTTTCGCTCCTTTATTATTATTTATGTCATCGAAACTTTAATTTCGATAATCGCCTTGATTTTTAATAAAAACTGTACTTAATCGACTTATAGCCCGACTTTTATGTTTTTTAACGCCATCGCTTCGGAGGCACCGCTGTTTTTTGCCATAAAACATTAAAAACATACGTAATCGACCTATAGCCCGATTTATATGCCTTTATCGCCCGTTAAAAGTTCGGCATAGCACATTACAAGCGGAGCAACGCCTTTTGCGTCGTTTTTAACGACGGGCTCCGACATATAATACGCATAACTGCCGTCTCGCCTCGGATTGTTTTCAGGACCCAACCCCGCGACAAGGCAAATGCCGCCGAGTTCTATTTTACCGTCGTCCGAAACTTTTAAATAAGTTTTTACGACGCCGTCGAAAATAGCTTTGCCGATTTTTTTATACATGGGCGGAATCGCGCCGAGCCTAGCGCCCTTCAACATTGCGTAGGCGACCATTAAACTGCCGCTTGTTTCGGGATAGTTAAGTTCTCCGTCCCGTTTATCCACGACTTGAAACAGCATATTTGTCAAAGGGTCTATATACCTCGAAACGCCGAGAACGGCTTTTTTGAGTATTTTAGCGAACTGCTCCCGCACTTTTAAGTCTTGACAATATTCGTATAAATCGGCAAGCGCGACAAGGTACCAACCTATCGAACGCAACCAAAAACTGCGCGACAAGCCGTTTTTACGTGCCCAAAAGGCTTTTTTCGAACAATCCATTCCGTGATAATACAGCTCTTTTCTGTAATCGAACATCATCTTATGGACGTTTTTGACTTGATTTAATATATCGGTGTAATCGGCACCGCCGAAAGCCGTTTGATATCTTAAGTAAAAGGGTTGCGCCATATAAATGCCGTCGAGCCAAATTTGATTGGGGTAAATTTTTTTGTGCCAAAAATTACCCGTAATCGTACGCGGCTGGTCTTTTAGTTGCTCGTACAAATTAAAAATGGCTTTTTTATATTTTTCCTCGCCGGTCGCACCGTATAAATCGAATAAAACCCGACCCTCGTTAATATCGTCGAGGTTGTATTTTTCCTTGTCGTAAGTTTTAATGCTGCCGTCGTCCGACACGTAATAATCTATGTAGGATTTGACAAAATCGAAATATTTTTTCTCGCCGCTGCAAACGTAAAGGGTGTAAAGCGCAGACATCATACAGCCGTCTATGTAGTTCCACGAAGGCTTTTTACCTTGTTTTATAGCCTCGATATTCCATAAAGGCAATTCGGGTGTGGATTCTTTTATAAGTCTGTCAACGTAAGCCTGTATTCCTTGCATAAAAGTTACCTCCTCACTACGCGCCCGACTTTTTCCGTTATAACCTCGTCACCCGTAACGCCTTTTAGGGATACGCCGACCAAATTTAAACTTTCGACGCCGTAAAAATACATGCCTTTTTTCGAGCACGTTTTAACGCCCGTCGCCATCGAAGGCTTACCCTCCTTGGCGTTTTCGGCAAACTCGAAAACAACGTTTTCCAAAGTAATCTCTTTAATAGGCGCTTCAGAAAGCCCGTCGCAATAACACGCGGCGACGTGGCAGTTTGTGCAAACCATATTTTTGAACACGAATTTACCTAAATACGGCGTTCTGTCGTCGACGGGTAAAGCCTGCCTCGACCACACGTATTCGCTGTAACGGTCGGGGTCGCAACAAAAATAATACATATTTATTACGATAGGCGTAAGAACGTCCGCCATTTTGATATTGTCGAAAACAACGTCGTCGATAACGGCAAGGTTACCTCTGCCGCGGCGGGTTTTGATTCTTAATCCCCTATCCGTATTTAAAAACAAGCACTTGGAAACAGTCAAATCCTTAACGCCCGCGGACATCTCGCTTCCTAAAGTTATTGCGCCGTGTCCGTTTTCCATAAGGCAATTACGGATAACGTGTTTTTCGGCGGGCTGATAATGCCGTTTGGCAAAGAGAGGACTTTTGCCCGATTTTATCGCAATGCAATCGTCGCCTACGCTGAAATGACAGCCTATAATATTTACCCCGCTGCACGATTCGGGATCCAACCCGTCCGTGTTGGGACTTATCTTCGGAGCGTTTACGGTAATTCCGTAAAAACTTACATTCTTACTAAAATAAGGATGGAACTGCCAAGACGCGGCGTTCTGTCCCATCACCCCGTGAAAAGTTACGTCTTTGCAATCGTTTAAAAAGCACAAACGAGGTCTGCCGATTTTTCTCGACTGCACATTTTGCCACCAAGTGGAATTTTGAGCGTTTCCGTCGATAACGCCTTCTCCGACGATATTTACGTTAGATACGTGCGCGCCGAAAACAAGTGCTTGATGCATAGCCCTCGGCAAGCCTTCCCACGTACCGCACTCTAAAAAGTCGCCGTCTTTATCGAGGTTTTCAACCTCGCCGGGGATTACGGGATAACGCTTTTCGTTCGTGTTGCCTAAAAGCACCGCACCTTTACAAAGCTCTATAGTAATATTGCTTTTTAAATTAATAGGCGCTATTAGGTAAACGCCTTTTTCGATTTTCAGTCTGCCGCCTTCGGGCAAGCAGTTTATCGCCGTTTGAATCGCAAGGGTATCGTCGCATTTTCCCGTACCTTTCGCGCCGAAACTTTTCGCCGTAACGCAAACAGTTTCCTTGTCGGTCGTGAAGGTAAGGTTAAAATCGCTTCCTTCTATCCCTAATTCGTAACGAGTGGACGGCAAAAGCCCGAATAATGAAAACACGTTTAAGTCAGACGTTAACACGGCTTTTTTGTTAAGCGTAACGGTGTACGTAGCGTCGTTATAATAACTTAAATCGTTATCCCATTCGAAACACGCCGAACAACTCGATTTATACAAAAGTTTAATCATAATATAACCAAAATGCTTTAAAAACCCGCCTATAAGCCCGTTATCGAGGGTTTTTAAACAAAAGTTTAATTTCTTTTTATAAATAAAGTGAAAATCGCGTTTTTACGTAAACGCCATACGTTTTTATAAAAAGTCCGTCTATAAGCCTGTTATTCGCACTTTTATATTAATAGCGGACCTTGTGTCTTTTTACTAAATAAACTATAAGGTTTTTAATCCAAATAAAGCACAGATCGAAAATCAGGCAGAAAGCCCCGAATAAAAACGGTTCTACGCCTAAAACGACGGTCTTATCCGAAAGTCCTTTTAAAGCGATTACGGTGCGATTGATTAAGTCGTAAGTGCTTCTTACAAGCAAAACAAGCACCAGCCCGTAGACTAAATTGACAAAAAACGTCCAAAATTTTTTCATCGGAAGAAGCATCCACTTGTTGTATTCTTTTTCCGAGGACTGAAAATACCTAAATAAGTTGTTCACGAGTAGGTCTGTAAATAGACCGATAGCAACGCCTAAAATAAGTATAAGCGCGTAAGGGTCGGACACGAACATTCCGAGCCCCCAATAAAAGAAGAAACAAGCGGCGCCGAAAAACCAATATTTAACGACAAGCGCCTTAACAAAGGTCGGCACTCGCGCCAAAAAACCTTGTTTTGTAAATACCTCTTCTTCCTCGGGGATATCGGGTGCCGTTTCCTTTGTCGCGTTGACGAGTCTGTCGACGGCATCCAAATTAAGTTCGTAATAATTTTGCAGTTCTTCTTTTTCGGGTAATTTATTTTTCTTAGCCATAAAAACCTAACTATAAATAGACTGTAACGCAAAAGCACAAAAGCGTTACAGTCAAAAAAGCAGTTAATCGTCTTCTCTTTCGATGTCGCCCATCTGTGCGTTGTACTCGATATTGACGGAAGTATTGATTTTCTTTAAGAGTTTGCCGATAACGGGCGCCAAGGTAAAGAGCGCGGCGGAAACGGCTATAAGTACGATATGTACGATAAGCATGCTTTTAACTTTAAAGCAATAACTGTATTTAGTTTGGAACTGTGTAAACTGTTCGGGCTTGGTAAACGTCGCGTAGTGTGCATTGATACCTTCTATGAGTTTCGTGCGGTAAACGATGTCGCAAATAGCAACGCAAATCATCATGATAAAGAATAATCCGAGCATCAAATATTTAGGTTTTTGACGTTTAGGATAAACGTTTATCATCGCCACGAAGCCGAGCATGGAAAAGAGCACGGAAACAAACGCGCAAAGCCCCATCGGCGTTTTCTGAATATACGCGGTCGTATTGGAAACCGACGTTAAATTAAGCGTATACACCAAAAGCGCGACGACGTAAACAACGAGCGCGATATTGTGCGGTCTGCGTTTAAGCCCGACGAGGGTTTTACGGAAAAACTCCTTAATCTTGCCGAAAAACAATTTAACTTTACTTTGACTAGCGGGCGTAGAAGAATTCACGGCGCTATCCGCTTGGCTATCGCGGTAATTAATAGTATCGTTCATATTAAATCTCCTACCTTATAGCGTTAGTGGTTTCTTTATCGAAGAAGTGCATATTGTCGAAGCCGACTTTAATAGCGTCGCCGAGCTTGTAATCCGCCCAATAATGGAATTTAGCGACGACCTTCTTTTTGCCGATATGCCCGTGGACGAGGGTGTTTTGACCCAAGTTTTCGTTGTTTGTAATGCTAAACGGAATATCGCCGTTTTCGACGACGTGTTCGGGGCGAACGCCGAGCACGATTTGTTTTTGGTCGTACGCTTTCAAAAGAGCGGCTTTATCGTCGGTTAAATTAAGGGTAAACCCGTCGCCTAAAAGACGATTGCCGTCAACCGTAACTTCGAAAAGGTTCATGGGCGGAAGCCCTATAAAACTTGCGACGAAAAGGTTTGCGGGCGTATCGTAAAGCTCTAAAGGGGTACCTATTTGCTGAACGTGCCCCATCGACATACAAACGATTCTGTCCGCCAACGTCAAAGCCTCGGTCTGGTCGTGCGTAACGTATAAAATAGTTGCCTTAAGACGTTTATGAAGGAGCAAAATTTCCCTTCTCATAGCGCCCCTCAGTTTAGCGTCGAGGTTAGACAGAGGCTCGTCGAACAAAAAGACTTTGGGGTTACGGACTATTGCCCTGCCCATAGCAACCCTTTGGCGCTGCCCGCCGGAAAGTTGTTTAGGCTTTTTGTTAAGTTGGGACGTAAGCCCTAAAATTTCCGCCGCCGCCATAACCTTTTGGTGAATGACGTTTTTGTTTTCTTTTCTTAAAACGAGCGAAAAAGCCATGTTTTCGTAAACCGTCATATGCCCGTACAAAGCGTAGTTTTGGAAAACCATTGCCTCGTCGCGGTCTTTAGGCGGCATCCTCGTAACGTCCTTACCGTCGATGATAAGATGCCCTTCGGTAATATCCTCGAGGCCTGCTACCATTCTTAAAGTCGTCGACTTACCGCAACCGGAGGGACCTACTAAAACTATGAATTCGCCGTCTTTCACGTCAAGGTTGAAGTCGTAAACGGCTTGGACCTTGTTATCGTACACTTTATTAAGATTTTGTAATTTAAGTTCTGCCATAACCCACCTTTAACTTGGCAATTCCTCGCCGATTTCCTTGCGGTAGTCTGCTAAAATTTTACTTCTCATAATACCTATGACGCCCGCCGCGATAAGTAAAGCCGCCGACGAAATAAGGTATATCAAAACGCGTATAAACTGCGCCGTTTCCATAACCAAAGTATCGCTCCCCTCCGTTAAGAAAGAGGAATGCCCTTTAACGGGGTAATAGACGATTCTTAAAAGTTGCAAAGCGCCTATTACGATTAGTACGATACCGTAATTTTTTTTGTAGTTTTTAATGCCTTCCGACGACAAAAACGCGGCGAGCATAAAGATAAGGTTATACAGAACCGAAATGCCTATCGTAGGTTTATAATAAAACCTTGCGTTGGATTTATATATACTGACGAAATAGAAAACGTTTACGACGATTGCAAGAAGCGTAAGGTTTGACGGAAGTTTGTTTTTTGTAAAACGCATTCTGTCTTTTTTAATA
This sequence comes from uncultured Christensenella sp., assembly GCA_964398065.1. Classification (GTDB taxonomy): domain Bacteria; phylum Bacillota; class Clostridia; order Christensenellales; family Borkfalkiaceae; genus UBA4636. The sequence continues at coordinate 62,365 of CAYNLN010000007.1, read as the reverse complement.
AGACGGGCGTCGAAAACCTCTTCCGAAGAAGCTGTATTTTTTACGTTAATATCGCTCATTCTACGCTACCTCCTTAGAAGCATTGGTAAGTAAATCGTTTTCTTTTTTCATCAAACGGTTTTTCCAGATTACGTTAAAAATAACGAGTCCCGCCGCAATAACCAATATAGCGGCAATCACGTAGCCCATATCGAACCAGAAAGTCGATACGTCGTAAGGAAGACCTAAAGGCTCGTTATATGCCTTTAATTTTTCGAAGTCGACCTGCAAATATTTAGCGCGATATATCGTAACGTTTATCACCGTGTATACGGCGTCGAACAAATACATTGCGGCGATAATCCCCGCCGAAACGTAGTTGGATATATAATATTTTCTTCTTCCGCGGCTTCCCGTTATAAAATATGTAAGCGACGCTACTATAACGGCTAATGCCAAATACAAAAGCGTTTTGTTAAACGGTTGCATATCGTAAAACAGTTTCGCGCCCGACACCTTTTCGCCGGACAATCCCAAAGAAGGTATTTCGAGTTGCGGATCGTAAGCCGCATATAAAGTATCGTATACGTGCGTCATTATGGATATAGAATATAAAAACGTTACCGCAAATACCGCAATAAGCGCGTATGATAATATTTTTTGAAACTTTAGTTGTTTTTTGAACATAGTTTCTCCTTTAACTTTGCAGGTGTTTAAAGGGGGATGCCCTTTATCGTATATTTTTCTTTAATAATCGGCTTATACGCCGACTTTTTGTTTAAACCGAAACTTGTTTTCGGCTTTGATTACATAATTGTTTTTGCTTTTCGGGGGAAGGGTTTCCTTCCCCCTTATGCAAATTAGAGATAATCCGTAATAAAGTTACCGATTATTTATTGATGGCGTTGTAGTAAGCTTGAAGCCTCGTCCAAGCGTCGTTCTTGATGGAAAGATAACTTGCACCGTTCCAAGTAGTAGTAACGGTCTCTAAAGCAACAGCCCTCGAAGTGAATTCAGGAGTGCTTTCAATGTCATAACCTTTGGATATCATTTCGATAAGAACATTGTATTTATTCTTGCTTTGGCTGAATTTTCCGGAGTCTCCGGCAATGTTCGTATAACCGTTAATAACGGTATTTTCGGTCGCAGTTGTCGGTAAAACGGTAGGTACGGAAGTATACCAAGGATTGTCGGCAAGCGCTAATTCGGGGTGCTTAATAGTACCTAAAGCGATAGCCGCGGACAATTTAGCAGCACCTTCTTTACCGACTTCGTGCGTGCATTGATATTCGAAAGCTTGGGATTTTACGAAGCTTAACGTGGAACCGAGATAATAACGGGCATAGTTTGTATAGTTACCGCTTGCCTTAGTCCAAAGTTCTTCATAAGTAGCGTCTGCTATAACGGGCATTTGTTTGCCGTTAAAGTCAAAGGTTACGTAACTGCCGTCCGCGTTCGTCTTAATGAAAGCGTCGGGACCGTAGGACATAAGGATTTGACCTTCTTCGCTATAAGCATAGTCGATAAGTGCGAGTGCCGCATATAACTTATCTTGGTTACCTTCTACACCGGCTTTGGAAATTGCCCAACCGTCGGTTTTAACCGAACGCCAGGATTCGGTGAATCTCATATACTTTTCTTCGCCGTCGTTCCATTTAGCAACGGGAACCATAGCGGCGCAGTATTTTTCGCCTTCTTGAAGCTTAGTTGCGTTATAAACGGTTTGGGTTTGGCTGTAGTCGTAGGACATGAGACCTGCGTCTTTTTCAAGATATGTTTCGGATTTACCGGAACCGGTCATAATGATAAGGCCTTCTTGGTACATAGCGTTCATTCTTTCCATAGCTTCGTAAGTAGCTTCGTCTTGACGTGCGTCGTGAAGCTGACCGTCGGTACCTACGTAAAGATAATCCTGTCTCGATTCTAAACCGCGTACGCCGAATAAAGTGCCTGCGAATCTAAATAAGTCGACTTGACGTTGTAAGTTACCGGTTTCACGAGAATATAAACCGCTAATGGGCTGACCGTCGCTATCGTTTAAGCAAGCAACGGCGCAACGAAGAAGCGCTACCATTTCGTCGGCGTCCCAACAAGCGTTGTAGCCTAAGAAGAGGTCGGACCTAGTCGTACCGTAAATGCCGTTATAAGTTTTGTCGATATATTCACGAAGCATATTAACGGCTTCTTGACCGCTTAAAGTGCCTGCATTGTTCATCTTTTCGATGATATTGCCATACTTAGTGTAATCTTTAGTAATAGTAGTGGTTGCCGTGCCGTCTGCCGTTAAGGATTCAACCGCAACGGTACCCGTCGTAGGCATATAAGGTGTGTAAACAGCGGTAGCAAGATTTCTTGCGTCTGCGTTTACGTATTGACCTTCGCCGTCCAACAATTTAGAAACGAGGTCGGCACGCATTAAGGGCATACGTTCGATATCGTTTACGCCGTCGAAATAGGGCGAGAAGTAAATAGCGCCGTCAGAAACGCTACCCGTTACGGACAAACGAACGATGGGGTTTTCTTCGAGATATTTTTTGAAGTTGGGCATCATATCGAGGTATTCCGCGATATTGACAACTTTACCCTTGGCACCTGCTTCGTTAAGTAAAGACGCAGTACCGCTTACCATATCTACTTGATCAAGTTGCGGTTCCCAATAAGCCCATTCATCGGAAGCTTTTTTACCTTGATACTTGTCTTGCAAAACGATATTTAAAACGTTTTGTACTTCAACCCAAGTAGGTTTAAGGTCGCCCGTGTGATAGGTATTGCCGTCAGCTAACGTTATGCCTGAGCCGGCGGTTTCCGCGTCGAAAGCAATACCGGTTTTAGTAGAGTTGTAGCCTGTTGCCATACGTAGCGTAGTACCCACTTCGTATTCGAGTTTGGGTGTTTCGTCATTCGGTCCGGGTGTCGGAGTCGGATCAGAATCGCCCGTGCATGCTGCGAACGAAAATACTAACATCATAGCAAGAACGATCGCAAAAAGTTTGGTCTTTTTCATTTTTACCTCCAAAAATTTGCTAATATATTTTCCGCTATCCGCGGTTTTAGCCTTTTTATATGATTTCTAATTCCTCATTCGCCTCGCCCCTTGGGGAGAGGTGGCGCGCTTGTCGCGACGGAGAGGGTCAAATGTATTTTCCTCTTAGCCTCCTTTGTGTAAAGGGAGGTGGCGGCGCAAGCCGTCGGAGTGATTGTTTCTATAATCCTTCAAATCCTCTTTCGCCTCCCCCTTGGGGGGAGGTGGCGGCGAATGCCGACGGAGGGATTGTTCCTATAATCCCTCAAATCCTCATTCGCCTCCCCCTTGGGGGGAGGTGGCGGCGAATGCCGACGGAGAGGGGTAATTTTACTTTAGCCGAGTTGTTACTTAATTTTCGACCTCTCACCCGCTACGCGGGAGCTCTCCTTCCGAAGGAGAGCCTTTTATCAATTTCTCTTAGCCTCCTTTGTGTAAAGGGAGGTGGCGGCGCAAGCCGTCGGAGGGATTGTTCCTATAATCCCTCAAATCCTCATTCGCCTCGCCTGCGACAGGAGAGGTGGCGCGCTTGTCGCGTCGGAGAGGTCGTTCCTTAGTGCGAGCCGCTACTTAATTTTCGACCTCTCACCGCCTACGGCGGAGCTCTCCTTATCTGAAGGAGAGCCTTTTATCAATCCCCCAGCCTCGCCTGCGACAGGAGAGGTGGCGCGCTTGTCGCGTCGGAGAGGTCATAAATTTATATAATTTTTCGACGACGGCTTTACCGTCTACACCTCATCCACCGCAAAGCGGTCCCCCTTCCCCTCAAGGGGAAGGCAAGAGATATATCAATTTTTATCAAATTCCTTATTCCTTAACGCCGCCCATATTGACGCCTTTGGCAAAGTACTTTTGAATAAACGGATATATAATAAGGATAGGAATAACCGCACACACGATTAACGCGTATATAACGGAGTTTGCCGCGTAATCTTTATTCCAAGAAGCTAAGTTTTCCGAGTTGGTAAGTTCCTCAAGCTTGTCGTGAATAAATACTTGCAGAGGGACTTCGTTACGGTTACTTATCATTTGGTTTGCCCAGTAGTAACCGTTCCAGCGGGAAATCGCAAAAAACAGAGTAACCGTTGCGATTGTCGACTTACACATAGGTATGTATACCTTCATAAGCACTTGTAACTCCGTAGCGCCGTCGACCCTTGCGGCTTCTTCTATTTCGGAAGGTACACCCTCGAAAGCGTTACGCAAAAGTATAATGTTCATTGCCGCCATACCCATTGCTATAACGACAAGCCACTTGTCGTCGGTAATACCAATTGAGTTAAAGACCCTTTGCGTCGATAAATAGTTTAAATACTGCGGTACGATACCTGCGGAAAACCACATCGTAAACACTAAAAAGAAGTTAAAACCTTTTCTAAACAGCAGCCTTTTTTTGGAAAGCGCGTACGCACCCAAAATTGACACGCCGAGTGCCCAAATCGTACCGTAAAGCGTTAAAAACAAAGTGTTCGTGTAAGCGTTCCAAAACATATTGTTGTTAAACATACTTTGGAAAGCGCCGAACTGTATGTCTTTGGGGAAAAGTATAATTTCGTTATAATCTACCGCATGGCGCCCCGATATCGAAGCCGATATCGCGTACACGAAGGGATATAGACAGCAGATTGCAAAAGCCGTCAATAAAACGTAACTTATTATTTTAAAAATAAGTTCGGATACTTCGAGTTTTCTTTTCATCTTACCACGCCCCCTTTAGTAAACCGATACGTCGGTTGCTTTTCTTGCAACGGTGTTTGCGCCGATAACGAGTACCATACCGACCAAGTTGTTAAGCATTTCCGCCGCCGACGCTAAGCCTTGCGAGGACCCTTCTACCCCGTATCTTGCGGCAAACGTCGATACGACGTCGGCTGTTTCGAATATGTCTACGTTGTATAAAAGGATTACTTTTTCATAGCCGATGCTTAAAAGGTGCCCTATACGGGTAATAAGCATTATAACTACCGTCGATAAAATGCTCGGTAAAACGACGTAACGCATTTGCGCCACTTTACCCGCGCCGTCTATTTGGGCGGCTTCGTAACTTGTGGGGCTTATTGCTATTATCGCCGCAAAAAATACTATACTGTCGTAACCCGCCGTTTCCCAAATACCGCTTATTTGGTAAATTGCCCTAAAGTACTTGGGGTCATTTAAAAGCCCCGTTTCGGCGGCATCTTTTGAAATAATACCCAAACTGCTAAGTAATCTCGACACGACGCCCATTTTCGAAACGATATCGTCTTCTTTTACAAGCATTATTACGAGCGTCGTCATAACGACCGTCGACATAAACTTAGGTAGGTACGTCATTACTTGATATACGCTGCGCATAATATTCGACTTAATTTCGTTAAAGAAAAGCGCTATGATAATAGGCATCGGAAAACCGAAACAAAGCCCGTAAAAGCTTAATAAAAAGGTGTTACGGAAGGCGCGCCAAAATTCAGCCGACAAAGAATCACCGCTAAACATTAACTTTTCAAAGTTGGCAAGCCCTACAAAGTATTGATCGGCAACGTCTTTACCTACTTCGGTAAGCTTAAAGCAACCTAAAAGCTCGTACATAGGAAAATAGCGCCAAAACAAAAACACCAAAAGCATCGGAACAAGCATAATATAAAGCCGCCAGTCCCTTAAAACGGTTTTTAAAGCGTTTTTGACGCGGTGTTTTTCCACGTCGTCACGGACTAATTGTTCCGGATCCATTCGATACGTCTTGGTCGCATCATCGTAAATTATGTAATTTTCTAATGCTTTTTCCTTCATCGGATTCCTCCGCGATAACATACGGTTTTTATGCCTATACGTTTTCGCCTTAATTTTTCGTCATCATATAAATTTCGTCCGCTTTTTTTGAGGACTTTATCTCAAATATCGGGCTATAAGCCCGTTATTTGCAAGTTTTTAAAAAACGTCTTCGTCGTAAGTCGTGTTTTGCAAGGCACGTTTTCTTTCCTTTTCCGTTCTTGAAAGGTATTCTTTTTGGTCTTCGAAAACCCCGTCTTGACGGCGCGCGACTATTATTATAACGATAGTTATCGTAAGGCTAAATGCTTCGGTCGCCAGCATATCTATAAAAAGATTTATAACCAAAGCCCCGTTTATAACGGAAAGTAATATGGCGCGACCTAAACAAATAAGCACGTACACCGCTATAAGGTATATAAGAGAATAGGAAAAATTTTCCGTAATCTTCTTTTTCGGTAAAATTTTAAAAAGCAACAAAACTATAAGCGCAAATAAATTGCCTACGGCGTAGCCTATAACGCTTAGTAAGTTTCCGCCGAGTATTGCCGCATATAGCGCCCCGCCTAAAAATAGGTGTATCGCCGCAAACGCCCCCCAACGCATTATTACTATCGCCGCAATGGCGTAACATAGCGTGAATGAAAAATTGACGTTTGTAAACTTTACGGAAAGCGACGCAAGCAAAGCCTCGATTGCAAGATATATTACAAGAAAGATAATAATATCCGCCGCCCTGTATTGTTTGTACGTAAGTGCTTTTTGCGCCATTTTTGTTTTGCCTTTTAACTAAATTAATGGTTGTTGCGGTTTGGTCACAAACCGCAGAATGCCATATGGCATTCTTTTTTTTGTTTATTTTTTTGTTTTTACCCTTCCTTGCGTTGATTAACGGCATTTTTTATGCTACAATCTTTTTAGTTAACCCAAAACCACGGAAGGTGTAAAATGAAAACAGTATACGTCGACGATAGTTTTAATCTTCAAAAAGTTTTCGATACTTTAACGCCGTTTACCGAAATAGTTCTTAAAAAAGGTAAATATTACGGCAAGTTTGTTTTGTCGACGCCTAACGTTACCCTATCGGGCGAAGGCGCCGAAACGATACTATCTTACGACGATTACGCTAAAAAGCTCGACGGCATTGGCACCGAAATAGGTACTTTTCAAACCTTTACCCTCTGCGTAACCGCGGATAACGTAAAACTTAAAAACCTTTGCGTCGAAAACACTGCGCTTTTCCCCGCCCAAAAGGGGCAAGAGGTCGCGATTTCCGTCTACGGAAACAACTTCACCGCCGAAAACTGCGTTTTTAAATCTACGCAAGACACGGTGTTTTTAGGTCCGCTTCCCGACGATTTGGTAGTAAGATACGACGGGTTTTTACCCGATTATTTAAGATACTACCAAGGTAAAACTTATCAAAAGTTTATTTCCTGCCATATAGAGGGCACAGTCGATTACATATTCGGTTGCGGAAACGCTTTGTTCGACGGCTGCGACGTCGTAACCGTAAACGACGGAAGAGACGTTTGTTACGTCGCCGCGCCCGCACACCCCCTCGCGTGCGAGATAGGCTTTATCTTTAATAACTGCCGCATTCTGTCCGATAATGCGCCGACGACGTATCTTGCTCGCCCTTGGAGAGATTTCGGCAAAGTAACCTATATAAATTGCAGTTACGCAGCTAACGTCCCGAGCGTCGGCTTTATAAATTGGAACGACACCTATCGCGAAAAAACCGCAAGGTTTCAAGAATATTCCGAAAAGCCATTCCCGCGCGCCGCTTGGACAAAAACTTTGTCTTTAAAAGAGGCGGGAGACTTTTTAAAATACTCTTTAAAATTTTTCGACTTTTAATATTGCTTTTTCTTTCCGCGGAACCGTTTCGGTTCCGCTTTTTATATGTTCAAATTAGCAAAAGTTAGCCTATAAGCCCGTTATCGGCTTTATTTTTCAAAATATTTGACGGCGTTGTTATAGCAAACGTCCTCGACTATTTTGCCGACGAATTCTATATCGCAAGGGTATTCGCCGTTTTCTATAAGCGTGCCTAATTTGTTACACAAAATTCTTCTAAAGTACTCGTGACGAGTGTAGGATAAAAAACTTCTGCTGTCGGTAAGCATACCGACAAACTTGCTTATCAAACCTACTTGCATAAGGGCTTCCGTTTGTTTATTCATTCCGTCCTTTTGGTCGTTAAACCACCAAGCCGAACCGAATTGAATTTTACCCGTTACGCCGCCTTTTTGGAAACAGTTCATCATTGTTGCCAAAACCTCGTTATCGCGAGGGTTTAAACAATATAATATTGTCTTAGGAAGCTCGTCGGTTAAATCCAAACTGTCCATAATTCTTCCGAGCTTTTTAGCAAACGGCTGATCCTCTATCGAGTCGAAACCGCAGTCGGGACCGAGCAAACTCATATACCTCGAAGAATTGTTTCTTAACGCGCCGATGTGGTATTGCTGTACCCATTTGTGCGCATTGTATTGCTTACCCAAATACACAAGCACGTAGCCTTTGTATTTTTCCGTTTCCGTACGTGTAGGAACGCCGCCCGAAAGCACTTTTTCAAGTATCGCGTCCACCTCGTCTTTGGTTGCGGGTTCATACATAACGACGTCCAAAGCGTGGTCGGAACACACGCAGCCTACGCTGTCGAAATAATCTATACGCTGTTTGAGCGCAGCCTCTAACCCGTCGATACCGTCGATTTTAACGTTTGCGGCTTTTTCAAGGCTTTCGATATATTCTTTAAACCCGTTAAGCTCGATGTTTATAGCCTTGTCGGGACGGAAAGCAGTCATTACAACCGTCTTAAAAGTCTTATCTTCCTTTAAAAGTTTGTGCCATTTAAGATCGTCTGTCGGATCTTCCGTCGTGAAAAGTTTTTTGACGTTGGAATTTGCTATAAGTTTGCGCGCCGTAAGCGTTTTTAACTTTTCGTTGCACTCGTTATAAATTTTTTCGGCGGTCTTCGGCGACAAAATATCGTTTATGCCGAAAAACCTTCTTAATTCCAAGTGCGTCCAGTGATAAATGGGGTTACCGATCGTGTAAGGAATAACTTCGGCATACTTTTGGAATTTTTCAAAGTCGCCTTTGTCCCCCGTTATATAACTTTCGTCTACGCCCGCCTCTCTCATAAGCCGCCACTTGTAGTGGTCGCCGCCAAGCCACGCTTCCGTTATCGAACGGAATTTTTTGTCTTCGTAAATTTCACGGCAGCTTAAATGGCAGTGAAAGTCGAAAATAGGCATCTTTTCCGCATAATCGTGGTAAAGAATCTTCGCCGTTTCGTTATCCAAAATAAAATCTTTATCTAAAAATTCTTTCATACTTTTACCTTTTTATTAAGCGTTTTTGCCTTGTGCGGGCTTAATTTATAAGGTTACGCCCGTTTTGAAAAGGGCAATCTCCCTACTGTTTGTTGTTTCGTTTTTGGTCTTGGTTCCGCTTGCGACGTCGCAAACGTAAGCTATAAGTTCGTTTAATTTTTCGTCGAAACTTTTATCTTCCGCAATGTCGCCCGCATTAAAATCTATCCAATTTTTTTTGCGAGTATATAAGTCGGTATTCGTCGAAATTTTAACCGTCGGTACAAAACCGCCGAAGGGTGTTCCTCTGCCCGTCGTAAACAGCACCATATGACAGCCCGCCGCCGCAAGATTGGTTACGGCAACCATGTCGTTACCGGGGCCATTTAATAGATTAAGACCTTGCTCTTTAAGTTCCTCACCGTCGAAAACAACGCCGCAAACGGTACTATAGCCCGACTTTTGCGTACACCCGAGCGATTTATCTTCAAGCGTCGTAATGCCGCCCGCCTTGTTCCCGGGAGAAGGATTTTCATAACACGGCTGGTTGTTCGATTCGTAGTAATGTTTAAAATCGTTTATAAGTTTAACGATGTCGGAAAAGACTTTTTCGTCTTTCGCCCTTGCCATAAGCAAGGTTTCCGCACCGAACATTTCGGGGACCTCGGTTAAAACCGTGGTTGCGCCGATTGTCGCCATAAAATCGGAAAACCTTCCGAGAAGCGGGTTCGCCGTTATGCCCGAAAGCCCGTCCGAACCGCCGCACTTAAGACCTATGTTGAGTTCTTTTAACAAAACGTCTTCGCGCTTATCGTTTTTACAAGTTTCGTAAAGCTTTTCAAGACGTTTTACGCCTTCTTCGATTTCGTCTTCCACGGTCTGTGCGACCAAAAATTCCACACGCTTAGTATCGAACTCGCCGAGCGTTTCGATAAACACGTCCATACGATTGTTTTCGCAACCGAGCCCCAAAACGAGCACGCCGCCTGCGTTAGGATGCTTTACCATGCGCTGTAAAAGCGTTCTTGTGCGAACATGGTCTTCACCCACTTGCGAACACCCGTAAGGATGCGTAAACGCAACTACCGCGTCGACGCCTTTTAAGTCGCCATGCTTTAAATTGAATCTGTTAACGATTTCCTTTGCTTGCGCATTAACGCAGCCGACCGTCGGAATAACCCAAAGTTCGTTACGTATGCCCACCTTTCCGTCAAAGCGGCGATAAGCTTTTACCGTCGGGCACTCGGCGACTTTGAAAGTCGGCACGGGCGTCGGCGCGTAAGTATATTCGAGCGCGCCGCTTAAATCGGTTTTAAGATTGTGCACGTGAACGTGTTCGCCCGCCTTAATATCTTCGGTCGCGGTACCGATGACCTCACCGTACTTTACGACCTTTTCGCCTTTTTTTACGGGAGCAACGCAAAACTTATGCCCGCGACTAATATCCGCAAGAAGCGTTACACCCTCGAAAGCCTCTCCTTTTTTAAGGTTGCAAAGCGCAACTGCGACGTTATCGTTAGGACTTATGTGGATGGTTTTTTTCATCTTAATATATAGAAATTCTCGAGATTATTTTAAGTAATTTTGTAAAGCCTTCCTCATACCGTTTTCGGTCATATCCTTAATAAAAGCGGCAACCGTCTTAACGTTTTCGTCGGTATCGAGTTTGACTTGCCAAATATCTTGGCGGGACAGCGCAGCTTTAGCGACGGCTTCGTAACCCTCGTTTTGCCAAACGTTTTGCCAAAATTCTATGTATTCGGGATTATCGCTTAACTTAATATCTTCATCGCCGCGTTTGCCTTTGTAAAATACCGTCATCGCCGCAAACGAGAACAAAATGCTTGCGGGCGCTTTTCCGAATTTATTAATATAATCGGCGTAAGTACCCAATAAGCGTGTCCTAAACTTTGTCGTGGTGTTAAGCGCAATGGACATAAGTTCGTGTCTGATGTAAGGGTTTTCGAATCTTTCCAAAACGCTATCAGCAAACTCTCTACACTCGTTTTCGGGAAGTTTTACCGTGGGCGCTATCGTGTCGTACATCAAAGTTTTGACAAACCTTCTTACGTCCGGGTCGGTAACGCTTTCTTTTACCGTGTCTATTCCGCACAGGTACGCAACGGGTACCATACCCGTGTGTGCGCCGTTCAACAGTTTAACTTTTCTTTCCTTGTAAGGCTTGATGTCGGGAACAAACAGCACGTTAAGCCCCGTCTTGTCCGCGGGAAGTTTTGCGTGCACGAAAGGTTCGTCCTTTAACACCCATAAATGGAAGGCTTCGGCTTTTACGACGTTGTTGTCGGTAAACCCGATTTCTTCGCAAATTTCGTTAACGGTATCGCGCGGGAACCCGGGAACGATTCTGTCGACCAACGTGTCCGTATAATGGTTGGCGTTGTCGACCCATGCGGTAAATTTATCGTCGTGATAGCACAAATCCGCAAGTTTAAGCAAAATCTTTTTAAGTTCCGTACCGTTGTTGTCGATAAGTTCGCACGGGATTATCGCAAGCCCTTTGTCGTAATCGCCGTTAAAATAGTCGTATCTTCTTTTTAACAAAGCAAGAAGCTTTCCCGGGAAACTTTTAGGACATACCGTGTGATCTGTATCCGTTTCGTCAAAGGCAATACCCGCTTCCGTCGTGTTGGAAATTATAACTTCCAAATCCTCGCTTTCACCGTATTTAAGATATTCTTCATACTGCGTGAAAGGATTGATAAAGTCGCCCAATAGGTCGATTATCTGTCTTGTTTTTACTTTTTCGCCGCCGATTAAACCCTCTAAACAAACGGTGTAAAGCCCGTCTTGTTTTTTGAGTTCTTCGACTCTGCCGAAAGGCATCGGTTGAACGACAACGACGTCTGAATTTATCGCGCCCTTGTCGTTTAAATCTTGCAAAATCCATTCGACGAAAGCCCTTAAAAAGTTACCCTCGCCAAACTGCATAATCTTAATCGGTCTTGTTGTTTTCTTATAATTTCGAGCATTTAGTTCTAACATAATTGCACCTTAAATTATCAGAATATATCTTCCTTAAAAATTTATTTCGTTGTGATGACGTTTTCCGTTTCGGCGTCGAAAAGGTAAACGCTTTTATAGGGAATGGCGAAAGTAAAGTCGTCGCCGATTTCCGGTGTGTAATGCGGGTCGATCTTTAAAATCGATTTAACCCCGTTTATGTCGGCGTAAACGTTTGAGTTATCGCCTAAAAGTTCGGTAAGTTCTACTCGGGACTTAATTATGTAAGCGTCGCTTAAATTATCCTCGTGCATAAGCTTAACGGCTTCCGGTCTAAAGCCGAAAATCATTTCTTTACCGTCGTAAGCCGACAAAGTTTCTTCGTCCAAAACCGTCGAAAGGTCTAATTTAACGCCGTTAAATTCAAATTGTTTATCGTTTAGTTTGCCGTTTACAAAGTTCATCGGCGGTTCGCCTATAAAGCCGGCGACGAAAACGTTTACGGGTTTAAAATAGAGTTCGTAAGGCGTACCGACTTGCTGGATGTAGCCGTCTTTCATAACGACGATTCTGTCCGCCATGGTCATGGCTTCGGTCTGGTCGTGGGTAACGTAAATGGTAGTCGCACCCGTTTCTTGGTGAATTTGAGTGATTTCCGAACGCATCGTAACGCGCTGTTTCGCGTCTAAGTTGGATAAAGGCTCGTCCATTAAAAATACGTTAACCTTTCGTATAATGGCACGGCCTACCGCGACCCTTTGACGTTGCCCGCCCGAAAGCGCGCGGGGTTTTCTGTCGAGATAATCGGTAAGCCCGAGTATTTGAGCGGTCGCCTGTACCCTTTCTTCGATAACGTCCTCGTCTACGCCCTGAAGCGTGAGCGAAAAAGCAAGATTGTCGTAAACCGACATATGCGGGTAAAGGGCATAACTTTGGAAAACCATTGCTATTCCTCTTTCCCTGGGACCTTTGTCGTTACATCTTTCACCGTCGATATAGAAATCGCCCTTGCTGATTGCTTCGAGCCCCGCTACCATTCTTAAAGTAGTGGATTTGCCGCACCCGGAAGGTCCTACGAAGACAATAAATTCGCCTTTGTCGATTTCAAGGTTAAAGTTGTGAACGGCATGGAAACCGTTGGGATATATTTTGTTAATGTCCTTTAAAACGAGATATGCCATAATTTTCCCTCTTGTTGTATTTGACGTCGTTTCTATGGTAGTTTGCGCATGCAGAAAAATAAAAAACAGCGCAATAATCGACCTATAGGTCGGTTTTTGTCAATATTTGTACTATTTAAATCTATTTTAATTCGGAGTTTTTAATACCATCCATATCGGTAAAGGTTTGGTTTTCGCCGCACATACCCCAAATGAAGGTATAACCGCGCGTTCCTACGCCGCTATGGATTGACCAGCTCGGCGAAATAACGGCTTGTTCGTTATGCATCATAATATGACGGGTTTCGTCTTTCGTTCCCATAAGATGAACTACGAAATCTTCGGGACCCAAATTGAAATAGAAATAAACTTCCATACGTCTTTCGTGCGTATGGCAAGGCATTGTGTTCCAAACGCTGGTCGGGTCTAATTCGGTCATACCCATAACAAGTTGACACGAGTTGCAAACGGCGGGATGCACGTATTGATTAATGACCCTTTTGTTTACGTTTTCAGCCTCGCCGCAAGCGACGTGGTTTGCTTTTTCCTTAGTTATTATAACGGTTTCGTACGCTTTATGCGCAGGTGCCGAATTTATATAAAATTTAGCGGGGTTGTTTTTATCGTCGGAAGAAAACTCCACAACCTTAGCGCCCATACCGATATAAATGCCGTCGGTTTTGTCTAAAACGTAAGCTTTTCCGTCGACGGTAATCGTGCCTTTTCCGCCGACGTTAATAACGCCCATCTCTCTTCTTTCGAGGAAATATTCCGAACCGAGTTCTTTGGTTGCCTCGAGCGCTATTTTTTCATCGACCGGCATAGCGCCGCCCGCGATTATTCTGTCTTGATGGGAATAAGTCAATAGTATTTCGTCTTTAGAAAAGACGGTTTCGATAAGATACTTTTCGCGAAGCTCCTTCGTATCGTATTTTTTGCTGTCGTCGGGATGGTTTGCATACCTTACGTCTAACTTCATATATAAATAAACCTCATAACATTTTTATTTTCGAGTAAATGTGTTCTACGGCAAAGGGTATATCGTCACCTGTCGTGCCCTCGAACACTAAATTTGCATTCTTATCGTATCTTGCGATTTCCTCCAAAATAACGTCGTAATCGAAAATTCCTTTACCGACGCCGCATTGACGCAGTTTCCCGTCTTCGACGACGCAATCTTTTATATGAAAAACGCAAATTTTATCTTTAAAAGTTTTTAAACCGTGTTTTAAAATCTCGTATCTGTCGTTAACGTTGGAAATATCCAAATAATTATATAAATCGAAAATTATCTTGATATTGTCGGCGCCGATTTTTTTAGTGGCGTAATCGAGCGTATCCACGTCGTATAAAACGTGTCCGTAAGCACCTTCCATTCCCACGAAAGCGCCGTAACTACTTGCCGCCACGCAAAGTCCTTTAAAGACGTCTGTAACCCGCGTAAAAGCGGAAAAAGTGCGGTTTTCGGGATTATAGGTCCACTTATCGTCGTTATAGGAACCTGATTCCGAACCGACGATATTGCAACCTAAGGCTTTCGAATACTTTAAATAATCTTCAAAAACCTTTATGCCTTTATCGACCTTTTCCTTAACAGAATGTACGGGATTGAAGTAGGCGCCTATAAGGGCAACCGACTTTTCGTGTTTTTTAAATACGTTTGAAAAAGCCTCCGCCCTTTCCCTTGTTATGGAATTCGGCTCGTACTTTACGTCGTCAAGGCATTTATAAGCAACGAGTTGCACGCCGTCGAGGTTATAGTCGTTTAATTTTTCGACTATGTTTTCCTCGCCAGAAACTTTTAAATCGTGCGCCCTTATAAATAACTTCATTTTATCTTTGAACTCGTCCGGAAGCGTCTCCGTTCATTAAAGTTTCGACCTCATCCTCGGAAACAAGGTTAAAGTCGCCGGGGATAGTATGTTTTAAAGCGCTTGCGGCAACTGCGAACTCGAGCGCCTTTTTAAAGTCGCCGTATTTAAGCATTCCGTGGATAAACCCGCCCGAAAAACCGTCGCCGCCGCCTACGCGGTCAACGATACGGACTTCGTATTTTTTAGAATGATAAAATTCCTTGCCGTCATAGGCTAAAGCGCTCCAACCGTTGTCGCTTGCAGAGTAAGATTCCCTTAAACTTGTGGCGATATACTTAAAACCGAAACGGTCGCGCATTTTTTCAAATATGTCTTTGTAACCTTCCATCTGAAGATCGCCGCTTAAAACGTTGGTTTTGCCGGGCTTAAAGCCGAGACACTTTTCGGCGTCTTCTTCGTTGCCGATACAAACGTCGACGTATTGCATAAGACGAGTCATACATTCTTTTGCTTCGTCGGGCGTCCACAATTTTTTACGATAGTTCAAGTCGCACGAAACGGTTACGCCGTGACGTTTCGCCGCCGCGAGAGCCGCCTCCGTAAGTTTTTGCGCTTCTTTGCCGAGTGCCGGAGTGATGCCGGTAAAATGGAACCAGTCCGCGCCTTCGAAAATTTTATCGAAATCGAATTCTTCCGCTTTTGCTTCGGCAATGGAACTGTTAGCCCTGTCGTAAATAACTTTGGAAGGACGCATCGACGCACCCGTTTCCAAAAAATAAATGCCGACGCGGTTGCCGCCGCGAACTATATAATCGGTATTTACGCCGAGTTGACGCAAACTGTTTACGGCGCACTGACCTATTTCGTGCTTAGGAAGCTTCGTCACAAAGTACGCGTCCTCTCCGTAATTTGCCAAAGATACGGCAACGTTTGCCTCGCCGCCGCCGTAAACGACGTCGAAATTGTCGCTTTGTACAAATCTTTTATAACCGTTTGTCGAAAGACGAAGCATAATTTCGCCCATCGTTATTATTTTTGCCATAGTTTAACCTCCCGAAAAACCGAAAATAAAGTAGATTCCGTTAAATTCATTTTGCTTGAACGAGATGTACGCCGAAGCCGCCGAACTCGTCCTTTAAATATATCACGGTAAGTTTGCCGTTTTGATCGTATTTTGCAGTCGAGTAATCGACTTCTATATTTTTAAGTCCTAATTGGAACACCGCGCGTTTTACGTTCGGCGTGGAAATAGCGATGTGTCCGTTTTTACCGCGACCCTCGCCCTTCATAACTTCCACCGAAGTACCCGCAAAGACGCTCGAATTGCCTTCTTTTTTCGCAAAACCGAAAGCCGATTCGAAAAGCCCCGCAATAAGTAGTGCTCCTTCTTGTCCGTCGGCGTTTATACCGACGTGTGCAAGACGGAAATCGAGCATTTTCGATACGGCGGATTTACAAAGTTCGGTAATCCCTTGCCAGTCCCCCGCCTTAACGAGTTTATCGGGGCAAATCCAACTTCCGCCGCAGCAAACGATCTTCGGGTTTTGAAGATAGGCGTTTAAGTTGTTTTCGTTTACGCCGCCCGTCGGCATGAAAACCATTTGCGAATAGGGTGCCGAAACCGCCTTTATATAGGCAAGCCCGCCCGCTTGTTCCGCAGGGAAAAACTTAACGAAGTTCAAACCTAATTCCATCGCTTGTTCTATCTGACTGCCGTTTGCGACGCCGGGAACAAAGGGAACGCCCTTTTTCAAACAATGTTCGACAACCTTGGGGTTAAGCCCGGGTGCCACGCAAAACTTAGCGCCCGCCGAAACCGCTTTGTCTACTTGTTCCGTCGTAAGAACGGTGCCCGCACCGACAAGCATGTCGGGATAAGCTTCCGTCATTGCTTTAATGACTTTATCCGCGCCCTCCGCACGGAAAGTTACTTCCGCACAATGAATGCCTCCGTCGTAAAGTGCTTTAGCAAGATTTACGGCGTCCTCCGTTTTTTCAAGTTTTATTACGGGAACTATCCCCGTACATTCGAATAAATCCAATACTTCGCGTGAAGTCATAGTTTCACCTCGTCAAAATGCGTTTTTCACGCAAATTTCCTTATGTAAAATTATTATAACATTATATGACAGCAAAAGTACATATCAAATAAGGGTGTAAATATGCACAAAAAGGATATTTTTTCCTCCTTAGCGCGGCTTTTATAAGGCAATTTCGGTTATTTTGTAAAAAACTTTTTACTAAGCCCGCTAACCCGCTGCCCTCGTTACGTCTTTTAAACCGATTGCTTATGTAAAACGCCTTTTTAAAATCAGATTTTGAAAAATCCGTTTCGCGGCAACGACGTTTCGCTCTTTAAAAATATATCACGCCGCCGTATAATCGGCAATACAAATTAAAAGCGGGTTTAACGGGCTTATAGCCCGACTTTTTAAATTTTACGGTTGACAAAGTGTTTCGTTTTATAAAAATAAGCGACCGAAAAAATTCGATCGCTTAAAAACAAATCATTGAAGTTTATGTCCTTTTAAATTATCTACCGAGCCAGCCGCCGTCAACCGCTATGGTAAAGCCGTTTACGTAATCGCTTGCCGAAGACGCTAAAAATACAGCCGCACCCATAATATCGTCGGGCGTGCCCCAACGACCCGCGGGGATTCTTTCCAAAATCGCTTCGCTTCTGTCGGCGTCTTTTCTTAAAGCGGCGGTGTTGTTCGTAGCCATATAGCCGGGCGCGATAGCGTTTACGTTAATGCCGTATTGAGCCCATTCGTTAGCCATGGACATCGTAATACCTTTAACGGCGGACTTAGATGCCGTATAACTGGGAACCCTTATGCCGCCTTGATAGGAAAGCATGCTTGCGACGGAAATAATCTTACCGCCGGTTTTCTGTTCCATAAAGCGTTTTGCAACCGCTTGCGAGAAGAAAAACACAGTCTTTGCGTTGACTGCCATTACGCTGTCCCAACTTGCTTCGCTGAAATCTACGCAATCTTCTCTTTTAATAATACCGGCGTTGTTAACGAGAATATCGACGTGACCGAAATCCGCAATGGTTTTTTCGATGATACGTTCGATAGGCTCGATTGTCATTAAGTTTTCTACCATGAAGTGGAAGTTATCTGCGCCGAGCATTTCTTGCGTGGCGGTACTGGGCACCACGGATACACCCATAACCTTTGCACCGGCTTCTACGAAAGCCTTGGAAAAGCCTTGTCCGAGACCTGTATCGCTACCCGTAACGATAGCAACTTTACCCTTAAGACTGAATTTGTCTAAAATCATAACTTTTTCTCCTTCAAAAATAATTTTTACTAACTCTATGATAAAACTATTTTTTAAAATTTGCAATAACAAATTCGTAAAGTTTTATGCACAAAACGGATATTTTACTTGTTTTGGTATGTTTTACGAAAATATTGCCGAACGACAAAAGGTTGTTATATACGATTGAAGTCGTAACGTCATTAAAATATTCCCGCGGCGCGGAATATAGTTATCGTTATAAATAAGGTTACCGACGAAAACAACGTCGTCCACACGACAAGTTGTCCGGATAGATCCCCGTCGGCATTCATTTCTCGTGCCATTATGGCGCTCGACACGGCTACAGGGGTCCCGAAAAGCGCGATAAGCGCGGCGTAACACTCGCCGCCCATGTTCGGAAACAGCACAAGCGCCAACGATAAAAAAACCAGCGGTACTAAAACTATACGAACAAGAGTGCCGAAAATAATTTCCTTTTTAAGCCCTTTTACGGAGGAAAATTCGAACTGTCCGCCCAAAACGATAAGCGCTATCGGCGTTGCGGAATTACCGATATATTTTAATGCGGTAAATAAAAATTCTATTTGAGACAGTCTGATTGTTACGTCGGCTTTTACAAAAACGCCCCTTATAAAAAGCGCGACAAGTCCCGCAAACACACCTATGATAAGCGGGTTTTTGATTATGCCTTTCAAAATTTTTACCAAATCGAGCTTTTGCTCTTTTTCGATTTTATCGTTGTACACGGACAGCGTTATTACCGCGAGCGCGTTAAAAAGAGGTATGGAAAAGGCAGATAAAACGCTTGCCGCCGCCGCACCTTCCGCGCCGAAAAGCATTGTTGCAAGCGGAACGCCTATTATTGCGTAATTAGAGCGAAAACACGCTTGTATAAGGGCGCCGCGTCTTCCTCTGTTTTTAGTTACCGCCGCCGATACGGGTATCGCCGCGAAAAAGACTATAAGTACCGCTATAACGGCATAAACGACAAAAGTCCAATCTATAGAAGAAAAACTTTCTATCGAATAAACGTTGACAAACAAAAGCACCGGCAATAAAACGTTAAACGTAAGTTTATTTGCGACGCGCAAAAATTCGTTTGTCGTCAGCTTGATTTTTTTTAACACCCATCCGATAAACACAAGCAAAACTATCGGAAACACCGCGTTTGCGGAAAATATCAAATCACTCATTTTTTAATGGTCAAAAGTAAGAAAAACAGCAAATAACGGGCTTATAGCCTCGTTTTTATAAAACCTTATCGGTCTTGTTTTTGTTTAAAAGTTTTTAAAAAAAGCGTCTAAATCGTAAAACGGTTCGAGGTACTTTTCGGTGTCGTAACACATCGATTTAAAAAGCGTTTTACAGTCGGTTTCGTTTAGCGAGGACAAAAGCGGTTGATTCATAAAGGCAAGATAGACTTTGTTTAAGTCTCTTTCCTTAATGCCCTCATATGTTAAATCTACGTTGAGGCAGTTTTGGTAAACAAGGTTTATGACCGCGGTCGGCAAAGGTTTTGCCGTTACTGGTTTTGCCGAATCCGAAGAAAACACACAATTCGTTTCGACAACCGAACCTTTCGGAAGTTGCGGCATCTGTCCGACGTTAGGCATATTAACGTTTGTAACCAAAGTTTTCAGCCCCATAAGCGCTTTGATAATTTCAACGCCTTCTTCGTCCGATGCCGTAAGCGAAAATTCCTTCTTGCCTTCGGCAAGCAAGACGCTTTCCTCTATTTGTTCATTTTGCCTTGCCTCTCTAAAGTCCACGGTAGTTAGCCCGAAAAGCCAACTTTTAACGGTTTCGGGGTCTTTTAAATATCTCGAAGCGGGTAAAAATTCGACAAGGTGCCTATCCCCCGCCGCCCCCAAAGCGCCGTATTTTCTAAAAAGGTCGATTTTAACTTTATTGCCATAAGCAAAAGTGTCCGTTCTAAACAGGAAACGATCGCCTCGCTCGAAATAGCCTTCCTCGTAATACTTTTCGGCAAAAGACGGAATAAGACTTAAAATATCCGTATTACCGTATTTGGCTTCGGTTATCCAAGTAAAATGATTGATGCCCGACGCGTCGGTATAAATATCTTTTCTCGAAACGTTTATTCCTTTTTCCTCTTTTAGCACGCAAGTTAAAAATTCCTGAGCGTGAAAAACCTCGTGACAACACCCGAAAGCTTTGATTTCGGGAAAAACGTCGTATAAGGTTTTCGTGCAAATACCCATAGGGTTTGTGTAGTTTATAACCCAAGCGTTCGGGGCGTTTTCCTTAATTTTAAGCGCAAAAGTTTCGTATAAAGGGACCGTTCTCATCGCACGCAAAACCCCGCCGGGACCCGTCGTGTCGCCGACGGATTGATAAACGCCGTACTTTTCGGGGGCGTGCACGTCGCTTCTCATTTCCTTAAAAGTCCCGGGAAGTATGGATATTATGACAAAGTCGCTGCCTTTAAGCGCTAAATCCAAACTTTCGTAAACTTTATACGTAAAATGCGATAAAGTTAAAGGATTGTCGTTTATATATCCGCCTATTTTCGTGTTCCTTATAGCCGCTTCGGTATCTATATCGTATAAAGCGATTTCGCCCGAAAGCCCTTCGGTAAGCGCCAAGTCGGACATAAATACCCTTGCCCAGTTTTTAGAACCTCCGCCTATATAACAAATCTTGATTTTATTCATATCGCACCTTTGTGTTTTTATTAAAAATTAACGATTAACAGGCTTATAGCCCGATTTTTATTATTTGTTCGCGTCAAAATCCTTTCCGATTGCAACGTCGTTTTCGTCGGCTTCTTCTTTCGGATTTTCGTCACTTTCCTCGGAAACGTTTTCGCTGTTTTTCGTTATATCTCCGTCGATGTTTTCGTCTAAAACATCGTCTTTATTACCGTCTTCGTTCATCCAGTAAGCGTCGCCGAATTCTTCTTCCAAAAGCTGTAACTCTTTTTCTTCTCGGTCTTTTTTAGCCCTATCGTTCGATTTTTTCTTTTCTTTGTAAACCATAACCGCAATGACTACGATTATAAGCACCGCAAAGAACGCCACGATGCCTATTATTAAGGCAACCCATTTCGTCGTGCCGAAAAGATACTCGGAAAAACTCGGATTTTGCGGGTTAAGAACGCCTACGTATTCCGTGTGACAGCCTTTTTCGCCTTCGAAAAGCAAAAACACCGCAACAGACTCGTCGGTTTTCGGGATAGCCACGCTTTGGTAGCTTGACAAAGTTTCGCCTACAAGCGAAAAATCACCGTCGCTGAATTTATCTTTACCGAGAGCGTCCGTACTAATCTTTTTCTTCAACACGTAAGCGCCGTTTTTATATTTTGTAACGCTACCATATGGGCAGGTGTATACTTTTACTTTATCGCCTCTTGTGCCGCCCGACCAAGTAATAAGCGTTTTTGTGCCGTCGTAATAATTCTGCATGTTAACGCCGCTTACGCTTGTGTCTTCGTCGTCAAAGTTTATTTTAAAGGAATACCCTCCGTCGGCTAATTTTGTAATTTCAGTTATCGTAACACCGCTGTTTTTGCCGTCACTATAAAAAATCGAGGTGGTCAAAAAATTACTTTTTTCGTCGATAACCGACCTATCGGCGGACTTATCGGGGTTTCCCATAGTGGAATCGTCAACCCACGCTTTATTGTCGTAATTGTATTTTTTCGTGTTTTCACCGCTTAAAAGTGCGTAGGAAAAACCTTTATCCGACAAACTCGAGTTACCGAGTCTATACAAATAAACTTCGTTTTCGCCGTAGACGTTACCGCTATACTTTGAGGAAATCTGCCCGTCGCTTCCGATATATCCGTTTTTCTCGTTGACGCGATACACTATTATACCCGAGCCGTGCAAACTTTTATCGATAAAGTTACCGCTATTGCTTCTTGCTTCTATCATAAAGTATTCGCCCGTGTCGGCATAATCGCTTAGCACGAGTTTGTACGCCGCAGCGTTTTTTTCGGACGAGGTCGGATATACCGTGTAAGTACCGCTTTTGTTAATCGGCAAAACCTCGTCATCACCTATCCAGCCGAGTTTTTGCCTTGTATACGCAAGCGGCATGGAGGGGAATAGTTCTCCGCCGCCCATTATATCGAATTCGCCTACCGAAGGATATTTTTCGCTACCGTCGTAAGCGTAATAATCGGCAAGCCCTAAATCGTGCATAAGCTCGTGTACGACGGTTCCGCAGGAAAAAATGCCGTCGCCGTTACTGTCCGTGATTTGATTGTTTAAAAAAGTCGAAGCGGGGAGGGTTATGCAATTTTCAACCACGCTTCCGCCTAAATACACGGGAATAAAATCGAGCACCGACAGCTGCTTATCCTCGGGAAGATAGTATTCCTTTTTTATGGCTTCTTCGTTATATACCGTAAAGACACCTCTGTGCGCCCACAAAATATCGTTCCAACCCTCGTTGCCGTCCGTTAACAAAACTATATTTAACCCGTCGACTTTGCCGTCGCCGTTTAAATCGAAAGCGCCGTCAAGAACATTTTGTTTTATTGCCGAAACGACATCTTTAATAAGTTCCTGTTCACGCAAAAGTCGGTCTATATGCTGTTTAGCGCCGCTTTTTGAAGGGTCGCAAGGTTCTCCGTTCTCGTCGAAAAACCTATTGTCATAGCCGTCTTCGTTAACAAAAATATACTCTTTCGTTGCCCCGTAGTAATACTTCGGCTCGTAATAACTTTGGTTTTTGTTAAGCGTAATTACCTCGCTACAGCACAGCGTTGCGCTTACCGTATATTTACCCTTAGACACAATCGAAAAATACTCGCTTACGCTTTCGGGCGAAGTATTATAAGTTTTTAGAAGTTTTTCGAAAAAAGTATCGTCGACGATATTGTCGCCGCCTTGAAACCCTACTACAACAAGCCCGTAATTTGCTTTTTCCGTTTCCGAGTCTTTTTCTGTAGCGTAAGCGATATATCCGCCGCCAGATAAAGGCGCGCAAAGCACCGCGCAAATCGCAAAAATCAATATTAAAATCTTTCCGCACAACTTTTTCATAATTTAATTATACACCACTTCGAAAATATAAGCAATTAATTTGACTTTTATTTTGTTTTTAGCACGTAGCACGAAATCAATAAAACGCCTTAACGCCGCAAAAACGCTTATAAAAAACACAAGTCGGGGCCTTTTAAGCCATTTTGCGACATTAAAAGTAAAACTTTCCTTTTTTACGCCAAGGAATACATGCTAACATTGTATCACTATGAAAAAAAACAACGTATTAAAAAACGCCATACTCTACCCCATATATCTTATACTGTTTTTAAGCCTGAACAAATTCGGTAAAGATATTCCTTTTTCGTATGCCTTGTATGCTGCGCTTTTACAAAGCGGCGTTTCGGTCATTATACCGTCGCTGCTGTTTGTTTCTTCTTTTTTTGTTTATAAAGATTTTTCGACGCTTATCCCCGCGGTAATTTTTTCACTGCTGTTTTCTGTAATTACTCTTTTATATAGAAAAAAGAAGCGCAAAATCGGAGCGGAATCGATTATATACGTTTTTTGCGGACTTATATTTTACCTGCTTTACCATCAAGGCGGTTTTAGCATAGAAAAGTTGGTCTATATGTCGATTATCGCACTTTTTTCAATCGCCATGGAAACTGCGGTTTGTTCAATTAAATATAAAAAATTGAGCCAAAGCACAAGTATAACGGAAGGTATAAGCGTTATTGCTTTGTACATATTGTCGGCAACGGGGTTTATAAATCTTTTTTCGATAAACGCATATAAACCGATTTGTCTTTTTATATTCATGTTATTGTCGAGATACTACAAAAACAGTTTGTCGCTTCTTGTTTCGGCGACGTTTGCCGCCCCGCTCGTTATCGTAACGGGCGCGCACTCGTATTATACGGTGTTTTTAACTTTCGGACTTGCTTTTCTCGCACTAAAAAACACCCCGCCGATAATAATATCGATAGGGCTTATGTTTTGCGAACTCGTATTCGGGCTTTTCTTGGGTTTTTACGGAAACTACGATTACATCGACATAGTCGCGACGATTGCGGCGTTTACGATAAGCGGGTTTATCCCGAGCGAAAAAATCGAAGCGCTTTCCGCAAAATATAATTTTAAACCCGAAGATGCGCTTATTCGTTCGATAATTACTAAAAACCGCACGGAAACTTCCGCAAGATTATATGAAATATCCAGCGTGTTTTTTCAAATGCAGGACGCATTTTTAAACTTGAAAAAATGCACGGAAAGCACCGATGAATTAGTTGACAAAATGGTCGAGGAAACCATTTTTAACGCATGCGGCGAATGCGGGCTTAAAAACCGATGTGTCAAAAATAATTATCCGAAACGAGAAACTATGGAAAAAATAATAAGAATCGGAGTCAGTAAAGGGCGTATATCCATAGTCGACCTTCCTCGCGATTTTACGGATTACTGCGCATACCCCAACAGCACGATTTTCGAGGTTAACAGGCTTATAGGCTCGTATTATGACTATATACGAAGCGCCGAGGGCAACGATAAATCGAAAGATATTTTATCCTTGCAATCGGCAGGCGTTGCCGAGGTTTTGAAAAGCCTTGCCTTTTCGCTTTCGAAAACTTCGGCGGAAAACAAAAAAGAGGAAAAGCGTATTTTAAAGGCGCTTTCGAGAAAAAACCTGAGGTGCGAAGCGGCGCTTTGCTACGGCGAGGGCGACGATACCGAGATCGCTCTTTTTTTACCGAAAGAAACTTGCGACTCTAAAGACGTGGCAAAAATCTTATCTCAAGCGTTTTCGATAAAATTTTCCATTTCACATTCTATCCCCGTAAGCAACGAAATAAACGTCGTTACTTTGAAGTTTGCGCCTAAACTCGACGCCGCTTTCGGCGTCAGTAAAATAACAAAAAACGGCTCACCGTCGTCAGGGGATTGTTACTCGCTTGTAAAAGTAGACGAAAGCAACTTTTTAATTGCCCTTTCCGACGGCATGGGTAGCGGAACCGTTGCCGAAAAAACTTCGGAAACGGCGCTCAATTTAATCGAGTCCTTATATAAATCCGGCTTGAAATCCGAATACATTCTTTCCTTAGTAAACAAACTTTTAGCGATCTCTATAGACGATAATTTTTCGGCGATAGACTTAGCGCTTGTCGACCTTCGCGAAGGCTTAACGTCGTTTATCAAAATAGGTTCGCCGTACGGGTTTATACTTTCCGAAGACGGCATACGCTATATAGAAGGCTCGTCGCTGCCTCTCGGCATTTTGGACGAACTCCGCCCGACCGTCGCCACCGCAACGCTTAACTCGGGCGACGTTATAGTAATGGTTTCCGACGGAATTACAGACGCGTTCGCGTCTTCCTCCGAACTTATCGACTTTTTAAAATCCGCACCGCTTTTAAACCCGCAAGGGCTTGCCGACCTACTTGTTGAACAAGCGCTTATATTAAGCGGCGGCACCGCGGAAGACGATATGACAGCCGTCTGCGTAAGACTTTATAACGCCGCTTAATACCTCATAAGCGGCGTTTGTTTCGCCTTTTCTTTTTCTTCTTCTAATTTTACGAAAAGCTTTATAAAAATTATCAAAAGTATTGCGACTACGCCGTACTTACTGCGTAAATATTTTACGATTTTACCGGCCGCAGGAATGCGAAACAGATAAACACCCCTTATATCGTCCTTTGTAAGCACAATAGGGTCGCTTACATTGTTTGCGTCGCCGCGCGTACGATAATAAACCTTACCGCCCATAACAAATTTTTCCGATACTCTGTGAATAATAAGATATCCGCTTTCGTGTAAATAAGTTACGATTGTGCCGACCTTTATATCTTCGTTTCTATTGGGTTTTCTGAGTATTACAACGTCATCGACTTGCAACAGTCCGCCTCGAACGTCTTTTAACCTGTCTTCGTTTACGGGGTGTACCGATGCCATACTGCCTGTTTGAACTATCGTAATGTTAATGCCTATAACGTTTGCGTCAGGCTCGCCCGTTATTTTTTCGGAAAACGCCGAAACGCCTACCGATAATACTATAATCGTTATAGACCACGTAACAACTTCGTAAATTATATGTAAAATTTTTTTAAACAGGTTTAACTTTTTCATTTTGCTTTGCACGGATTTTATTTTTGCGACACAAACCTTGCTTTGTATATTTCGCTTTCTTTTACGTCGATTTCGGTTATTTTATTCCGTTGATCTCGCCTTCGAGTTCCTCCATTGCGTTCATAATTTCGTCAAATGTCGGCTTTTCGCCAAAGAGCATATTTTGCATATGCCCATAATCGGCACGGAGTTTTGTTATATTATAGTCGGGCGGCAATAATCTCATCGTTCCGCGTTTTGCGAGATCGTATCTTGCCCACGGACAACGATAAAACTTATCTTTGAATTTTACCACGCGCTCCAACAAGTCGTTATCTGCAAGTGCGCTGTCTTTTACGGATGAATTCATCATTTTGTATAAATCGTAGTAGTGTCGTGAATATCTCGAAGGAAACGGACGATCTTTGGGACGAAATGCCTCTCTATGTAAAATAGTGACCTTTTCCCAAAACGTGCGTTCCGGTAAAACCGTCAAAACATCTGTAGAAGGCTGAGCGAACAACCTTTCGTAAAGTTGAGCCGAATAAGGAGTAATGGTCGCTTCTTTTACAGGCGTCCAAGCAGCAAGCGCACCGATTTCAAGTCGTATTTCTTGCAAAATAGACGAATCTGAAAAGCTGTTCGGGTATACGATTTTTACAGTTTGCGGATCATTATCGTCAATAAAACAATTGACTTTTTCACCAAGTTCATCGGTTAAATCCCTAAGTATAATCGGCAAAAACGCATTGCGCAAAAAAACTTCGGCACGAGCATTGGCTTCTTTATTGAAAATATCTTGCTTTGTATTGCTTCTTTCTTGCCAAGGCTCGTTTATTCCGTAACCGAGAACACGCCAATCGAGGATTAAGTCTATATCTTCCGAAAAACGTTCAATAAGTCCATAAGCCTTAGATAAACTTGTACCACCCTTAAAAGCAATATTGTCTTTCCACGCCGAGCGGTGAAAAAGATAATCAAGCATATAACATACCCAAAAATCTTTTTCGACAATGGCATCCGTCATACCCATTTTCGCGGCAGTGTTATGAAAAAGCGCTTTTCTGTCGTTTTCATTTATTTTTGCAATATTTCGCATTATTAACTCCTGCAAATTTGTCTTATATATTCGTATATCCAAGATGTTGCCGTTTTGGCTTCTATCATCATTACTCGCTTTTCATCGGTTGTCAGAAGTTTTCGCAAGTTGTCCAACGCAACGTTGTTAATTTTATCTTTTCCCAATGCTTTTAGTGCTTGAATGGTTAATGCCGTTTTATACGAAAGTTTAGACACTTCTTTGTTTGTCGTTCTTTTGAATCGAATAGTTGTGTTGTCGAAGCTATACTCCTTATACGTGCCGTCGCTAACGTAAACCCATGTGGCGGGTACTTGTGTAGACAATCCAAGCAAATTTAACGCAGTATCGCCACACGGAACGATAGTCCATCCATAATTGCGAGCAATCGCATTGGCAACGTTGTTTGGTATCGGTGCAACATATTCCTTCAAAAAATCGCTATATTCGGGTCTATCGTAAACTCCGCGCAGCACTCTTCTTATTGTTCCTTCGGCTTCAAGACGAGCCAATATAACGTTTGCAATAGTTTTATCCGTTATATCGGCAAAGTCGGCTGCCACAAATGCAGAGCCGATTTTTTCGGATAGTATTCTCTCTTTTATTTCTCCGATATAGTTAGGTCTATTCATTCCTTTACCTCGTTAGAAATAGTATATACTTTTTCTAACAAAAAATCAAGTCTTATATATTTAAAAACAAAATAATTCGTGTTTTTTAAAAATATTTCCAAACTTTTTACATACTAATTTCAACAATAAAAATTCAAAAAGGCACCGGGGCGATATTTGACATCTTTATCTCGACTCGATATCGCCTATCTAACGCAAACCATATACACCGAAACGAGAGACGTAAAACACTACAATGCAAAACGGGCTGTACTTAAATTTATGCAATTTGCGCACAGTCCTTTATATATAAAAACCCGTCTATAGGTCGGTTATTAAAGAATTATTGATATACAAAGACTGCCGATAAGATTACGCGCCCGAAAGTTTTTCAGACTTTCGGGCGCGCGTTACGATAGAGTTCGTTTTTTTGCGATTTAATTGTTATCCTATTATTTGCGACACTATTTGCATTACTTTGTCGTGACAGCCGCCGCAGCCCGTGGAGCAATCTGTTTCTTCTTGCAAACGATTAAACTCTTTTTCCACGTCTTCGAATTTATTACGTTCGTGCAAAACTCTTTCTATATCGGCTAAATAAACCTTTTTACATTTGCAAATCAATAAATTTTCCTGTTCGTTCATAATATTTTTTCAAAATCGCTTGCGCCGTGCTTACACAAGGGGCAAACAAAATCGTCGGGAAGACTGTCGCCTTCGTAAACGTATCCGCAAATTTTACATACGTACCCCTTTTTTCCTTCCACTTCGGGCTTGGGTTTTACGTTTTCGTGGTAATAAGAGTAAGTCATCGTCGGCTTTTCGGACAGCACCTTTGCCGCCGAAATATTACAAACGAACATCCCGTGCGTAGATAAATCAACGTATTCTTGGACAGTTAGCGATAGAAAACTATTGGAATACTTGGGAAGAACAACCAATCCGTTATCGCTTCTTTCAAAGGAAAAACCCGCAAGTTTATCGACGTTTCTGCCGCTTACAAAACCGAACTTTTCAAACACCTTAAACGGCGTTTCCGTTGTCAAGCAGTTGACGTTCATCTTTCCCGTTTGCTTTATCACGTGATGAGAATAATTTTGTTTGTTAACAACGACCGCAACCCTGTTCGGCGAAGAGTTAACTTGCATTACGGTGTTGACTATAAGCGCGTTGTCTTTATTTCCGTCGTTAGTCGTAACGGCGTACAAGCCGTAGCCGAGATTGTTAAGCGACTTCATATCGTACTTATCCGCCGCCGCGCTTTTAAGCGCTATATACTCACGACAAAGTTCGTTAGTCAGGTTATCGATTTGAACCTTGTTTTCTTCCGACAAAGAGGAAAGTATGCGCACCGAATTTTCGGCAAAAGTAAGATTTTTACATTTTTCCAACGCCCCACGCATAATTTTTGCGGCAAGCGGCGCCCAAGATCCGTTTTCTATAAAAGCGACCGTCCTGTTTGAATAATTGCGCTCGGTAAGATGGTTTAAAAACTCGCGCATAAAGGGAAAAACGTCGGCGTTATATGTTGTCGTTGCCAAAACAAGCTTAGAATATTTAAACGCAGCCGAGGTCGCAACCGAAATATCCGTACGGGCAAGATCCATCACGTTAACTTCGGGGGCGCCCGCAGCGGTTAACTTTTCGGCAAGAAGCTCTACCGCCTTTTTAGTGTTTCCGTAAACGGAAGTATACGCTATAAGCACGCCGTCCGTTTCCGCTTCGTAGGACGACCAAGTGTTATATAAATTTAAATAACGGGATAG
Organism: uncultured Christensenella sp.; assembly: GCA_964398065.1. GTDB lineage: Bacteria > Bacillota > Clostridia > Christensenellales > Borkfalkiaceae > UBA4636. The sequence goes on along the minus strand of CAYNLN010000007.1, from coordinate 32,576 downwards.
GTTTTCCTTTAAAACGGGTCCGTGCAAAGGACAAATAATATTTATGTCCAAAGCAGACGCTTTCTTTAAAAGATTTTGAACTTGCACGCCGTATTTTCCGACTATGCCGATATAGTATCTGCGGGCTTCGTCGTCCCAAGGCTCGTTTACGTCCAAAGCGCCGAACTTACCGAAGGCATCTGCCGAAAACAAAACTTTTTCCGCAGATTCGTAAGTTACGATAACCTCGGGCCAATGAACCATCGGCGCGGCAACGAAATTCAAAAGATGCTTTCCAAGGTTTAAACTATCCCCTTCTTTTACTACGATCCGGCTGTCCGAAAAATCGTCTCCGAAGAAATTTTTCATCATTAAAAAGGCTTTATCGCTTGCGACGATCGTAGTTTTAGGATAGACCTTTTTAAAATTGAGAACGTTCGCCGAATGATCGGGCTCCATATGCTGAACCACAAGATAATCGGGCGCCCTTCCGCCGAGTGCTTTTTGAACGTTATCAAGCCATTCGTGAGTAAAACTTGCGTCCACAGTGTCCATAACGGCTGTTTTTTCGTCTAAAATGACGTAGGAATTGTACGCCATCCCCGAAGGCACTTTGTACTGCCCCTCGAAAAGATCCACGTTTTTATCGTTTACGCCTACATATATTATGTCTTTGCTTATATACATTTTTAATCCTCCGAAAAAATAAATAGTAATGATTACTATTATTAGTATATAGAAAAACTAACCTTTTGTCAAGGGTTTTTCTGCCATTTAGTAAAAATTTTTTGACAATTAAAACAATTATAATTCTTTAAACAATTTTTATACCTCCGCTATTAGGCTTTAAAGACTAAAGGGCACACCCGTATAACCTTATTATATATAATAAAAAGTTACCGCCGATGCAATCTTAAGGTAACACATTTATATATTTATTGTCGAGATCTTCTATTTGCAAATCCGATTATTAACGCCGTCTTAATAGTATAATAAATATAATAAGTCGGTCTATAAGCCCGTTAAACGCAGTTTTTTATAAAACCGCCGCGCCTTCTTCTTATTTAGCGTCAAGATCGATTTTTCGTTTTTTCACCTTACCGTTTTTTATGCGAGCGGGGTGTTTAACGAAAAACAACCTTATATTCGATAAAAAACAAATTGCTCGAATAACGGGCTTATAGCCTGTTATTCGAGCAATAATTATAACCGCTTGTCTAAAAAATCGGTTATGAACAAACAATGTTATGCCTCTTTAATTTTATTAGGATAGTTTGTTACGATAAACGTTTGCATTTTCGGCGCGCCGTAAATAACAAAATATTCTTGCGACGGATGTAACCCATCACCTTTTGTCGTCATTTCGGTTTCATACTCGCTTTCGGTAAACATATCCAAAACAGGGTAATTATACTTATCTGCCATATATTTTATTGCTTCCGCAACGTCTTTCAAAAGATACCCTTGTTGATTAGGAGTGTTTCCTTTGCTATAAGGAAACGGCGTCATAAAGAAGACAAAACTGTCGCTATAATAAGTCTTAAAATGTTCGCATATTAGGTATAAAGACCCGTAAACGGTGTCGTTAGTTTTGTCTTCTTTCGATCCTAAGGGCAAGTTTGCGGCAAAGTCGTTAACGCCGAGCATTACCGAAACAATGTCGGCACTTTCCGTGCAAGACAATATGTTTTCCGTCATATTTGTCCTACCTAAATTGTTTTTGCAAAACGTTGCCCCGGAAACGCCTTTATTTCGGTAAGATTTAAGCATTAAGTTTTCGCCGATTAAGGTAGGATAAGGATTTTCCATCCTCTTTCCGGCGTTCGTGCCGTCAATGCCGTATGTAATACTGTCGCCCCAAGCGATATAATCGAGTTCGCCGTAATAATGCTTTTCGGCGTTCATCAAATTATCATTGCTGGTTAAGTTGATTTTGTTCCAGTCATCCGACGTCCCTATATAGTAAACGTCTTTTATTTTTTCACAACTCGAAAAAGCAGCCGGACCGATACTTATTACGCTTTTAGAAATCGTTATACTTTGAAGAGCGTAGCAAGCTTCGAACGCAGAAGACCCGATTGAAGTTACGCCGCCCGTGATCGTTACGCTCGTTAGGTTGTAACAGCTGTCAAAAGCGCGATAGTCTATCGACGTTACGTGATCCGGAATTATTATTTTCAATAAACTCTCGCAACTAGCAAAGGTTTGCTGCTCGATAATAGTTACCATTTTAGGAATTGTAAAACTCGTAATACTCGTACAACGACAAAAGGCCATCTCTCCGATCGAAGTTATGCTATCGGAAAGCACCACGTTTACCAAATTATAACAGTTATGGAACGCCGACGTTCCAAGCGAAACAACACCGCCGGGGATTACCGCGCTTGTTATAGCCGAGCCGTAAAACGCATTGTCGCCGATAGCCGTTACCGTGTAGCCGTCTATAACGGAAGGTACGATTATTTCGTGATCCGTACAAGTACCTATGCCCGTTATCGTGCAAGTTATTCCGTCTTGGTTTATCGAATACGCTAAGCCCTCCGAAGCCTTTATTTTTCCGCATTCTAAGCATACGTCGTTAATGTAATTGTGAACATGTATTTGCCAAATTACGATATTTCCGTTTTCATCGTAGTGCCAATACTTGCCGTTTTCCGTCGGTTGAGTCTCGCTATAAAAATATATACTTGCCTCGGTCAAATTTTCATTTTTGCTGCCTATGGTAATTTTATCCCAATCGCTTGAGGTCCCGACATAGTAAACGTCTTTTAATTTTTCGCAGTCCTCAAAAACATATTCGGCAATGCTTGTTATGCTTTTAGGAATCACAATACTTTCCAAACTCAAACAGCAGGTAAACATATCGTGCGTTATTGTTGTCATGCAACTCGGCAACGATACACTCAACAAACCCTGGCATCCATCAAACGCTTGATCCCCTATGCTATTAAGGCAAGCGGGAATATTAATGTAAACAAGTTTGTAACATTGCGAAAAAGCCATTTCGCCTATCTGCATCAAAGTATCGGGAATTCTCAAGTCGTAAATTTCTTGGCAAAAAGCGAATGCGTAAGCACCTATTGACGTTACGCTGTCAGGGATAGAAAGTTTTAATAAAGTTCTACAGCCGAAAAACGCACTATTTCCGATTGCGGTTACACTACCGTCCGTCGGAATAACGCTGTTTTGGCACCCCGCAACTAATACTTTCGTTTCTGTGTCGATAAGGCAATTGTTTACACTCTTATATCTTCGGTTATCGTCCGCTACGGTTATTGTCGTAATTTGATCGCAATACGCCGTTAACGCTTCGCCGATCTTTGTCACACTTGCAGGAATGTAAAGGGAAGTAAGATCCATGCACTCCAAAAACACCCACTTTCCAATCGTAGTTACGCTATCGGGAATTGTGATATTTGTAAATCGACAACCACGAAACGCATACGAACCAATCGAAGTTACGCTATCGGGAATTGTTATGCTTGTAATACCTTGTACGTCAAACGCGTTGTCGCCAATAGCCGTTACCGTGTAGCCATCCATAACGGAAGGTATGATTATTTCTTCGTCCGTGCAAGTACCGATTCCCGTTATCGTGCAAGTTTCTCCGTCTTGATTTATCGAATACGCTAAACCTTCCGAAACCTTTATTTTTCCGCATTCTAAGCATACGTCGTTAACGTAATTATGTCCTTTTTTATCTGCCGTTTGTATGCCCGATTTAGTTTGCGGCATAAACGCAGTGTGGGAAAAAGTCGCGCTATAGGTCGATAATTCGGGCAAAACGCAACTTTGTTCTTGCGTAACCGTGATTGTCGCATTTACCGTTTCGGTTTCCTTATGATTACTATTGTTAGCGCAAACTCTCGTTGCCGTACAAGTCGTGTTATTGCTATTCCATACGTAAGAAACTTCACCATAGTTATGTCCGCGTGCTGTTATCGTCTTATGTTCGGTGCTTAGTTTTTTATGACAAGTCGAGCAGTATATAACTAAATCATAACTTCCGTCTTTCTCACAAGTTGGCTCTACTTTATTTTCTTCGACCGCTGTTGCTTTTGTATGACCTAACTTTTCTGCAGTTTTAACGTTTTCTTTAGTCTGTTTTTCAAATACAGAATTAGTAAAAGCCGCATTATAGGTTGATATTTCGTCTAATTCACAAGTTCTTTGTTGAGTAACCGTAATTGTCGCAGTGACTGTTTCAGTTTCCTTGTGTCCTCCTCCGTTTGTACAAACCATTGTCGCGGTACAAGTCGAATTATCACTTGACCAAACGTAACTAATCTGAGCGGAATGTAATCCTGTTGCATCAATTATATCAATCTTTTCTTTATCACACACAGAACAATGATACTTCGTGTTGCCTTGAAGCACACATGTAGGATCAGTATGCGAAGTCACAACAAAGTTACAGTGATCCTCGTTGTAGTAGTTTATCGTTACTTCATAATCTTCCAAATAGTATACGGCGTTGCCTTTAGTATATTTCTTCCAAGTATTATCGGAAATTACATTGATATATAATACATCACTAAACTTACATGGATGGTTGTCCTTTAAACATAATTTACCGTCAACTATTTTCAAATATGTTCCGTCATTTAGTCGCATCTCTATGGTGTATTTTCCTTCGACACCAAGTAGTGAAAGAACATCTTGTGAAGTGCTCATTGTTTGTAAATCATAATAATTTACATTTAATGAAACAAACGAAGAAATCTCGCACTCGTCGGAAATATCAATACTCTCGGTGTAATCTGCATATCCATAGTACGCCCTATCATAGCCGTATGCTAAAAGCGCCAATTTGTCCGAGTAAATTTCTGCACTTCCTTGCCATTTGAAAAATTTATAGTATGCATCGATATCAAAGTATAGTCCCGCGTCGAGATATGCGGCAGCATAGTCGTCGTCATCGGTAAACGATATATTTGCAACGCCGGCGATTTCAGCATATACACCTGCTTCAGCAGATATGCCGACCCTTACATACTTTGACAAGCCAAGAATACTAATATATAAGTCTGCCTTGATGCCATACTTAAATTCAGCCTTGCCCGCAACATGTAACTCGTTTGTACTTGCTTTTTGCGTCTTGATCGAATAAGTTTCAGCATGCCCGTTTTTTAGTCGCATACCGTAGGTGTTGGAATGTGAAATCTCGTATTTGTATGCTAATGACGCTTCTAATTTAAACTGAAGAACCATGCTAACGTCAAGATTAACGGTAAACACATACGCCACATTAAAACTAACACCGCACAGCTTAACACCTGTCGCGCTATATTCGGAAATATTCGAATTTTTTGCCCATTTTGTAATTTCTTGAATTTTGTCAGACCAATCGGCATATTCAATAGTTTGTAATAGACGACTCTCAAAATCTTCTTTATCCGTAGAATCCGGATTACAAATATCACAGGCAGTATATCCGGCAGAAAGAAGATCTTCTATAGGTTCGTCGGTATATAGCATACTTTCTGTCACCATATAACAATTAGAGCAATGTACTTTCTTCTTAACCTCATTCTTCGCGAGAATTGTTCTGTTCAAAGTTCCTGCTTTACATACATCGCAAACTTGAGTTTCCGTCTTATTTAAATATTCAACCAATTGTGCTGCGGTTATGTACTTTAAGTTATCACTCCGTCCAATTAAATTTTTTACGTGACGACACTCAGCCGAATGCACCATTTTGCTTTTTTCGTTATATATATAGTCCGTTTGTCCGTTTTCGATCTTATAATCAATATCCAAGTCTACGCCAAACTCAAAAGTGAATGTATCCTTTTGTGTTAATCTAAAATCAAAATACTCGATACCTGTAGGAATGAACCACGTAAATTTTATTTTGTGATTTAACGATAACTCGAATTGTATTTCCGTGCTGGCTTTGAAATAAACTTTTATACTGCCGATTTTCACACCCGCCTTAGTTTTTATGGGAACTGTAATATCTCCGTTAATAGTAACATAAATTTTTGTTCCGTCTACACGAACAGATGGATCAAGATTTATACAATCCATAAAGGCGGCTGTCGTTAATACTGCAGTATCAAAATTACGCTCTGATAAATAAGATTCTGCCGTGAGATTAACTGAACTTATATAACCGAGGAAGTCGTTATTAGAAAACAACGCCGCTTCCACTTGTTCTTCAATGTTTCCTTCTAACTGTGAATTTGAAAAATCTATATTTTGCTCAGCATATACATCTAACGTATCAAAGAGTTCCAATATGTCCGGGCAAGACATCGTTACAACATAATTTCCTTCTAAATTCGCAGATATTGTTTCTATTTTTCCAAAATAAACATCTGCAGTTGTCGTTGCGAATAGTCCTTGCATACTTTCAACTTCCCCGATACATAAAATAGAGCCTATAACCAAACCGTCGACCCTGCCGACACTCAAACACAAACTTTCGGATTCCTCTTGATAATAAAGAGCATATGGATAATAACCGGGCGCTTGGTTTTCCAATGCCTTCAAGAAAACGATATCGTTGTTAAACTCTATTTTTTCATGTATTTCCGACTTTATAGCAAAAAGAATGCTGTTGCCAAGATAGTCTTTGAATTTAATATTATCGTTTGTGATTCTTGCAACATAAGTTATTCCCTGTTCATAATTAATTGTCGGTGTAATACGCCATATGTTTTTTTCTACTAACGTTGTATTATAACTGACTTTAGCAGAGTCAAAAGATGCGTCTTCGGCATTGTCAAAATAAGCATCAAAAACCAGTAGACTTGTATAGATTTCTTCTTTTGTCCCCTCAAAAATAATGTCGAAGTAAAAATTTGTTTCACAATCCAAAATGATGTTTGAAACATCTGTATTTTCAATGATCTGGTGTCCGCAAAAGGCACATTGGTACGTTGTTTCTTCCACCGCACTTATAATGGATATGTCCGTCATCACATATTCATGAGACTTTTTTGATAGACTTCTAAATTCTGTATAATCACAGTCGCTACATACTCTACGTTCAGAACCTTCTTGCTGGCATGACGAGGCAATTGTTTCAACCCAATTGCCATATTTATGTCCTTTTGAAAGGGTTTCGTTATCTCGATACTCCTCGCCGCAAGAGCACTTATGCAAGGTATAGCCGCCTGTTGTGCACGTAGGTTCGATAACGGTTTCGATATACTTGTGAATATGTTCACCGCCTTGGCTTGAATCCGAGCCACTGTTTTGGCCGTTATTCGTTTTGCAAGCGGTTATGCAAAACAAACACAGCGTCGCAACCGAGAGGAGTAAAATTGCCGACAAAAGTTTCTTTTTCATCTTTGTTTCTCCTTGAAATAAAATGTTTATGGCGTTCGCCATCAGCCAAATCGGCGTAGGGCGTTAAAAAAGGGGGGAGGATAAGGCGGGACTTTGCGTTTTTCGCACAAAAAAACGCGCCGCCCGCAAAACGGACGACGCGTACAAAAATGCTTCAGTTCCGCTTCGCTGCAACGCAAAATAACCAATACCAAAAAGAAAAGATATGTAATGCGAAAATTAGTACACTTCTGCCGAAGTATACTTTTCTTGTTCGGTATTAAATTGCGTTGCGATTATATTTTACCACTATAGGAAATTTCTGTCAACGATATTTTTTCAACTCAATCTGCATTTTTATAAATTTAAGGATTTTTTAGTTTTTCGTCTTCGGCTCCTTTGTGTAAAGGGTAAAAAGGCTTAAGTTATGATTTGCTCTCCCTTGTTGTATCAAGGGCGATTCCCTTAATAAGGGATTTTCCAAAGGACAAGCCTTTTATGTCTTCAAGTTGCCCATTTCGTGCAAGGGATGCGGATTTGTAAATTAAGCCCTGTAATAATCCTCATAATAAACAGAAAAGGTTGTGTTGCGTTCAGCTGTGTTGTTTCCTCAAAATATATCGATAACAAGCCTATAGAGCAACTTTTGTATTGGAAAAATGTCGGCAAAAAATAAAAAAGGCTCATTACGGGAGTCCCTTTTTAGAATAGTCGAATAAAAAAGACTGTCGCATTATAATATGCATTCCGAAGTTTGTTTAACTTATGTGGGGTACTTCATAAGCAAAGTTACTCTTTTAGGATACGTCGAGCATAAGTCGGCGTTGTTGTTTTTGTTTAGACGGAAATATTGTGTTTTTTAATAATCGAAGCAGGCACGGTCTTTTACGAAAGGGCGGCACATTTTATCGTTTAGTTAAACGCCGCGGGTCTTTTAACCCGCAAAAATCCGCAATCGGAATATTTTACGATTTTTCGTGAATTTTTACGATATATTTACTTGTTACACTTAAAACCGTTTACTTTTTTCTTGCAATATGTTACAATAATCGCACTATAATTTTTATACAAGGAGTTTTTTAAACAAGTTATGACACAACCTGACCCGTACCCTGAACCTGACAGTATAATTTTTGTATACGTACTCGTATTAGTGGTACTCATCATGCTTTCCTCTTTCTTTTCTGCGAGCGAGACGGCTTTTACGTCGCTTAACCGTTCGAGGCTGAAAACCCGTATGCAAGACGACAGGCGCACCCCCTCTCAGCAACGAAAGTCGGAAAAAGCCCTGAAAATGTCGGATGATTTCGACAGAATACTTTTTACGCTTTTAGTCGGTAACAACATTGTAAACATCACCGCTTCGACGATAGCGACCTTGCTTTTTATGAAATTAATCAGCGGCAACGAAGGTTTAGCGTCGACGCTGTCGACAATCGTTATTACCGTAGTGGTTTTGATTTTCGGTGAAATCACGCCTAAAACCTTAGCAAAAGAAAGACCCGAAGCATTCGCGGAAAACTTTTGCGGGCTTATTAAACTGTTTACATACGTTTTATGGCCTATTTGCGTTATTTTTACGGGGCTTAAAAAACTTCTCGTTAAAGTCTTTAAACTAACCAAGTCGGAAGGCGTTACCGAAGAAGAAATACTAAACATCGTCGAAGAAGCGAGCGAGGACGGCGCTTTGAATAAAAGCGAATCCGAACTTATCTCCAACGCAATAGAATTCCACGACTGCGAAGTCGGAGAGGTTTTAGTCCCCCGCGTCAACGTGGTTGCTATCCCCGTCGACTTACCGATGGATAAAATCAAACGCGTTTTCCTTCAAAACGGCTATTCGAGACTGCCCGTCTACACGGACAGCATCGACCATATCATCGGTATGGTGCACGAAAAGGACTTTTTAAACGCACTCGACAAAGGCGATCAAAGTATTACTTCGATTATAAAAAGGGTTGCAATCGCAACCGAACACATGAAGATTTCGACGCTTCTAAAGGTCTTTCAAAAATCTAAAGTGCATATGGCTGTCGTCGTCGACGAATACGGCGGCACTTTAGGTATCGTAACGTTAGAAGACGTTTTAGAGGAACTCGTCGGCGAGATTTGGGACGAACACGACGAAGTCGTCGAATACTTTGAAAAAATTTCCGAAGACACTTACCGCGTAGACGCAAACGCCGATCTCGGCGACTTTTTCGAACTCTTTTCGATAGAGGCCGAGGACGACGATTTCGATTCTCAAACGGTCGGCGGCTGGGTTGTCGAAAAACTCGGCGATATGCCTAAAAGAAACGCTTCTTTCGATTTCGAACATTTGCACATCGTCATCACCCGCTGCAGTCAGCGCAAGGTAAGCGAACTTAAAGTCGTTGTCTTAGACGAAGAAGCGTCGGATAAAGCCGAAACCGAAATTAAAGAACAGGAAGAATCTTTACCCGAATCTTAAAACCAAACCAAGCGGCGGTTTTTGCTGAATGCAAAAACCGCTTTTCGTTTTTTTTAAAGCGTTTTTTGCGATAACGGGCTTATATCGGGCTTTTTGAAAATTTTAAAACACTTTTAAAAATCTGTTTTTTAAATTATCCGTTTAAAAAACTTTTCAAACAGGCTTAATTATGCTACAATATAAAAAACAAAAAAGGAAGTAAAAACATGGTACATCATATAGTAATGTGGAAGTTTAAAGACGATATCGAAGAAAGCCGCAAACCGGCGCTCAAAAAAGCAATGGCAGAAAATTTAAAAAGCCTCGTCGGGAAAGTCCCCGGCCTTTTATCGGCGGAGTTTGTCACAAACCCGATACCGTCCTCGACGCACGACATGGCGCTTGTCACAACGCTAAAAAGCGCCGAAGACATAGCAATTTACGCAAAGCACCCCGAACACGTTAAAGTAGCCGATACTTACGTTCGTCCTTTCGTAAAAGACCGTGCCTGCCTCGATTATTGACAAACTTTTTATTACCGCCTAAACCTAAAGTAACGCCGACTTTTACTCGGCACATTCTAAAAAAGGCTCCTTAAAGGAGCCTTTTTCTTTTTTACCGACATATTATTAACATAAAAGTCGGTCTATAAGCCTATTATCGGCATATTTTGTTTTTATACTCGGTTTCGTGTCGGGCTTTTGTGCCCCGGTTTTAAGTTAGGCTTCCCACCAATGTATATACGGGTCTTGGGACGCTAACTTGATTGTTGTGTAAGCTCTCCAATCGACATTAATATCTGAAGCAGAAGTTCTTTCCGTATAGAGAGTTGTAACGCCTACGTAACTTCCTATCTCGGTAACGTCTTTAGACAAATAGACCTTAGCATTCGACGTTAAACTTGCGCTTTTTGCGAAATTGTCGCACACCTTTTTCGTAATATAAACAACTTTCAGTTTTTGCGGATGCATATAGTCGCCGTCGCGATACGCCGAAAAACTACTAAGCGGAATACTTCCGTCGTAAGCAAGTTCTTCGAGTTCGTAAAGTTGCATACTTTCGCCTTGATTTAATTGCCCCATAGCGGACGAAGGAATATATAAACGTTTTACACTCGAACCGTAAAAGGCGTTTTTGTGTAAAAAGGTCACGGAATCGGGTATACGTACGTTTTCGATTGCGACGAGCGAAAAAGCATATTCGATTGTCGTCAAGTTTTTCGGGAAGACGAACTCGGTTAATTTTTCGCACATATCGAACGCACCTTGCGGGATTTTATCTAAACTTCCGTTAAATGTAACGCTACTTAATGCCGTGCAGTTATAAAAAGCCCCTTCCGCTAACTTTGTAAGGTTGCCGTTTATTACGACGGTTTCTAAGTATTCGTTATTTTTAACAGTCTCGATGCTTGTAACTTCTTCGCCGAGCGTAAGTTCGGTTTTAGTTACTTTTTTCGGGTAGTAGTATAAGCAAGCACCGCTTTCCGTGTATAAAACTTCGTCAATAACTTTAACCACGGAGGATTTGCTTTCGAAAGCGTCTATAATATCAAGACCGCTTTGCGTTCCGAGAGACGTTTGAGTCGACGGGAATACGACCTTTTTGATTTGGTTTGTGATTCTGTCAAAAAATTCGTCCGAAAGCGTAGTGGTACCTTCAGTAAATTCCACCGTAAGATTAGCGGGAACGGTTACCTTGTCGCCGCTCTTTTTAGGTGTTTCCGCAAAATACAAATACAAGTAGTCTTGCGCGGCACCGGGAATCGAAAGGTTTTCAAGACTATTACAGTTTTTGAAAATCGTCTTGCCGACGCTTGCGCCCGAAGGCACGTTAACGGTTTTCAGTCTTGTGCAGCCCGAAAAAGCATTGTCGCCTATGTAGATAACCGTCTCGGGAAGCCTTATCGTCGAAATGCCCGATTGACCGCTAAACGCGCCCGCCTCGATTTTTTCGACCTCTAAACCGTCTACCGTTTCAATGCTTATGTTAACGCAGTCCGTAAGTTTAACTGCTTTTTGGTCGCCTTCGGGGGCGGTGAAGTTCATGCCCGTTATCGTGGCTTTTAAGCCGTCCTCCGTATAATATAAATAAACAAATTCGTAAACGGTATAATTAAACCACGCCGTTTGCCCGCCGTAAGTATAAGTAAAAGTTTTATCTCCTTTAGTTTCGGTGTCGAAAAGTTCCTCTATCGTTTCTTGCGGTACGGATATAATATCGTAATCGTCAGAAGACTCGAAAACGGCTTTAATTAAAATTTCTTCGGGTTTTTGGTTTATGCAATACTTCGCGGACGGCGCCTCGTAAATCGAGAGCGACGAAACCTGTTTTACCGTAATACCGAAGTCGACGGTTTTTCCGCCGTAAGCAATCGTTAAGGTTTGCGCACCCTTAGCGTTTTTATTATACCCCGAAACCATCGATGACGTTATTTCGACATCTTTCGTCTTGCCGCTTTGGTATTCGGCTTTTATTTTGGATTCCCTCAAGTCTAAATCTTCGCCGACGACAAAAGGTCCTAAAAGCGAACCGCTTAATACCTCTATAGACACGACGTTGTCTGCTTTTACTTTGTACGTAAAGAGGGTTTTGTCTTGTTCGAACTTTCTGCCGCCGTACGTAACGACGTAGACGTAGTCGCCCGCTTTCTCTGTATTAAAGTCGACTATGTTTTCCTGTGTCATCGGAACGGTTTCCGTTTCGCAACTCGAATACATGGAAATCGTTCTCTTCCATTCGAGCGTCAGCGTTGCGTCGGACGAAAGGGTCAAACCGTCGCCTTGCCAATATTCCGCCGCCAAACACCCGCCGTCGCTTATTGTCGCGTTGTAAAGATAAGGGGCGACTTTAACGCTTAAAGTAAACCAATAATCCCGTGCGTTATCATCCTCGTCCAAACTCTCTGTTAACGAAAGCTTACAGTTAGTAAACACGTAGGGCTCGTCGCTTGCGGTTTTATCGCTCAAACAGCGTACCTCTACTAAATATCTGCCACTACCGACGATACCGAACAACGTATATTCGGCGGAATCCTTTGCGTAATGAAGCGCATTGTAAGCAACGCTATATATTTTTTTATTGAGAGTTTCGGTATGACCACTATGACCCGAAGCGTAATAAGCGTCAACTATATTTTTAAACGTATCGGAATATTGCTTATCGCCGTAAATATACGTGAGCGTTGCGTTCGCCAATCCGTTTTCGCAGTATTCCTGTACGTTTGTATCGGGGACCGAAATACTTACGCTGTCGGGATTCGTTAATTGATACGGTATTACGTCATTATACGATTGTTGGGAAGGCAACGTATACAAGAGCGTGCAATTTTCCGTCAATTTATCGGCAAAAAACAGAGGTAAATCGGCGACGTTTACAGTATAACCTGCAACGGAAGAATGATGGTCATCGTTTTCGATTACGGTGTACGTTGCCGTAACGTTAGCCGTTTGACCGAAAACCGTAACCCGAACGGTTTCCGTAGGCGCTTCCTGTCCTAAATAATATTTGGCGTTGACATAATCTGCCGTAATCGGCATTCCTTCGGAATAGCGCCACCCGTAGTATGAGGCGAAATCATACCTAAAAACAAAGGTTTGATAACCGATTGTCTTTTTAAATTCGATAACGGATTTGTCTAACGCTATATAACTTTCTTTTTCTCTAAAAGATTCGTCCCGATGAAGTTCGTCGCTGTCCATTCCCCAATATTCGATAAGGTCCTCGCATTCGAAGTTTATCTCCTCTTCTTTTTCCAAAAGCGAACGGAAACTTTCCGAAACCGCATCGTAATCACGTCTTTCTAACGAGAAAAAGTTATAATTTACTCTTTCGTACGGAGAAGGCGTCTCGCTCGTGCTACGCAAAGTTTTTATATCTACGTCGACGGTTCCGCCGTCTATAGGCTGGGACAAAATAACGAATTTGTCGTTTGAAAACGTCGTGCCTTCCGTCGTAGCCCAACCTACGTCGAGCCCGAAATTACCAAAATCATCCGCATAAGACCTGTTTAACTCGGCAACGTCCCCGCCCGAAGACGAAGAGTTAAGCGCGTCGTACTTTGAAAGTTCGCTGGATATATCGCTTTTTAACAGTTCCCAAGAAAAGAACAGATAAGTATCTCTGCTTATCGTATGTTCGTTTAAATCCACTTTGAAATTCAGTTTCCCGTTTTTCCACTCGACGGACAAACAACTTTCAGGGCTGCGTTCATCTCTAGTTTTCACGCTACATTCGACAGACGTTTCGTAGCCCCTATCCGTCGCGTCATTGTTGTTTTTCAGCGTTGCGCTAAGCGTGAAATCGACCTTAAAAGACGGAAGATAACTTTCGTTAAGCGCACCTTGGATATCGCTTTCCGACAAATTTTCGTTATAATAGTAAGAAACGGTATCGAGTTTTGTGTATTCGTCCCTTTCTTCTACAATCGAAATTTCGGGGTCTTCTATCTTAACGATAAGTTGCGGGCTAAATAACTTAGCCCCCGAATCGCCGTCACCGCTACCGCTACTTGACGAAGAATGGTTTCCTCCCGCAAACGCCGCAATGCACGCTGCCGCTATGGCAATCACCACAACGGAAGCGATTACGATAATCAATGTTTTCTTGTTTTTCATATACTTATAAATCTCCTATGATTTATTCTATATACTAATTTAACAAACGAAGTGCCAAAAAAGCGCCAAAAACGAGGTATGCGCTCTAAATTTTTTTATTTATCCGAAAAATAGTTTTTGTTCGCCAAGCTGCGTTAAAATTATAAAAAACGCCAAAAAACCGACCTATAGCCCGACTTTTATGTTTTTAAAAACAAAAACGGTTTGGAAATAATTAAAAAAACCGTTTCTCGGCGCCGAAACGTAGTAATCGATATTTTGATAAAAAACAAATTTTGACCGAGTTTTTTCGTTTTTTTAAGAATTTTTATAAAACACCTCGCGTTTTTGGCGCTTTTTTGGCTTTTTCTTGTTATAATAGACGTGTAACAATAAAAGGACTTACCCGAAAAACAAAAGATGTCATTTAAAAAACGGAAAAAAACGGCAAATCGAGCCGTCAAAATTTCAATCTTTACGGCAATCGCTATATTGATTGTCGGTTTTTCGCTCGGACTATATTTGCTTAACGACAACTATTGCAAAATATACGACAGTCCCGAAGTTAGTGACGGAAAGGTTGATTTTGACGGAGTTAGTCTTCTTCCCCGAGACGTTGCCTGCAATTTATCCGGCAAGTGGGAGTTTTTTTACGGTCGCTGGATAGTAACCGACGGCTACGACGGCGAATGCGACGGACTTATCGACGTGCCGTCGCTGTGGACGTATAAAGACTTCGGAAACGGCGCTTTAAAAAAGGAGGGTTACGCTTCCTACCGCCTTGTCGCCGAAAACGTACAGGAAGGCGCCGACATCGTAGTTTTTAGACACAACGAAAACTTTGCTTACCGCGTCTATATAAACGGCGAACTCAATTACGTTAGCGGCACTTTATCCAAAGACCCGTCGAAAACGGTCGCAACGGGCGTGCCCTCCGAAATCTACCCGTATAAATCCGACGGCTCGCCTCTTGTAATCGTAATAGAACTTTCGGCAACCGAGTACGGCGGCTTAAATGCGGCGCCCTGGCTTGCGGCGGCGGAAGGCGGTGTTAGTTACGGCGAAGATTTGCGCGCGTTTACCTACGTTGCGCTCGGCGTAACCTTGGCGGCAGTGGTTTTAAGCATTCTTTCGGCAATCTTTTTTGCAAAGAAAAAAGACGTTTACGCTCCGCTTTTGATATTGTTTTTGTTTTGTCATTTTTTAGTCGGCAAGGATATGTCTTACGTTACGGACCTTAGTTACACGACTTCCTCGCTTCTTAGGCTTTTTACCGCGGCGGGCGCATACGTAATGTTTATACTTAGACTTTTCACGGACGAAAACGTCAAAATGAAAAAACACTTTATAATATCTTCCGCCCTTCTTATTCTCTCGGTTGCTTTGATAATTGCCTTTTACGGCACTCCTATCGCACCGATATTCGCACTCTTGTTTGTACTAAACGCTTGCTCGTTTATTTACCCGTTTTGCTTTAAAACGCAAAAAAGCATAGTGGAAAAATGCATTTACGGCGTTATGTTCTCGCTAATTATAAACACGTTTATTTTTGAGTTTTGCGACGGGCTCGGCGTTATAAAATTCGGTACGGAATTTATATTTTCGCTCATTTTGATGATTATAATAATTTGCTTCACGGTTTTGTGGCTTTATAAAATCGCCCTTACCGAAAGAGAGGCAATCAAGGTAAGCGCGCTCGAAAAAGACCTTGCTTTAGCAGAGTTTGCCGTGTTGAAAGCCCAAATAAAACCTCATTTCGTATACAATTCTTTAACGGCGATACAGCACGAATACAGAAAAGACCTCGATAAAGGCGACTCCGCTGTCGAAAAATTTGCAAGGCATTTAAGACTTATCACCGACAATAACGGCGTGGACCTTATTGATTTCGAAGAAGAAATCAAAAACGTCCTCAATTATTTCGAGCTTGAAAACTTACGCCACGACGGCAAACTATCGCTTTTTTTAAACCTCGAGTACACCGACTTTAAAGTTCCGCCTCTTTCTATCGAGCCTTTAATCGAAAACGCAGTAAGACACGCCAAACTTGTTCAAAAACAAGACGGGTATGCGGAAATCACCTCTTGCCTTTCGCAGGATAAACGGCAAATAATCGTTACCGTAAGCGACAACGGTTGCGGTTTCGATACTCAAAACACTAAAATAGGCGTAGGGCTGTGCAATACAAAAAAACGCTTCGAACTTATAAACGCAAACTTCACCGTCGAAAGCAATATCGGCGACGGAACTAAAATAACCATAACGATTTTACGGTAAATTATGAAAATTATAGTTATTGACGACGAAATATCCGCTTTAAGCACCTTTTTACCCAACATTTTAGACGATCCGTCCATCGACTGCAGAATGTTTATGCAAAACCCTTTGTCGGCACTCGATTACTTACAAAAAACGCCCGTCGACGCTGCCTTTTTGGATATAAAAATGCCGGACGTAGACGGCGTGGACCTTGCCGAAAAAATGCTTTCCGTAAAGCCCGACTTAAAAATAGTTTTTATAAGCGCCTATGCCGAAAACGAAAAGAAAATTTGCGACAGACTAAAGGGTAAAACCGTACGCTTTTGCCACAAACCTTACAGAAAAGAGTCGATTTTAAACCTCATTGCCGAATTTAAAGCCGAAAACAGCATAAAAACTTGCTTTTTAAAGACTTTCGATGCTTTCGATTTGTTTGTAAACGGTATTGCGGTAGACTTTTCTTCCTCTAAGGCAAAAGAACTTTTAGCGCTTTTAACCGACGCAAAAGGTTCCTTTGTTACCATGGATACGGTAATCGGCAACTTGTGGCCCGACAAAAACGCAGAACTTGCTAAAAGGCTTTATCGCGACGCCGTAACAAGGCTTAGACTTACGTTAAAAGACGCAGGCGTCGAAAACTTGGTCTCTTTCGAAAGAGGTCGCTCTGTTATAAATACCCAAAACGTAAAATGCGATATGTGGGATTACGTCTATAACGGCGGGGTTTTTTCGGGAAGATACCTTCCCCAATACGATTGGTCCGTTATAACGGAATCCGCACTTATAAAACTCGGCGAAAAACGAGAATAGTTACGCGTTTTTCTTTGGTTAGTTGTTAGTATTCTTGTAAAAAGTGCGGCTATAAGCCTATTATCTGTGATTTTTACACTTTTTCAAAACAGAAAGCCGTGCTCTTTCAAGCCAAAAAGCGACAATCTTGTTATTATTGTTTCAAGTTATATAAAAAAGCAGAGCGTTTTGCTCTGCTTTTTTATATAAAGTCGGGCTATAAGCCCGTTATATGCAAAAAACATTATTTAGACTTAAGGTCGCAAAGTATCTTTAACGACATATCAAAGACCTTTTTTAAGGCGCCTTCCTTAAAAGGAGAATCGAGCCCCGCTAACGCAACGAGTTTACTAAACGGATATTTGCCCCCGCGTTTTATGTGTTCGAAATACCTTTGAAGCGCCGCATCGTAATCTTTTTGCGCCTCTACTAAAAACTCGAGCGCGACAACTTGCGCCAAGCAATAGTCTATATAGTAAAAAGGCGATTCGTAAATATGCATTTGATATTGCCAACGCGTGCCTTTTTCGAGATACGGTATTCCCTCGTAGGACATATAGGGGCGATATTTTTTCTCAAGCGCCAAATAAGCCGAGTTTCTTTCGGCGGGCGTCATATCGGGGTTTTCGTAAACTATATGTTGAAACTCGTCGACGATAACGCCGTAAGGCAAAAAGGTCAGACAACTTTCAAGATGTTTGATTTTGTATTCGGTAGGCTCTTTAAAAAACTTGTCGATAAACTTCCAAGCGAAAAACTCCATACTCATCGAATGGGTTTCCGCCGTTTCCATCGAACCTATTCCTACTTCGGGGTCGCCTTCTTTAAAACAAAACTCATCCGCCAAAGCATGACCGAATTCATGCGTTACGACGTCGACGTCGCCCGACGAACCGTTGAAGTTTGCAAAAATAAAGGGTTGTTTGTAGTCTTCGAAACAAGTACAATACCCGCCGCCGCTTTTTCCGTCCCTTGTTTCCACGTCGAAAGCCTCGGCTTCGAGCATTTTTTCCATAAAGTTACCGGTTACGGGGCTCATTTCCCTATACATATCGAGCGCCGACCTAAGTAAATCGTTGCCGTTTACGTAAGGCGTCGGCGGAACGGGCGTTTCGGTTATTTCGTTATCGTAAAAGTAAAATTTATCTAAATTAAGTTTTTGTTTTACGTTTTCTTTTATTCTACTAACGACGCCGACGGCGTCTTCGTAAACGTTGTTTCTAAAAGCCCTTACCGCGGAAACGTCGTAATCGATTCTTTCCATTCTTAAATAGCCGAGCTCGACAAAGTTTTTATAGCCGAGCTTTCTCGCCATACGGGTACGCACTTTAACAAGACCGTCGTAAATTTCGTCGAGTTCGGTAGAAATCGTTTCGAGCGCTTTACCGATTGCCTCGGCAGCTTGTCGCCTTACCTCTCTATTTCCGTCTTCCATAAACCCACGGACAAAACTTAACGTGCGTTTTTCGCCCTTGAAGTCTATCGTAAGCTTTGCTAAAAGGTCGGAATATTGCGTCACGAGGGCGTTTTCTTCTCTTTCGTCGTCTTCGATTTCTTTCGAATGACTTTTTACCGAACATTCGTAACTTTTAAATAAAGTTTCCGGTAAAACTTGTTCGAGTTCTTTTCTAAACGGGCTTGACAGCATCAACTTGCAATATTCCGTAAAGTACCCCGCTATCGTAGGCGAAACTTCGTCGTAATAATCTTTTTCGGCTTGATAAAATTCATCGTAAGCGTTTAACGAATAACGAGTATACGCAAGCGAAGAATTAGTCGAATAAGTTTCGGACACTTTTATAAATTTTTCACGTGCGGACAAAACGTCCTTATATGTTTTTGCGCTATTAACGCTTTTTTTAAAATCTTCTAAGGCGTTTTTATAGGTTTCAACGTCGAACCTAACATACTTAAGGTCCTTAAATTTTATAATACTCATAAAGACATTTCCTTTAATTATTAACAAAAAACTTGTGTTAACGGGCTTATAGCCCCACTTTGTCGATTTTTTGTAAAACGACTACTCTTTAGGTTCGTTATCGTTGTTGTTGTCGTCCGAACGATTTTGTTTACTTAATTTCGTAAACTTTTCGTCCGCAAACTTTTTGCCTTTTTCCAAAAGATATCTGTTGAGTTCGAAAACTATATCGCCGGGGCTTTTAAAAGAATATACGAAACTCGACTTTTGTTTAAGCTTTTCGGCGTTACGCTTAATGCTGAGTTTAAGATGCTCGTATTTTACAACTACGTTGTTTTCCGTCGCCCATTTTTTAATTTTTGAAACAAGCTTGAAGGAATAAACGTTGTCGACAATGAAAAATCCGCCTACAATGCCTAAGAAAAACGAGTATTCGATATGAAGCGAAATAAAGTCGGCGGCAGCGCTTATGTATCTGTGTAAAAAAAGATTATACACGGCGCCTATAAGCCCCCATATCAAACTGAAAAGCGGACATATAATGCCTTGGATATTCCACTTTCTGTCGGAATAATCCCAAAGTTTAACCTTTAAGCCTTTTATAAAAATAAGTCCCGTAAAGTATTCGAGAAGCGTCATAACGATCGTTATTAAAAGTATTAAACATACTTTTTGCCAAAAAACGCTTGTAATAAACGATAAATCCAAAGACGACATTCCGTAAAGTCCCAAAAGCCCGAGTCCGTACAGCGGTAGCCACGGACCGACTAAAAAACCGGGGTTAATCCATTTTTTATGAACGATTCTTCTAAAAAACAGTTCCGTAACCCAACCGAGCAACGCCCCGAAAAAGAAAATAAGTACTAATTTTATAAACGTAAACATAATTCTTTTTTGATTTTTAGCAATGTTTTATGTCGATTTTAGCAAGATAACGGGCTTATAGCCCCACTTTTTAAAATCTTGCAAGTTATAAAGCATTGTACGTGTTTTGAACGAGTTCGACAAATTCGTTATACGCGTCGAGGTCAACTTTCAACTTTCCGTTTACCGCAATAATGCTTACGGTCTTACCTTTTGTTTTTATATCGAGAAGGTCTTCGAGTTTTATAATCGTGCATTCGGTATATTTTGACGTTCCGCAAGCAATGATTTTATCGCTTGTTAATACGATACGATAATTGCCGACTCTTACAGCCTTGCGATAGACGGATATTCCCCAAAAAACTTCGGGCACGATATGGCAAAGCATACACGTAACCGCAACAATCGTGGTAAACACGGTGTTCATATCGCTTATGATTTTGCCGAACAGCGAAGAACTAAAAATGAAAGCGTCTGCGCCTATCGAAATTATCGCGCACAAAAACAAAAGCGCGGTTTCTATATACGGGCTTTTAACTCTTTTAGGTTTCACGACGGCAATAAGGTTGGTCGGCGGAAAAATCATTGCCAAAGGAAGATCTTCGTCAAGCCTCGGCGTATCTTCGGCAAGAAAAATTTCCTTCTCTTCTTCTGTTTTGATTTTTGTTTTGAAATTGTTCATTTTGGCTCCTTATATTGTAGCAATTTAATGTAAATGTCACTGAATTTCGGGTACGTATGCCGGATTTTTTAACAAATCTTTAATTACCTCGGACGCTATCAAAAGCCCTGCGACGGGCGGAACGAAAGAAATGCTTGCAGGCGTTCTTTTGTCTTCGGAAAGAGGCGTTTTGGGCTCCTCTTTGGAAAACACGGCTTTTATATTCGTAAGCCCGCGCTTTTTAAGTTCTCGCCGCATAACTTTCGCTAAAGGGCAAACCTCGGTTTTAGATATATCCGCGACCTCAAAAGCAGTCGGATTAAGTTTGTTTCCGGTGCCCAAACAGACGATAACGGGCTTATTCGAGGACTTTGCACATTCACACAGCAATAATTTAGACGTTACCGTATCGATACAGTCCACGACGTAATCATACTTTGAAAAATCAAAATTATGTGCCGTTTCACTGCTGAAAAAAATCGGAAAAGTTTCGAGCGCAATCGAAGGATTAATGTCTAAAATCCTTTCTTTCGCGACCTCGGTTTTAGACCTCCCTATCGTCGAGGTAAGCGCATAAAGCTGACGATTTATATTCGTAATATCTATTTTATCTCCGTCGCATATCGTTATATGCCCGACGCCCGCACGCGCCAAAGCCTCTACGCAATAAGATCCGACCCCGCCCAAACCGAAAACGGCGACGGATTTTTCGGCAAGCGTTAATCGATTTTTACGACCTATTAAGTTATCTTCTCTTAAAAATCTTTCTTCAGACAATTTTACCACCGTCGATATTAAAAGTTTTGTAATTTTTACCACCGAAGACTCTTTCATCGACGTGCGTACACGTAACGATTGTTTGTACGCCTTCGGTCGCCTCCAAAAGTCTTTTTTGGCGTGAAAAGTCGAGTTCGCTCATGGCGTCGTCCAAAATGAGCACGGGGGCTTCGCCGAAACGTTCTTTATAAACGTTAAGTTCGGCTATCTTCAAAGAAATCGCCGCCGTGCGCTGTTGCCCTTGCGAGCCGTAATTTCTTACGTCCTCGCCGGAAACCGTTATTTTTAAATCTTCCCTGTGCGGACCTACTGTCGTGTATCCTAAAATAACGTCCTTTTCCATGTTCTCGAAAAGCGCCGCTTTTATGTTTTCGTAGACCTCGTTCGCATCCTCGGGATATTTTCCCGCAAGCGAAACCTCTAAATCCTCTTTGCCGTCGGTAATAAAGGCGTGGGCGCTTTTTGCAAGCGGAGCAAGCTTTTTAACGTAAGCCGTGCGTGCGGCGATTATTTCTTTTGCATAAAGAGCAAGTTGCTCGTCCCATACGGGCAAGGTTTCGAAAACCAATTCTTTGTCGGGGTCTTTTAAAAGATTGTTGCGTTGCGCCAATATCTTTTTATATATCGACAACGCCGTAAAATATTGTTTGTCGAGCTGCGATATGGAAATATCCAAAAAACGTCTTCTGTCTTCGGGGCTTTCTTGAACGAGTTTAAGTTCGCCCGGGTTAAAAAACACGGCAAAAAGATTACCTAAAAGTTCGGAAACTTTTTTAGTTTCCTGTCCGTTAACGGTTATTTTTTTGTTTGCGTCGAAAAAGTATTCTATTTTTGCGCTTATCTTGCCGTAATTTGTTTCCGCCTCGGCAAAAATGACGCAATCCTTTTGCCCATAACGTATTACTTGCTTATCCCGTTTAACCTTAGGCGAATACCCCGTCGCAAGCAAAAAGACCGCTTCGGCGGCGTTTGTTTTGCCCTGAGCGTTCTGACCGACTATAATATTCAATCCGTCGGAAAAATTAAATTCTTCCTTTTCGTAGTTACGGAAATTTTTAAGCGTCAATTTTTTTACAAACATTTAGTTTCAAAAGGTTAAAAACCTTGCTTTTTTTCGCCTTTTATACTACAATAATTACACTTAATAAAAGCGGTGGCTGCATTTAGTGCTGCCGTAAGCCTAAAAGCCTAAGGTATTACACGAAAAATTATAGCGTTTATTGACGGTTATGTCAATTAAATTCGACTTTTACTTTCAATTTCGGCAAGGAAGAGTCTTAAGCCGTTACCTTAAAGCACGCTTAACGTTTTTGTAAAAGCAAAAACTTATCCATTTACACAGCAAGGAACCGATTATGGAAAATTATGAAATTTTATGGAAGAATACCGTGCGCGAACTCGAAAAAAAGATTTCACGCATTACGTATTCCACCTTCGTCGAAAAATTAAAACCCGTCGACCTTTTGGGAAGCACCCTTATTTTGCATGCCGAAACTCAACTTTTCGCAAAACAAGCGGTAAGGCTGTCGGATAAAATCGTGGAAGCGATGAAGGATGCCGAAACGGGGCTTACCGACTTTCAAATCTACGTCGGCACGGACTCCAACCCGCTGTTTTCGTCTGAAAAAGAAGCCTCCCAAATATCTTCCCCGATAGACCCGAAATACACTTTCGATTCCTTCGTCGTTGGTAGTTCCAACCGCTATCTATACGCGGCGGCGAAAGCGGTCGCGGACGATCCGGGCAACAGCTATAACCCCTTGTTTATTTACGGGCACACGGGGCTCGGCAAAACCCACATAATGCACGCTATCGCAAACAAAATCGCTAAAGACAGACCCGATTTACACGTTTTGTATTCCACTTGCGAAAAGTTTACGAACGACCTTATAAACACGATACGGGCAGGTAAAGCCTACTCCTCGGGCGGGGGGGAAGAATTCCGTTCCAAATATAGAAACGTCGACGTCTTAATCATCGACGACGTGCAGTTTTTGGCAAAAAAACAATCGACGCAGGAAGAATTTTTCCACACTTTTAACGAGCTTTACGGCAAAAACAAACAAATAATTCTTTCCGCCGACTGTCAGCCGAAAGAAATAGAACTTTTGGAAGAACGTTTGGTAACAAGATTCCAGTGCGGGCTTTTGGCGCAAGTGCTTCCGCCCGATTTGGAAACCAAAATTGCTATAATACAGCAAAAAGCCGCCGAGAAAAAGTGCATGATAACGACCGAGGTCGCTACCTTCATCGCCGAAAACGGCGACGATAACGTCAGGTCCTTAGAAGGGCTTTTAAACAAAGTCATATTCGCGGCAAGCCTTATGGAAACGGATATCAATCTCAACCTTGCGATGGAGGCTTTGTCTTTATCGAGTCCCGGCGAAAACCACGAAGATTCCTTAACGCCGACGACGATTATTAACACCGTTTGCAATTTCTATAAGATTTCAAAAGCAGACCTTTTGGGAAAAAAGAAAAATAAGGAACTAGTCGAACCGAGGCAGATTTGCACCTATCTTATTACGGAACTTTTGGATATTCCCCTTGTTTCGGTCGGTCAAGCCATGGGCGGCAAGGACCACACGACGGTAATTTACACGCGCGACAAAATAGCGTCGCTTATTAAAACCAATCCGAGAATCGCTACCGAAGTCAGCGATCTTAAAAACTTAATCTTGAAAAAATAACTTTAACGCCGTTTACAAAAACGGCGTTAAAAATGCAATTGATAAAATGGAAACTGTATTTGTTGAAGACAACTTTGACGCGGTAGTCGTCGGCGCGGGACACGCCGGCGTGGAAGCGGCGCTCGCGCTTTCCAAAACCGGTCATAAAACGGCGCTTTTAACGCTTAATCCCGACAGCATTGCTTTTATGGCGTGCAATCCGTCGATCGGCGGAACGGCAAAGGGGCATCTTGTAAGAGAAATCGACGCCTTAGGCGGCTTTATGGGCATTGCGGCGGACAAAACCATGCTTCAGATAAAAATGCTGAATCGAGGCAAGGGCGCAGCCGTCCAAAGTTTAAGAGCGCAGTCGGATAAAAACTATTATCACCGCTACGTAAAGAAAACGCTCGAAAACACTCCTAATTTACGCATACTTTCGTGCGAGGTCGTCGATATTTTAACCGAGGACGGAAAGGTTATCGGCGTAAAGACGGCTTTCGGAAGCGTGATTTACGCAAAAGCGGTTATTTTATGTACGGGCGTCTACCTAAAATCGCGCGTGGTTGCGGGCGAATGGTTCAAAAATGCGGGGCCTTCGGGTTTCGAGCCGAGTAACGGACTTACCGAAAACCTTATACGACTCGGGTTTACAATAAGAAGATTTAAAACCGGCACCCCCGCAAGGGTCGACGGCAGAACGGTGGATTATTCCAAAATGGATATACAAGAGGGCGAAACAAACGTTTACCCCTTCTCCTTTTTGTCGCCGCAAGTTCCCGAAAAACAAACGCCGTGTTACTTAACCTACACCAACGAAAAAACCCACGAAATCATTCGAAACAA
Organism: uncultured Christensenella sp.; assembly: GCA_964398065.1. Classification (GTDB taxonomy): domain Bacteria; phylum Bacillota; class Clostridia; order Christensenellales; family Borkfalkiaceae; genus UBA4636. The sequence goes on along the minus strand of CAYNLN010000007.1, from coordinate 7,516 downwards.
CCTTGACCGCTCCCCCCTTTTTAACGGAATGATTCAGTCGACGGGGCCAAGGTACTGCCCCTCCATCGAAACTAAAGTTTACCGCTTTAAAGATAAGGAAAGACATCAAATATTTATCGAGCCAGAAGGCGCCGACACTAACGAAGTCTACGTTCAAGGAATGTCGTCATCTCTTCCGCACGACGTGCAAAAAGCCATGTATAGGTCGATAAAAGGGCTTGAAAACTGCGAAATCGTCCGCTATGCGTACGCCATAGAATACGACTGCATAGACAGTTTGGACCTTTTGCCGAGCCTTATGTACAAAAAAATCTCTGGGCTTTTTACGGCGGGGCAAATAAACGGGACAAGCGGTTACGAGGAAGCCGCCGCACAAGGTCTTATGGCGGGCATCAACGCAAGCTTGTATCTTGACGGCAAAAAGCCTTTCGTGTTAAGGCGCGACGAGGCATATATTGGCGTTCTTATCGACGATTTGGTAACAAAAGGCACGGACGAGCCTTACAGAATGATGACCTCCCGCGCGGAATACAGAATCTTTTTAAGGCAAGACAACGCCGACGTGCGCCTTACCGAAAAGGGGCGCGAAATAGGACTTGTCGACGATTTCAGATATTCGGTATACTTAGAAAAACAAAAAACGCTTGAAAAAGCAAGGGCTGAATTTACGAAATCCCGCTCGCCTAAGGAGGTGCGCGACTTTGTCGTAAAATACGGCGGCGACCTTCAAGGCGGCATATCGTACGAAGGTATGGTAAAACGCGGTATCCCCCTCGACGATATAAAAAAGGAGTTCGGCGCGTTTTCCGATCTTCCGTACGACCTTTCGGAAATGCTCGAAACCGACGCTAAATACTCGGGCTATTTAGAACGAGGGCTTTTGGAAATCGAACGGGCTAAAAGGCTCGAAGAAAAAAAATTGCCGAAAGATATAGATTACGAAAAACTCGACGGGCTGAGACTCGAAGCGAGGGAAAAGTTGCAAAAAATACGCCCGCTTAACTTAGGTCAAGCGGCAAGGGTCCCCGGCGTAAACCCCGCAGACATTGCCGTTTTGATGGTTTATTTAAACAAATAATTTGAATTAATTCTGCCAAAAGTCGGTCTATAAGCCCGTTATCGAGCATAAGACTTGACTTTAAGGAGCAAAAAAATGCAACCTGTTATAGGAATAGTTACAAAATATTTTAACAGCGACAGCTACTACGGTTGGAGCTGGATGCGCATAAGCAACAATTTAAGATACGCCCTTACGAAAAACGGCGCAATAGTTACGGGGATACTCCCCCAGTCGGACACGATGGATTTTCAAGCTTGCGACGAGCACGACGAGCGCGTTATGCCCAAAGAGGAAGAAATCAAATTCACAAGATTTTTAGATATGTGCGACGGCGTCGTTTTGCAAGGCGGAATGAATTCCTGCTACTACGAAGAATTTACGGCTAATTATTGTTACAAACACGATATTCCTCTTTTAGGTATATGTGCGGGCTACAACACGATAATTCGTGCACTCAGCGGCACGACGAGAAGATTAAGCGAGAAAGATATCGAAAAACACGAAAAACCCTTCGATAAGTACGTCCACGGCTTAACGGTTACCGATGAAGATTCGCTGTTTTATTCGATCGTTAAAGAAAAAAACTTTATGATAAACAGCATTCATCAATACGTCGGCGACGTTTTACCTTCCACGCTTTCCGTTGTCGCTAAATCCGACGACGGACAAATAGAAGTCGTCGAAGCAAAAAACAAAAAATTCTTTATGGGGATAAAATATCACCCCGAACTTTTATGCGACTTCGATAAAAAACAAAACGATATTTTCACCTCTTTTATAAACGCTTGTAAAAAATAACGTCACGCTTATAAAACAATATTTGCAAAAGGGTTGCCGGCTAAACCGCAGCCCTTTTTTTGTTTAGTTACGGCAAATTAAATCTTAAAAAGTAAGCCTATAAGTCGATTATTCGATATTTTCGTTACATTACGCCTTTTAAAATATCTGGGAATTTTTACAAGCAACCATCCTATAGTCGGCGTCAAAACTCTCCAAAGGCTACTTTTAAAATTTATTCGGTAAATGTTACGGTTTTACATAGGCGCGTGTGAAAAACTCATCCCCTATTTTTTGCGTTTTTTGCTTCTCCTACATTAAAATACTTGACAATTATATTACAAAAAGAATACAATAGAAAACACTCGTTGCACCAATAAAATTTACAGTGAGAAAAATAGGTTTATGAAGATTATCGAGGTAAAAAATTTAACGAAAGTTTTTAAAAAGCCGGTACGCGGCGAAGGGCTTAAAGGAATGATTAAAGCCCTGTTTTCGAGAAAATACGAGGAAGTAAGAGCGGTCGACGACGTTTCTTTCGATATCGAAGAAGGCGAAATCGTCGGTTACATAGGCGCGAACGGCGCGGGTAAGTCGACGACGATTAAAATGATGTGCGGCATCTTGTATCCCACGGGCGGAACCGTTAAGGTAAACGGTTACGGTTTCGACAAAAACCGCCAGCAAATAAACAAAGAAATGGGCGTTGTTTTCGGGCAAAAAACTCAACTTTGGTGGGATATACCTTTAATCGAAACCTTTAAAATTTTAAAAAGCATTTACGAGGTTCCCGACGACGAATATGAAGAGCGTTTTAACTATCTTTGCGAACTTTTGGGTCTTAATTCCTTTATTACTCAAACGGTAAGGTCTTTATCCTTAGGGCAAAGAATGCGTGCCGACTTTGCTGCGGCGCTTATACATTCTCCGAAAATCGTTTACTTAGACGAGCCGACAATCGGGCTCGACGTTTTGGTAAAGGACAAAATCAGGGGCGCGATAAAAGAACTCAATAAAAAATATCATACGACGGTTATTTTAACCACCCACGATATGAAGGATATCGAGGAACTTTGCAGCAGAATAATCATCATCGATAAGGGTAAAATTTTATACGACGGAAGCCTTGCCAACATCAAATACCGTTTCGGAAACGAAAAAACCGTATTGATTCCGTCGAACGTCGAAATCGACCGTGAAAGACTCCTTGAAAAATTCCCGAGTGTTTTTATCGAAACCAAAGAGGAAAAAATCGCGATTAAGTTTTCGTGCGAAAACGTCGAACTCGACGACGTTTTGCTATATCTTATCAACGAATATCACGTAAAGGATTTCAAGGTCGAAGACATAACGATTGAGGAAGTTACGAAAAAGCTTTATGAAAAACATTAGAAAAAAATTAAACTTGTATCTGCCGTTTTTTAAAGCGAACGTCAAAGTGCAACTTGCTTACAAAGCGCAGATTGTAATGTGGCTTATCATATCATTCGTCGACGTGTTTTTTGTCGTGTTTTTGTATAAGGCGATATACAGAAACTCCGCCGACGGGCTGGATTCCGTAATCAACGGATTCAGCTTTTACGAAATGATACTCTACATGATAACTTCGTTTTTCTTCTCGTTTTTAATGAGCGGAGGAGATGCAAGTTACGAAATTTACACCGATATAAAGGAAGGCACGATTGCAAACACCTTAACCAAACCCGTATCGTATCGGCTAAGAAATCTTTTTACCGACTTAGGGTCGCTTGTGTTTACCTTTGTCGTCGTGGTTGTTCCCTTTTTGACAGCGTGTTACGCCGTATTTTTAATAAGCGGACTTTTAAAAGTAACCGCGCTTAATTTTACGCTTAACGTACTTTTCTTTTTGCTGTTTAGTATTTTGGCGTGCTTTATCAACAATTCCATAAGTTATTTTACGGGGCTTATGGTGTTTTACACCGACCATCTGTTCGGCTTAAACATGGCGCGCGGCGCCTTGCAGGGCTTTTTGGGCGGGCAAACCGTACCGCTTTCCTATATGGGAAAACTCGGTGTGGCGTTTTCGTTTACGCCGTTTGCGTTTATGAACTCCGTCCCTGTGTTGACGCTTATGTGTAAACTAAGTATAAACGAAGTCTTTTTATACCTCGGCATCGCGCTTTTGTGGCTTTTGGTAATAGAAGTCGCAAACCACTTCATTTTTAAACACGCAATAACAAAATTAAGCGTGCAGGGGGGCTAAAGTATGAAATATTTAAAACTATATTTTACTTACGCCAAACTGTCGCTTATGAGTAAGCTTGTTTACAAGGCAAACCTTTTTATAGGCGTCGTTGCGTTTTTGTTTACCGAAGCGACCTCGCTTTTCGCACTCTATCTTTTAGTAGGAACCGTACCTAATATCGACGGTTACACCATTTATCACATAGGCTTTTTATTCGGGCTTACGAATATGGCTGTAGGGCTCGACCATCTATTGACCGACAGACTTTGGACTGTCGCCTATTACGAAGTAAAAACGGGCAAACTCGACCATATGTTTTTACGTCCTCTACCCGTGCTGTTTCAAATTATTGCTTCCGAAGTCCAGTTGGAGGCTTTAGGCGAACTTATCGTTGCGGCGGCACTTATGATTATGTGCGGCGTAAACCTCGATTTTTCAGGCGGTTTCGGTGCAGTCTTAGTCGTAATATTCGGCATTGTTTGCGCGGCTGTAATTATATCCTCATTTAAGGTGTTGTTTGCGTCCTTTGCCTTTAAGTTTCAAAGAAGCGGACCTTTATTGCAGTTTGTATACAATTTTTCACGCTATACGAAATACCCGCTTAAAATTTACCCGAAGGCAATACGCATTCTTTTAACGTTTATTATACCTTTGGGGCTTTGTCTGTTTTTCCCCTTTGAAAACTTGTTTGCCCCCGTATATAACCCGTGGCTTTTAAGCCTTGTAATGCTTTTGTTTACCGGCGCCTTTTGCTTTATTTGCATTTTGGTTTGGAATAAATTTATCAAACTTTACGAAAGCACCGGTACTTAATTAACCTAAACGCGGGCGTTTGCATTTGCAAACGCCCGCGTTTTATACGCAAAAACCTTTAAAAACCGACCTATAGGCGGACTTTTACGATATAAAGTGCGTTTTTATAAACCGACTTCGCCCTTTAAAAACTCTCCTTAAAAAAAGACTGCGCATAAAAACTTTAAAACGACGTTTCATAAATTTTATATTCGTAACAGCCCGCAAAAAGCATCGATAACGGGCTTATAGACGAACTTTTATAAAAGTATCCGTAAGACGGTTGTAAAAAAACAATTACTGTGATAAAATAATAATAACAAAGACAATTTAAGTTTAAAGGTGAAAAATGAAATACGTTTTAATAACGGGCGCCTTCGGCGGCATGGGAAAAAGAACTTGCGAACTTTTCAGTAAAAACGGATTTACCGTTTTTGCGTTGGATAAAAACATACCGGACGACATAAACCGCAACGAGCGTATATTGCCTATAAAAGCCGACGTCACCGAAATTTGCGACGTCGAAAACGCTATGCGCACAGTCAAAAATACGACCGACACTCTTTTTGCCGTTATTCATTTTGCGGGCATATATATGCTCGATTCACTTGTGGAAATGTCTCAAAACGATTACGAAAGGATTTTTAAAATCAACGTTTTCGGGGCGTTTAACGTTAACAAAGTTTTTAGGCCGATGCTTAAAGGCGGAAGCCGCATACTTATTATCACAAGCGAACTTGCCCCGCTTAATCCTCTGCCGTTTACGGGCGTATATGCGATAAGTAAGGGCGCACTCGATAAATATGCGTTTTCGCTTAGAATGGAATTGCAGCTTGCGGATATATACGTTTCCGTTTTAAGGGCAGGCGCAGTGGATACGGGGATGATAGACGCTTCCACCGTAGCGCTCGACAGATTTTGCGAAAACACCGAACTTTATACTTGTAACGGTAAAAGATTTAAAAAAATCGTCGACAGCGTAGAGGCAAGAAAAATCACGCCCGAAAAACTCGCCGCCAAATCTTATAAAATAGTAACCCGCAAAAAGCCTTCTTTTGCATATACGATAAACCGCAACCCGCTTTTACTTTTACTTAACTTATTGCCGAAAAATTTGCAGTTTCGAATAATTAAAAAAGTGCTTAAATAAGCGATGCTATATTTTCGTTTAATAAAAACATCGTTTTATTAAACGATACAAATGCTTAAATAGTTACCCAAACAGTATGCATTAATAAATTTCGAAACAAAAACGAACAACCAAAAACGGTATACAATAAATCTTACCCCTTAAAAACCGACCTATAGGTCGGTTTTTAAGGGGTAAGGCAGATATTTGGATACAATTAAGCCACTTTTTAAGACTTAAAGAAATGTCACATCTATAAATAAGAATTGAATATTATATTAAAAACCGCCGACAGAAAAGTTTGGACTTTCTGTCGGCGGTTTTTTAGTTGAACGCTTTTTTTTAAAAGAAATTAATAATTACCTTATAAAAAAGCGGTGTTAATTACTCTCCTTTGAAAGGAAGCAATGCAACGATTCTTGCTTTCTTGATTGCTTCGGATAAAGCGCGTTGATGTTTAGCGCAAACACCCGTCATACGACGAGGAAGGATTTTACCTTTTTCCGTAACAAACTTTCTAAGCTTATTAGAATCCTTGTAATCGATAAATTCTGCTTTTTCCACACAGAAGGTACAGACTTTCTTTCTACCTGGTCTTCTTGCGGGCTTTTTAGCTTTTTCTTCCATAATATAAACTCCTTTTTTAAACGATGATGAGCACGATAAACCCGTCGCCGCTGAATAAACGGCAACTTTAGTTTATTGTATGGAGATCTTTTTAGAACGGCAAATCGTCATCGGCAACGGGTTCCAATTTAGGTCTGTCCTTTCTTTGAGCGGCTTGTCCCTCGCTGGTTTCGCCGTCTTGACTCGAACGAGACGCTAAGAACTCGACTTCGCTCGCGACGATATCGGTAACGTTACGTTTAATGCCTTCCTTGTCCTCGTACGAACGATTTTGGAGGCTACCGACTATTGCGACTTTGCTGCCCTTTCTTAGGTATCTGCCGCAATTTTCGGCTTGAGTACGCCAAACCGTAATATTGAAAAAGTCTGTTTCGCGATTGCCGTCGCTGCCGGCATAAGTTCTGTTAACCGCGATTGCAAAACGACAAACTTTAATACCGCTTGTGGTTTCGGCAAGCTCGGGATCTCTTGTTAAATTACCAATCAGATATACCTTGTTCATAAAATTCTCCTGAGTAGACGTTTCCGCTTTGCGGAACGTTTAAAATTTATTGGTGAAGATTTTGCCCGACTTATGCGTTACGTTTAGTGATAAGTCTTCTTAATACGTTTTCGTTGATACCTGCAACACGGTCGAGTTCTTTAATTAAAGAAGGATCGCTTGCAAAGGTCATCAAAACGTAATAACCTTCCGTCTTGTAGTCGATTGCGTAAGCAAGCTTTCTGTTGCCCCATTTATCAATGGATTCGACTTCGCCGCCGTTTTCTTTAACGAGGTTTTCGAATTTAGCGATAACCGCTTCTTTAACTTCGTCGGTTGCTTCGGCGTTCAAGATGTAAAGCATTTCATACTTAGTCATGATGATATTTTACCTCCCGGTCTTATTCGGTCTACCGCGCGGGTAGACAAGGTTTTTGCGGATAG
>CAYNLN010000006.1:38967-90011 GCA_964398065.1 uncultured Christensenella sp. | reverse complement strand
CCCTTTAAAACGTTGTCGGAAACGGTTTTTCCGTAAAAGTCTTTAACGGTAACGTTAAAAGACTTGTCGAAATTACTTAAATCTATTATCCTATCGCTTTTTTCGCTTACGAAAAACACATCGGTTACTTCGTCTGTCAAAGTAAACAAATCGCCTTTATATAACGCAGTAATTCGTTTACCGTCTTTTTCGGCGGTCATATAGTTACACGCATACGGCATGGCGGTGTCGAAATCTCCGTGCATTAAAACGTCGACGTTTTCCTCTCTGTAACGAATGAACTCTTTAAGTATATTCATATGCTCGTCGGAAAGGTTTCTTAACATCATTGAAATCTGGGGTACCGAAAAAAGAGTCGCTAAAAGTTGCCTTGCAACGTCTTCGTCGGGATTATCCTTATGCCACATAAGCATATCGCTGTGCACGGCAGTGTTGCCGCTACTTAATCTTAATTCACAAATACCCCTTATGTTGCTTCCCGCGGAGTACGGGCAGTCGGTAACCCTTAACATATTGCCGAAAGACCTTATGGCAGGTCCTATATACGCTTGACGGAATTCTATCATTGCGTCGGGATTAACTTCGGTTATAGCCTCGTACGCACCGCGCATAAGCGCGTAAAGCGCGTCGGGCAATTCCTTTATATCCATATTGTCGTTAAGGGCGGGGCTTTCCTCCGAAAGACGCATAGAGTCGATAAAATCGAGTTTCAGTCCGTCTAACCCGTAATTTTTCATTGCGTCACGGTAAAGGTTTATCAAAAACTCCCTTACGTCGGGATACCTCGGGTCGAGTACGCCCCAAGCGCCGTTTTCGATTCTTAAAAACTTATCTTTAAATCTTTCGTAATTTTTAGAATATTTGCCGACAAAGGGTACGGAATACCAAATCATTACCTTTAGCTCTAAGTCGTGGCATTGTTTTACAAAATCCGACACGTTTCCTATTTTTTCGGCTTGCGGAATCCAATCGCCCGTATGCGCATAGCCCCTATTGTTATCCGTGCATTGCCAGCCGTCGTCGACTATGACGTTTTTAAAGCCTAATTCTTTGGCAATCTTTAATTCGGCAAGCATATTTTCGACGTCGATGTTTTGATGAAAGTTATACCAAGTCGAGTAAGTCGCGTGATATGCGCTGTCGGGGACTTTCGCGGGAGTAAAGCCGATATTTTCCCACCAAGTCGTTACGTCTTTTACGCAATCGGTAAACTTTAAATCCCTTGTATCGAAACGAACGGTCGTCTCATAACGACAGGTTTTCGAAAAAGGCTCCGTAAAAAACTTGAGCGTCCATCTCGACTCACACGTTTCTTCGACGACGCCTGCGGACATTTTAGTAAGATTTTTTACGTCGGACAATGCAATAAGTCCCCTATTTCGGTTATTCGCCGAAACATATCCTAAAATAGGTAAACTTCTCGCAAGCGAAGCAATACATTCGAGCGGGCACCACTCGGCAAAAATTTCCGTTCGCTTGGAAATAGGCGTCCAGGTGTTTGCCGCGTCGGTAAGCGGTGTGTGAAAAACAACAGACACGGGCGAAGGCGTTTCGCCGTTAAAGTCAATCGCTATTTTAAAATAATCTACGCCGCCTTCGTTAAACTCCTTGACGGTAACGCTTACATTTTCGTTTTTTACAAAGTCGAATTTCATTTTTAACTCCTTGGGTAGGATGTTTTTTCTTAGAAGCAGTATACCATAACTTAAAATAAATGTAAACGTATTTTTTACCGAAAAAGAAAAACCCGAAAACAAAAACCCGACTATATGATTACGGTTTTATGTATTCGGGCAAGGAAACGGTAAAATCATAGCCGAAAGAATATTCTATCGTAAACGTTCTTTCGTCTTCGATAATTTGTAACGACTTTATCTTGCCTTCGCTTAATTTTATTTTAAGGCTCGCATCGTCGGAAAACCCGAAATGTGCGGCTATAGGTAGGTTATCTAAACTTTTTAACTTGATTTTGTAATTATATTCGTCACCTGCGACGGTTTCTATATTGTCTTTTTTTATTTCGAGGTCGAAAAACGGCGGAAGCAAAGCAAGGTATTCTTCATAACTTAGCGAAAAAGATAAAACGCCTTCGCCGTCCGCCGAATACATCGTGCCTTCGTAAAAATAACTTTCCGCTTCGCCGTCGCTATAGTACATTAAAACTCTTCCGTCGAAAAAGTATTTGCGCATCAAAGTATATTTTTTGCCGTTGACCTCGGCGTTTACCGAGATATTATCCTCTTGCATAAAAACTTGTGCCGCAAAAGCAATTTCGTTTTTATACCCGTCTTTTTTTTCGAAAAACGCAAACGCAAAGCAAATGGCTATTATATTTACAATTATCGCAACTGCCAAAATAATCACAAAATTGCGTTTAACGGGCTTATAGGCGAACTTTTTAACCGCGTCGGGGTTTGTTTTTACTCTTTTTCGGTTTAAAAAATCGTTATTTGGGTCGGCGAAATCCTCGTTTTCGTAAAAAAGTTCGTTTACGGTGGTGTTTAAGGCTTCCGCAATGCTCGGAAACAATGCGGGATCGGGCAATCCCATGTTTCTTTCCCACTTGGAAACAGCCTGATAACTGACATGCAAAACGTCACCGAGCTGTTTTTGCGTAAGCCCGGCTTGTTGCCTCAGGGTTTTCAGTTTATCGCCCAACTGTTTCATACTTACATTGTAGCATATTTTTAAAAAATCTTCCACATTTTTAACGAAAATACCAAAAAAAGTGCTAACTCAACTAATAGTTTAGTTGTTTCTCGCCGTTTGGGGTTGAAATTTTTACGATTATGCGGTAAAATAGTATCACAAAGAAATTCTATGCGAGGTTTTTAAGTTGAAAAAATTTACTTTAACCTTATTAATAATAGCCGCCTTGCCCCTTTGTTTTTTGTCGGCGTGCAGTGCGGAGCCGTTTAACGACCTTAAGGAAACGCTGACTTCCGAAAAACAAAACCAGCCGCTTTTCGACCTTGTCGATTCTTTGGATTTCGACGAAGGCACAAAAACAACGGTTTCGTTTTCATTAACGGGCGGCGTGGAAAAGTCCTACGGCTACGACGTCGAGGTTTATAACGACGGCTTTACCCTATCCGTGTACGACGGCAATGAAAAAAGTTATTCGAATGCAAACGTTTCGTCTATTTCGGCTGCGAAAACCGACTACGAAAAGGAATGCGCCGACGAAAACGGCGTGTTCGACGGAAATTTACTCGGAATTGTTTTTTTAAAGGCTAACGAACTTTTTAATCTATCCCCATCGACCGTAAGAAGCGTAACGGCAAAAAACAACGGCGACGGCACGACAACTTACACGCCGAAACTTCACGAAAGTCGTTTAAAAACGTCGCTCCCTTGCTTTGAAAATCTGTTTTTAGAGATTAAAGACGTGTTAGGATTAAGTTTTACCGCAGACGAAATGGGTACTAAAACGATTATAACTGTCAATATGACTGCCGAGGGCGACAATTTGCAAGAACCCGTAAACGTTTTACTTTCGGTCACCCACACGAAAACCGTAAAAGTAATATATTAATTTATGTTTTATCTAAAAATAATATCCGAACAGCCCGCTTATATAATAACGATAGCGCTCGGATTATCGGCAGGGCTTGCGTATTACGTATTAGCACATAAAAACGAGAAAGATTTTAAAACAAATCTTTTCGTGTTTATTGTATCGTCTATCGTATCGATTTTGTTTTCTTTAGCAATCTGTTCTCTTCTAAGCAAGGTGTTTTCGAAAAAAACAGAGGGCTATAGGTCGGTTTTCAGCATTTTTTATGTGGTAATATCCTTTCCTTGTTTCGTATCTTTATTACAAAAAGCCGCCAAAACGAAAATCAATTTAGACGGCTATACGAACGCCGTGTTGCTGTCGATAATTTTATCACGGATTGCTTGTATTATAGAAAACTGCTGCATGGGCACAATCGGCGCGGCATATATCGAAATAGCGCTTACCGCCGCATTGTTGCTATATAATATAATAAGGAAAAGGCTTACCTATATGTCGGCGTTTTCCGTATACTTTATTTGGCGCTTTGTCGCAGACTTTTTTAAGGACGCTTATAAAATCGAAAAAATCGGAATACTGACGCCTGTTCAATATTTATCGGCAATAGCAATTATTTTTACAATAATATATTCGATTCTGCAAAAAAGGAGAAATCAAGATGAAAAATAAAAAACTGTTAATCGTTTCATGCTTACTTTTTGCGCTTATGCTTGCTTTGTTTTTAGCCTCTTGCGATACGGCGCAGTCGGGTGACGACGACCAAAACGACGGCGACTACAGCCAAACGGGCGGTACCCTAACGCAAGAAACTACCGTCGACGAGGGCGACATCGTCAAAAGTTTCGGGAACTTAGCATATAAACTTCAAAGCGACGGAATCGTCGTTTATAGGCTTATAGGCGGACAAATCGAACAAAAAGCATATTATAAATTTACTTCTGCGCGTAAAATACCGCTCGAACTTTACGTCAGCGACGAAAGTATAATGGTCGTATACGGAAAAACCTCCTATGTGGAAGACGACGGTTATTCGGTTATAAACTACGGAAAAACCGAAAGTTATTCGAAACTTTATATCGAAATTTTCTCTAACCCCGTCCCCTCTTATGACGGCGACGACGTTTTGGATTTAAAAACCTATCAAAAATATTCCTTCAACATATCGGCAAAACTGTTAGCGTCGAGAATGTACGTTTCATCGAAATACGCCTACTTTGCCTTTAAGTATAACGAAGAATACGTGTATAGCGACTACGACGCAAGTTCTTCAAAAAGCGACGACGAAACGGTTCCGACAACTGTTTCGTACGTGGAAAACGGAAACTATAAAACCTTTGACGGCACGTCGAAAGTCCCCGGCATAGAATCGGTAACAAACACAAACCGCATAGTGTTTGTAAGTATTGACGTAGACGATCCCGACGCTTGCGCAATAAACGCCGTATACGGTGCGGTGCTTAAAGATATTTACGTGTCGGAAACTTCGATAATACCTATCTTTACCGAAACGATAAGAAATTACCCACAGCACGGGTGCAGTTACTACTTTAGCGATTATACCCCCGAAAAGAACGTACACCTTTTCAAACTGTCCCCTACTACTTTGAAAATAGTAGACAGCGTATCGCTTCAAGATTACACCTTATACGACAGGCGCGCCGTTAAAGACTACGGCGACACGATTTACGTTACGGCGACGAAAACCGACGGAAGCGGCACTACCGTTATCGCGCTCGACGGCGAAAGATTTTCGCTTTTAAACAAGCTTGAAAAAATAGCGCCCGACGAAAACGTTAAGTCCGTAACCTACGACGAAGAAGACGGAAAACGTTACTGCTATATAACGACTTATTTGCAAGTCGATCCGCTTTTTAAAATAGATATTACCGACCCGTATAAAATGGTAACTTTGGGATATATGAAAGTCCCCGGATATTCAACCTTTATGCTTAACGTCGGCGATTATCTTATTACTATCGGTTACGCATCGAACGGCAGACAAGGCGCTCAAAGCAGCGTGAAAGTTTCGCTTTATTTAGCTTCGGGCGACGATCTTTCGCTTATAGACGACAGAATTATTCAAAACGTCGTTTACATCGAGGCTATAAGCGACCCGACGGCGATTGCCGTGTCGAATACGAGTTTTGCTTTCAGCGCAACTGTACAAACGGACTCTTCCTATATAACGCAAGCGCTTTACGTTTTCGATATTCAAGAAGGCGAACTCGCTTTGCTCGGAAAAATTTCCAACTTTGCATCCGACGATAGTTACGGCGCCAATTCGATTACCTATGCAAGCGACGACGGAAAAGTCAAAAAGACGACGAGCTTCGGCAAGTACGCCCTATCGATTCAGCGTGCAAGATTTATCGGCGACTATTTATATACTTTTTCCGACGGAGTAATAGCCTCCTATAAAGTCGATACGGACGAGAAAAATGACGGCGTAAAACAACTTGCGACAACTTACACCGACAAAATATTTACGCATTTTAACAACTACAATTTATACAGCGAATAAAATTTATCTTTTGACGTTTTTACACAAAAAGCGCGACTAAGTAAATGCTTGGCCGCGCTTTTTTATTAAGTTAACAAAAAGCGCAACTAAGCAAATGCTCGGTCGCGCTTTTTTATTAAGTTAACAAAATCAAATAAACATTACCGACAAGGCAAAAAGTATTTGCGCCGGCGAATAAAGATAATGTAGTAGCGTCATTAATCTGAAATCCTTATGCTCGCTAAAATTGTAAACGCAAATGGTGGTGTCGCTCGCAACAAAGCATAAACTACCGATTGCAAACATTAAACTGCCTACGGACGGCGTCTTTATCGCAGTGGATATGGCGGTTGCACTCATAAAACAAACTATGGCTACGTAAACGTAAACGCCGACTCTTAATTTACCACCGTCGACGTGGGTTTTCGCAAGAACAAAGGTCGCCGTAGCGAAGCTTACCACAAAACACAGCGTCGCAATAGGTATTATGTCTTGGTTTTCGATGAGAAAGTAACCGATAAACATAAGATGTTCCATGATAAACGCCGCCGCCCCTATCGCAAAATAGAAGTAGTAACGTTTTTTCACCAAATGTCTAAAGGCCAAAAGCAGGTCGCCGAGCGTGCCGAAAAACAGCCCGAGCGCAACCACGAGCCAAAACTTACTAAACCCGACGTTTTCGGTAACGACGGATATCCCCGTAAGCGCGACGAAGCAAAGCGACGACGCGATTTTATATATAATGGCTTTTTTGTGCTCGTTTTTCTCGGTTGCTTCCAAAAAGGGTCTGTTTAAAACCAGACACGCGCCCGAAAACACAAGACACATAATTAAAGATAAATTAAGTCCCATTTAAAGCACCTATAACTGTTTAGTAAAGCGTTTAAAAACGCTGCTTTTATTTTTCTTTGGTTTGATTTTTAGGCAAAAACTCAATCGACGCCTATCGAAAAACAACTGTTAAAAACTACAAAAGTGAGGCTATAAGCCCGTTAACGGCATTTTTTATTAAGATTTAGCCGTCTAAGCCGAAACTTTGTCTTACCATATCTTCGATAACGATATCGTAAATTTCGCCCAAGGTAGCGCAGTACTTTAAAACGTCCCACGGTTCGTTGGTGTGGTAGTGTATTTTGATAAGTTCGCTGTCGCCCACGACCAACATACAGTCGCCCTTAAAGTTTTTGGTAAAATAATCTTTAATTACGTCCTCGTCTAAATCCTGTCCTTCGATAAGAAGTTGAGTATCGTATCTGTATTCGGTTTCTTCCATAAATATATCTCCGTGATTTGTAAAATTTCCGCTAATAAAAGCAAGGATTACCTTTATTATATACTTTAACGAAGCGTTTGTCAATACCCGAACGCCAAAAAAACCGTTTGACGCACGATAAAGACAACGAATCGTCATTTTTATTCTTCTTTTTTGGCGAATACCTATATATTATTTTAAAAACGCCTTGAAAAACATAAAAATATATGTTATAATGGTTTGTAGAAAGTTTACAAAAAATGTAAAAAGTTTGCTTTATTTTTACGCAAGGGGTCTATATGGATATACACGAAACAATCCTTAAAATGACCGACGAACAAAAAGTTAAGTTGCTCGGCGGACAAGACAATTGGCATACCGCATCTATTGACGAATACAAAATCCCTTCCGTAAAAACTTCGGACGGGCCGCAAGGACTGCGCGTCGAGGTTTCGAATAAAAAACTCGGCTTTAACGAAAGTAAACCGGCAACGTGTTTTCCTACTCCCGCGGCGCTTTCCTCGACTTGGAACGTCGACCTTATTAAGGAAATCGGCACGCTTATCGGCGAAGAAGCCGCATATAACGGCGTTAACGTCGTCCTATCCCCCGGGATTAATATAAAAAGAAATCCGTTGTGCGGAAGAAATTTCGAATACTTTTCCGAAGACCCCTATTTAAGCGGGCAACTCGGCGCGGCAATGGTAGAAGGCATACAAAAGAACGGAACGGGCGCTTGCGTCAAACATTTTGCGGCAAACAACCGTGAATACCGCAGAATGACGGTAAATTCCGTAATCGACGAAAGGGCTTTGCGCGAAATCTACCTTACTCCTTTCGAAATAGCAATCAAAAAAGCCTCGCCGAAAATGGTAATGACGGCGTATAACAGAGTAAACGGCACGTTTGCAAACGAAAACGAGCACCTTATCCGTGACATTTTACGAAACGAATGGCAGTTTGACGGCGTTGTTACTTCCGACTGGGGCGGCACGCACGACCGCGTTCGCTCCATAAATGCGGGAAGCGATTTGTGCATGCCTCATTCCGACTATTACGAGGAAGTTTTGCTCGACGGAGTAAATAAGGGTAATGTCGACAAAGAAAAACTCGACAAATCGGTTTATCGCATGATAAGGCTTGCAAACGAAACCAATAAGCCCTACAAAGCGGGCGCAAGCGGTATCGAATACGCGTATAACCGCCAAGTTGCCTTGAAAGCAGCAGAAGAATCTCTTGTACTTTTAAAAAACGACAACGTTCTTCCGCTTAATCCCTTCGAGCCCGTTATGTTCGTCCGCAGCGAAACGAATCCCCTTCCCGTAAGCGGCGGAGGGTCTTCAAGGGTGGTGCCGCTCGAACGCCGAAAAATTGACGACGTAGTGCTTTCGTCCGACTTAAACGTCGAAAGCGTACGAGGGTTCGGTTGCTTTTTAGAAGATAAAAAAAAGAAGCCTACTAACGCTATCCCTTGCACGGCAGAGGTGGCGGTCGTAATATTCTCAAACCCCGATTATTACGAAACCGAGGGGCGCGACAGACCGAATTTTGAACTTTGCAGTGAGCAAATCTCCGCCTATAGGTCGATTAGAGGGCAATTTAGAAAAGTTATCAGCGTTGTCGTATCGGGCGGGGCGGTTAATCTGTCGCCTATATTAGACAGCGACGCCATACTATATTGTCCGCTTTTGGGCGAAACGCAGGAAAAGGCAATTATGAACGTTTTATGCGGGGATGCTAACCCGTGCGGAAAACTTTCGGAAACCTTTCCCGCATCGTATGACGACGTACCTACTAATTTGGGCGACGACTTTACTTGCGAATACCGCGAAAGCATCTATGTAGGGTACAGATATTACGAAAAAGCAAACGTACCCGTGCTTTTCCCCTTCGGTCACGGACTGTCGTATACGGAATTTTTGTATTCGAACGCCGTCGCCGACAAAAAGGGCGTGAAATTCGACATTAAAAACATCGGCGATACGGACGGTGCGGAGGTGTGTCAAATTTACGTATCGAAACCCGAAAGCAAGGTCTATAGGCCGATTAAAGAGTTAAAAGGCTTTGTTAAAGTCTTCTTGCGCGCGGGCGAACAAAAAAGCATTTACGTACCGTTTGACGAATATACGTTCAGATACTACGACAAAAATACTTCTTCATTTGAAAAAGAAGCGGGCGTATATAAAATATACGTCGCAGCCTCGGCGGAAGATATCAGACTTTCCGTAAACGTGCTTAATTCGGGAACGGGAAAAATACTTCGAGACGACGATATTCCAAACTACTATACGGGCAAAATTTCGAACGTCGACAAAGAAGAATTCGAACGTCTTTTAGGTTATAAGTCAGAAAGCGAAACATATAATTTTTACAAGAAAAACCGCATTGAAATAACGCTTGACGAAACGATTAAAGATTTAGCGTACTCGAAAAGCTTAATTTCGCGCGCGGTCGGTAAATATTTTAAACGCAAGACAATAAAAGCATCGAAGTTAAGCGCAAAAAAAGCAGCCGATTTGTGTATGGCGTCGGACATTCCCCTAAGAACAGCC
Source organism: uncultured Christensenella sp. (assembly GCA_964398065.1). Classification (GTDB taxonomy): domain Bacteria; phylum Bacillota; class Clostridia; order Christensenellales; family Borkfalkiaceae; genus UBA4636. Next base: position 80,190 of record CAYNLN010000006.1, on the reverse strand, counting down.
GTAACATATGCGGGTTTTTCCGTTGTTCAAGCGGAAGGACTAGTCGACCTTTGTAACGGAAGGTTTTTTAAAGGCGTTAAAAAAATGCTTACCAAAAAGAAAAAACAATCTTAGCCCTATAAAAAACTAACGACTAAAAAACATCGCAAGGTATATATGGATAAAATAATCTCACTTGAAAAAGCAAAAGAACAGGTCGTTTTAAACTTTAACAAAAAGTACATTTTACGAAAACTGCTCATAGATAAGTGTATAGAATCGCTTCACCTTTCCAAAGCCGAGCTGAAAGACAAAAGCCCGCGCGGCGTGCTTAACGTATCTAAGTGCAGATTCGGCAACGCTATAGATTTGATGATTTCGGGCGGGTACTTTTCGCAAGACGAAAACAAAATTCTGTGCAAACTTAAAGAAGAAAAACCCGAAGTTACCGTCGAAAACGTAAAACGCGACGGTAGAATAGAAAACATCGTTTTAGACCTTTTGTCGCAAAAAAACTATCCGCGCGGCTCGCTTTTAGCGGAAACGAGTAAAATTCTTTTAAAAAACGAACCTACTTTAAGTATGCAAGTCGCGCGCGCCGACACGGGCAGAATAATAGCCGAACTTAAACAAGCGGGCAAAATTCAAGAAAAGTCCGGCACTTTGCAACTTTTCGGTCAAAAAAAGCAAGCAACCGCTAACGATATCAAGACGGTTTTCGACTCGCTTTCCGACGAAGAACTCGTCGACCACTCGGTTGCGCTTTTGGAAAAATGGTTTAACTTTTCGGGATGTAAGGAAGTCGTTGCGGAAAACACCGACGGTCCCTCGGACAACGGCATCGACGGAATAATAACCTATAAAGACACCCTCGGTTACAAGGAAACCGTGATTTTACAAGTTAAACATATCGCCAAAAAAGAAAAATACGTTCCTTTGTGCGAGGTACGTGAGTTTTTAGGAGTGCTTGCCGCACATCCGCAAGCGCTTAAAGGCATTTTTATAACTAACGCGAAATATCATAAAGACACGATAAAATTCGTAAATTCCTATAAAAGCAAATACTTTTTGCTTTTGGACGGAAACACGATTTTGAAACTTGCGAAAACCTGCGGCTACAAATTTTCAAAAGATTGACAGTTTTTAATCTTTGCATACTCGTTTTTTGCCGCAATAAACCGACAAAAAAACACAAAAGTCGCGCTATAAGCCCGTTATCGCGTGTTTTTCCTTTTTAAAAATTACACAAACAGCCACCGACACTTGTAACCGCTCCCTCTTTTAGAATCGGTTTTTTTGTGAAAAATTTATTTTCACGCAAAAACCGACAAAAAGCATTGATAAAAGTTAAATAATATGTTAATATAAACTATAGGAAGTAAATCTTTTGCCGTTCGGCAAAATCTTTGTAAAACTGTCGTTTTACTACAAAAACTTGCGTTTTTGTGCTTCCAAGTATGTAATACTTCGAAGTTTCTGCCCCTTGCAAGCAAGGCATCAACTTCTTGTATTATAATATCTGCGGCAAAACCCAAGCATTGCGTTTTGCCGTTTAACAACTTATAAAACAAAGTTCGAAAAATACTTAAAAGATAAAGAAAGGATGCGACTAAATGACAAAGACGCGTAAGTACACACTGAAAACGATTTTCGGCGACAAAGCATTTAATAAAGTAGTGCTTGCAATAGCGCTACCCATAGTAATACAAAACGGTATTACCAACTTCGTCAGTTTGCTTGACAACATTATGATAGGTCAAGTAAGCAAAGAATCGATGAACGGCGTATCCATAATAAACCAATTACTTTTCGTATTCAACTTGTGCATATTCGGGGCGGTTTCGGGCGCAGGAATATTTACCGCGCAATATTACGGCAGAGGCGACACGGAAAACATGCGTTATACTGTTAGGTATAAAATATATTCGGCGGTGTTTGCCGTGCTGTTTTTCGGGCTTATACTGTATCTTTTCCACGAACCGCTCATTAATCTTTACATAACGGAAGACGGGTCCGGGACGGATGCCGTAAAAACGGCTATGCGCGCAAAAGAATATCTTTTCGTCGCAATATTCCAACTTCCCTTCTTTGCGCTTTCGCAAGTGTATGCGGGCACGCTTAGGGAATCCAACGAAACGAAAGTACCAATGCTCGCAAGTCTTGCCGCTTTCGTCTGCAACTTTGTCGGAAACTACGTTTTGATTTTCGGACATTTGGGCTTACCCGCCATGGACGTTGAAGGTGCCGCGCTTGCGACGGTTATCGCAAGGGTCGTCGAGTGCGGAATTCTTATAATATATTCCCACGTAAAAACCGACAAACACCCGACGTTTAAGGGGCTGTACTCTTCGCTTAAAATGCCCGCCTCGCTTGCAAAAAACGTAACGAAAAAGGGCTTGCCGATACTTGTCAACGAAACGCTTTGGGCTGTCGGCGTGGCAATGCTTGCACAGTGCTATTCCTTACGCGGTTTGGCGGTCGTAAACGCATACAGTATAGCGTCGACGATAACAAACCTTTTCTCCGTAGTATTGCTTGCACTCGGTAACTCGGTCGCGATTATTTTAGGCAATTACTTAGGCGCGGGCAAAACCGAAGAAGCCGTCATCGCAAACGTAAGGCTTGTTTCTATTTCGGTTTTATCCTCGATAATCATCGGCGCGATATTGGCGTCGATATCTTGGCTGTTCCCCCGCTTTTACAACACCACCGACGAAATAAAAGAAATTGCCACGTCGTTTATATTTATTTTTGCGGTATTTATGCCTGTAAACTCATACGTAAACTGTACTTATTTTACTTTGCGTTCCGGCGGAAAAACCATTATCACCTTCCTGTTTGACAGCGTTTTCGAATGTTGCCTTGCCGTACCTACGGCGTATCTTTTGGTTGCCTTTACAGACCTAAAAGCACCTACGATTTATGCGGTGGTTCTTGCGCTTTGGTTCGTAAAAGTTATAGCGGGCGTAATACTTATCAATAAAAAGATATGGCTTAACGACCTTACAAAACTCAAATAATCGACCTATAGACGGACTTTTGGTGCTTTTTCTTAATTGTAAAAAGCACCTTTTCGTTTATTTGAAAGCACCTTCCGCAATTGTAAAAAACGTCCGACTTTTATATCTACGTACCGTAAAATTTAAGACCAAGCAAACCACTTTTTGTTATATTATTAATAAAATTATTAAAATAACTATTGACTTTGTCGCAATTTGTGCTATAATAGAAAAGGTCGACCCAATTTAAGTACTGTTTACCCGAATTGTCGACACAATAACCATAAAGGAACTTTATTATGAAAATTTTCCGCAAAGTTTCGATATTTGTCTTTACCTTTTTGATTGCAGCCTTGCTTGTATCGGCTAACGTACTGCCTTTCGGTATCGTACGTTTAAACGATAACGTGCAAGACGTTACCGCAATCGTAGCCGAAGCAAAATCGACAGATTATTACGCCGACATCGACACCGATTTACAAGGCACGGCTTTTAGAAGCGAAGTTGCAGAACTTATTACCAGTACGCATACGAAATTGACGACCTACAAAGGCAATGATAACTACGGATTAAAAGCTGTCTTTAAAAATTCCGACGCGGATCCCAATAAATCGGGAAACATTATTTGGTTCTATACGGGAACCTCCACGTCTTTCAGCAGTTTTGGTAGCGGAAAAAGTGCCACCAATCGCGAACACGTTTGGCCTAAAAACGCAGGGAATGCTTTTGACGCAGAAAGCAAATGCGGTTCTGACGCACATCACTTGCGTCCCGCCAATGCGCAACTAAACTCTACAAGAAACAACAATAACTTCGGTGAAGTTGCTACAACAAACGGCAATATCGTTGCGGAAAACGATAAAACTTCATATCCGAGTCTTTGCTATCAAGCAAATGCAGTTTTTTACCCGGGCGAAGGTTACCGCGGCGCTACCGCAAGAATTTTAATGTACGTTCAAACCCGCTGGGGCGATGACTATAACTTAAAATTCGTTTTAGGTAAAGGAAATAATAAAACCATCGGCGATATAGCCACTCTTTTAAAGTGGCACTACGAAGAACCGCCCACAGCGGAAGAAATCGCAAGAAACGAATATGTTTATTCCATACAAGGCAATCGCAACCCCTTTATAGACCACCCCGAATACGCAACCAAGATTTATTGCTATGACGGCGAATCTTACAACTCTAAATTACAATCTATTGCCGCACAGTACGACAATTACACCGACAGCGACGAATATACCGTAGCCACCGAACTTACCGTAACGCCCTCAGAAACCGAACTGACGGAAGGAAGCACCGTTACGCTCAGTGCAAGCGTAAGCCCGACAAACGCAAAACGCAATTTTACTTTTACGTCGAACAATACTTCGGTCGCAACCGTTTCAAGTAGTGGCGTCGTTACCGCCGTTAAAGAAGGCACGACAACCGTCACCGTTAAGGAAACCAATTCCGGTCTTTCGAAAACGGTTACTATAAAAGTTACCGCAAAAAAGATTTTGGCAACGACGCTTTCGGTCTCGCCACTTTCTGTCGAACTGAACCTTGGCGACCTTACTACGATTACGGCTGTTACCTCGCCGTCTAACGCCGTCTGTAGCTTTACGTATTCCTCGAGCAATACAAGCGTTGCCGAGGTCGACGAATACGGCACGGTTATGGGATGCGGTGCGGGCACCGCGACGATTACCGTTACGGAAGTCAATTCCAACATTACAAAAACCGTTACGATAACGGTTACGGACCATGCGGCAACCCCTGCGGCGAAGGAATTTATAACTTACGTTTTGGTTGCGCGCGCCAAACTCGGTCAGCAATCGGCGTACGACTATATCGTAAAGGCGCTAAACGCCTATAGTAAACTTAACGACAACGAAAAAGCCGCAGTGGAAAGCAGTTACAAAACGCTTGTCGATTGCGTGCTTACGTATAACGAATTTGCAGACGTAATAAATGCCAAACACGCAACAAGCGTAGATAATGCGCTGTCCCCCGCACAAAGCGACGACGAACAATAAAAGGAGAAACGATTGGTCATGAAGAAATTTATTGTTTTATTTTTAGCAATTTCTTTACTGCTTTTACTCGCTTCGTGCGAACTCCCCGAGCATACTCCTTCGGGCGATACTTATACGTCCACAAAAGATACTTCTTCCGGTTCGTATAGCGGCGACGACCCCGACGTATTGACTGCGGAAACGGCGCTAGGTAAAGTCGAAAAATTACTTAAACTTTCCTACTCGTCTGTCACCGTTACCGTCGTTACCAAAGCAAACGGCATCACTCTTACGGATACCTACGTAATAAATTACAGTGAAAACGGCGAAAAAGTAGTCGACTACGTCGTTACCGAAGCGAACGAGATTTTTGTCGACGACGAAGGCAACGTAACCGTCCCCGACAAGCAGTATACAACATACGAAGGCACCGTTAAAATTCTTCCGAGCGGCACGACCGAACAAGTCAAAGGCGACGCTATAACGCGCGACCTGTCGACAATATCGACGGTTAACTTGGATTTATCTGTAAATAACTTTACGGACGTAACCGTTACGACCACAAGCATTAAAGGCAATATCTCGGATTTAAACGCGTTTTTAAAAGCAAATAATGTTGCTGCTATAAACCCGACGCTTTCGATATCTTACGGCGACGTTTTAAGAAACATCAGAGTAAACTACGAAACTATAGACGCTTCGATTAAAATCACTTACTCGTTTAACAGATAATTAATTTTTTCTTATCGAAAACGGCTTTATCTCCGTTTTCTTTTTTTGGTCGAAAAACCCTTTCAGAAAACGAATTTGTCAACTCGAACGAGAAAAAAGTCTAATTTATGTGAAAAGTACATTATTTTTCGTGATATTGCGAAAAAATTTTGTCATTCCCTATTGCAAAAGTTAAAAAAGTATGCTATAATAGCGTACCTAAGCAATTATTCATGCATAAAATAACCGTATATATAAGGAGAATATATGATACACATTAATTTTAACGGAAAAGATTTATCCGTAGAAAGCGGAACAAGGGTTTTAGACCTTGTCCCCGAAACCGACCGCAAGGATTTGGCGGTCTGCCAAGTAGGCGCACAGGTAAAAGAATTACGCTACGCGCTGTCCGAAAAAAACGAAGGCATGCAAATCGGGCTTTTGGGTCTTGACAACATCGAGGCGGGTAAAGCTTACGAGGCTACTTTGCGCTATATAATAGCAATGGCTTTTTACAACTTGTATCCCGACGTAAAAATCAAATTTACCTACAACGTTTCCCGCTCGATTTTCTGTCAGGCAAACGTCAAAACGTTTAATATGTCAAGGGCTGTCGAAAAGATAAAAAACGAGGTTAAACGGCTTATAGCCTTAGATTTGCCGATTGAAAGAATTACCGTAACCATCGACGAAGCCAAAGAAATTTACACAAAATACAACCTTCAAGACAAGATAGACATCTTAAAATACCGTCCCGAAAATACCGTGCATTTATATAAGTGCGGCGATTATTACAACTATATGGCAAACTACATGGTGCCGTCCACGGGATGCATTCACAGTTACAGTCTTACGCCGTATAGCCCGGGGCTTATCATACAATACCCCCGTTACGAGTTAAATGCGGAAATCCCCGACTTCGAGGAAGAATCGACCTACGGCAGAACCTTGCAAAGCGCTTTTAAGTGGGCTGAAAAAACTCACCTTCAAACAATACCGGAGATTAACTCGAGAATCGAATCGGGAAACTCCCTCGAGTTCGTTCAAATGTGCGAAGCAAGGCACTCTAAGCAACTTACCGCCCTCGGCGACGCCATCGAAAACGACATAGAAAACATAAGACTCGTTGCAATTGCGGGACCTAGTTCGAGCGGAAAAACGACCTTCTGTAACAGACTTAGAATCGAACTTTTGGCACGCGGCATCAACCCCGTTATGATTTCGATGGACGACTATTACTTCGAAAAAGACAAGATTTGCGAAATTCAGCAAAAACCCCTCGAAGAATTAGACTTAGAACACATCAACTGCCTCGATACCGAACAGTTCAACAAAGACTTGTTCGATCTTATTAACGGCGAGGAAGTAACGCTGCCGAGATTTAATTTCCAAACGGGTAAGCGGGAAGCCGGCAGAACCATAAAAGTCGACCAATCGAGTCCCATTATGATAGAAGGCATACACGCCCTCAACGAAATCTTAACTTCGTCTATTCCTAAGCATCAAAAATTCAAAATCTTCATAGCGCCTCAAGCGCAAATGAACGTCGACGACCATTCGCCGCTGTCCATTACCAACTTGAGATTAATAAGAAGAATAGTGCGCGATATGAAGTTCAGAAACTGTCCCGCCGCAACGACCATAGATATGTGGCAATCGGTAAGAAACGGAGAATTCAAGTGGATTTACCCCAACCAAGAAGGTGCGAATTTCGTATTTAACTCGAGTTTAAGTTACGAACTCTGCGTATTAAGAAAACAAGCGCTTCCCGCACTACGTGAAATAAAACCAACCGACCCGCAGTTTTTGGTTGCAAACAGACTTATAAAATATCTTAAGTACTTTAGACCTATCGAAGACGAGTCCATTATTCCTTGCAACTCCCTCCTTAGAGAGTTTATCGGCGGAAGTTGCTTTAAGGTATAGCCTTTCTCGAATTTAATAATCTGAAACATAAAAAACACCGATAACGGGCTTATAGCCGCGTTTTCGGTGTTTTTTATTTATGTGATTCGAATTTTGTTTTGCTTTTTAGTCGGTAAAATATTCCGCTAAAAGGTCCCTTGCGTAAGTACCTTCGACGCTGTAACGACTTACAACCGTCAAATTATTGTACTTATAATCCGACGTGTAACTGTCTACGACTATATAATAAGTTCCGTCGTTTTCTATTGCGTTTTTATTTGCTTTGCCGTATGCGGAATAACTGCAATGATAATCGGCGTTCGCGGTGTTTACGAACTTTTGCAACAAATCCCTTCCCGAAACCGAACACAAAACTATGTCGTTGTCGAAGGGGAAAAGCGCTTGCAGTTTAGCGTACGTAACGTCGCCTGCAGGTAAACTATACGGAGATCTCGTCCTTAAAAAGCCGCCGCCGAGGAAGATGTCGTATTCGCCTCCCCATTCTTTAAGACCCGCTTCCAAATATAAATCCGCGCATAAGTCCTCGAGACTTTCTTGGCTAAGATAACTTGTGTTACGTCCTAAAACTTTGTAAACTTCGCCGATTTGCTCGGAATATTTCTCGAAAAGCAAATTCGTCTCGGCGTCTTCTTTATCGTAAACCGAAGTTAAATCGTTGGTTTCCACTCTGTTCACGATAAGATCGCCGGTTTTTTTGTTATAGTCCATATCGACGTGCGAAATTGCTTTATTACTCGACGAAGCCTGAACGTGATAAACACCGCCCTCGTCTTTGTAAACGTAACCTTGATGGGTGTGCGCTTCGAAAACAACGTCCACATAGCCGTCGGATAAGCTTACGTCGTAATAATCTTTCATATCGCTTTGGTAATACGTCGGAGCGGAAGACGAATCGTTGCTGTTTCTTTTCGAAGAGCCGTCGTGCAAAGAATATATTATGACGTCGGCACCCTCGCTGCGCAATTTTTGCGATTCCGACTTAACAAGGTCTGTAAGCTCGTCCCCCACCTTAAAATAGTAGCCATCTACTTTACTCGAAGCAATCGAACTGTAACAATCGCCTATCGCACCGATTATACCTATGGTAACGTCTTCCTTTTCGATAAGTACGGAAGATTCGAAAACGTCGGCACGTTCGTTTGTTTCGCTTTCGTAAACGTTTATCGCAAGAAAAGGAAAGTCCGCAAGCGCGGCGTTTTCTTCGATCACGTCAAAGCCCCAGTCGAACTCGTGATTTCCCATTGTCATAGAGGCAAACCCTACGAGATTCATCCATTCTGTAACGAGTTTGCCTTTTGTATTATTCGATTCCGACGAGCCTTGCCACATATCGCCGCTCGAAATAACGAAAGTGTTTTCGTTATAACTCATATACTTTTTAAGATACGTTGCCGCTTTTGCAATACCTATCCCGCCCGAGGACGTATCGGAATCGTTGACGTTACCGTGCATATCGTTAACGGCGTAGACGTCGATGTTTACAAGGTTCTCTCTAAACCCCGTGGAAGGTTTTTGCTCTTCGTTACACGAAACAAGCGCAAACAGCATCATTACGGCAATAATCAGCGCAATTATTTTTTTCATTATGTAATATTCCTTTATGTTTTTACGATTTAATTTGACGCGAAAAAACGGCGATAACGGTACTATAGACCGACTTATCGCCGTCATTTATTACCAGATGATTACGCGATTTTTGGGTGCTATGTACATTTTGTCCGTCGGTTTGACGTCAAAAGTTTCGTACCATTCGGTAAAGTTCCTCGGCTGCATATTTGCACGGAGATAGCAAGGTGCGTGTACGTCTATTTGCAACAAAAGTTGTAAATATTCGGGTTTTGCCTTCATAGCCCAAACGCGCGCCCAGTTATAAAAGTATGCTTTATAGTCGGCGTCTTTCATGCCGGACATAATTTCGAGCGTTACAGCCATACCGCCGTTGTCGGCAATGTTTTCGCTCACGATAAACTTAGCGTTCACCTTACCCCACTCGAGCTCGATACCCTCGAACTCTTTAACCATTGCTTTGGTTTTTTGGTTGAACTTCTTTTCGTCCTCTTTCGTCCACCAATTATTGAGGTTTCCGTTTTCGTCGCACTTTGCGCCGTTGTTGTCGAAAGCGTGGGAAATCTCGTGCCCGATAACGGCGCCGATACCGCCTAAGTTTTCGCTTCTCGATTGTTTAATCGAGTAGAAAGGTTTTTGCAAAATAGCGGCGGGGAAAGTTATATCGTTGGCGGTCGGGTTATAGCAAGCGTTTACCATATGCGCGGGCATTACCCACTCGGTACGGTCGACCGGCTTATAAAGTTTTTCCGTATTATGCAGGGCGTAAACGGCGTTGATTTCCTTAACCGCGGTATATAAAGACGCTCTTTCGGAAACGACGATCTTGTCGTAAAGGTCGTTGCACTTATCGGGATAACCCATTTTAACTACGATTTTGCTAAGTTTTAAAATGGCTTTTTGCTTAGTTTCGTCGGATAAAATTTCGTTTCTTTCGATGCGGACTTTATAGGTGTCGATAATCTCGTGTACCATTTCGACTATATCTTTTTTAGCCTCTTCGCCGAAATATTTTCTTCCGTAATACAGCCCGATAGGCTCGGACAAATAGGAAGAAGCCAGCCTATAAGCCTGTTTTTCGATAGTAGGAAGTTCTTTCGTACCGCTTAAAACTTTTTGGTATTGCGAAGAAATGTCTCTTAATTCCTCGCTAAGAAGCGGGCACGCCGAAAGCAAAGTTTTTACGTACGCCCAAGACTTATATAAGGGGAAAGTTTCCTCGTTAAACAAAGTTTTAAAGCCTTTATAGAAGCGCGGCTCTTGAACGATTATGGTTTCGGGAATGTTTTCGCCGTAAAATTCAGTTAAAAGTTTTTTAAGTTTTATGGGCTTAACCATCGTACAAACGCGTTTTGTCGGCATCGGGTTGTAGGATTTTACATATTCGGACCATTCTTCCTGGCTTTTTACCAAAGTAGCGATTATCGCGTCGAATTTTAAAGTGTTTTCAAGATAAGTCGCTTGTTCCTCGGGGGATAAGGTCGTTTGTTTTAAAATTTCGGCGGTCATTTGCGACCAAACGCCTATAAGAGCGTCGTGTTGCGGCTTCATTTCTTCCTTGTAGTAAGTTACGTCGGGTAAAATAGTCGACGGGCCGCTTACGTAGAATGCGTGGCGGGAAGTATCCTTCATATCGTCGCCGACGCCGGCAATGTCCAAAGGAAGCGGCAAGCCGTATACGGCGAATTCTTTAAGTCTTCTGTTTAAGTCGGCAACCCCCTTCATTTTGTAAATCTTGTCGAGATTTTTTTGAACGGGTTTTAAACCTTCTGCATTACGTTTTTTAACGTTTTTTGCAAGTTTGAAAAGCGCAACCGCCTTTTGAACGTTGGCGTCGGGCGCTTCGGCTTTTCCTTTTGCCATTTTGTTAAAATCGCTTATCAAAAGCTGTTCTACTTCCGTATCGAGATTAATAAACCCGCCGACCGCAGGTTTATCGGCAGGAATAACCGCCTTATCGAGCCATTCTTTGTTTACGTGCATATAAAGATCGTCTTGAACTCTTATCGTGTCTGACATAAATAACTTCTCCTTCATTGCGAAAAACGTTGTGTTTGTCGCAATATTCGCTTTTACTGAGTATATTTTAACATAATAACTCTCTTTTTAAAAATATTTGCGGCTGTTTTTTTAAAATAGTCGCAAATTTTCACGCTAACTTAACGTTTTTCATCCAAATCGGCGCAAATTCTTTTAGTTTTTCTTTAAATTGCTTGATAAATAGGGTTGTCGATGTTAAAATAATGATACAAGAAGTTGACACCTTGCTTGCAAGGGGCGGAAACTTCAAAATATTACACAACAGGAAAAAAGATATGCGCACAATTCATCTCGATATAAATGCAAAAACGCCGAATCCTAACCGAGTACAACCGCATCTAATAATAGGGATTGTATTTTCCTATTTATTGTTGAACGCCTTTATAATATCTTTGTTTATTCCGGAATTTTTCGGAGCGTTTTTATTGTTTTCGCGACTTATAATATTGTTTGTCGTAATTACGATTATCAAAATCGTCAAAAGTGCAAAAAGAACAAGCCGGGGCATCAAAAGACATAAAATTAATTACTTAGCCCAATGTGCGTTTACAAAAGATAATTTGCAAATTACAAAAATAATCGAGTTGTATGACAAAACGTCTGAACAAAAACTCCGAAAAACTTGCGTTTCATTAAATCAATTAATACTTGTTGACGAAAGGCAAGGTTTAATCGGCTTAATCGATTACGCTAACACCTGTTTATATATAGTCAAATACACCGATATCATTAACTGTAATATAGCCGAAAACAAAGTCGGAAGCAATTGCGACCTATTGGCTCTTACAATATTTACAAACGAAACAGCCCTGCCTCAATTTACATATACGGTGATAGATCGCGGTACGGCAACTAATCGTGCCGTTTTATTTAATAAATACAAAGCGTCGGTCGAATACGCTTATCAAACGCTAAGATATCGGACTTGCGTTTATTGTGGTTCTTTAAATGACTATTACAATAAAAAATGTACTTCTTGCGGGGCTCCGTTAAATCCCCTATAATAACACTAAAAACCCGTCTATAAGCCCGTTATCGGCTATTTATGATATTAAAAGAGAGAACGAAAGCCGTCCTCTCTTTTATCTTTTTACGTATTATAGCAATAATCGTTCTTATTTATTGCAATGAATTATTCTTCGGCATTTTCGCTTTCGACGGTTTCACTGACTTCGCCGGTTTCTCCCGCTTCTTGGTCTTCGCCCTCGAAAAGTTCTTCGCCTTCTTCGGGTTCTTCCTCGTCGTCACGCGGGGTTACGGACACGGTTGCGACTTTCGCGTTGTCGTCAGTCCTCATTATGATAACGCCTTTAGTGTCTCTGCCGATCTTAGAAATCTCGTCGGCGTGGATACGGATTATCGTACCGGTATCGGTGATAATCATAATATCTTCCGCGTCGCTTACTTGTTTAAGGTTTGCAAGTTTACCCGTCTTTTCGTTAAAGACGCCCGCTTTAATACCTTTACCGCCACGGTTCTGCAAGCGGTAATCTTCGACGTCGCTACGTTTACCGAAGCCGTTGTTGCTTATCGTCAAAAGGTCGTAACCTTCTTGAAGTATCAACATATCGACAACGTAATCGTCGTCATCGAGTTCCATTGCCTTTACGCCTTGCGTGTCTCTGCCGGTAGGTCTAACGTCAGATTCGGCAAATCTAATACACTTACCGCTGTGCGAAGCGACTATGATTTCGTTTTCGCCGGTAGTAAAGTCGACGGAAACGAGTTCGTCGCCTTCGTTCAAGTTGACGGCAATCTTGCCCGTCTTTCTTATATTGTCGAATTCTTTTATTGCCGTCTTTTTAATCAAGCCCTTCTTTGTCGCCATAGCGATGAAGCCTTCACCGCTTTCGTTGTCGGCTATAACGGACGTAACCCTTTCGCCGTCGGATAATTGCAACAAGTTTATAAGCGCCCTACCCCTTGCGGTCTTTTGCGCCTCGGGAATGGTAAACGCAACGGCAGAATAGACTTTGCCGTAGTTTGTAAAGAAGAGTAGTCTGTCGTGCGTAGACGAAACAAACATCTTTTCGACGAAATCTTCTTCCTTAGGCTTATGCGCCGTTACGCCCCTGCCGCCGCGGCGTTGCGAACGGTATTCCGAAACGGGCAAACGTTTAATGTATCCGCCGTGCGTTAAGGAAATAACTACGTCTTCGCGAGCGATCAAGTCAGCGTCTTCTATACTCGACGGGTCATAAGAAAGTTCCGTCTTCCTCGGTGTGGGATATTTATCGCGTACGGCGGTAAGATCCTCTTTAACGATAGCGCGTACTCTTTCGGGTTTTTGCAAAATATCGGTCAAGTCGGCGATGGTTGCGTCGAGTTCGGCGAGTTCTTCCTTTAGTTTTTCGACTTCCAAAGAAGTAAGTCTTTGCAAACGCATTTCGAGTATAGCGTTGGCTTGCTTGTCGGAAAGTTCGAAATGAGAAATTAAATTAGCCGCCGCCTCGTATCTGTCTTTAGAACGTTTGATAATGGCGATTACTTCGTCGATGTCGGTAAGAGCAATTACTAAGCCCTTAACTATATGTTCTCTTTCTTGCGTTTTATTAAGGTCGAAACGAGTTTTTCTTTCGACGACGCTGACCTGATGTTTAACGTACTCTTCCAAAATCTGCTTAAGGTTCAGAACCTTAGGTTCGCCGTTAACGAGCGCAAGCATCGTAATACCGTCGCTTGTCTGTAAGGAAGTACGTTTATATAAAGTGTTTAAAACGACTTGGGCGTTCGCGTCTTTTTTAACTTCGATGACGATTCTCATACCCTGACGGTCGGATTCGTCGTTGATGTCGGAAATACCTTCTAACTTTTTGGCCTTAACCATATCCGCTATGGTCTCGATAAGTTTTTGTTTGTTTACTTGGTAAGGAATTTCCGAAACGATGATTCTCGAGCGAGTGCCGCCGTTAAATTCCTCGATTTCGCACTTGGAACGAAGTATGAAGTTGCCCTTACCCGTCATATAAGCCTGTTTAATGCCGGCTCTGCCTAAAAGCATTGCACCCGTAGGATAATCGGGGGCGGGAATGTATTCCATAAGCTCGTCGATGGTAATATCGGGGTTATCCATAAGCGCTATGGTGCCGTTTATTACCTCGTTTAAGTTGTGCGGGGGGATATTCGTTGCCATACCGACGGCAATACCGTCCGCGCCGTTTACCAAAAGATTGGGGATCCTTGCGGGAAGAACCGTCGGTTGCATCCTCGTGTCATCGAAGTTTGGATAAAAGTCAACGGTTTCCTTATCGATGTCGCGAAGCATTTCTAAAGCAAGCTTGCTCATTCTCGCCTCGGTGTAACGATAAGCCGCCGGGGGGTCGCCGTCGACGGAACCGAAGTTTCCGTGTCCGTCTACAAGGGGAAGATTTATCGAAAAGTTTTGAGCAAGTCTGACGAGTGCGTCGTATACCGAACTGTCGCCGTGGGGATGGTATTTACCTAAAACGTCACCGACGATGGTGGCGCATTTTTTATATGCTTTGTCGGGCGTCAAGCCGATTTCGTTCATAGAATACAGAATTCTTCTGTGAACGGGCTTTAAGCCGTCGCGCACGTCGGGAATCGCGCGAGAAACGTTAACCGCCATGGCATAAGCAATGAAGGAACGCTTCATTTCGTTATCGACTTCGATATTTATAACCTTGGTTTGTTCAAGGGTCTTTTTAAACTCCTGAGTGAGCTCGGGACTCGATTGTTTTTTAGCCATAAGTTAATTTAAACCTCCCTTCCTTAAATGTCCAACGTGTCGAGATCGGCAACGAGTTTAGCGTTTTCTTCGATGAAGGCGCGCCTCGGCTCTGCATCGTCGCCCATAAGCAAGGTAAATATGCCGTCTGCTTCGATGGCGTCTTCCATCGTAACGCGAAGCATAGTCCTTGTCGCAGGGTTCATAGTGGTTTCCCAAAGTTGTTCAGCGTTCATTTCGCCCAAGCCTTTATAGCGTTGTACGTCGCACTTACCGTTTTCCGCCAAAAAGTCGGAAAGTTCTTTATCCGAATAGAAATAATTGTCTACTTTATTTTTCGTAACCTTGTAAAGAGGCGGTTGAGCGATATATACGTGCCCTTGTTCGATTAAAGGCCTCATATATCTAAAGAAGAACGTCAAAAGTAAAATTCTTATGTGACTTCCGTCGACGTCGGCGTCGGTCATACAGATAATTCTGTCGTAACGCAGTTTCGACGTGTCGAAATCTTCCTGCATTCCGCCGCCGAAAGCGGTAATCATCGCTTTAATCTCGTCGTTTTCGAGCACTCTGTTGACTCTTGCTTTTTCAACGTTTAATATCTTACCGCGAAGAGGCAGTATGGCTTGAAACCTTCTGTCTCTGCCTTGTTTTGCGGTACCGCCTGCCGAGTCGCCCTCGACCAAGAAGATTTCGCAAAGTTCCGCGTTCTTTTCGGAACAGTCGGCAAGTTTACCCGGGAGTGCAGATCCTTCGAAAGCGCTCTTTCTCGTCGCTTCGCGGGCTTTTCTTGCAGCCTCTCTCGCGCGTTTTGCCGTAACGGATTTTAAAATAAGTTCTTTCGCCTTTGCGGGGTTTTCTTCTAAGAAAGCACCGAAAGCCTCTTGCATGGCGCGGGAAACGAGATTCCTCATCTCGCTGTTGCCGAGTTTGGTTTTGGTCTGACCTTCGAATTGCGGTTCGGGAAGCTTAACGGAAATAACCGCCGTAAGACCTTCCCTTACGTCCTCGCCGCTTAATTTGTCGTCGTCTTTTATAATTTTATGGATGTGCGCGTACTCGTTAATGAGTTTTGAAAGCGCCGCCTTAAAGCCTTCGACGTGCGCCCCGCCTTCCTCTGTGTTTATGTTGTTTGCGAAAGCAAATAAAGTTTCCGTATAAGAATCGTTGTATTGCACGGCGATTTCGACAACGTTGTCGCCGTATTCCTTTTCAAGGTAAATAGGTTCGTCCAACAAAACCGTCTTATTGAGGTTTAAATCGTTGACAAAGTGGATAATACCGCCTTCGTAATAGAAAGTATCGCTCTTTTCCGTTTCGCCGCGCAAATCGGTAATTATGATTTTTAAACCCTTGTTAAGATAGCAAAGTTCCCTTAATCTTACTTTGAGGTTGTCGTAAGAAAACTCGGTCGTTTCAAAAATCTCGTCATCCGGTAAAAAGGTGACGAGAGTACCCGTTTCGGAAGACTCCCCTACCACTTCGAGCCTGCGCTGAGGCACGCCCCTATTGTATATTTGTTTGAAGTGTTTGCCCTTTTGGAAAACTTCCACTTCAAGCCATTCGGATAAAGCGTTTACGACAGATAAACCTACGCCGTGAAGCCCGCCCGAAATTTTGTATCCGCCGCCGCCGAACTTGCCGCCTGCGTGAAGTTTCGTCAATACGACTTCAACAGCCGAAATGCCTTCGCCGTGGTGTATGTCGGTAGGAATACCGCGGCCGTTATCGCGCACGGAACAAGAACCGTCTTTGTTTAAAGTAACGGTTATAGTATCGCAATAGCCCGCTAAAGCCTCGTCGATAGAGTTGTCGACGATTTCCTGCACAAGGTGATGTAACCCCCTCGAATCGGTCGAACCGATATACATACCCGGTCTTTTTCTAACGGGGTCTAAGCCTTCTAAAACTTGAATCTGCTCTTCACCGTAATTTGTTTGAACTTTTGTTTCGGTTGCCATTTTTCGTTTCCTTTTTATTCGTGATTGTTTGTTTTTTGTATTAATTATTCCGTTTAAAACGCATTGAGGCTGAATGGGCTTTTCTTTTTAAGTAATTTAAACCGCCCGAACCGCCTCGTTTGCGCGCACGCACGCGCTTATACGCGTCCACACACGCACACGCGCGTTTTATATATTATACAATAATATATATTATAAGTAAAGCAAATTTGAGGTTTTTTCGGAGTTTTTGCCGTTAGGTTATCGACAAAAAACAATGTTTCGATTAATTTAAGGAGACGTTAGCCTTTTATTTGGCGAATGTTTGACAAAAAACACGAAAGGTGTTACAGTATAAACGTCACACCGATTTAATATTTTTACAGAGAAATATACTTCATTCGGTAGAAGTGTACCTTTTCGGCATTCAAAAAATTCTCTGTAAATTTATTTGTTAATGCGGTGTGACAGCTGACGAAATCGTGCATTTTTACACGCGCGACTTCGTTTGACGTCGCGCTGTTTTTTATCGGCGACTTTGCGGGGCTAAAAGGCAAAACGCCTTTTAAAAAATATATAGGAGAAAAGAAAATGAAACCGAAAAAACTTGCAATTTGTATGTTGCTAACCGCGCTTATATGCGCATCCCTCTCGTTATTCGTCGCATGCGAATACACGCCTACGATAAGAGTTAACTTTTACGTCGACGGCACGGTGTATTCGGTACAAACGATAACCGATAACACGGTAAAATTACCCGACCCGCCCCAAAAGGAAGGTTACGTTTTCGACGGTTGGTATCTTGACAACCAAACTTTTGAGAGCGCCTTTACGGGAATTTTCGAAATAACGCCGACAACCTCTATTAACGTTTACGCTAAATGGAAATCCGACGGCGAAAAAGAAGACAAAACGCCGGACGATGAAAAACCTTCCGAAACTTCCGTGAGAGTCAATTTTTACGTTGACGGAATAATTTACGCAATCCGTGACACCGTCGGAAAGGAATTAACCCTTCCGACAGTTCCCGTAAAAAGCGGTTGTGTTTTCGACGGTTGGTACTTAGACGACGAAACCTTTAAAAGCGCTTTTACAGGGATTTTCGATACGATGCCGATAGCCTCCGTAGACGTTTACGCTAAATGGAAACTCCGCGACGAAAGCGATAGTAAACAAGAAGCCGAGGACGTTCCGACCGACCTTTATTACGATTATAAAGAACACGTTAAGCTGTTTAGTCAAATCGAAGGCGCAACAGTCGAATGTGTAGACGATCCCGACATCTTAGAAGAAACGACGAAACCCGACGGTGAAACGGATATTTTTGGAAACACTCCGTATATAGCAAACATCGAAGTAAGTTGGCCGGGCATCAATCATGAAGACGGCTGGGGCGGCATATACAGCAATAGTTGCAGTGTTTATCTGTTTTATTTTAAATCAAACGCGGATGCTATAAAAGCCAAAAAAGCTTATCTGTCTTGGTGGAAAAATTATTGCGAAGAAGAAGCCGACGAAGAAGACGGCGAAATGCTCGATTTGACGATAATCATACAAGGGAACATAATGGTTTGCGACTTAGAAGACTACTACGCCGAAACATTTAAAAAAATGATACGAACGAAAGTAGTTGAGCCTGTAAGTTTTGAAATAAAATTATTTTCAAAACACGGATATTTATTACAAAATCAAACCATTACAGCCGAAGATTTCATCGTGTGCTTAGATTTTGCAACCGGTTGGAAATTGGAAGGAAGACCCGAAGTTATAACCTCTGTAGTTTGTAATACGCAATCGTTAGGAAAAACTACCGCTACCGTAAAGTTTAAATACAATAACGTCGAATACACGGTGCAAAACGACTTCGAGGTCATAAACGAAACTCACGAACATTATTTTATACTTGAAAACCATTTTAAGTTAAAGGAACTCGGATATAAATTCAACCGCAGCACATTGGAAACGTGCCTACTTTACGACGAAAGCATTTTTGACGGATTGCTAAGGTGGAACGATGACGACAATAAAAAAGTTCTAATCGGTAAAATCGGCGGCTATAGCGAGGGTATGCTTGCAAAATCTTTTAGCGAGGAATTTATCGTAACCTACTTCGACACCGAAGAACACGCAAAACAATATTATGAAATTTACAAAGACGAAAAAAACATCGTATTAAGCGGTAAAATCGCCTACATAGATATGCATTGGTCTCGTAGCAATGCTCCTTGGGCATTATCCGCAAAAAAAGCCGTTGAAAAAAATAAGTACATCGAACCTGAAGTATGCGAATTAACCGCAACATGTAAAGAGGGCGTAACGTTTACAAGCGATTGGCAATATGAGCAGTCGTATAATTATGTCATAACTTATAAGTATAAAGTCGACGACGAAGTGTTTCCCGGAGATGAACCGAAACGGTATGACATAGAAGTAACTAACGTAGAGCACACCGAAACGTATGCCAAAGTCACTATAACTTATAAAAACTGCAGCACAACGATAACAATTCCGAAAAACAATTAAGAAACGAATCGATTCACAATTTTATTCGAAAAACATAAATTACGGACAGAAACAATCTAAAAAACCGACCGATTCGTAACATCGTCTCGAATCGGTCGAGAAACAAGGTGTTTTTTAAAAAAATTGTTAATTTTTTTCCTTTAGATTGTGTTTAAAAAGTATGTCTATAATACCGTTATCGTTAAAAAAGCGACCGCGCAATTAACTTTGCACGGTCGCTTTTTCGTTATCTTAGACGATATTTTTCGTAAATATCTTTTTCTTGTTTTTTAAGTCCATTAAGCGGTGTTTGTTCTATTTTTTTAAGATATGTTTTTTCTAATCCTTCCGCCCAAGCGTTTTCGCCGGCAAAACGGCGGTAAAATGCGGCAACGCGGTAGGACGTCAGGGTGTCGGGCTCTAAAATATAAGAATATATCTTTTCCGCCTTTTTATCTACGTTTTGTTTGTCGTCTTCGATGATCGAAACAAATAAATCTTCTAAATATAGGTCTATAAGCCCGCTATCGCACACTTTTGCTTTTTCGAAAATCTCGGAAAGCACTATCTTGCAAGCCTCTGTATTTCCCGCTTGTAAAGATTTTTCGACGTCTAAAATCGTCGGATAATTTAAACTTACCGAATACAGCCCTTCTATTTCCTTTGCAGACTTTCCGAGATACAAATTCGATTGATACTCGAGCTCCGCAACCTTATAATAAAAATACTCGCTTTTCTTGCCGTTTTTCGTTAACAAATATAGCCCGTCGGTTCCGTCTCTTTCCGAGAAAAAGTTGAGAATCACTAAGTACAAATTAACCGCCGCATACATACCGAAAACGGCAACAAGCGGATAGATGTTTAAAAACCTTCCGACTTCGAAAAGCCCGTAAGCGATAAACAGCGACAACAAACTTCCCGCAAGACCTCCGTACAAGGCAAGCGTCAAAGTTTTAGATGCCTTTTCCGGTCTTTTAGAAACGAAAGACGTCCATCCTCCGACTCCGCTTTTTAAGTTTATTTTTGTTTTTTGTCCGTGCGAAAACACAAACCCGCAAAAAGCAACTTCGAAAACGGAGGCACCTGCAAATTTTACAAATAGCAAATGACCGATTTCGTGCAATAAATTATGACACAAATATCCGCCTATAAGCCCGATAACGCAATATATAACCAAAAGCGCATACTGCGGGTTATCTGTTTTTTGCATCGTTATAATCGAAGTGATAATCGAAGCCGCGGCAATCAAAATAAACGCTATGATTCCGATTATCGACATAGCGACTTCGGCTGTTTTATTTTTCCTCATATTCGTTACCGTTCGCCACTAACAAATAGTAGCCTTCCAAATTGTCGTTTTCGCTCAACGTGTATCCGTTTACCCCAAGACGCTTTAAAATCGTGTATATAAGCGCACCGCCGTAAAAAATGGTTTCCGCACGAGTTTTTTCAAGCCCGTAAAGACTCGATATTTCATCGGCACCAAGTTCTTTAATTTTCAATAAATAGGCGTATAGGTCGGTTATCGACACAAATCTGAGATGATTTCTTTCCCTGTCGTAAACTTTATCGCCGCTTAAACAATGTGCTAAACACGAAGCCGTTCCGCCGACTAAGGTAAGTGATTCGATTTTAGGAGCATCCTGATAGAAGACTTCTTTTTCAAGCCTAATAAATATGTTTTCCTTGTCGTTTTTAAACTCGTCACACACCTTGACCGCGCCTAAAGGCAAACTTTTTGCATAAAGGATTTTTTTGTTTTTACAAGCGACTAATTCGCTCGACGCGCCGCCAACGTCCAAAACCGCGCCGTCAGCGCCGTTTAACGCGCCTAAAACGGCGACTTTACATTCTTCGTTTTCCGACAAAACGTTAATAGGCACGCCCAAGGTTTTGTAAACTTCTTCTATAAAGTCCCGCCCGTTTTCCGTTTGACGAACCGCCGCCGTGGCAAACGGAAAAATATTTTTTGCGGCAACGCCGCACTTAAAAGCCTTTTTTAAAAAAAACTCGATAGCATCGAGCGTTCGTTTTTTCGGGACGTCCTTAAGCCTACGGTCGGATATAATCCCCTCGCCTAAACGCGAGGTTATTTTATCCCTATAAATAACGTTTCCGTCCGCAAAAATTGCCAAGCGGACGGAATTCGAACCAATATCTAAAATTGCGTATTTCATTTATCTTCTTTATCGTACCACCCGAGCTCCCTCTGCCTTTCCTCGATCTTCCAATCGGAAAGCCAAAGTTCGATTGCGTCCTTAGTCGTGTCCTTTTCTGTTTCGAGTTGCTCGATTTGGTCGTTGAGGTTGTCGATTTTTGCCTGCACCTGTCTTATCGAAATCATTTGGTAAACCATTATACTCAGAAGTATAAACAAAAGAAGAACCGCCGTAACGACCGACGACACTATTAATTTTTTTAACTTTTCCGCCGGCATGGCAAGCCCTCCTTTTAGGAAGTTTATAAGCGCCGAGAAGTTTCGATACGACCTTTTTCATCAAAACAAGCACTTTTACGTATGTATTATACACTTTTCTGCGGAAAAATGCAAGTGTTTTGTGAAAAATTCTGTAACTTATATAGTTTCCCGCAAGAAAAATAAGCGGCATATATAGTCTTACGTCGCCCATACGCGCATAATCTTTATTTAAAACGTAAAAAACAAAACCGCCGCAAAAATAAACCGCCTTGCTAAAAGCGGAAAGCGGTTTAAATTTCGATTCTTTGAAAGGGGTAATTATATCGAGCACAAGCCCCGAAAAAAGTCCCGCGCCGAATAAAACGATTAACGCTTCGAACTGTCCGCTCGATACAAACATTACTTTAAAATCCTTTTAATAAATTTGTCGCCCTTTTGCCTGTAACTTAAAGAATCGATCTTGCCCGATAATGACAGGTCGCCCGTTTGTTCGGAAAAGCCTACAATCTTTAATGAGCTGCCGACGATTATAAGTTTTCTTTCATCGGACAAAGTAAGTTTTACTTCCTTTTCCGAAAAGCCGTCGACTTTTTGTACGCACTTTATGCAAGTTCCGTTTTTATAAACGACAAGTTCGTGTTCGCCCATATACTAGCCCTACTTTTACGAAATCCTTTGTTTTAATATATTTGCTTTAAGGCTTATATATGATTTTTGTCATATATGATTTTTTATTTAGCGAACTTTTCCCTTGTCGAAAAGAAAAAAGGAAGCGGCACCGTCGGAAGCGTTTTCTCGTTTTATAAAATTCAGTTCTTTTAAAAGATTGTCGTTTTCCTTTTTTAACTTTAAACACTCGTCGGCATATTTTTGCTTAATTTTGTCGACGAGCGAATCTATTTCTTTCGACAGTCTTTCAAAATACTTAAAGTCTTCCGGTCTCACGGGAAAATCCGGCAATTTATCCTTGTTTTTTGCAAGATGATTTCTGTATTTGTTTTGATAGCGCAAAGCAAGTTTTGCGTCGCCGTGCGATATTTCCATAATTATAGAACGCACCGACTTACCTTTTCGTTTGCCGTCTTCGATAGACGAAAGCAAAAATTCCTCGTCTTCTTTAGAAAAGGCTTTAGCCTTAACCGATTTCAAATTCGACACACCGTTTAAGGATTTTTCAAACTCTCTTTTTTTGTCTTCGTTTTTAATTATATTGTAGTAATAATTGCGAACGCTTCCTTTTGCCCGCCCCGATTTATCCGCAACTTCTTGAAAAACCGTGCTTAGGTTTTTGCCGCTTTCGGGGGCGTTTAAAACCTCGGATAACAGAAGCTCGGTTTCTTGTTTTGTAAATCCCTTCATATTAACTCACTCCGTTTTTTGATAAAAAAATTATTGACGGCAAAATACGATTTCAAACATAGTCGCGAAAATTTTTTAATATACTAAACTATGAATATGTTCGTGTACTCACGGCAAAAGTGCCTTCTTTATAAAGGCGGTGCCGAATACCTTATTAATAAAAATCTTGCAAAAATCTCGACAAACAAAAACGAAAGGCTGTCTTTTGTCTTTTGCGAAAACTATGAAGCCTCTACCTATTCTTTTTACGACGGTTTTTGTAAAAATGTCGCGATAACCGACCTATACGGGGACATTTTGTGCTATACGCTTCCAAAACCCAAATGGAATTACCCGTATAAAAAATTATTTACAAAGTCAATTTCAGCAAATTATATAGAGCACGTAATTACGGCTTTTTTAGATACGACGATAAAATTAAACGTAAAAGGATATAACGAAGACGTTACGGTAAACCTACCGTTTATACCTACGGAAATGAAGGTTTTTAACGTCGGCGCGAATTTGATACTTGTCGATTTAACGGCAAACTTGCATTATCTTGTCATAATCGAAACGACGGGACTTAAAATAAAATTTACAGATTTATGTAACGAATACGATATTAATAACACTTTGACCGTTATTAATTACATAAACGGAATCAATAAATACAAAAGAACCCGTATTTATAATTATGACGGCGAGGTAAAACTTGATAGCGATACAACCCAAAGCATATATACACGTACATATTTACCAAACGAAATCATCCCCCTCGCCTTTTTGGAAGAAGTAAAACTTAACGCGGATTATAACGGATATTTGTGCGGAGAAACCTTGAAGAACAAAGACCTTATAAAAGATTTTATCGGTGAATTCGAATTTTGTTTGCCGCCGTTTTATAAAAACCTCGACACGACTTACGCGATAGTTTCCCGTGGCGGAGTAAAATATGCAAAATTTAATTTTTCGCAAAATAAAATAGCTGATATCTCGCTCGAAGATTACTATTAAAGCAAGTTTACAATTTAGTTTTTGCACAAAAAAACGGGTAAAAATCAGCCTATAGGTCGATTTTCGCCCGTTTTTAATTATTAATTAATTTTTGAAACTTTCAGTTTTTTATAGATTTCAATGTACTTTTCCTTTGTGAACAAACTTGTGCCCTGCGTTGTTACGGAAGCAGTTCCCGCCGCCACGGCAGAACGTAAAAGTTCCTCGTCGCCGTCGCCGCGCTCGATACCCAAAGCCGCCGCCGCAATCATGGAATCCCCCGCGCCGACGGTGGAGTTCACCGCAACGTTTTCGCTTCTTGCGTACAAACTTTTGTTCCCGTCCGTTAAAATAGCGCCGCGCGTACCAAGCGACAGTAAGACTTTTTCAGCCCCGCAATCTATCATTTTGCGACAGCCTTTAAGCATTTCGTCGTAAGATTTGTATTTTTCACCGTTAAAACTTTCAAGTTCGAACAAATTCGGCTTAACCATGTATACGCCCGCCGAAAGCGCAGCCTTAAGTTTGTCTTTTTCGCAATCGACGATAACTTTACCGCTTGAATTTTTAACCAAATCGTAATAGTAATCGCCTTTTACGCCCGTCGGAAGCGACCCCGAAATGACCGTTACCGAAACGCCCTCAGACAACTTGCCGATAAGAGACAAAAGTTCTATTTGCTTTTCTTTCGGTACCAAACTTCCGCTGTCGTTTAGTTCCGTAAGCATGGACTTAGCGTCGATTATTTTAATATTTACCCTCAAGGTACCTTTGTTAAAGACAAAATTACATTTAACGTTTTCCTTTTCGAGGTAATTTTGAAAGCCTTTTCCGCCTTTGTCGAACAGAAAGCCGCTTGCGGTAACGTTACCTCCGAGTCTTGCGATACCTATTGCGGTGTTACAAGCTTTACCGGCAAAATTTTCGATTCTGTTTTCGATTCTCGTAAGCCTTCCGACGTTAATATTTTCGACCTCGATCGTGTAATCGATACACGGATTAGGACATACAGTCAATATCATTTTTATATAAAAGTGCGGCTATAAGCCGATTATCCCCCATTATTACAAAATTTAGGCGCGCACGAAAATATTGATTGTGCGCGCCTTAGTGAGTTTTATACTAATTGTTTGCCGCTCTTTCCTTGGCTTCTTTGATAATCTTATCCTGAGCCATGGGAGGAACTTCTTCATAGCGAACGAACTCGGAAGTAAATCTGCCTCTGCCTTGCGTCATCGAACGAAGGTCCGTTGCATATTTGGAAAGTTCGGATTGAGGTGCTTCGGCAGAAACGATAGCCTTACCTTCGACTTGGTCGGTACCTAAAATTCTACCGCGGCGTTTATTCATATCGCCCATAACGTCGCCCATGTAAGAATCGGGAACGGTTACCTCGAGGTGCATAACGGGTTCCAAGATAACGGGACCGGCTTTAGCGATACCGTCTTGGTAAGCAAGTTTAGCCGCCGTAACGAAAGCGATTTCCTTAGAGTCGACAGGGTGATATTTACCGTCGAAGAGGGTGCATTTTAAGTTGACCATGGGATAGCCTGCTAAAACGCCTTCTTTAATAGCTTCCCTTAAGCCCTTGTCGACAGCGGGGATGAATTGACGAGGAACGGCACCGCCGACAACCGCGTCTACGAATTCGTAAACACCGTCTTCCGCACCGGGTTCGAATCTAACCCAGCAGTCGCCGAACTGACCTGCGCCGCCCGATTGCTTTTTATGTTTACCTTCGGCTTCCGCCATCTTTCTGATGGTTTCGCGATAAGCGATACGAGGTTCTTTCAACAAAGCCTCGCAACCGAACTTACTCTTAAGCTTCTTGCAAAGAATGGAAAGTTGGGTTTCGCCGACGCCGGACAAAAGCATTTCGTTTGTTTCGGCGTTTTTGGTAACCGTAAAGGAAATATCTTCGTCTTTAAGTTTGCTAAGTCCGCCGAAAACCTTATCTTCCTCACCCTTCTTAGCGGCGAAAACAGCCATCGAATAAACGGGCGCAGGGGTAACGATAGGTGCAAATTTAAGTTCGGGGTCTTCCGACAAAGTGTCGCCGGTGGTAACGTCGCCGAGTTTAGCCAAAGCGCCGATGTCTCCCGCCACGATAGAAGAAGTGGCTTCCTGCTTTTTACCTTTAATATAGTAAATGGAACTTATCTTTTCGTCGTTTTCCTTATTAACGTCCTTTAAGACCATACCGGAAGTAAGCGTACCGCTGATGACCTTAAACATATTAAGTCTGCCGACGAAGGGGTCGACGATAGTTTTGAAGACGTGAAGGATAACCTTGCCCGCTTTGTCGCACTTAACGGAAACGATGTCGTCGCCTTTAAGCATAACTTGTTCGTTTGCTTCTTCGGGAGAAGGAAGTAAAGCGATGATTTTGTCCATTAAATTGAAGACTGCTTTGTTGGAAGAGCCGGCTCCGCCGAATACGGGGATTGAAGAACAAGTTTTAACGCCGAGTTTAACGCCCTTTAAAACGTCCTCTGCGGAAAGCGTGCCTTCTTCGAAGAATTTTTCCATTAATTCTTCGTCGTTACCGGCTGCGGCTTCCGCCAAAGAAGCGAAAGCGTCGTCGAATTCCGACTGAAGCGAAGCGGGAACAGCACCCTTTTCGTTGCCTTGAAGGTCGAAAAGTTTACCGAGCGCAACGTCAACCCAACCCGCGAACTTATCGGATTCCTTGTAAGGAATGAACATAGGCGCGATAAGGTTAGGATATTTTTGACGGATAGCCTCTACGGTGCCGTCGAAACTTGTATTTTCTTTATCGAGACCGCTCACGAAAATCATCGTGGGGATGTTGTTTTTAATGCAGTAGTCTAACGCAAGTTCGGTACCTACCGTCATAGAGCCGGATGCGCCCGTAACAACGATAGCGCCGTCGGCAACGGTAAGGGCTTGTACCATTTCGCCTTCGAAATCGAAAAAGCCGGGTACGTCTAAAATGTTAAACTTATATCCTTTGTATTCGCCGTAAGCGCACGCAAGCGAAATCGAGGTTTTTCTTGCGATTTCTTCGGGGTCGAAGTCGCAGCAAGTGTTGCCGTCGTCGACTTTTCCCTGACGGTCGATGGCTTTGCAATTATATAAAATTGCTTCGGCGAGCGTAGTTTTACCTTCACCGGCGTGACCGATTAAGGCGATGTTTCTGATGTTGGAAGTAGTAATTCCCATAATTATCCATCCTATCTATATTATTTTTTCTTCGTTTATAAGCTTGCGACGGCAAGGAATTTGCAAGCGCAAAAACCCCGCAAATAATCGCACCTTTTCTATTATATAGTAAAACCGAAAATTTTTCAATAATTTGCTTTGACTTTTTCACATTTTTTTGCTTGAAATTATAAAAATAATGCTTTTAAAGCCGTTTTTAGACCGTCAAGATAAAAAAATGCCGACCGAAAGGGTAAAAAAAGCCAAGCTTCGGTCGGGAATATTTCATTTTTAAGTAAAATTATCTTAAACGGCAAAGACTAATCGGGTTTTATTGAAACTTCTTCGGAAGTAAGCACGGTTCCGTCTTCGGTTTTTAATCTGCCGTCGGGTAAGACTTCTAAAATAACCGCAAAATATGCCTCTTTGTCGGCGGGTAAAACCTTGACTTTTTTACCTAAAACCATCGAATAACGGGCATATAGGTCGACTTTTTCGGGATTTAAAAGATTATAAACAAGGGTTGCGGTGACCGCGTCCAAATCGACTTTTTTACCCAGAATTTGTTTTGCCGAAACGGCAATATCGCATAAGGAAGGCGGAATATCGTTATTTACGTTTATGCCGATACCCAGAATCGTATAGTCGATATAGTCGCCTAAAAAGACGTTGTTTATAAGCATACCGCAAATTTTTTTACCCGAAACGTAAATATCGTTAGGCCACTTAATTCGGGCGTTTATGCCGAAAGCAAGCAAAGTTTTAACGACGGCTACGGAAACGTTTTTGTTTACGGTAAAAGCATTTTCGCCTTTTAAGCCGTTATGAAAATAAAGAAGCGACATATAAAGCCCGCCCTTAGGCGATAAAAAAAAGCGACCTTTGGTCCCTCGCCCGCCCGTTTGAGTTTCGGCTATGACGGCTAAATTTTCTCTTGTTTTAAGTTGTTTCGGCAGTAATTTTCGAATATAATCTTCCGTTGACGAAGTCTTTTTGAGTTTAATGATTTTCATTAATAATCCTCCTCGTCGCGGCAAAGTTTATCCAAGGCGGATTTTGCGCTGTCGTAAGAAAAGCCCTTAGACAAAAGGTATCTGAAACATTTTTGTTTGACCTCGATATCCAAAGGTCTGTTTTTAATATATTTTTTAGCGACAAAGAAAGCGTTTTCGTCCTCGTCCTTTTCGGAAATCGCACATACGGCGGCGTCCGCGTCCTTTTCGGAAACGCCTTTGCGCCTTAGTTCGGCGGTTAAATAATGCCTTCCGTACTTATGGCTTTTAAGTTCCACGTAAGTTTTCGCAAACTGCGCGTCGTTAAGGTAGTCGTATTCCTGCAATTTATCGATAACTTTGGCGATGATTTTTCCGTCGAAACCTTTGTCTTTAAGGTAACCGGCAACTTGCTTTACCGTGTGCCCGCCCTTTAAAATGTAGCCGCTTGCTTTTTGAAAGCAAGAAGTGTATTCGCTTTCCTCTATAATTAAAGC
Organism: uncultured Christensenella sp.; assembly: GCA_964398065.1. GTDB lineage: Bacteria > Bacillota > Clostridia > Christensenellales > Borkfalkiaceae > UBA4636. The sequence continues at coordinate 51,435 of CAYNLN010000006.1, read as the reverse complement.
GAGTTTTTTTTCGTCGACCGCATCGCCTACGTGAAGATTTTCGGAAAGCAAAACTATTTTTTCGACGCCCGAAAAAAACTGCCCGTCGATATAAAGGTTGACGCGTTTTTTGTTTTTCGACTGTTCCGTTATATCCGTAATCACGCTCATTTTAGTAATATTCTTCCCCTACTTTAGCAAATGTTTTGTCGTAAAAAACAAGGTTAAATTTGTCGATAAACGGCTTATAGCCCGACTTTTTGACCGCAACGGTAACTTTTACGTCTAAGCCGTAATCGGTAGAAACCGTCAAATGGCAAAGCGGCAAAAGTTCCTTTTTAAAAAGGTTTAATTCCTCGTACTTTAAACTTACCGAAATCAAATCGCACACGAAAAATTCCTTTATGCCGCAAGATAACAAGCCGTCGCGGCACGCCCCGGAATACGCACGCACGAGTCCGCCCGCACCGAGCTTTACACCGCCGAAATATCGTGTAACGACGACCAAAACGTTTACGAGGTTTTTATTTTTTATAACTTCCAAAATGGGAACGCCGGCGGTACCGGAAGGCTCTCCGTCGTCGGACGATTTAGTAGTTAATCCGAAATCCGTAACGTAAGCGTAGCAGTTGTGGGTCGCGTCGGAATGCTTTTTTCGCACTAAATCGAGTTTTTTGCGCGCGTCCGCCTCGGTTTCGGCATAGAAAACGTAGGTAATAAAGCGAGACCGCTCTATCACCGTTTCTATCGTATTATTCTTTTCAACCGATAAAAAACTTTCCATAACAATTTATTTCAACCGATAAAAAACTTTTCGCACCGTTTTTTTTGCCGATAAAACTCTAGTTAATGATTTATTTCAACCGATAAAAACTTTTTACACTGTTTTTTTGCCGATAAAACTCTAGTTAATGATTCTTTCTTTTATATAATTTTCGAATCCTCTTCGGCTCGCCTTGGTAAGGAGAGCTGTCGCTGAAAGCGACTGAGAGGTCGTTTCTATAATTTTTCAATCCTTATTTGCCTCTCACCTGGGAGAGGTGCCTCGCAAGAGGCGGAGAGGGTTTTGCGTGTTGTTAATTATTTTTCGACCCTCTCACCGCCTACGGCGGAGCTCCCCCCAAGGGGGGAGCCTTTCTATAATTCCCAAATCCTCTTAGCCTCCTTTGTGTAAAGGGCAAACTCCCTTGTTGTACAAGGGAGATGTCGCTTTAGCGACAGAGGGTGTCGGAGGTGGCTTGACGCAGTCAAGACGGTGGGATTGTTTCTATTTATGTTAATCCGCATTCGCCTCTCACCTGGGCAAACTCCCTTGATAAGGGAGATGTCAACGTAGTTGACAGAGGGATTGCCGTGTGCGGCTTAGCAAAGGTGTCGACGTATGTCGACGGAGAGGGTTTTGCGTGTTGTTAATTATTTTTCGACCCTCTCACCGCCTACGGCGGAGCTCCCCCCAAGGGGGAGCCTATTTATAATTTACAAATCCTTATCAGCCTCGCCTTGGTAAGGAGAGGTGTCAGCGAATGCTGACGGAGAGGTCGTAAATTTTTATATAATCAATCCCCCACCGCCTCGTCGGTTATCACCGACTTCGCCAGAGTCCCCTTTACACAAAGGGGCCTTTATTGCACTTTGCACAAAGGATGTTTGCCGCTATTTACATAAAGGCTGCCGAAAAGCAGCCTTTAAAAAATCACTTCAATCTTTTAAAAATCAATTCGATCTTTAAATAATCACTTTAACTTTTAAAAATTACTTTAAAATGATTTTGACGTGGACTTTTTTGCCTTTATGGAGGACGAATTCGCCCTTACAAAAGACGTCCTTTTCGAGCGTAAGCCCCGTAACCTTACTATCGTTAACGGAAACGCCGCCGCCCGCAATTAAAGTACGCGCCTCGCCTTTAGATTTCGTCACGCCCGCGGCGACCATGATATCGGGAATGAAGTCGGTTTTATCGACCTCGACGGTAGGCATATCGTCGGTGTTACCGGAAAAAGCGGCAAGCGCCTGTTTACGTGCCTCATCGGCTTTAGCCTCGCCGTGGACGAGCTTAGTAACCTCATACGCAAGTCTTTCTTTAGCGACGTTAATGCGCTCGTCGTTAAACTTGGTAAGTTCTTCGATTTCATTTAAGTCCATAAAGGTTAAAAGCTTCATACACTCGTTAACCTTAGCGTCCTCGACGTTTCTGAAGTACTGATAGAACTCGTACGGCGTAGTCTTGTTTTCGTCGAGCCACAACGCGCCCTTGGCGGTTTTGCCCATCTTTTTGCCTTCGCTCGTAAGCAAAAGCGTGCAAGTAAGCGCATAAGCGTCCTTACCGCATTTTCTTCTTATAAGGTCCTCGCCCGCAAGCATGTTAGACCATTGGTCGTCGCCGCCGACCTGCAAAACGCAGTCGTAATCTTCGTACAGCCTATAAAAGTCGTAGCCTTGCATGAGCATGTAATTGAATTCCAAAAAGCTAAGTCCGCGTTCCAAGCGCTGTTTAAAGCACTCGGCGGTAAGCATGCGGTTAACGGAAAAACACACGCCGATTTCGCGCAAAAAGTCGACGTAATTAAGGTTTAAAAGCCAGTCGGCGTTATTAACCATAATGGCGGCGTTGTCGCCGTCGAAGTCCAAAAAACGCGACATTTGCGTCTTAAAATGCTCGATGTTATCGGCAATTTGCTCTTTAGAAAGCATCGAACGCATATCGGTGCGCCCGGTGGGGTCGCCCACCATCCCGGTACCGCCGCCGAAAAGGCAAATGGGACGGTGCCCCGCCCTTTGCATGTGAGCCATAGCCATAATGGGAATATAATGCCCTATATGAAGGGAATCCGCCGTCGGGTCGAACCCTACGTAAAAAGTAACCTTCTTTTCGGCAAGAAGTTTTTCCAAAGCCTCACCGTTAACGGTCTGCTTTAAAAATCCGCGATTTTTCAATGTTTCGAAAACGTTAGTCATAATATCACCTAAAATATCGTAATTCCGTATAAGGCTCCTTTGTGTAAAGGGCGATTCCCTTTATAAGGGAAATGTCGCTTTAGCGACAAAAGGATTGCCGTGTGCGGCTTAGCAACTGGCGGCGTAAGCCGACTGAGGGATTGTTTCTATAATTTTTCATTCCTCATTCGGCTCCTTTGTGTAAAGGGAGCTGGCACGTAGTGCCTGAGGGATTGTTTCTATAATCGCCAAATCCTCTTAGCCTCCTTTGTGTAAAGGGCAAACTCCCTTGTTGTACAAGGGAGATGTCGCTTTAGCGACAGAGGGTGTCGGAGGTGGCTTGACGCAGTCAAGACGGTGGGATTGTTTCTATAATTTGCAATTCCGCATTAGGCTCCTTTGTGTAAAGGGAGCTCCGTCGTAGACGGTGAGGGATTGTTTCTATTTATGTTAATCCTTATTTGCCTCGCCCCTTGGGGAGAGGTGTCAGCGAATGCTGACGGAGAGGGGTAATCTACTTTCGACCTCTCACCCGCTACGCGGGAGCTCTCCTTTCGAAGGAGAGCCTTTTCTATCTCAAGCTGCCCCTTGCCCATCAAGGGCGATTCCCTTGAGTTACGCTTTGCCGTCCCTTATTGGATAAGGGAAGGTGCCTCGCAAGAGACGGAAAGGGATAAGTAGCTCGAGTTTACTTAATTATCAAACTAATACAAATATTGTAACACTCTGAAGACAATTTGTAAAGTAATTTACCGCCCTATTTACGCCCTTTTCGACCTCTCACCTCTTGGCCTCCTTTGTGTAAAGGGCAAACTCCCTTGTTGTACAAGGGAGATGTCGCTTTAGCGACAGAGGGTGTCGGAGGTGGCTTGACGCAGTCAAGACGGTGGGATTGTTTCTATTTATGTTAATCCGCATTCGCCTCTCACTTGGGGAGAGGTGTCGACGTATGTCGACGGAGAGGGGTAATCTACTTTCGACCTCTCACCCGCTACGCGGGAGCTTTGCTAAGCCGCACACGGCAATCCTTTTGTCACCTTTGGTGACATTTCCCTTATAAAGGGAATTTCCTTATCGAAGGGGAGCCTATTTATAATTTTCTAATCCGCATGCCGCTACTTTTTTTGTTGAAAGAAAATACCGCCGAAGGCTTTTTTAAGCCTTCGGCGGCGTGGTTTCGTCACACAACCGCAAAATTGTTGTGTTGCACAGTTTCATTGCACAGCCTGTTTTTTAGAGGCGTTCAATATAAAGCGAACTTATCTAAAACCTTTATTGCGCAAATTTAACGAAAGTAAGCAATTACGCTTATGTATTAGCCGTAAAGTTGCCATACCTGTCGACAGTGCCGTCGGTGCAGTTAACGGTATAATCGGACAAATCTCTTAAACCTGTTGTGTCTGGGCAAGCTTGCCATTCTTCATAAGTGCCGGCAAAGTTAATGGTCTTAAGATTGTTACAAGAATATAAAGAACCATACTCTATCGTTGCGTTTTTGCCGATGTTTAATGTCTGCAAATTAGAAGAACTCCACCCAAAAATGAACCAATTATTAAGTTTGACGTTAGCGCCGAAAGTTATTTCCGTTAACATACTACAACTTACGAAAGCATTAGTACCGACTGTAACGTTATCACCGAAAGAAAGACTTTGTAACATACTACAACTTACGAAAGCACTACTACCGACCGACGTTACACTTGCAGGGATTGTAATGTTGCTCATCATACTACAACCAGAGAAAGCATACATGCCGATTGTTTCGAGTTTGCTATTCGTTCCGAAATCTATACTTGTTAAACTATCACAGTTTTGGAAAGCATAGTTACCGATTTTCGATAACTTACTGTTTTCACCAAACGTTACCGACGTTAAATCTTTACAACCATAGAAAGCATAATCACCTATCGACGTCACGGCGTCGGGAATGGTAACGCTTGTTATGCTTGAGTTTTGGAAAACTTTACTGCCTATATCGTAAGGCTTACCGCCGAGCGTATCGGGAAGGGTCAGCGCAGTTGCCGTACCGCTGTAGGAAAGAAGTACGCTTTCCGTATCACCCGCCAAACAGGTATAACCGTTAGTATCGGTGGTTATCTTGCTACCCGTACCGTCGGTCACTATAACTTTCGCATAATAAGCAACGTAGCCGTTGTCGGTCGAACCCATAGTAAGCGTTAACGTACTGTTATCGATTACTTGATATAACGAAGTACAACCATAGAAAGCCTGGTAATTTATAGTTTTTACGCCCTCGCCGAGGCTAACGCTCGTAAGCGAAGAACAATTTTGGAAAGCATAACTATAAATAGTTTCGACAGAATCCGGGATAACGATTTCCGTTAATTCAGAACAATTTTGGAAAGCGTAGCTATTGATTGACGTAAGTTTGCTGTTAGCGCTAAAGGTAACGGTTGCAAGTTTACTACATCCGAAGAAAGCCTCTTGACCAATCGAAGTAACGTTTGCGGGGATAGTAATGCTTGTTAACGAACTACATGATTCGAAAGCCGATTCGCCGATTTTTGTAAGATTACTGCCCTCTTCAAACGTTACGCTTGTTAACTGCCGACAATGTTTAAAAGCGGCGTCGCCGATCGATGTTACTGCTTTCGGGATAGTAATGCTTGTAAACCTATCCTCCTTAAACGCACCACTTGCTATCGAATAGTTTTTACCGTCGATGTTAGCGGGAAGTTCGAGTTCGCCCCACGTATCCGTGCCGGTATATCCGAGCAAGGTGTTTTCGGTTGTACCTTCTAAGTAAACAAAGTCTCCCGATGATTTTATCTTGCTACCGCTGCCGTCGGTTACTACGACTTTTGCGTAGTAAGCAACGTAGCCGTAAGTAGTCCTCCCCATAGTAAGCGTTAAGGTACTGTTATTGATAACCTCGTATAACTTGTTACATCCATAGAAAGCCCTGTTGCCGATACTGTTTTCGCCTATACCCGTGCCGAGCGTTACGCTCATCAATTTTTCACAATAATAGAAAGCACTGCTACCGATAGAAGTTACCTTATCGGGGATAACGATTTCCGTTAACGCACTACAATTTGCGAAAGCCCAATCGCCTATCAAAGTAACGCTTGCGGGGAGCGCAATCGTCGTTAAACTATTGCAACTTTGGAAAGCATATTGACAGATAGTTTCAAGTTGACTGTTTGCACCGAAAGTTACGGTTTGCAATTGATAGCAAGATTGGAAAGCATAGTCCACGATAGCCGTAACCGAAGCAGGGATAGTTATTTTCGTAATCGATTTATATTGGAAAACCTCTTTGCCGATTACGTAAGTATCGTACTTAAATTTATCGGGGAGGGTTAATTCCGTATCGCTACCGAGGTATGCGATAAGTACGTCGTAATAGCCGTTTACCTCGTCGCCTTCGGATATAGCGGCGTAGTCACCGCTTAAGACAAGCGTACTTTCGCCCGAGTGTATCGTTTTGGCGTAGTAGGCAACGAATCCGTAACTATTCCACATTTGATATGCGTTTATAAGGTCTTGAGTGTCTATTTGACTGTTATTAACGACTTCGATAAGGTTGGTACAGTTTTGGAAAGCGTAATTCCCGAAACTGCTACTACTTATACCCTCGCCGAGCGTTACGCTCATAAGCGAAGAACAGTAATAGAAAGCATAATACCCTATAGAAGTTACCTTATCGGGGATAACGATAGATTTTAAGTTAGAGCAGTTTCTGAAAGCGTTCCTGGCGATTGTAGTAAGTTCGCTGTCCTTTTCAAACGTTACGGATTCTAAATTCGTACAGCCATAGAAAGCAGAATCGCCGATTTCGGTTACGCCTTTAGGGATAACGATTGACGTAATAGTCGTGTTACCTTTGAATGCATTTTCGCCTATCGTGTAAGTCGTACCTTCCGCACTTAAATAGTCGGGTAAAGTAACGGCACCGCCCTTACCGCTATAGCCGATAATCTTGTCGCCGCTTGAGTCGCACCAAGCGATAAAGTCGCCTACTTGTTTAAGGGAACTTTCCGATACAACGGTCGGGCTATATTGCATAAGATAGCCGAAGCTACTACTGCCTTTAGCGTTATTAAGGTCATCGTCCGTAATATTGTCGCTCTTGTTAACGACTTCTTTAATACTTGAAAGGTAATAGAAAGCATTGCTGCCTATACCTACTTCTTCGATGTTTTTGCCGAGCGTTACGCTCATAATCTTAGTACAATTACTGAAAGCACCGCCTCCAATCGACGTTACGTTATCGGGGATAACGATTGACGTTAATGCGCTACAGTAGCCGAAAGCATACATACCGATAGTTTCGAGCTGACTGTTTTCGCCAAAGGTTACAGACGCTAACACATTGCAACCACTGAAGGAATTGTCACCGATTTCTGTAACCGAAGCGGGGATAACAATCGACGTTAATTTAGAGCAACTGCTGAAAGCACTGCCGCCGATAGTTTCGAGCTTACTGTTTTCTCCGAACGTTACGGACGCTAAAACTTGACAGTTATAGAAAGCACTGTTACCAATCGAAGTTACACCCGTAGGAATAGCAATCGCTGTTAATTTACTGCAATAATAGAAAGCATAGTTACCGATAGACGTTACGCCCGCGGGGATTGCAATCGTTTTTAATTGACTACAACTACCGAACGCATAATCGCCTATAGTTTCGAGCTTACTGTTATCGCCGAACGTTACCGACGTTAACGAACTGCACTGTTGGAAAGCATTGTTGCCTATCGAGGTAACGCTTGCGGGGATAGCAATCGTTGTTAGCGAAGTGTTGTTGTAGAAAGCAGAGGTTCCGATCGATGTTAATTGACTGTTTTCACCGAACGTTACGGTCTTTAATTGGCTACAACTATTGAATGCATTATCACCGATTGACGTTACGCTGTCCGGTATGACAATCGAGGTTAACGCACTACAATTTTGGAAAGCATAATTGCCGATCGAAGTTACGCTTGCGGGGATAGTTACTTTGGTAATCGAAGATTTACCTTGGAAAACCTTTTCGCCGATAACGTAAGTATCGTACTTAAACTTGTCGGGGAGGGTTAATTCCGTATCGCTACCTTTGTACATAATTAACTTGTCATAGTTGTTTGCGCTGTTTTGCTCGTCAACCACGCTGATAGCGATGTAGTTACCGCTAACTATAAGTAGGCTTTCGCCCGAGTGTATCGTTTGAGCGTATTGGCAAATATAGCCATATTTGGTTTGTCCTTTGTATTGTTCGAGTTCGGCATTCGTAATGTTATTGCTGTTATTAACAACTTCGATAAGGTTGGTACAGTTTTGGAAAGCGTAAGACCCGAAACTAGTACTGCTTATCTTCGACCCGAGCGTTACGCTTAACAAACTAGAGCAGTAACGGAAAGCCTGACTACCAATTGAAGTAACGTTGTCCGGTATGACAATCGATTTTAATGCACTACAATTTTGGAAAGCAGAGTTGTTGATTTGTGTAAGCTTGCTGCCTTCGCCGAAGGTTACGGTTTCTAAAGCTGTGCAGCGATAGAAAGTATTATTGTCGATCTTAGTAACGTCGTTCGGTATAACTACTGACGTTAAGGACGTGCAATCACCGAAAGCATAGTTGCCGATTTGTGTAAGCCCACTGTTAGTGCCGAAAGTTACCGTTTCTAAAGCGTAGCAATATCTGAAAGCAGAGCTACCGATCGCGGTAACGCTATCGGGGATAGCGATAGATTTTAATTTACCACAATTTTGGAAAGCATAGTTGTTGATTATCGTAAGCCCGCTGTTATCGCCGAAAGTTACCGTTTCTAAAGCCTCGCAATAACAGAAGGTATTACTATAAATCGAAGTAACGCCGTCAGGAATAGCGATTGCGGTTAACCCCTTGCAACCGTAGAAAGCAGCGCCACCGATTTCGGTTACCGAAGCGGGAATAGAAATTGCGGTTAACTTATCGCAATAATAGAAAGCATTGTCGTCGATTTTTGTAAGTTTACTGCTGTTTTCGAAAGTTACCGTTTCTAACGCTTTGCAGTTTTTAAAAGCCGCTTTGCCGATTTCGGTTACCGAGGCGGGAATAGAAATCGACGTAATCTTGCTTTCTTCGAAAACGTTATCCGCCAACACGTAAGTTTCTGCGGTAAATTTAGCGGGGAGCGTTAACTTAACCTCGCCGCCCGTATAGCCGACAAGCATATCGTAATCGTCGCCGTTTGTAACTTCGATGCCCAAAACGACGTAGTCGCCTTGTACGGAAAGTTTGCTTTCGCCCGTGTGTATCGATTTTGCATAGCAAGCTATGTCGCCGTACCTCCAAGAGGAAGACTGACCTTTATATCGTTCAAGTTCCTCGACAGTAATTATCGCACTATTGTTAACGACTTCGTATAACTTAGTGCAGTAATAGAAAGCACTGTTGCCGATACTGTTTTCGCCTATACCCGTGCCGAGCGTTACGCTCATAAGAGAAGTACAGTTCCTGAAAGCATAGTTGCCGATTGTGGTAACGCCGTTCGGGATAACTATCGAGGTTAATGCGGTGCAACCGCTAAAAGCATAGTTGCCGATTTCAGTAACGCTGTCGGGGATAACGATCGAGGTTAAGGACGTACAATCGTCGAAAGCATTAGCGCCGATTGAGGTTAATCCTACTGCGCCTATATAGTCGCTAAGGAATGTGACGGATTTCAAGTTAAACTTACCTTCGAAAGCGTTATCCGCTATACCGACGACCGACTTACCGCAATAGTGCGCGGGGATGATTACGTCGGTTAAGTCGTAGGACGTAAGCCCGGAAACCGTGTACCAATCGTTTTCTTCGTCGTATTTAAACGTTAGTTGCCTTGTAAACTTTTGGTAGTCGCAAGTCGTACACCAAGTGTCTTCATGATCTAAATACCAAGTGTGGCCCTTTTTGTCTGCCGTTTTAACCTTTGCTTGCGTATAGGTGCCTAATACGGAACTTTCGAACTTAACGATTACGGTAGATAATTCTTCCTTTTCGCAAGCGGCGGCTTGGGTAACCGCTTTTTGGAAAGCGGTGTCGTTAACCGAAACGGTTTCCGATATAACGTGCGCTTTGTCGTTTTTACAAACGGCTTGTGCGGTTACGGAAGTAAGGATACCCGTCGCTTCGTCGTAATTCGGCGTATACGTTACGCTGTAGCCGTGTCCTAAAGCGTCTACGTAATTGTCTTTGTACTCGTCTTTGCAACCGCCGTTTTGGCAGGTGTGGAGCGTGTAACCGCCCTTTTCGCACGTGGGTGCGACGGTAGTCGTGGTATAACTATGCCCCGTCATTTCAGCGGTTATAACCTTTTTCGTTTGTGAGGTAAGACCTGTCGTGTTAAAGGTCGCTTCGTAAACTTTATAACCGTCTTGCGTGCAACTTACGGTCTGACTGCTCGTAACTTGTGTCGTAACGGTTTCGATTGTTACGTCGGTCTTACAATGTTTACACGTCTTAACGGCGCTTACCGACGAATAATCGTTAGCCCAAACGTAACTAACGTCGCCGTAACTGTGTTCTCCGCCCGTTTTGGTTACTATATTTTTAAATTCGTGTTGACCGAATACTTCGTTTTCAAACGATACGATGTAGCTCGACAACTCGTTCTGTCCGCACGTTGCGGTTTGCGTTACGACTTTTTTGCAATTTTTATCGTTTAACGTAACATTTTCGATTACAACGTGATTTATATCGTTTTGGCACGTTGCCGTTGCGATAGCGATCGTGTTGTTGAAGATCAATTGATATGTTACCGTGTAGTCGTGCCCTGAAGCGGAAAGGTAATTGTCTTTGTACGTGTCGCCGCAGTTTGCGTTTGTGCAGGTGTGGAGCGTATAACCGCTTTCCTCGCAAGTGGGGTTAACGGTAGTCGTGGTATAGCTATGACCCGTCTTGTCTGCCGTCTTTATGGTTTTAACTTGGCTTATGAACGCCGCATTCGTAAAGTTTGCGGTGTAAGTAGTTATTTCGTCGGTTTCGCACGTTTTGGCTTGTATCGTTTTAACGGTCTTTACCGTTTCTTCTATAACGTGCGCGCCGTCGTGACTGCACGTCATCGTCGCCGTAACGCTGCTATAGTCTTTAGTCCAAGTGTATACGGGCGCACTGTAGTCGTGGCTTAAAGCACTACCCGTAACGACGTTTTCTTTTACTTGAGCGACGAATGCTTCGTTTTCAAAAGTCGCCGTATAGGTCGATAATTCGGCAGTTTCGCAAGTTGCGGGCGTTACGGTAACGGTTGTTTTCACCGTTTCCGTTATAACGTGCGACACGTCGTTTTGACACTTCATAGTCGCCGTAACGGTGCCGTAATCTTTCGACCAAGTGTATACGACTTCGCCGTAATTGTGGTTTAATGCGGGCTTAACGTCGCTTGTGTACGTATCGCCGCAATGCGTGCATTTATATGCGGTATAGCCTTCGGCTTCGCACGTGGGCGCAAACGTGTGCGATATGTAGTTGTGTCCTTTTTTGTCTGCCGTAACGACGTTTTCTTTTACTTGAGCGGTAAACGCTTTGTTCTTAAAAGTCGCCGTATAGGTCGATAATTCGGCAGTTTCGCAAGTTTTGGTCTGCGTTACTTTTTTAACGGTCTTTACCGTTTCTTCTATAACGTGCGTGCTGTCGCGGCTGCACGTCATAGTAGCCGTAACTGTACTATTGTCGTTTGCCCAAACGTAAGTTACGTCGCCGTAAGCGTGACCTAACGCGGGAACAGTAACCTTTGTCGAATAGTCGCAACGGGTGCAATATTCGTACTCGCCGTAGCCGTCTTCTTCGCAAGTGGCGGCTTTTCCGTCGTGGCTGTGTACATCGTGCCCGAGCGCATCCACCGCACGGTTTTCGGCTAACGTACAAACCTTACAAGTACGTGTCTCTTGCCCGTCTTTTTCGCAAGTAGGCGCTATAGTTTCCGCCCATTCGCCGTAGTCGTGGGTACACTCCTTCCATTTGGCGTACACCGTAACCTTTAGTGCGGTCGCGTTTTGTACGTCGCTGTCGGTAAACGGTTTTTCCCATACGTTTTCGTCGCTGTACCATCCGTCAAAAACGTAGCCGGGTTTTACGGGATCGTTAGGAAGCTTTACGCTTTCGTATCCCTCAGCCGTTACTCTTGCGTAAACTTCGCCGTCAACGGTAAAATATACCTTTGCGGAAAGATCTACGCCGCCGTTTGAAAAACATGCCGTGAAAGCGGTTATCGATATTATCGCTAAGATACATAAAATAACCGTTTTCAATAAGTTAGTCTTTCTCATCTGAATTCTCCTTTTTGGATTTTTGTTTTTTTGTTCTTATATTTAAAGCGCTTTATCTAAAAGCACATAGTTTTTTTATTTCCTCTTTAGGCTCGCCCCGTAGGGAGAGCCTCTATATAACCCCCAAATCCTCTTAGGCTCGCCCCGTGGGGAGAGCTCCGTCGTAGACGGTGAGAGGGGTAGCCGAACGCTTCGTTCGGCGTTATTCTATAATCCTCAAATCCTCTTAGGCTCGCCCCGTGGGGAGAGCCTTTCTATAATTTTCAAATTCCTTAATAAAGCGGAAAGCGTTTGCAACGCAAACGCTAAAGGGGATATCCCCTT
>CAYNLN010000006.1:0-38867 GCA_964398065.1 uncultured Christensenella sp. | reverse complement strand
AGCGTTTGCAACGCAAACGCTAAAGGGGATATCCCCTTGCGGAATCGAAATTTTACGTTCGAAATATTAAATTTGTCAAAAAATCAATCGAAACACCTTTGTAAAATGTTTATCGCCGAAAAAACTATTTATAGCCGACCCGTCACTATACAAGGTAATTGATTAATTATTTCTAATATATTATAACTTAATTGATTGGTTATGTCAATATCAAATTCATAATATTTCAACTTTTTACCAAATTTTATGTTTTTTTGCAAATCCTCATTAGGCTCCTTTAGTAAGGGAGTCCTCTCGGCTTCCCCTTGAGGGGAGGCTCCGCCGACAAGGCGGTGGTGAGGTGTAGCCGAACGCTTCGTTCGGCGTTATTCTATAATCCTCAAATCCGCTTAGGCTCCTTTGTGTAAAGGGAGCTCCGTCGTAGACGGTGAGGGATTGTCTTCTATAATTTTCAATTCCTTATTAGGCCCCTTTGTGTAAAGGGTGATTCCCTTTATAAAGGGAAATGTCGCTGAAAGCGACTGAGAGGTCAAAAATTTTTATATGATCAATCCCCCACCGCCTCGTCGGCAAATGCCTCCTCGCCAGAGCCCCCTTTACACAAAGGGGCCTATGATCCCTCTCACCGCCTACGGCGGAGCTCCCCCAAAGGGGGAGCCTTTTTTATTCCAAGCTGCCCTTGTTCTTTCAATGGAGCCGCTTCATATCCCAAGTCCTCCTTTGTTTCTTCAAGGGACGGGTAATTACTACTCAAGTCGCCGCTCCTCAAAAAACGTCTGTCAGAGTCGGCAAAAAGAAGCAAAAAACCGTCGATAAGTCGGGCTATAAGCCCGTTATCGACGGTTTTTGTGTGGTATATAAAAGTTTATCCGCGTGTCTAAATCACCCGTTTGCCTGCCGTTTTTGTCTTTTTGAATAAAGGTGATTTTATCGCGATAAAAACAATCTTGCTACGCTAAATAGTTTTTTGCGTGTCGAAATTATCTTCTAAGCACTTTTCTTACATACGAAAATTATTTGCCTGCTTGTACTTTTTTAAGACGAGCATACCTCGGCATACCGTTTTCGGTAACGAATTCGTTTTCGCCTTGGATAAGCGGCAAACAATATTTTACGAATTCATCGGATACGTAAGTGCCGTTATTGATAATCCATTCCGCGGGAATCTTCTTTTCGGCGTTTGCGCAAACTTCCAAAGGAATAAGTTTGTATTCGATTTCGTATTTGTCGCCGGGCTTACGGATGTAAGCAACCATCTTATCGGTTTCGCCCGCAACTGCCGCTTTAACGGCTTCTCTGCCCGCGCGAACGGTTTCGTCAACGTCGGTTTTGGATGCGATGTGCGCCGCGCAACGTTGCATTAAACTAAACTCGATAGCACGTGTTTTTACACCCAACTTTTCCTTGATGACGGAAGTCAAAACGCCGCATACGCCGCCGAGTTGAGCGTGACCGAAAAGGTCCGTCGAGGAGGCTTTGAATTCGCCGACGTATCTTCCGTCCGCAAAGTGAATGCCTTCGGATACGGCAACTATACACTTGTTACCGTTTTTAGCGCAAACGGCTTTTACGTCTTCGACAAACTTGTCCATGTCGAAATTCGTTTCGGGTAAATAAATAAGGTCGACGCCGTTGCCGGAAAGTTTAGCCAGCGCGCTTGCCGCCGTAAGCCAGCCTGCGTTTCTTCCCATTACCTCGATAACACACACTAAACCCGTGTCGTATACGCGCGCGTCGAGTGCGATTTCGGCACAAGTCGTCGCAACGTACTTAGCCGCAGAAGCAAACCCGGGGCAGTGGTCGGTTCCCATTAAGTCGTTGTCGATTGTCTTGGGTACGCCAATAACGTTGCAATCCCAACCGGATTTTGCCATGTATTTGGAAATTTTATTGCAAGTATCCATACTGTCGTTACCGCCGTTGTAGAAGAAGTAACGAATATTGTATTTTTTGAAAACTTCTAAAATTCTTTCGTAGTCGGTGGCGTCTTGGGACGCATCTTTAAGTTTGTATCTTACCGAACCTAACGCAGAAGAAGGCGTGTGCGTTAAAAGTTCTAATTCCTTAACGTCTTCTTCGCCCATGTCGTAAAAGTTTTCTTCCAAAATACCTCTTATGCCGTGCGCCGCGCCGTATACTTTAGTTATCGCTTCAGATTGTAAAGCTTCTAAAAATACGCCTGCCGCGCTCGAGTTGATTACGGACGTAGGTCCGCCGGATTGTGCAAATATACAAGCACCGGTTAAATTCTTCATTTATATCTCCTTTTTTAGGGTTTTTGGTGCGATAATCGACCTATAGCCCCACTTTTAAAAATTATTTGTTTGATTTTTCAAGCGCAAACCACGCTTTGTTTATCTTTTTAAGCTTGCATTAAAGCGCAAGTATCTGCGCCGCTTCGTAAAGTTGTTTGTCGACAACGCGCGGCATACTTAATGCCTCGCCTATATCCATATCGATAATCTTATTGTCGCGTATACCGACGACGCGGTTTCTTCCGCCGTCTAAAACAAGGTCAATGGCGCGAAGGGCAAATTTCGTCGCGAGCGTTCTGTCCGCCATCGTCGGCGAACCTCCGCGTTGAATATGCCCGAGCGTTACTTTTGTAATCTTCGTGCCCGCTTTTTCCTTTAGATAAGCGGCTATCTCGTCACGGTTACCGGCACCCTCGGCAAAAACTATCATGTTGGAAGTTTTTCCCTTTTCGCGGCTGCGCTTTAAGTTTTTAGCGATTTCATCGAGGTCGTAAGGGATTTCCGGCACCAAAATATACTCGGCACCGCCGCCCACGCCGGCGTATATCGCTATATCGCCGCAACGACGTCCCATTACCTCGACAAGCGAACAACGGTCGTGCGAGCTCATAGTGTCTCTTAGGTTGTTAATCGCCGTAAGGCAAGTGTTTACCGCCGTGTCAAAGCCTAAAGTATAGTCGGTGTACTGCAAATCGTTATCGATTGTACCGGGGATACCTATAACGTTGACGTCGTACTTGTCCGAAAGGGCTTTCCCGCCCGAAAAAGTACCGTCGCCGCCGATGACTATAAGCGTCGTTATTCCGTGCACACGCAAGTTTTTATAAGCCTTTTCAAGCCCCTCGGGCGTGCGGAAATCGTCGGACCTTGCACTCTTTAAAAAAGTGCCGCCGCGCTGAATGATGTCGGATACCGAGCGGGAACTCATCGGAAAAATATCGTCTTTGATAAGTCCTTCGTAACCGCGTTCGACACCGTAGACTTCGAGATTTTTGTAGATTGCATACCTTACGACGGCACGCAAGCAGGCGTTCATGCCGGGCGCGTCTCCGCCGCTCGTTAATACGGCTATTTTTTTCATTTTTTACCTCATCTATAGAACTTTTCGGATAAACCGCGCACGCTTTTCGCGGTAGGCTGTTTGCCCTTCGTCCTAAACACGTCAGTTTCGTTGTAATTGTAACAAATTAGTATTGTTTTGGCTATCTTTTTAAGGCGTAAACTTGAATTTTGCGCCTATTTTTCGATAAATTTCACGTTTTCGCCGTCGATAAGGGTGCAAAGTTCGTGATAAAGTCCCTTTGACTCACGACAACTGTAGTTGGCACTGTAATTTTTACCGTTGATTTTTAGGTACGCCGGGATATCCCCGGGATAACTCATAAGAATTTCGAGGATTTCTTCTTGACACTCGACGTCGGCGCCCTCTAAAGTAATGCAAAGGAATTTCTTTTTCGGTTTAACTGCTTCCTCTTGATTGTTTTTGGTGAAAGGCGCTGAAAACTCAAGCGGTTTTACGGCGTTTTCGGGCTTATAGGCGGACTTTTCTTCATTAATGATTTCGATTTTATCCAAAACGATGTTGGGCTTTTCGCCCTCTCTTATCTGGATTTTTCCGCTTAATTCCACTATCGCCTCGTTCTCGAGTCTGTCTTTGTATCTATCGAAAACTTTAGGGAACATCACCGCTTCTATGGACCCGTAAACGTCCTCTATCGTAACGATAGCCATACTCTGCCCGGACTTGGTAGTCTTTTTGGCAAACGAACTTATCATACCCCCCATCGTAACCGCTTGTCCGTCGGTCAAATTGGGATAAGTTCTGTTTCCGTCATCGTCTTCTTCGTAGTCGGTAAGTTGTACGCACGAAAATCCGTAGCGACGGAATTGTTCGATATGTCCTTCCAACGGGTGCCCTGAAATGTAAACGCCCAAAACCTCTTTTTCGTGCAAAAGTTTTGTCTTTACGTCGTATTCGGATACGTTGGGATAGTTAACCTCTAAAGTCGACTCCTCTATCATTGTTCCGAACAAACTTATCTGCGCGCTTTCCCTCTCTTTTGCCAAAGCGTTAGCCCTATCGATAAGTTCTTCGGTAACGCAAATAAGTTTGGAACGCGCTATTTTAAAGCAATCGAAAGCACCTGCATAAATAAGATTTTCCACCATACGCTTATTAAGCGCCCTTATGTCTATCCTCGACATAAAGTCTTCGAAAGAAGCAAACGGTCCGTTTTTACTCCTTTCCTCGACGATGGAATCCATTGCGGCGTGCCCGACGTTTTTAATCGCGACAAGCCCTATTCTGACGCTTTTGCCTTCGACGGAAAAGTATTGCTTGCTTTTGTTTATGTCCGGCGGCAAAACTTGAATGTTTCTTTCTTTTAAGTACATGACGTACTTGGTAATTTCGTCGATGCTGTCGATTCGGTTATTTAATACCGCGGTTAAAAATTCTTGCGGGTAAAGGGCTTTTAAGTACGCCGTTTGATACGCGACCACCGCATACGCAGCGGCGTGCGACTTATTAAAAGCGTATTTTGCAAAGTCCGCCATTTCGTCGAAGATGTCCGCAGCGACTTCTTCCGGAACGCCTTTAGATAAAGCGCCGGCTATTATTACGTTGCCGTTTTCGTCCTTTTCGCCGAAAATGAATTTCTGACGTTGACGTTTCATTTCTTCGACGTTCTTTTTACCCATCGCACGACGTATAATGTCGGCTTGACCCAAGGAATACCCCGCAAGTTTTTGCACGATTGCCATAACTTGTTCCTGGTAAATTATCGTGCCGTAAGTAACTTTTAAAATCGATTCGAGCAAAGGATGCTTGTACGTCATTTGGTCGGGATGATTTTTAAAGTTTACGTACTGCGGTATGGCTTTCATGGGACCCGGTCTAAACAAGGAAATACCTGCGATGATATCTTCTAAATTGGTCGGCTTCAGCTCACGCATAAAGCGTTTCATGCCGCCCGATTCTAATTGGAACACGGCGTCCGTATCGCCCGTGGATATTAAGTCGTACGCAACCTTTTCGCCATACCCTATCTTTCTAAAGTCGATTTTTATACCGTAATCTTCATAAATATAGTCGTTACATTTTTTGATATCGGTAAGCGTTCTAAGCGCCAAAAAGTCCATTTTTAGCATTCCGAGCTGTTCGATTTCCTTCATGTCGAACTGCGTAACGATATCTTCGCCCGATCTTGCAAGCGGAACGTTTTCCTTAATAACTTTGTTACAGATAACGACGCCCGCCGCGTGCATGGAAATATTCCTCGGCATGCCCTCTAACTTCATCGCTATGTCGATAACGTTTCTCAAACTGTCGTCGGTATCGTAAATCTCTTTTAGCTCGCGACTGCCGACGTTGACTTTTTCTTTAAGTTCGAGCCCCAAACTTTGAGCAATGGTGTTACCGAAGTCGATAAGTTTCGTAATTTTGTTTACTTCGTTAAAGGGAACGTTGAATACTCGGGCAACGTCTTTTATGGCGGCTTTCGACGCCATCGTGCCGAAAGTTACAATCTGCGCAACGTTGTCGTGTCCGTATTTATCGCGTACGTACTCGATAACTTCTTGCCTTCTGTCCGTACAGAAGTCTACGTCGAAGTCGGGCATCGATACCCTTTCGCGGTTTAAAAACCTTTCGAACAGAAGGTCGTACTGCAAAGGTTCGACGTCCGTTATGCCCATCGAGTACGCTATAATACTCGAAACGCCACTGCCTCGCCCCGCGCCTACGGGGATGCCGTGCTCTTTCGCCCAGTTTATATAGTCCCAAACGATAAGATAATACTCTAAGTAACCCATATCGCTTATGGTGGAAAGTTCGTAATCGAATCTTTCTCTTATTTCGGGCGTTATTACGTCGTAACGTTCGTGCAAGCCCCTTTCGGCAATGCCTTTTAAAAACTCGTACGGAGTGGAGCCGTCCGCCGGCACGTACCCCGGCGTAAGCGATTTATCCCTTATAGGCTCGCACTTGGCGTTTAAATCGAAAATCTCGCCGCTGCACTTGTCGGCTATTTCCAGCGTGTTTGTAATTACTTCGGGAATATCTGGGAAAAGCGACGCCATTTCGTCCCCGCTTTTTAAATAAAATTCGTCGGTCTCGAAACGCATATGATTAGGATCGTCCATCGTGCGTTTGGTGTTTATGCAAAGCATAACTTCCTGAATTTTAGCGTCGTCTTTAGTGATATAGTGGGCGTCGTTGGTAACGACTAACCCGATGTTTAACTCTCTCGCAATTTTAATAAGAAGCGGGTTTACTTGTTTTTGTTCTCTTAAACCGTGGTCTTGAAGTTCGATATAATAATCTTCGCCGAAAATTTCTTTCATCTCGGCGGCGTGTCGTTTAGCGCCTTCGTAGTTGCCGGCAAGAAGAAGCCTCGGCAGTTTTCCCGCAAGGCACGCCGACAGACAAATCATACCCTCGGCGTGTTCTTTAAGATGTTTATAGTCGCTTCTCGGTTTATAGTAAAACCCGTCGACGTAGGCGTCGGAATTTAGCAAAATCATATTTTTATAACCTTGCTTGTTCTTACAAAGAAGCACTAAGTGGTCGTAATTTCCGCCCGTCGCGCCGCCGCCCTTTTCGTACATGTTTTCGCACATATAAAACTCGCAACCGATAATGGGTTTAACGCCCGCCTTTTTTGCTTCCTCGGCAAAATAGAGGGTGGCAAACATATTTCCGTGATCGGTTATGGCAATGGCTTTTTGCCCCATTGCCTTTATGTGCGGAAATATCTTTTCAACCTTGCAAGCACCGTCTAGGATGCTGTATTCGGTATGAACGTGTAAATGTACGAAATCCGTCATTTTGCTCCTCATAAATCGTTAAAAAACGAAAAAGTGCCCCTATAAGCCCGTTATCCGCATTTTTAACGGTTAATCCATTAATTGTATTATAATAGTGTTTTGAACGTAAAGATACTCGTCTTTTATTTTCACCCTTTCTTCGTCGACGTCGAGATATTTTAAAACGGGTGAAAGTTTCGATTTAAAATCCTGATAAAACTCGGTGCCGAAAGCGTGCTTGTATTCCGAAAAATTCACGCCTTTATCGGTCCTTAACGCAAGCATTACATACTCGAATTTAGCCTCGTCGCCAAAAACGTCTTCGCTGAAAATTTCGGCATACTTGTCCGCAAGCAGACAATGCACGTACTCGTCGATGCTTTCGGTGTTCGTAAAACGTCTTCCGTCTATGAAAGAAGAAGCCGCAACGCCGAAGCCTATGTACTCGCCCCGCTTCCAATAATTTAGGTTATGGCGTGACTCGTACGAAGGAAGGCAAAAGTTAGAAACCTCATACCTATAAAAGCCTTTTTCCTTTAAATACTTAACGGTAAAATCGTATTGATCGGTTACGGTATCCTCGTCGGGAAGATCGCCGTTTAAATAGTGCGAAAACATCGGCGTGCCTTCCTCGGCTTTCAACGCGTACACCGATATGTGTTTTGCCCCGCGATTTATGGCAAGTTCCAAACTTTTTTCAACGTCCGAAAGGCTTTCTTCCATAAGCCCTATCATAACGTCGACGCTAAAATTGTAATCTTTTAAAATTTCGGTGGCTTTAATAAAGTCTTCCGTCGTGTGTATACGATTTACGCTTTTTAAAACGGCATCGTTAGCGCATTGCAAGCCGACGCTGAAGCGATTAATGCCCGCCTCCTTATAAATACGCAACTTGTTCCTGTCTATTGTCCCCGGGTTTACTTCCAAAGTTATTTCGGCGTTTTCGGCTAAATTAAAGCATTGCCTAACAAGGCGCATTGCGCCGAGAATAAATTTAGGGTCGACGTACGAAGGCGTGCCGCCGCCGAAGTAAACGGTATCGAAAGTTTTGTTTTTTAAGGTCATCGACCTCGATTTCATTTCCTTATATAAGCAGCCAAAGTACAACTCTGCCTTACCTATCTCGCGCGGGAAAGAAGCAAAGTCGCAGTAAGTGCATTTTTGTTTGCAAAAAGGAACGTGTAAATATATACCTGCCATTTCAATCCTATGTTTCTATTTGTGATTTTTGTCAATAACGGGCTTATAGCGCGGTTTTTTACGCAAATTTATTTGGACAGCGCGCTAAAAAATTACTCGCTGTCTATTTTAAGTATGGACATAAACGCCTCGGAAGGAATTTCGACCGTGCCTAAACGGCGCATCTTCTTTTTACCCTCCTTCTGCTTTTCCAAAAGTTTTTTCTTTCTTGTAATATCGCCGCCGTAGCACTTGGCAAGAACGTCTTTTCTAAGTGCTTTAACCGTTTCGCGCGCAATAATTTTTCCACCTATTGCCGCTTGAATGGGGATTTCGAACATCTGACGGGGAATAACTTCTTTTAATCTTTCGGCAATAGCCCTTCCCCTTGCGTAAGCCTTTTCGCGATGGACTATTATAGCCAAAGCGTCGCAGATATCGCCGTTTAGGTACATATCGAGCTTGACAAGGTCGCTTTTTTCGTACCCTTTAAGTTCGTAATCGAAAGAAGCATAGCCGCGCGTCCTCGATTTAAGCCCATCGAAAAAGTCAAAGATAATTTCGTTAAGCGGAAGTTTATATAGTAAGCGCACTCTTTTAGCGTCGATGTAACTCATATCCAAAAAGACGCCGCGTTTTTCCTGACAAAGGTCCATAATGGGCCCGACGTAATCGGGCGGCGAATAAATATTTGCCTCGATAACGGGCTCTTCCATATAGTCGATTTTATCGGGGTCGGGAAGTTTAGACGGGTTTTCGACCATTACCATCGTGCCGTCGGTTTTGTAAACTTTATACGAAACGCTCGGCGCCGTCGTAATGATTTCGAGATCGAACTCCCTTTCAATCCTTTGTTGAACGATTTCCATATGCAAAAGACCTAAAAAACCGCACCTAAATCCGAAACCTAACGCCATCGAGTTTTCAGCCTCGAAAGTAAGCGAGGCGTCGTTTAGTTTTAATTTGGCGATTGCGTCTTTTAAATCGTTAAACTTAGAACCGTCAAGCGGATAAACGCCCGAAAACACTACGGGTAAGGCTTCTTTATAACCGGGAAGCGGCTCTTTTGCGGGGTTTATTACGTCGGTAAACGTATCGCCCACCCTTGTGTCTTGCACGGTTTTTATACTTGCGGCAATGTAGCCTACCTCGCCCGAGCATAGTTTTTCCCTCGGCGTAAGATTGGGACTAAAGGTCCCGACTTCGGTTACCTCGAAAGTTTTATCCGACATAAAGGTTTTAATTTTGGAACCGACTTTTACGGAACCGTCTTTTATTCTGACGAAACAGATTACGCCCTTAAAATTATCGTAATAAGAGTCGAATATAAGCGCTTTTAAAGGGGCGTCGTCGTCGCCTTCCGGGCAGGGAAGATCGGTAATTATTTTTTCTAAAACTTCCTCTATGTTAATGCCGTTTTTTGCGGAAATAAGCGGGGCGGACGAACAGTCT
Source organism: uncultured Christensenella sp. (assembly GCA_964398065.1). Classification (GTDB taxonomy): domain Bacteria; phylum Bacillota; class Clostridia; order Christensenellales; family Borkfalkiaceae; genus UBA4636. Next base: position 29,175 of record CAYNLN010000006.1, on the reverse strand, counting down.
AACCCGATAGTGTCTTCTATTTCGGCTTTAGTCCCCTCTATGTCGGCGGACGCCAAGTCGATTTTGTTTATGACGGAAAGAATTTCAAGGTCGTTATCGAGTGCCAAATAAACGTTTGCAAGCGTTTGAGCCTGCACGCCCTGCGTGGCGTCGACAACCAAAATCGCACCTTCGCAAGCGGCAAGCGAGCGGGAAACTTCATACGAAAAGTCTACGTGCCCCGGCGTGTCGATAAGGTTGAAAATATATTCCTCGCCGCTACGAGCGGTATAATACATCCTTGCGGGCGTAAGTTTAATGGTAATGCCGCGTTCTCTTTCCAAGTCCATCGAATCGAGAAGTTGTTCTTCCATATCGCGGGCGGAAACTTGCCCCGTCATTTCCAAAAGCCTGTCCGCAAGCGTGGATTTTCCGTGATCTATGTGCGCAATAATGCAAAAATTGCGAATGTTCTGTTTTTTAGTTTTTGCCATATTGTCCCTATTTTAATTTCTTATGTAATAGTATATAATATTTTATCGAGTAAATCAAGTTATTGAGACAAGATTTCGGGTTAAATTTTTAAAGAGATTTTTTCTTTTCCCCTCGATAAAACTTGCCAACGGTAAAAACTCAGAGTATAATTACAGTAACTACTAATCGTTTTTATCGCAAAAACGGCTCAAAGAGGTTTAAAACATGAAATCGAGACTTAACGGAACGGAATGGATACTGAATAAACCCGTCGCGCACAGAGGGCTTTGGAACGAAACCTTCCCCGAAAATTCACTTTCCGCATATAAAAACGCAGTGCAAAACGGATACCCCATCGAAATGGATATTCAAATGTCTTCGGACGGCAAACTTTTTTGCTTTCACGACGACAACGTAAAAAGAATGACGGGTGTAGACAAAGATATTCGCACAATGACGGCAAAAGAAATAGAAGCCCTAAATATAGGCACGGAAAAAATCCCTTACTTTTCGGAATTTTTATCCGCCGTACAAGGAAAAGTTCCCCTCCTTATCGAAATCAAACAGCAAATTAACAAAGGCGTCGAGGAAAAAACCATAGAAGCGCTTAAAAATTACAAGGGAGAATACGTAATTCAATCGTTCGACCCGAGGATAATGTTAAAAATCAAAAAACTCGACCCGTCGATTATACGCGGTCAGTTGGGATGCAACAACCAAAACAAAGGTTTGAAATGGTACGTTGCAAGAAATTTATCTTTAAACTTCTTGGTAAAACCCGATTTTATACATTATTGCCATAACGACCTTCCCTTAAAGCGCCGCATTACAAACGGGTTGCCGCTTATTTGCTGGACGGTAAGAAGCGAGGAAGAAAAAGTAAAAACGCTTAAGTATGCAAAAAACTACGTTTTTGAAAAAATTAGACCGTAAATAATTAAAAAAGTCAGCCTATAGGTCGATTATCGACACATTAGGTTGACTTTTTTAAATTGATGCAAATTACTTAAACAGGCTCGTTTTTGTGCTTAACCTTTCGCCTATGTTTGTGGCGGCTAAAAAAATTATTCCTTAACGGATTTTTCGAAAGCTTTATAAACCTCTTCGTTTACGGATTTTATAAAGTCCGCGTCGACTTTTAACACTCTGTCATAAGTATAAAGCCCGTTGATTTCGTCTTCCACGTCGGAAACCTGCGTATAACAGCACGACGACAAACCCTGCTTTCGTATACACGGAATTATCTCGTTTTTATATAATTTAGCATAAGCGTTTTCAAGGGCTTTTTGGCTGTTAAACGACCTATAGCCGAACTTTTTATTTGAGTTAACGTGCCCTTTCACGTATAAAGAGTACCCTCCGAACTCCGTTACGGCAAGAACCCTTTTACCGTCGCCAACTGCATTTATCTTTTTAAAATAAATGTGTTTACTGTTAACGTCGCCGCCGCCTTTATCTTGCCAGCCGCTTGCGTGGTCATATAAACGCGTAGGGTCTTTTTTAGCAAATTCAACCCAGTTTTCGTATGCGTCGAACTGCCCCCAGCCCTCGTTAAACGGTGTCCATAAAAACAGCGAAGTAACGTTAAAAAGTTGGTCTATAAGCCTGTTAGCCTCATAAACGTACTGTTTTCGAGATAGCGGATTATCTCGTTTTACCGACTTATAATCGCTATCGTTTATTCTTAAATTTATAAAAGCACCGAGTGCTATTTTCACGGGAGAATATTTACCGCCGCCGTTTATCATATCTTGAAAAACGACGATACCCAAAACGTCGCAGTAATAATACCACAACATAGACTCTTTCTTTATATGTTTTCTAAGCATATTAAAGCCCATTGACTTTAACGCAAAAAGTTCGTCGTATAAGTCTTTGTTTTTTGCTGGCGTATATATGCCGTCCCCGTAATAACCCTGATCCAAAAGTCCGTTTAAAAAGACGGGCTTATCGTTTATGGCAAAATACAACTTGCCGTTTATTAAAGTTTTGGAAAACTTTCTTAAGCCGAAATAACTTTCGACCTCATCCTCTCCGCATTTAAGCTTAACTATATAAAGTTGCGGGTTTTCGGGCGACCAAGGCGTTAAGCCGGACACGTCTAAAACAGCCTTTTTATCGGCTGTTTTTGCCTCTATAACACTGCCGTCATCGCGAATAATCGACACATAGGCGGACTTTTCGTCCTTGCCGTCTCCTTCTATATCTACGTTCACACTCAATTTTTTATTATCGAAATCGATGTAGTATTTAAAGTCCTTAACGTAAACGTTCGGCGTACTTTCCAAAAAGCAAGTTTGCCAAATACCGCTTATAGCAGTATACCAAATACCGCCGCGCTTGTACTTTTGTTTGCCTCGCCCGTAAACGTCGCTGTCCGAGTCGTCCGTAACTATCAGATATAAAACGTTTTCGCAATTTTGTACGTTTGTAAGCTCGACGGTAAAAGAAGTGTACCCGTCGTTATTTTTATATAAAAATTTACCGTTTAAAAAGACCTCACACACCTGATCGCAAGCGCCCACGTTTAAAAAGACCCTTCCCCTGTTAAAATTATCGGGAAGCGTGAAAGTTTTTCTTAAATGTAAAAACTCGTCCTTTTTAAGTTGCCTCGATACCTTAGACAAAGGACTTTCCGGAGAATACGGAACGATAATCTTTCCGTCGAAACTTTCCGTGAAATTTTTCGACCGAGAAAACGCATAATCCCACTCTCCGTTTAAATTAATGTAACTGTTGCGTTTTTTTTGAGGCCTCGGGTATTCTTGTAAAATACCGCCTTCTGAAAATTGCGGTTTAAAAATCATAATGCGCCGTTTTCGCCGTAAACAATTATTTTTACGACGTCTATAGTTTTTATATTATTATATCAAATATGAAACCCCAAGTCAACCCCGTAAAAGAGAAGTAAAAAAACCGCGACTCAAAAAAATAATTGTGAAAGTTTGGCGAAAATGCTAAATTTTTCAAACGTATTGACCGACTAAAGGATATATATGGTGAAAACGTTGAAGAAAGGCTTTCGGTTTTCGTTTAATCCCCTATATAAATAAAACCGAAACTCTTTCAAAAACAAAAAACGGAGGTTTATAAAATGAAAAAACTTATCACTCTTTGTTTATCTGTCATCTTAGCAAGCATTCTTATACTTCCGCTTGCAAGTTGTCAAGGTAAAAACGACGAAACACGTATGATGACGGTTGAATTAAACCCTCAAATCGAATTGCTTTTAGATTCCGAGGACAAAGTTATCACCGTAAACGCACTTAACGACGAAGGCAACTACGTTTTGGCACGCGTCGACTTTGTAGGCAAAACAGCCGAAGAAGCATTGAACGCTTTCTTAAAAGTATCTTTCGAGGACGGCTTTTTGTTAGAAGGTGAACTTAATGCGGGAAACAACAATCTTAAAATCTCGGTTTCCGGCGAAGACGCGCAAAAACTTTACGACAAGGTAAAGGAAAGCGCTCAAGACTATATCGACGATTTGGAAAACATTAACGTCAACTTTTCCTTTAAAACTATAACCAAAGAAGATTTGGAAGCACTCGTCGGCGACTGCATGCGTGAACTCGACGCAAAAGAAATTCAAGAGAAAACGCAAGAAGAACTTTTAAAACTTTTAGAAGCAAGCAGACAAAAAACCGAAGACCTTTTAAGTCAGGAATTAAAAGACTGTTACTACTCGGAACGCGCGCTCGAAATCAAACAGGCACAACTTAACGCTTACATAGAGGCGGTAAAAGAACAAGACAACACCAAAGTTATTTCAGCAACGCTTACGGCACTTCAAGCGCAAGTCAACAATATGATGAACCTTGTAACCGAATATAAGAACGCTTACAAACAATACTTCCTCGACGCGACAAGCGAATATTACAAGAAAACGCAAGAATACATCGCCGCCAAAAAACAACTTTTGGAAGCAAGGTTGGAAGGTGCTTCGGAAGAAACTTTGAACGCCTTGAACGCAACTTATAGCCAAGCCGTCGCAACGATGGAAGCTTGCAAAAACGCAGCAACCGAAGCGGTAAAACTTATCGACACGCAAATAGACGCGGCGCTTAACTTGATTACTACAAGCGTAGACAGCGCGGTTAGATTAATCGGTAAAACCGCCGAAGACTTTAACGACGCCGTAACGGCGGCTGTCGAACAAGCGAAAAAAGACTTCGACACGGCGTTTAACACGGAAAACAAATCTTACATCGAAAATAATTATTGGGCAGATATGAAACCGTCAACCGACGGCGCCGAATAATATTTTCGCTCTTCCCCCTCTTCCGCCTCGGCGTTTGCCGAGGCGGTTTTTCTATAGATAAATCGCCTTTTTTCAGTTTTTTTCAGCCTTTTTTCGATTTTTAAAAAAGTTTTTATAAAGTGTTTTAAAATCACGAACAGGTGTTTGCATTTTGTCTCGGAATGTGATATAATAATAAAATATTGACAATATAACACTTATTTGTGGGAGTTTGTAATGAAAAAATCTACAAAAAAATCTCTTTTGATTATACTTATTGCAACGTTTACGCTTGCGCTTTCCTGTCTTATGACGGGATGCTTGGGTACTTCGCTCGCAAGAAAACTCGATATGCCGCTTAACGTCATAATCGAAATCGACCACAGTCGCGCCGGTACGGACTATATAATTAAGTGGGACGCCGTAGAGGACGCCGAAAAATACCGTATCGTAATAGACGGTGTCGAAGTCGAGTCCAAAACAAACAGTTTGACCGCGACAAGTTATCTTACCCCGGGCATTTACTCGACCGCACACGTTCAAGCCGTTGGGAACGGTTTTTCCACAGCAGACTCTGACGTAAACAAGGCAATAGTCAATGCCGAAGTCGTCTCTCAAGCATTGGTTTTCCAAAAGGCGTCGGACGGAAAAACCTATTCGGCGATAAGTTACGCGCCCGAAAAAGAACTGTTAGCGGGTAAAATCGTTTTCCCCGATTATTATAACGGCGAGCCCGTAACGGAAATCGGCGACTACGCTTTTTGCGACCAGCAGCAAACTTGGCACAATCCGCAGACGGGACAGAACTGTAATACTTACACGTCGAATTTCAGATTCCCTAAGTTTTTACAAAAAATCGGCGATTATGCATTTGCCTACTGCACGGTAATAAAAGAAGTCAAGTTACCCGAAACGGTAACGGAAATCGGCGACTACGCCTTTTGTCAGTGCATAAGACTTACCTCTGCGAATATTCCGAACGTAAACGAAATAGGCGCTTATGCCTTTTACGGATGCAAATCGCTGAGCAACGTTCAGTTTTCCGATAACATAGAAAAACTCGAATTAGGCTCTTTCGACGAAACGGCAATCGCAACGAGCGCAACGGGCGGCGACGTTATTTTAAACGGCAATATTTTATATAAGCACGCTAGCGCAAACAGTGAAATGGGAGAATATCGTTTGCCTGAAGGCATTACGGCAATCGCAGGCGGCGCTTTCATGAACGATACGACTCTTTTTAAAATTAAAATTCCCGACGGAACAAAACTTTTAGGGTCGGCAATATTTTACGGTTGTACTAGCCTGATGTATGCAAACCTCCCCGCGGGCATCGACGAAATACCCGACGCTACTTTTTACTATTGTAGCCGCATCGGTGAAATAAACATTCCCAAAACGGTAACAAGAATCGGCGATTACGCTTTCTTCTTTTGCGATTCGCTTTGCGACGCCACAGACGAAGATTATTTCGACGACGAAGAGGACGCTACTGAAGACGCCGCTCAAACTACAAACGATACTATAGACGATATTGTAAATGAACTCACAAAGGAAGACAAAAACTTTTTGACTCTTCCCGAAGGGCTTACGTATATAGGCGATTACGCTTTCGGAATGTGCGTTTTCAACACTAAAATCCCGTCAACCGTAACCCATATCGGCGCGTTTGCATTTGCGTCAAACAAGCTTTTGACAAACGTTACTATACCGGAAGGCGTAACCGAAATACCCGCTTGCGCTTTTTACGGATGCACAAAGTTAAAATATATCGTTTTACCTAAATCGTTAAGAACCTTTAACAAAACAAGCGTCTCTTACGCAAACAGCTTGGAGTACATTTTATATGCCGGAAGTAAAGAAGGTTACGAAGCAATTGCGTTTACCGACGATTTACCCGAAGGCTTAATATCGGCTTATTACCCAATCACCGTATTTAATAGTGCAACGGCATATTACTATTCGGAAACCGAACCTTCCTTGGCGGAAGACGGCAAGCACGGTAATTATTGGAGATATGTAGACGGTGCCCCTACCTCCTGGGACGGAGACACATTTACAGGAACATCTATTTAACAACAAAAAATGCCGCTATGTCGGGCTATAAGCCCGTTAGCGGCATTTTTTTAAAGCAAAACCCCGCAATACGCGGGGCTTTTTATATTGTTACATTAACTGATTCATTCTGTCTTTTTCCGACAAAGCGTCGTATTCGCTGTTACCGGAAGGAGTAAGGTTTATATTATAAGTTGCTAAACAGTTTACACGCTTCATTGAATAAACTATTCTGTATTTTTTTACGCCCGCCTCTACAAATGCCTCTAATGCGCCGATACAGTCCTCGACGTAATTGTATTTAGGCGCTTCTTTGCCCTTTTTGTCAAGGCAAACGACGTCGCAAGTACCGAAAACGGGTTCTTCGGGACGAACCGAAGCAATTTGCTTAAGGTTTTTGTACATTTCTTCCTTGCTTTCGCCTTGCTTAGGAACCTCTATACAAACGGAAACGGCAACTATATCGCTTACTTTCACTTCTTCTTTTCCGTTAAACTTTACCTTCGTGCCGTCGATTTCTATAACGGGCCCCGGCTTTACGGGATTGCCGCTGATAACCGTCGGAATAAGCACGGCAAAAATTAAAATAAAAAAGATACAAAACAGCCCCATGGTCGAAAGCATTTGATTGCCCGACAAAAAGCAAGCAAGCGCGCCGCCGCCGAACAATACTATCAAAAGACCGTAAAGCGTAAGGTATTTTATGCGTTTAGATTTGTTAAATGGTATATTTGGGAAAAATTGTTTCATATTTCACCTTGTAAATCGAATTATTTATATAATTGTATTACAATTTGAAATTATTGTCAATTGTTTTTGACCGTTTTACCCGTTTATGCCCCTACACAAGCGGACCTAACAATTCGGCTAATTTATCTTTAAAATAATTGCACTTAATTTTTTTACCGCCAAGCCTTTCGGACTTTTTTATTATATCGTCGAAATCGTCTAAAAGCGGGGCTATAAGCCCGTTTTCGCACGAAACCATAATACTTTCGACGGCAGCGACGATACTTCTTAAATCAAAATTAGAAGAACCTAAAAGCGCCAAACTGCGGTCGACTATAAACATTTTGGAATGCAAAAACGCCTCGTTATAAGTAAAAACCGACACGCCGCATAAAGACAATTTTTTTGCGTAATATGCCTTGATAAAATTTTTTTGTCTAAAAACGTTTGTTTTTGGCAATACAAGCGTAACTTTTACGCCTCGTTTTATTGCATTTGCTATCTCGTTATAAAGGCTTTCGTTAAAGGATAAATACGGCGTAACTATATCTATACTTTTACTTGCTTTAGATATCATCGACGAATAAACGCTACTTAGATTTTCGCCGCTTTCAACCAACGCCGCCGCCGTGTTGTTACCGATAAAAACTTCTTTTCGCGCTTTTTTGTCCCATAATTTTTCATACGTACGCCAAAAATCCGTACCGTTTGCAAAAATTTTGACCCCGCAGTTTTTATTGCCGTCTAAACTTACGTCGTCTAAATTTGCGCTCGACAAATAAACGAGGGTTCTATCGATAACACACACTTTTGCGTGCGTGCGCACGTTGTCGCGCGGGAAAAGTAAAAAGTGCGGCTTGTTTTTTACGCTTACTTCAGCCCCCGCTTCCCTAAGCGCAATAATTTGACCGTCATGCCTTATATCGCCCGAACCGAAAAAATCCGTCGAAATTTTCACGCTTACGCCTCTTTTTAAAAGTTCGTAAAGACGCACGAAAAGTTTTGCGCTGTTTTCGCCCAACGTAAAAATATAACTGTAAATTTCCACGGAAGATTTCGCATTGTTAAGTTCGGATAAAAAATCGTCAAAACAAGTTTTTGCATCCGAAAAGTATGTCGTTTTAATTTCATTTTTAACAAAAACAGGCTGTTTATCGACCCATAGGCGGACTTTTTCAATTTCGTTAAAAGTTTTTTTGCGTTTTACCGTCACTAAAAACGCACTTACCGCAATCCCTAAATACGGCAAAAAAACCGACAGTACGAGATAAACAAGTTTATGTTTCGTATCGATTTTCAACAATAATATCGTTAAGGTAAATACAGCCGAAATAGCCGCATAACCCGAATAGACGTTACTAAAAAGCATATTTAGCATAAATAAAGCCACCGAAAACGCCGCTATAATAGCGGCTGTATTTACGCCGCAAAATACAAGTCTTATATTACGTTTGATTTTAACACTCATATACCGACCTCCGTTATTCCGTCCACCTTTTTATACTCGTCTTTACGTAAAAACCGCCTTGTTTTAACGCCGTCCGACGTAATTATAAGATAGCCTTCGCTTTCGTATCCGCATTTCGGAAAAACCACAACCCTTTTTTCGTTAGACGCAAGTTTGTCGGTCGTAACCGTTTGCATCTCGGGTTCGATTATTTTTGTAACGACGGACTCTCTTTCCACCTTATCCGTCTGTTTCGCTCCGAAAATTTTAAAAGTAAGTTTATCCCCTATCGTTTCGCCCGTCAAAAATACGGGAAAATCAAAAGGGTTTTTTATTTTTAAATCGGCATAGCCGTAACTTACCATTGCGTCGAAAGATTTTTCCACATAGGAAACCGCAAGCGTATGCCTATGCTGTTCGACTATCTCGAGTCCAGATAAAAGCGCGGCGTTATAAAGCGTAGTGGAAACTTGACAAACGCCGCCGCCCACGCCGTCGACGTATTTACCGCCGATAATGACTTTTGCGCTTAAAAAGCCGTTTTCCGAATCTCTTTTGCCGACCAAGTCGTTAAAGGATAACACTTGATCGGGATAGAGCGTAACGCCGCCGAACCTATTTGTCGCTAATTTTATGTTGTTTACTCGTCCCTCTTTCGAGCCCGAAAAACTTGTAAAAAACTCCGCCCGTAAAAAGACGTTTTTTTCCAAATCCTTTTTGTAATATCGCGGCTCGACGTCGATATATCGCGCTATAACCGCGCCGCCTCCCGACGATAAACTCGACCGAATATCGGCAGTCAGTTTTTCCTCGTCGATTTTTTCGCCCGCGCTCCCTTCTTTAACGCTTAAAACGCCGTCAAAATAAACATAATATGCGTTTTTAGCCTCTTTATAACATTCCTTTGCTATTTTTTGCGCGAGTTTTTCACAGTCATAGTAAAGCGCATCGCCGTACACTATCCGAGCGTCTCCGCAAAAAATATCGTAGCACTTTTCTTTCGTTATTATTTTAACGACAATATCTTCCTCTGACGCAAAAAAAGCCGAAGCCTTTATCGGTAAACGTACCGATAACATAAAAAGTCCTAACGACACGACAAGGCAAAAACTTATTTTATTCAGCCATTTTAACATAACCCTTATTATTTTGTCGTAAACTGAAATAATTATGCCTATCCTTTTTCGCGTACGTTAGGTCTGTTTTTTTTCGAAAACTTATCTGCTTTTACATATAAAAGTCCGCCTATAGGTCGATTATTAAGGTTTTTATACAAAAAACGGGCTGCCGCAATAGCGGACAGCCCGAATTATGTTTTTAAGTACAAACCCTCTTATTTTACAAGTATAAGGGTTTGATAAGGTTGAAGCGCTACTTCGTTAGCTTCCAAGGTTTCTTTTGCGGCATCGAGCGTATCGAGATACAAGCTGTAACCTTCGGCGTCTACCGTATAGGAAGAAAGCGTTCCGTTTGCGTGATAAATTTGATAATTCTTACCTTCGCTTTCGAAAGAAATCGAAATAACCGAACCGCCCTTAAAACTCGACACGGTAATATTCGTCATTTCTTCCTTGCCAAGGTGCATAGACTTAACGTCTTGTTTGAAAGCGATAAGTTTTTGATATGCTTTAAACACGTTTGCGTTTGCAACCTTAAGCGAGTAATCGAGTTCGTTAACTTCGTAAGACGCGTTGTAAGAGTTGCTGTTGCCCTGTTTGGTTCTAAGCATTTCTTCGCCCGCAAGCATAAACGTCGTGCCTTGCGACGTAAATACTACGGCGTTAGCCAAAACAGCCATTTTTTCCACAGTTGCCTCGTCGGTAACGCCGGCAGCCTTAATTCTGTCGTACAAAGTGTAATTGTCGTGACAGGTTACATAGTTTACGGTCTTATCGGGGTCAGCGATTTTGTTGGTAGCGGCGGTATTGCCCTTTAGCCCTTCCAAAATCTTGTTAACGTCGGTCGTGTCAACCTTCTTATCGTTGGTAATCCATCCGAGTTCTTCTTTACCGCAAAGACCGCCCTTAATTAAAGCGTCGCGCATTTGGTCGTTGAATTGACCGTAGCCTTCGTAATCGTTTCCGTTTGCTTGAGTTGCTTGCTTGTTGGAAGCAAGCGTAGAAGTTCCGCCCGTCCAAGGTTCGCCGTAAACGACGATGTCGGGATTGATTTTCTTAAGTTCGGCAGTCAAAAGGTTCATCGTTTCGATGTCGTGTAAACCCATAAGGTCGAATCTGAATCCACCGAGCTTATATTCTTTTGCCCAGAAGCAAGCCGAATCGATCATGAATTTTTGGAACATCTTGTTTTCGCTTGCGGTTTCGTTTCCGCAGCCGGACCCGTTGGAAGCAGCGCCCGCCGTCGTATAACGATAATAATAACCGGGCATTAAAACGTCGAAGTTACTGCCCTCTAATCCGTTTGTATGGTTATAAACGACGTCCATTATAATATTGATACCCGCTTCGTTATAAGCCTTGACGAGTTGTTTAAACTCTTTAATTCTTACATAACCGTCGGTAGGATCGGTCGAATACGCGCCTTCTACCACGTTGTAGTTTAAAGGATTGTAACCCCAGTTAAAGGAAATATTTTCTTCGTCGTTTGCTTGGTCGAATAAAGGAACGATTTGTACGGCGTTAACGCCCAATTCTTTAATGTGGTCGAAGCCCGTCGTAACGGTTACGCCGTTTTCGGTATACGTCGTGCCGCTTTCAGCCATACCGAGGAATTTTTTGCGATAACTTTCGGTTCCCGTCCAAGTCTCGGAAGAAGTAACGTCCGCTACGTGGGTTTCCCAAACGGTAAGTTCTTTTCTGTCGTACTTAGCGGCGGAAACATTGTTCCAACCTTCGGGATCGGTATTTGCAAAGTTTACGACTTGACCGCGTAAACCGTTTAATCCCGCGCTTTTAGCGTACGGGTCAACGATTTCCTTGCCGTCGGGGTATTTGGAGTTTTTAACCGTGTAAGTATAATAAACTTTTTCGAGGTCGCCTTGAACGGTTACTTCGAAAACGCCCTTTTCGCCCTTGGTCATTTGATGGGTAGCGGTACAATTTCCGCCGTTACCTTTGTCGTAGAGTTTAAGCGTGATTTCGGTGGAGAAAGGAGACCATACCTTAAACGTCGTTTGCGAAGAAGAGTAAATCGCGCCGAGTTCGCCGTCGTAATAATAAGCGTCGTTAAAAGCGTCCGTCGAATAAAGTCCGCTTAAACTTACTTCCGAAGTATCCGTACCGCCTTCCGTGTAAGTAACTTCTACGGTATAGGTTGCGTTAAAATCGGGCGTAAAATCTTTAGAAAGGGTAAGTCTGCCGATTTTTACGTTTCCGAGCTTACTTTGTTCGTGAATGAGTTCACCATCTTTATATAGTTTTGCTGCCGTAATTTTCGTAGACGTGGTAACGTTTACAGAATATTCGGATACGAAAGCCGCGCTTAAAATCCTCGGCGTAACTATCAAATCTTTAGTCATATATAACTCCGCATCGCCTTGTTTTAAATATACGTGGTAATAATTGTTATCATCCATTGTGTAAGTCGATAAATCCCAAAGTCTGTCTTGGTCGACGTCCTTTGTCCAACCGCTTAAAAGCCTCGGTATTATACCGATTGTGCCGCTTCCGTCGAAATCCACTATAATTTGCGAAACGGGATAGAGCGCAACGCCGCCGAAATCGTCTTGATAATTCATCTCGTAGAGTTCGCCGTCTTTATTTTCCGCCCAAAGCCAAAAGCCCCAAGATAAGTAATCTTGCGATTTGTTTCTTTGATAGTGGATTTGAATGGTAGGTTCCGTTGCCGTTAGGGGTATCTCGGTAGAAAGAACGATTTCCTGCGTCGCTCCGCCGTTATTACCGCCGTTATTGCCGCCGTTACCTCCGTTGCCGCTGTTAGTACCGCTGTTTGTGCCGCTGTTAGCGCCACTACCGGGGGCGGTACAAGCGCCGAGCATAAAGACGAATACTAACGTCAGCGCAAGTAAAAGACATTTAACTTTCATTATTTTCCTCCTTGGAAATATATTAATTTTTTGCTTAAATATTTTACCACTCGCACAACTTGTTTGTCAACGAATTATAATGCTTACGCTACTTATTTTAATGTACAGCCCATTATTTTTCACGACGAAAAAATATTATAGCGCCGCAAAAAAACAGAATAGAACAAAAAAACCGATTAATAAACTTTTTTCGCCCGTTATTATATTTACTTTTAAAAAACACAATATTAAAAAACCGATATTTTTGTCAAATGTAAAAAGATAACGCTGTTTTGCGTATTGTTTGTTTTTTAATAAAAACAATGTTCGATTTTTAAGGAATACCAAACAAAAAAACGGCGAAAGTCGACCTATAAGCCCGTTTTCGCCGTTTTTATTTTTAATGAATTTGTTTTTTCTTCTTAAGCGACCGCTTCCCAAATCGCATATAAAACCATGTTTTCGTATACGGGTACCATGGTGTTAAACGCACCGTCGTTAACGGTAAGTTCGGAAGATTTACGTCTATACCAACCCTTAAATACATAGCCTTCTCTTTCGGGTACGGGTATTGCGCAACTAATAGGATAGCAAGTACCTTGTTCGATTTTTACCGTAACCGAACCGTCGCCGTTGAAGGGATTCTCGTTTTTTATCGGTGCGGGATAATCGTTAGGGTCTTGCGAAAGCGTGCCGCCCTCGGGGTTAAACGTAACGCTGCAATAAGTGGTTTCGTCCGCCGCCGCGAGTTTAACGACTAAAACCCAGCCTCCGTTTTCGGCGTCAGAATCGTCGCTTTCCTTTCTCCAAATCTCGTTATACTTAGTGCTGTAATAAAAATCGCCTACCAAAGTAATTTCGCCGGAAACATATTCCTCGTCGGCGGGTCTTAATGCGCCCGAAAGCCAAGCAGAGGGGCGTTTTACTTCGATCGTGTCGAGAATTATTTCTTCGCCGTCGGTGCCGTTTACGGTTATATTAAACTCGTAATTGCCCGTTTCTTCGTTCAAAGTAACCTTCATATCCTTCATAACGGAAGAATACATTTTGTACGATACGTAAATAGGATTTTGGTTATCGTCGAATCTTTGATTGCCGTCGATATCCGTTTGGATTTCGGTCGAAACTATTTCGATACCCGAACCTTTTTCGTCGCTAAAGGACTTGATTTCCAAAATGCCCGTACCTTTGATACTGCCTTTTTTGGTCCAACCCTTATCCGATTTAACGTAAATAACGTAGTCTTTGGTATCGAGGAAAAAGTCGCCGTTTTTAGCGGTAAGTTTTTCTATCGTGTTCGGGTCGCCTTCGCCGAAAAGCCAAGTCGCACCGTCAAGACCGTCTTCGCCCTTAAACTCGTCGATGTTAATCATCCATTCTTTGTTGTCGATGGTATTACCCTCGTTGTCGACGTATTTAAAAGCAAGGTATCTCATACCGTTTTCGGTAACGATTTCGACTTTATTGACGGAGGTACCGTCTTTGCCGTCGGGAACGGTAAAAGTATATGCCGGGAAGTTATCCGAAAAACTTATGGTAACCGAAGTCTCTCTCTTATCGCTGTCGTAGCTTGATTCGGCACCCGTTATGGAAACGCCTTCGGGAATTAAAAACCTATCCTTGGGCGAATCGTCGGTATAAACGATTTCGAGATACACGTTACCGTTTCCGTCGGTAACGCGATTGATTTCTTTTATGGTTTTTGTTTCCTCGTCGTCTTGCCACGAGGAAAAACCGCATCCCGTAAACGCAAGACACGTTACAAGGATAATAGCAATCAAGGTTAAAAATTTACGCATTTAAAGCCTCCTTTGGCATATTTGCGTCCGTTGAGCCGTAGTAAAAGGCTTCGGAAGCAACCGCTTTCATATCTTCTATTTGGGGCGCTTCGCCGTACAAATAACCGTCTCCTTTCGTAAAGACGAATTTGAAAGGTTCGTACCCCGTAACTAAAGTAACGGTTTTAATTAAAGTGTTTTCGTCGACTTCAACGTTTAAATTGCCGAGCGACGGTGCAATCGAACCCAAAAATCCTACGGGGTCGACTACGGGTAAGTCAAGATATTTGTCGAGTAAGTTAATTTCGTTTACCGCACGGCTGTCAAGTACGCCGTTATCGTCTATCTTACCGTTGATATGTTTGGACTCGGTTTCGTCATAGCCGATAAAAGTGAGTTTCGAATAGTTATTGCCGCCGCCGTAATAGGCAAACGGTATATTTACGTACTCGGCACCGTCGCTTGTATATGACGCGGCGTTTGACTTGAGAAGGTCTTTTATCGGGAAGATGTCGTCGATGGTATAAGTTTTGCCGACCAATTGCGCAAGGTCGGAAATACTTTCGCCGACCAAGCCGTCCACGTCGAGCGTGTCGAACGTCTTATAGTCGTAAAACCTCGTTTTGCCGCTAACGTTTACGGAAACGGGGTAACTGGTACCGCCGACGTTTTCGGGCATAAACTCGTTATCGGTAAGCAAACTGTTGAAAAGTTGTAAAAACGTCGATATCGAAGTAGGCAAATCGGAACTGTATAAAAACGGTCCGTTGAAGAGCGATTCGAAAGCGACCGAAGCGATTCCGCTTCTATAGAACAAGCAATCCTTTAGTTCGGTAGAGCCTTTAATATCTCCCGACAAATCCTTCGAAAGTGCGTTTTGAATTTCCAAAAGCACCTTTTTCATTTGCTGCTTTGTCTTATAGGAATACTGTTCTTTACCGAATTTTCCGTTGATATAGTCGTTTAGAATAGTATTTGCAATACTTTCCGAAGTCAAAAACTGCGACAATCTGTTGGAAAGAGTGCTTCCGTCGCTCATTGTAAAGTTGTTGACCTTGGAATTATCGGGCTTGACGTATTCGAAAGAGCCCGTCATAAACAAAAAGTTTCTCGCATTAGACAGCATGCAGTTATCGACGACGAGATTCATCGAACTGTAACTTTTTAAAACGTTTTTGCCGTTCGACATACGTGAATTTTTAATAGTGACGTTTTTGCCGTAGACTTCCATAACCGTCCCGACGTAATCGAGATAGGTAAACGATTGGACGTCGTCGCAATTTTGCAGTTTTACGTCGTTTATCGTAATGTCGTCGCCGTTTACGTAAAAGCCTATGTTGTCTTGTCCGTATGCGGTAATAATATTATATTTGTTTGCGCCCGCGGTAGGGTTACCGACCGTATAGAACGGGAGCGGACCTTGGAACACGTCGTCCGTATCGGGCTCAGGTATACCTTGTGCGTCCGTCGACGTGGGATAAGCGAGATTATGGAAGTTTATTTGATACCCGTTACCGTAAAAATCCTTTTGAACGTTAAGCCCGACGTTTACGACGGGGTCAACCTTGCTGGAGGGATTTGCTTTGTTCCATTGGTCGAGATATTCGTGGTTATAATTTGTAGCAACTTTAACCAAAGTTTTGTCGCCCGTATTAAAATCGAAGTTGCCGTTTTTGGAATATCCGAAACATTCCGTCGAAGCATTTTTCGCTTTTTGGTAAGTGTTATAGGATTCGAAAGATTTGTGAAGCACTGCGATTTCGCCGTTTTCGGACCTGTTGGTGCAGTATAGCAAGTCGTCGTAAGAATACACGTTAACGCCGTCTGCGACTATGTTAAAGACATAACTGCCGCCGTCTATTTTCATGTCGTCGTCTACGTCCGTATTTACTTTAACGGTCGCCAAAGAAGTCTTTTTATCTTGCAAGGCGTCTTTGTTAAATCTTACAATACCGTTTACGACGTAGCCGCCGCCCTCTGTTTTACCGTTCTCGAAATCGAGATCGACCGTAATGTTATCCGAAACGGTCATAACGGGATTTGTCTTTGACAAACTTTCGGGAATAAGTTTAACCGAAATTTCAAACGACGCGTCGGTTTTCGTGTTGCCGTTCAAATCGTAAACGCCGTAATATTCGGTGTAATCTATTCTTCCGTACCCCGACGAAGGAACGGTGGAGTTTATCGTTATAGCGCCGTCGATATACAGTATCATATAAAAACTGTTGCTGACGTTGCCGTTTTCGTTCGAGCAAGTAACTTCGACTTCTCCGTTCGAAAGGGCTTTAAGATACCATTTGCCGTCGTTTTTTACTATTTCGGCAAAAGGTTCGCTATCCGACGAGTATCTGTTTTTAACGGACCATTTGAGTTCGTTGCCCTTACCGACGTCCACGCCGCTATGGTTTACGCCTTTCGCGTTTAAAGGAAACAAAGTTTCCGAAACTTGAAGCGCAACCACATCGTTCGAGCCGAGAAGCGAGCCGTTATATTCTATTTCTATAGCGGAAATATCCACGTCGACTAAGTTTATCGTTCTGTTTACCGTAACGATCGTAAGCGTCGAAACGAGGAAAGGTATTATCAAAAGTATAAGCAGGTTCTTTTTTTTCATCAGTTGATTGCCTCCAGATTAAGGAAAAGATTTCCTGCGTTTTTAAATACGAAATACACGGGCACGGCGCCGATAACGGATATGAGCGCAAGCCCGCCTAAAAGCGTAAGCGTAGTCGAAATATTAAGGTAGGAAAGCATAATCGCCGCGATAACGTACGCAAACGGCAATAAATATGATAAAATCGACGAAAAGAAAGTCGAACGAGGCTTGCCGTGGCGGATTCTTAATTCTTCCCAAAGCGATACGACGTCGAAAACGAACAGTAAAACGACGGTAATGATAAATGAAAACGCAGCCGTTCTAAACCCCGTTACGCCCGAAATCCAAAGCGCTAAAACGGAAACAAGACAGGACACCGTCGACAGCAAAAAGGGTATCGCAACCTTTATAAGAAGCTGTCTTGAAAAGGGTACTGGTATGGTTTTCATATTTTTAACGGTGCGCTCCTCCATAGTGATGTAGGAGTTTGCCCCTTGGTTAATTATTATCGTAAACAGCATTACGAAAAGTATGTCGACGTACTCCTTTAGTCCCGGAACGAGCGCCGCAAAATATTGTATCGTACCCGCCGAAAGCGTGGCGTTCATCGACTTTACCACAAAGGTAAGCAAAAGAGGCTGGACTATTAAAAGCCCCGTAAAAGAAAATATGTAGTCGGAGTTTTTCGCAATGAGCGAAAACTCTTTTTTAATAAGCGCTTTTGTAACGGAAACGGGCTTATAGGCGTGTTTTTTGGAAAATACCGCCGACGCAAAGTTAACGTTGCGCACATGATTGTAGGCGTAAATCGCAACAGAAATACCCATACCGAAAACGCCCAAAGAAATGAATGCGAACGGGAAAAACGCCGCTTGGGATTTTCGTATAAAGATATCCGTCAAAAAATTAACGGGGAAAGCGTATTTTTCGAATTCGACAAGTTTTGCGATGTTTGCTTCCGAGAAAAGTTTGGCAAGCCCGTTTTTGGAAACGAGTTTAATAAATATATCCAAAACTTCGGAATACGCAATCGCAAGCCCGAAAATCACGATAAGAGACACGCCGAGTTCTATCAAAAAGTGCTTTTTGAAAAGTTTCGTCAAAAGCCACAGCGGATAGACCAAAAGAAGCGCGACGCCCATTTCGAAAAAGAAAGTCGCAACGGGATAGAAAAGCGCCGTAAAGAAAAACATCGGCGTTTTCGACATCATTTGCCCGTAAGCAAACAGCAAAGGATATTCGAACATTATCGACGTTACGTAATGAATGAAGAAAAGGTATAAAAGCTTAGAGGAAATTATCTGACCGTTGGTAACGGGGCGGTTTGAAAGTTGTTCGATATCTTTGCCGTTGAAAAACAATCTTTTGGCGTTAAACAAGTTACTAACAGTAATAATTACTGCCGTAACCGTCAAAAAAACCGTCAAAAAGGCGTTAGACGCGCCCTTCATACCGCTGATAGTCTGTAAAATCGTTCTGAATAAAAAGACCTCGACCACTACAAAGATTACAAAAAACAGCACGGAAAATATAGCAGCAATCACCTGTTGAGATAGACTCTGCTTGCTTCCGAGCATCATTTTAAAATCTTTGAGCAGTAAATTCAGCATTGATTATTCCTCGCCGTAAATGCGCATGAAAATTCTCGATAATTGCATACGACGGTTGGGTTCTCTTACCAAGTCGTATAAGGCGGCGACTTTGCCGTCGTTTATTATTGCGACTCTGTCGCAAATTTTACTGACAAGTTCGATGTTGTGCGAAGTAACGAAAACCGTTTTGCCGTGGTTTGCGTATTCGCGCATCATTTTTTTAAGTTCCTCGACCGCCATAATGTCGAGACCTACCGTAGGCTCGTCCAAAATCCAGATGTCGGGGTTGTGTAAAAGGCTTCCCACAAGGCACAATTTTTGTTTCATACCGTGCGAGTAGTTTGAAATTCTGTTATCGAGTTCGTCCAAGTTAAGTTTGAGCCTTCCGCACAAATAGCGGTAGTTTCTAACGAAATCGCCTTCGGAAACCTTGTAAATGCTTGCTAAAAACTCCAAAAAGTCGTAGCCAGTCATAACGTCGTAACAAGAAGGTTCGCTTGCAACGTATCCGAACGTGCTTTTTGCAAGGAGCGGCTCGTCTTTAATGTCGTACCCGTCGATAAGGACTCTGCCTTTATCGAATTTTTTCGAACCTATTACGCAATCGATAGTCGTCGATTTACCTATACCGTTTCTACCGATGAACCCGAAAAGTTCACCGTGTTTTACTTGAAGGTCCAAGCCCTTTAAAACTTGTTTTTGTCCGTACGCTTTATGAAGGTCACAAATTTCGACGGCGAACTCGCTTTTTTCCTCTTGCACCGCGGGTTTTTCGACCTTAGGCGGCGTATTTTTCAGTTTTTCGATCATCTGTGCCTCCTAAGCCTTACAAACCAAACGGATTCCTCGCCGTCGGCGTTTTTGGTAAAGACGTAGCGCGACGAACAATGCGGACAATGGTATACGGAAGATTCTTCAATGGGATTTTTCTCTCGACAAACGGGGCAATAACGCGCGTACACGTCCGACGGCGTAACGCTTAACAAAAGTTTATCGTCGAAGTAATCTTTGATAATCTCGGTTTCGGTAAAAATCTCGTCGTAGTCCTCGGGACGTTTTCCGACGTTTACCCTCGCCCACTGTGAAAGGGCTTCCGTCGTGTCGAATTCTTGCGGCGCTTTTTCCACGTCCGAAAACCAGCCTGAAAGCGACAATAAAAGCAAGTGTTTTGCGGTTATGCCGGAGTTTTTCTCTGTAATTTCAAAGGTGAATCCGCGATTACGCTCGTACGTGGCAACGGTAAGTTTAAATCCTTCGGATTCGAAAACTTTAAAATCGCCCTTTTTTCTCGGCAAGTACTTAAACTTGCGCGAAGAAAGTTCTTTCAGCAAAAGCGCCGAGGTATAATCGTATAAAAAGTCGTAGGTAAAAATCTTTTCTTCCGTACTTAAATATTCCCTGTAGAATCTGTAAACGCGACTATAAAGGTTGTCTTTAAGCAAAATGTTGGTACGTTGGATGTTCCTCGAAATAGGTTTTGCCTGCGAAACTTCCTTGTAAAAGTGAGTATTTTTGATGTAAGTTATGCGGCGCTTTAAAAGGTCGGCATATTTTAAAATACGTTCGGGTTTTCTGCCGTCCAAACGGGGTAAAATGCCGTTTTTAAGCGACGGAAGCATCTTTACGTAAAAATTCGAATACTCGTTAAGTTCTTTCAATAAAAGGTCGACGACAAGGCAAATAAATTGGTTTTCGTAAATACAAAGTTCGTCGACGTTCTGGTAATAATAAACGTTTTCGGGCACCATTTTGATGTCGTAACGCTTCCACAAACTACCGTCGCGCATAACGCGGGTAAAGTCTTCGTTGGAAAGCTGTTTTGCCTGCTCGATACGAGTAACGATTTCCTCGCGCTTGTTGTTGATATGAGGATGAGCGACAATCGATAAAACGATGTGTAAAACAGTCGAAATCTTTCTTAAATAGACCCAATCGTTTTGACAGGCAACCTCTTGTAAGGAGCCGATATTAAGTTTATCTATGTTGGCGTAGTAGTCTTTAAACTCGGTATACAAAGCCTTGTACTCTGCAAGTTCTCTACTTATCGTATCCGCCGTAATAACTTCGGTATTAGTCATTGTTTTATCCGAAACGGAATCTCCTTATAGTTTGTTGTATGTCAAAATTTTGTAAATAACGGGCTTATAGACGGGTTTTTAACAATCTTCGTCGTCGCGCTCGTCTTTATTTGGTTCTTTGTCGTAAGCCTTGGCATCGTCCTCTTTGAAAGCGTCTCCGTCGTCTTCGAAAAGTTCTTTTCCGTCTGTCAAAAATAGTTTTTCATCATCGTCGATTTTACGGATTTTAACGCCGTTGTCTTTTATCATATACCCTACTTTATCGAGGTAGATTTTTTCGACGAAATCGACGGTGATTTCGGAATCTTCGTGAATATCCTGAATATCGAGTTCTTTAACGAGATATTCCGTTCTTTCTTGCTGCGTTTTGCTTATTTTGCCGGTGTTTCTGTCGAACATAACAAGGCAGAAAATAAGTGCGATTACGGTAACTATACCGGAAGCGGACTGCAAAAACAGTACGAAAGCGCCGAAATACGGAATGTATTTCCCGGTGTATTTGCCGACAACGTCGTCGGGGGTTAAGGTAATGCCTTTATCGTCGGTTGCGTACTTGTCGCCGCGCGTAACGTAAGTGATGTTTCCGTCCGCGTCTTGCAAAATTGCCCTTACGCGGTGCACAAGAGTTATTCCGGAAGGAAGTTTAAACGCAACGACGTCGTATTGTTTGATTTCCGACGGGTCGATTTTTTCCAAAACGATTATGCTTTGCGCCGGGAATTGATTGTCAAGTCCCGAAAGATAATCGTTGTTAGTGTTTTTTTCGCTCATCGAGTCCGTCGCGATAGCCATAAGCGACTTAGTGCCGTTTGGCATTTTTTGCGAAAATCTTACGAAAACGGTAAACACAAGGCACATTGTGATAAATGCCATAACGAGCGTGTAAAGCACGGTTTTTAAAATGCTTAACGCCTTTTTGCGCAATATATAGGACTTTTTTTTGTCCAAAAAATACTGTTCGATAAGTTCGATGTCGCGTTTTCCCGACTCTAATTCGGCGCAAGCAAACTTACGGTAGTTTACGAATAACACCGTAAACACCACCGTAAAACACGCAACGGCAATCGCCGTAACCACAAGCGCAAGCTTGTCGGTATCGAGCGTTCCCGCCGAAATTGTCGATAAAATGTCGTAAACGTCCACTTTCAAATTCACCGTCCGAATAAATCGTAATATCTGTTTTTTTACAAATTTAAGTTTTTAAAGCTAATTAATTAGAGCAAGTCTAACAAAGTTAAACGTTGCGTTTTATGATTTCAGTACTATCGACGAATAATCTAAAATGTAAATGACGTTCGAATCCGATTCGATTTGATAACCGCATACACTGAAGGTTTTACCTACCGTAAACACGTTTTCGTAATCCGAACCGACCTCTACATAGAAAACAAAATTTGTCGCCGTAGAAGCGTACTTGTTATCGCCGATTTTCTTGTAAGCCTGCGCAACAATCGTTAAAACGCCGTCTGAAACGCTCGAAGACACAACGGTCGCATCGGAATAAAGCGTATCGCTATAATTGTCGGTGTATTTTTCGTCCGATGAAAACGTCAGATAAAAATCTTTTCTGTAGAGGTAAGTGTCGTCGTCCGATTGGGGTTCTTCGGAATAACTGATACCGCTAATTTGTAAATTACCTTGGTATTTTTGAACGGTACCGACTATTCTGTAAACATGTCCTAATTTCATCTTCGACGCAGGCGAAGACGCATATCCTGCATAAACATCGATTTTATACGTTTTGCTGTCCTCTATATCGACGGCAACGAATTTATACGTAGAAGTTACCGTCAGGGATTCGAGATAAGCGTAAAACTCAACTTTCGCACCTTCATCATCATAATCGTCGTAAAATTGCTCGGGACTTTCCAAGATATTCCTAATCGTTGTTTGACGAGGTTTATCCATGTCTTCCGGGGTATATTCCGGTCGCACGTAAGAAACGGCTTCGTCGTAAGCGTCTTTTAACGCGACCTCTCCGGTCTTGTTGCCCCACATAGAATACAGAACGGCGTTACCTATTAATTCCGTCAAGTTGAGCGAGCCCTCGAATGCCGGATTCGTAAATTGGTTTTTCGTTTCGTCTTTGCAAACGGTCATTGTGCAAGCGACAATACCGTCAAAAGTCTGCTCTGAAGCATGACTGAGAAGTTCTTTTAAGTAATCGCAATCGTAAGCCGATTGTCTTACGGGGTTATACCCGGATGTTTTCGACATTTCGGATTGAAATTCGGGATCCAACAATTCCTTCATAAAAAGGAAGGTCATTTTTTCTTTTTCAGAAACGTTGGTAACTTTATTACCGCCGCTAAGCATAACAAGCGACGGACCCTGCGTACACGCAGAAGTATCTATACTTCCGTCTGCCTTTTGAGTACCGGGAATTGCCGAAACACCCCAAGTAAAACTGTTATAAGGATGATGATGAGTTGAACCGCCTGAATTTGCGATACAATAAACGCAACCGTTGTCACCATACGTCACACCTCGCGTAAAAAGACCGGATGTATATCCGCCGTAGTCTTCTTGCGTGGTGAAATACCCTTTCACGTAATAGCTTCTTAACTGATTAAGCCAAGCAGCCTGTTCGGTCCCGTTAAACAGATAATGCGTATTTTCGTCTACCGAAGTATATTTCCACCCGTTTTGCTTGCAAACGTTCATGAAAAGGTTTGCTTCCGAGTCAATCCCCACGGGCGTGCAATAAGGATATTTTGCTAATATGGTTTCGCATTGCTTCCACAACTCGTCCCACGTTTTAGCGGGTGTAAGCCCGCACGCGTCGAGGGCTGTTTTATTGTAATACATAACGTCGGGCGCCCTTAAAAAAGGAAGCATAAGCATCGACTCGTCAGTCATGTCGGAATACAAACTTTGATACTTTTTCCAAGCAAAGTTAGAGGCTTTGCCTTGATTATAATAACTTGCGACGAAATCGTTAAGTTCGCCTGTAGTAAACCCTACCGTATTGCCGTTAACTTTTTCCGTCGAAGAAATATATTTGTTTAAATCAACTACTTTACCGCTATATAAATACTCCGCCACGTGGTCGGGATAGCAGTAAACGATATCGGGCTGTTTGCCATTAGCCAAAGCTTGTTGAACTGCCTCTTGAACCTCGTAATAACCGCCCGGCCTCACGTGTTGAATTTTCCATCCGGGATATTTTTTCTCGAATTTTTCAATAGCCTTTTTTGTAATCGACGACAATATATCGCCTTGCGTGGAATAGAAAACGATTATATGTTCATATTCGTTTTCTTTCGTTTCACCGCTGTCGGGGTTTTCGTCACCCTTGTCGGGGTTTTCGTCGCCGCCGTCGGGATTTTCGTCATCACCGTCGGGATTCTCGTCGCCACTGTCGGGATTTTCGTCGCCCTTGTCGGGATTTTCATCACCGCCGTCGGGGTCTTCGTCTCCGTCATTCGGAAGAATAATTTCCCCTTCGCCGCCGCCCGATCCGCTCGATGTAGACTCGGTACCGCCGAATCCACCCCCGCTTGCGCCGCCGATGTCACACGCCGTAACAAAACAAGTACCCAACAAAACAAGCGTAAGAGCCAATAACAAAACTAAAACTTTCGAATAATTACGTTTCATGAACATTTCTCCCCTATCGTAAAAATATTTTGCCCTGAAACGTGCGGATAACCGACGTTACACGGGGCTGTATATACAAGAAAGCCCGTAAGTTAAGGTTAAAGCACCGTCCGTCCTTAACCGAAAGCCTTGTCGGCTGAAATCGGTTAAAGGACGAACTAAAAAGTATTGTGTTTAAATGTTATTACAAAGTTTTTTCGATTTTTCTGATAACGCTTTCACTGCGTTTCAAAACGCCTGTTCCGTAAACGTCGGATAAAACCTCGAGTGTTTCGTTAAGCGCCGACTTAACGTAATCTTCGAAACGACCTTCTAATTTTGCGAACAACTTTTTGCAAAGCATAAAGTCGATAGCGTCTTCTTTAGAGCCGCCCGCCGCTACGAAAACGGGAACGATTTGTTCTATCTGGTGCAAAATACGGTTACCGATGGTGAGTTCGAACTTGCTGTAAACAAAGTCCAAAACCTTCATAAGTTTAGCGTTGTCTTCGCTGTTTAAGCCCTTACCGCCCTCTTTAGCGGCGTCGAACAAACTCTTAAGATAGCTTCCGGAAATGGAAATCGGTCTGACTTCTTCCGAAACGGTGAAAGGTTCGTTGTGGGTTTCGAAGTTAATGGTTATGGCACGGTCGTAAACCTTGTCGGTAATCGTAAACGTCGAGTCGTCGCGGTTAGCGGTTCCGACGAAGTAGCTGTTTTCGGGGATTTGTATGTAACCGCCTTCGAGCTTAATAGGAGGCACGAAAGTATGCGGTACGTTCATTATTTTAAGCTTCCAATCGGGTACGGGATACTCGAGGACGGACAAAAGGTCTGCAAAGTAATACTCTACACGGCTGATGTTCATTTCGTCGAGAACGTACATGTTGATTTCGTCGCTGCCGAAGTTGGATTCGTAAAGTCTCGTTAAAAATTCCGTTTCCGAGTACGTTTGAGAGAACTCGTTAAAGAACCCTAAAATACTCGATTTGTCACGCCAAGTCGCCTGAACGGGCATGAACAAAACTTTGCCGCCGACGTATTCGCAGAAATACCTCGGAAGCGAAGACTTACCCGTGCCGGACAAACCTTCTAAAATTTCGAAGTGGGACGCGCCGAAGCCCGAAATAAAGAACCTTATGGTGTCGATATCGAAGTAAAGTTTTAAGTTTTTGGCAAGGTAATTTCTAAAGCCTTGACAAAGCTCGGCTAAGGAAACGGGTGTACTGCTCATAGGTTCGGCGTCGTAACCTTCGTACTTTTCGTCGATGCTCGATAGTTCGGGGAAAACCTTTTCCCTGTCGTCGAGTTGAGCCGATTTAGCAACCAAACCGTCCTCGCCGGAGCCTTCTCCTCCTCCGCCGCCGCCATTGCCGCCGCCATTGCCGCCATTGCCGTAACCGTTCATGTTCGTGTCTTGGTCGACGTCGAAACTGCCCGATAAATCGTGGGTAACGTCATCGTCGTCGAAAATAGGTTCTTCGTCTTTACTAAAGAACTTAAACGGCTTGTCAACGAGTAAAAAGTTAACGACAAGCATAACAACGGCGCCGATTCCGATAAACAAAACGACGTAAATAAGTAAGGAAAGCGCAAAGCAGTTCCAAATAAAGGTGTATAAAGTTTTTAAGTTTTCAGCGCTTAAAGGGCTTTGAATAAGCGTACCTACGCCCAAGGAAAACACCATGCAGCCGACGAAAGTAACGGCGTACCACATAAACATTTTGGGGCTGTTGGGGTTTCTGCCGGAAACGAAAGCAACGCGTCTTTCATAAATGACAGCCGCCACGAAAACCGTGATAAAAAGCGCCAAAAGCCCTAACGCAACGTAACCCGAAAGCGTCGGCGTAACAGGTGTTAAGCCGATACCTAAAGCAAGTTGGTTAATGGGGTTTTTAGCACTCATAAACGTGTAGGAGCCGTCGATACAAAAACCGACGAAAACCATCAAAAAGGAATATAGGCACGCAAGTGCGATAGCCATTAAGTTCTTTCTTGTGAAAACTACTTTCAGCATAATGTTTCTCCTGCTGTAATTTCTGTAAATATATGATACAAGAAGTTTACGCTTTGCTTGTAAGGAGCGGGAACTTCGAAGTATTTCATACTCGGAAGTGTAAAAACGCAAGTTTTTACGACAAAATGATAAGTTTTGCAAAGATTTTGCCGAACGGCAAAAGATTTACTTTTAATAAATATATCCAAAGCGGACTTCGAATCCGCATTGACTTCAAATTTAAATCCTCTTTAGGCCCCTTTGTGCAAAGGGCGGGTCCTCATTAGGCTCCTTTGTGCAAAGGGGGCTGTCGCTGAAAGCGACTGAGGGATTGTTTCTATAATTTTTTAAATCATTTTTAGCCTCGCCCCTTGGGGAGAGGTGTCAGTGAATGCTGACGGAGAGGGGCAATCTACTTTCGACCTCTCACCCGCTACGCGGGAGCTCTCCTTTCGAAGGGGAGCCTTCTATAATCCGCCAATCCACTTCGGCTCCTTTGTGCAAAGGGAGCTGTCGCTGAAAGCGACTGAGGGATTGTTTCTATAATTTTTTAAATCATTTTTAGCCTCGCCCCTTGGGGAGAGGTGTCAGTGAATGCTGACGGAGAGGGGCAATCTACTTTCGACCTCTCACCCACTTCGTGGGAGCTCTCCTTATCTGAAGGAGAGCCTCTTTATAATCCGCCTTTCCTCTTTGGCCCCCTTGTGTAAAGGGGGCTCCGACGTAGTCGGTGGGGGATTGTTTATATAATTTTTTAAATCATTTTTAGCCTCGCCCCTTGGGGAGAGGTGTCAGTGAATGCTGACGGAGAGGGGCAATCTACTTTCGACCTCTCACCCGCTACGCGGGAGCTCTCCTTTCGAAGGGGAGCCTTCTATAATCCGCCAATCCTCATTAGGCTCCTTTACACAAAGGGGCCGTGTACTTTCCTTTTTCGCCTTTTCTCATGTAAAAAAGCAAACATACCCGCACATACGCACGCACGCGCGTTAAGTAAATTGCGCCAAACAATAAGCGCAAAATAAGCAAAATCTTCCCGAGGCAAGGCAGATTCAGCCTTGTCTCGGGTGTATTTTTAATGAAAAGATTTACTTAAAAAAATCGTTTTGTAAACTATGTGACGTTGATTTACTTTAAAAAATCGCAAATCGGTATCACTTAGTAATACTTCGAAGTTTCCGTTCCTTGCAAGCAAAGCGGCAACTTCTTGTATTTTCGGATATAGCGTTTTATCCTATTTAAAACGTTCTAATTATTAACGCAAGCCGCGACAGCCCGCTATTTAGCGTAAAACTATGCAGCCGATTATTTAACGTAAGCCTCGATAAACAGCCTATAGGTCGGGTTTTCGTTTCCGTTTTTATAAATTTCCGCACTTAAAGCGGCTTGCAACTTGGCAAGTGCCGTAGCGGCCTTAGCGGAATCCGCAGTCTTCAACGCCTCAATCATATCTTCAACTTTCAAAGTAGAAGCGTTGCTTATCCCGGCATCATCGAAGTACTTGGCAACGGTTTGCGTACCGTCGGTTACGGTGTAATACTTCGCCAAAGATTCGCCGTTAACTACTGCTTGAAGCGAAATAAGTTCGTACATTACTTGGTTGGTAACATAAGAAGCTAAAGCACTACTACCCTCTGCTTTCGGGTCTTTCGTTATACCGGTATTTTCAACGTTAGACCAATCATCGCTGTTAAAAGTAGTTGCAGGGTTGACGTTACCGTATCTTGCGCCCCACTTAAATGCCATCCAGCCGTTAAAGGTGGTAACTTTAGCCGAAACGCCGTCTACTTTTTGGTCTTCTGTAATCGTAATTTTTAATTCGTCTGCTTCGCCGGTCGAAAATTCTGTCGTTTTAAACGTCTGCGTATCTTTATCACGCTCAAATTCGATAGCTTTCGTCTGCTCGCCGGTCAACCGACCGTTAACTACAGCAGGTAAAGAATTACCGTCTTGGTCTAAAGCGTAAGAAGGTAATTCGACGTAGGCGTTTTTAGCGCCGGTGTACGTCCATTCCTTGTTTTGGTCGTCGTAAGTATAACCCGCAGCCTCAACGACTTGGTTGGGTACTTTAACCGAAAATTTAAGCGTACCTACCCTACTCCAGTTTTCAACGTAACCGTGGAAGTAAAACTTGAGGTTTTCGGGATTATCATTGCCGCCGTTATTGTCGTAAGTAACAAGTCCCGTCGTAGCCCCTTGAGGCAAACCGAAAACGATGTTGTATTTATCGCCTGTTTTAATGCCTGCATTGTCGTCCTTAGACGTCTCGGTGGCGATAAGTTCGTTATCGTCGTTAATGTTACTAACGGTAATTTTGATGTTCGCTTGGGTAACTTCCTGCGTAACTACGCCGCCGGTACTTTCGGAAGTAGAGTTACTTGAAATGAGCCATGCGGCAAAACCGACAGCCGTCAAAGTAACCATTGCAAACATCGCAATACCGAAGGCTAAAGCACGACGCCCGAAAGAACGCCTTGTTGACCTTTTGTTATTATGTATCATAAAATTCTCCTTGATTTCGTCAAATTTTTAGACTTTTGTGATTTCGTCAAATTTTTTGACCTTTGTAAAAATTCCTCATTCCTCATTCGACTCGCCTCTTGAGGAGAGGTGGCGACGTCAGTCGACGGAGAGGTCGTTCCCTAAG
>CAYNLN010000005.1:0-118406 GCA_964398065.1 uncultured Christensenella sp. | reverse complement strand
AGGCCAAGGTCTGCAAAACCTTTACGCCCCGGTTCAAATCCGGGTGGTACCTCCAAAAAAATATCGTATCGTTCGATGCGATATTTTTTTTACTTTCGAAAAGTTATGATATTCATTTTTGGATTATCTTTCCTATATAAAAAGCACGCTTAGTTTTGGATTTACCGAAATTTAGCGTACTTTTATATAATTGAATTATTTGTGCTTTCTTAAATCTGCGCCGTCGAAATTAACTATGACGGAATTTTTGCCCGTAATGCGTGAAAACAACCTGTCTCCGTATCTTGTTTGAAGTTCTTGCATTGTAAGATTAGTTGTGATAAGATAGGGCTTTTTTAGGTCGTTTCGTTTAGATATTAGTACGTAAAGATTTTCGACGGTTATTTTGTTTAACAGTCTTTCTGCGCCAAGGTCATCGATAACTAAAAAGTCACAAGTTTCTAAAATATCGTTAACGCTTTTTTGAACGGCGGGGGAGGAGTACATATTTTCTATTGCTATATTATTTAGATCCGATGCGGTCAAATATATAGCAATATTTTTGTCAGATGAGATTTTGTTTGTAATCGCTTGAGATAAGAATGTTTTTCCGGTGCCTGTTTTACCGGTGAAAATTACGTTTTTACTGTTTTGATTAAAATTTTCGGCATAACTTAAAAACTTTTCGTAGTATTTTTCCGTCCCGATTTCTTTTGACAGCGTATCGTCCTCGAATTTAGATAAATTAGGTTTATTTATCGACAACTCTTTATAGCAAGCGTCTGTAATTTTATCGTAAAAACATTGACATCTACCGAGAGGGGTTTCGCCGCTATCGCAACAAATTTTACAAACATAATCGAATTTTGCGGCACCGTACTTTACTTCGAAGCGAGCCTTTTCGCGCTTTAATTCTTCAATCTTGGTCGTAAGGCAGTTTGCTGTGTCGTAATCTTCCTCGAATTCTGCTTTGTTATACTCGAAAATAGCGGCGGAAAGATTTTCCGCCAAGGTTTTATATTCGGGTATATTTAGAAGTTTTTCTCTTAGTATGCTTAAGTTAAAATCCCTTGTGTTTCTAAGTGTTTCGTATGAACAATTAACTTCTGAAATTATTGCGTCGTTTTTTATCATAATCAGTTAAAATCCAAGTCGTCGATATTTGAAATAAGGTTTTCAAGTTCTTCTTTAGTGTATACGCGCTCGTTCAAAAAGCGTTCGGCTGTATTTACGCTTGTAGACGAAGTCGATTTGTGTTCTTCGGGAAGGTCCTCGGGCGTAAATATTTTTTTGTTTTTCCAGTTGGATAGAATGCTGTTCATATATATCATCGGGTTGTTTCTTCCGCCTGAAATTTCGGCAGCCATCATAACCATTTCGTCCGAAAAACCCCATTCGCGCCACGTAGAAAGGTTTTTTCTATCCCATTCGTTAGGGGAACGCATAGTTCCCGTTGCGTCGAGTAACGTTTTAATGAATTCGTCGTCGCGACCTCTTCTTTTTATATAATCCGCGATGTCTACTATTGAGATAAGCCCGTTTTTATATAGACTTTTGACTGTATCGTTCATATCGTCAAGAGTTCTTTTTCTTTTCTTAAAGCAATAATTTGCAAGAAATAAAAGAGTTTCTCCGTCATATCCGAGAGATAGCCAAGGGTTAAGATAATTGTCGAGCACGGGTTTGATGACTTCGACGTAGACGGACAATTCTCGAGTAATCTTTTTCGCAAGTTCGATATTGTCTGCTTTTTTAGATAAATAAGACTCGATTTCTTTTTTGGAAAATACTTTCGCCGAGTAAAGTTCGGATATTATTTCATCTAATTTTATAACGCTTTTTGACTTCGTTGATTTTGCGACATAAGTTATAGCGTCGATTTCGAAACCGAAATCTTTTACCCATTTATTATAGTAATTTAAGTCGTCAATGTCGGCTTTGCGCTTAAGACCGAGCGAGGAAAGTATCTTTTGAATATCACTGCTTTTGTCAAAATAATCGGCAAGTTCTATTTCGATAGAGTCAACCGTCGTAATTCCTCGCATTGCAAAGTCTTTTGCGACTGCAAGTATATATTTGCCGCTTATGTTGTTTCCTCTAATGTCGACGCAGTACTTGCAGATCATTATCATTGCTTCGGGTTTAATTTGATAGTCTTCCATTAATGAAAAATAATCGGAATACTCGGTGGTCGAAATCATTCGTTCGGTAATAAGGCTTTGCAACGATTTATTGAATTCGTCGTATTTGCCTGCTTTAAATTTTCTCGGTTTTCCGCCGATTGCGATAGGCAAGTACTTAACCGAAAAAGGTTCTTCCGAAATAATCGAAACCAAATCAAAATCTTCCCAATATCTAAAACAGTCTTTAACGGTTTCTTCTTCCATATAAAGACTTGCGCAAAATTTGGTAAAATCGAAGTCGTCGGTTTGATTTTGGCAAACATACAGTCCGTATAAATAGACTTTTGCGGCTTGACCGTCCGCTTCGGGTAAATAATCTTGTATGAAGACGTTATCGATTGTCGTCGAATGATTTTTAACGCCTTCTTTTGTAAAAGAACAAAATGCCATAACTATATTCGCTTTAATATTTGATTATCTACTATTGTAGTTTATTTTAAAGATTTTTTCAAGTCATTTTAAGTTAAAACCAAAAGTTTTGTCAACTTGTTAGATAAATGTATTTTTTGAGGCTTGAGATAATATACTTCTTGTCCGTAAACTTCATTTTTAGTTATTACGATAAGACTGAATTTTTTCAGATATCGAGTAAACCATATTGTAATTATTTATCGAGTTTTGAATAAATATCAAATTTAGATGCGGCAAATAAGGGTCTTAATTAATTCTTGAGCGAATTTAATTAGTTAACTTTTACGTGTCCTTTTTAAAAACAAAACTGATTTTATCGGTCACTTATAATAACGTACTTGCTGTTATTTAAGTATTTCATTTTGAAATCAAGTGAAATTTTTACCTTAGCATATGAAACAATTGAAGTCCGAATAATACAGTTTGCAACAATACATTTTGAATATAATAATATTTAAAAACCCGCATAAATTCTTCATTAATTAAAATTATTATGATAAGCATAATTGCTGTTTGACAGTTGTAAATTATAGTTCTAATATGCCTTTTAAAATGGTTGTGCGGTAAAGCGGAAATTGACGTAAACAACATAATCGGCGACAATAATATGCCTAAATTGAATTTCTTGTCTCAAGAAGTTTTTATAATTCTGTTTCAGAATATAAAGTTCAAATTTAAGTATACTAATTTCTTGGGTTGTGTATAAATTAACTTCAATTTAAATATCTATGCAAATTTGTTTTATACATATACGGATTTTGCAAAATTACCTTTAAAACAGCATTTGTTGTGCGAATTATAAAATTCTTTGCAGAATTTTCTTTGCTAAAGACGTTAGTTGCTTTTAACTTTGCGCAATATTTTTACTTTTTTGCCCTTTTAAGCGCAAATAATATTAATATTTTATAATAAAATATATTTTTTGTAGTCATTTTCCTCGCATAAATTTTAAAAATGTTGTAAAATAGTTATGTAAAGGTTTACGTTTTAGTATTGCTCGACTTTAGTTATAGGTTGTGAAGACATACTTTCACGTGACAAACCGATTTGTTTTAACTTTTTTACAGATTTATTACTTGCTATTTCTCGAAAATCTTTAATGGCGCTTTGCCGCTTAAAAGATTTTCCCGCCAATTAGGTTTTAGGAGTGGATTATGGCTAATACGATTTTATCTCCGGTTATGCTTTGGGAGGATTTCGACGCGTCTCAACCGCTTAAAGAAAGTGTCATAGGCGAAGAAGTTTACGGTGACGCCGTTTATAGGGAGATGTATTTTTCCGGTCGTGATACAAAAGACGGAAGGGTGCGCATTTTCGGCGTATACGCAAAAAGTAAGTTTACCGGTAAAAAATCCAATAAAGGCGCAATTTTGATTTTGCCGGATGCCGATCAAACCGTTAATTACGAAATTATCAGTTTATACGTTGATCAAGGCTACTCCGTTTTAATGGTAGATTACAGAGGGCAGTGGAACGATACCGAAAACTTTACCAAATATCCTTCTTGCGTCGCATACGCCAATTATTCCGAAGTTTCAGATAAACTTAACGATGTTCCCGTAACCGCAAAAGAAACTTGCTGGTACGAATGGGCTTCGGTCGCAAAATATGCCGTTTCCTTTTTATCGAGCCGAGTCGAAGTTGAACGAATAGGCGTACTCGGTATCAAAAACGGCGCTAACATAGGCTGGATTTTGTGCGGAACCGACGCAAGGGTGAATTGTTTCGTACCGCTTTTCGGCGCAGGCTGGAGGGGTTATAAAGGTATTTTTAAGAACGGAAGCGAAGAATTGAATCCTACGGACAGTATGCTTAGATACCTTGCCGGCGTCGACGCGCACGCGTACGCGCAATATGTAAAATGCCCCGTCTTTTTTATGACGGCGACCAACAGCCGCGAATTCGATTTCGACCGTTCTGTCGATACAATGATGCGTATATCCGAAGGCGTAATTAATTATACCGATTATGCGCCGTATTATAGCGACGTACTCGGTAAAAACTGCAGACGCAATGTCGATTTGTTCTTTGCAAAATACTTGCTTGATTTTAAACTTTTGTTTCCTGCCGAGCCTACGCTTTCCTGCCTTGTTGAAGAAAATACGGTTACTTGCGATTTGGAACTCGATTATTCTGAATTAAAAAAACCGAAAACGATAACCGTTTATGTCGCGGAAGGCGGCATAAATCCCGCAAATCGCGAATGGCAAACCGCAACGCCTATAAAAGGTTTACGTGACGATAAAAAAAGTTTTACATACGTAATCAGCGGCAATACCGAATTCGTTACCTTATTTGCGGTGGTCGAGTACAGATGCGGTGTAACGGTAAGTTCAAAAGCCATATGCAAAAAAGTTTCCTGCGTTGCCGCAAACAAACAAAGACTTTTATATTCTTCTAAAGACAAATTGGCTACTTTTTCGGCTTGCAATTTAAGTCGCAAGACGACCGCAGGCGTGTTCTTCGAAGAAACTGACGAAATAGACTATCCTCAAGGCGCAAACGGTATAGCGGGGATATCTTCGCCGTACGGAATAGTTTCTTACAGAATGAACAACAAAAACGTTGCGCTTACGTCCAATTCGCTTGTCATAGTCGACGTTTACGCCGAAGAATTCACGACTTTAAAGGCGACTTTGTTGGTTGAAATTTCGCCTCTGGAAACAGTTGATTATTCCGTGTCGATTGAGTTGCGAGGCGGCGCGATTTGGCAAAATATTTCGATAAAAGCAAGTGATTTCAAAAATGCTTACAGACTTTCGATAAAAGATTACGAAAAAGTCGTCGGTATAAAATTCGAAACCGAAACTAAGTGCATTTTTAATAACATTTTGATAATTTAATAGATTTATGGCAAAATATTTCGATAAAAATTTAATCGAAAGACAAAAGTCGGCAAAGCGCGATGCTGTCGGCACTATGATTTTCATAGCGGTGTTGCTCCTGCTTTTAGCCGTAGGTATTTATTTAAAAACATGCGTCTTTATGGTCGTCAGCGTCAAAGGCACTTCCATGTACGATACCTTGTCGGACGGGGATTTGCTTTTTGCAAATAAACTCGAAAGCCCTACGCGGGGTGATATTGTGGTTATTTACGACGACGATATTGATGACGAAGCGCTTATTAAACGTGTTATTTGTCTTCAAGGTGACGACATTTGGACGATTAACGGCTTTGTGTATATTACGTACACCGACGAAGACGGCAATCGCGTAACGGAAAAATTAGAGGAAGACTACCTTTTAAAAAGCGGCGTTACTAAAATTAACGATAAAATAACGGTTCCGGACGGTTATTTTTTCGTTATGGGCGACAACAGAGAAAGGTCTTCCGACAGTAGATATTTCGGGTGCGTTAAAACCTCGTCTATATTAGGCGTCGTGCCAGATTGGTCCGTCAACATCAAAGACAGCGCTTTTATAAATTGGTACAAAAAAATAATAACTTAGCGATGCTTTGTTATTTTGATAGAAACATTCGATAACAAAATATAAGGAGTCATTATGAACAAATATGTAATCACGTCCGACAGTACGTGCGATTTAACCGAAGAATTATTAAAAAAATACGATATTAAAATAATACCTTTGACAATTACGCTTGGTGATAAGCAGTATAAGGATAACGTAGACGTTACTTCGGAAGAAGTATTAAAATTCGTCGACGACACCGGGATTATGTCGAAGACTTCGGCTATTTCCGTATTCGAATATACCGAGTTTTTCAAAAAAATCACCGACGAGGGATACGGGATTTTGCATTTCGATATTTCTTCGGAAGATTCCGCTTGTTATAACAATGCTTGTTTAGCGGCAAAAGAATTCGAAAACGTTTACGTCGTCGATACCCGCAAGCTTTCAACAGGTCAGGGCATTTTGGCTGTTAAGGCAAGTATATTCAGAAGCGAAGGGCTTTCTTTAGAGGATAACTTTAAAAAGATTGAAGAAATTAAAAATAAATCGCAGATTTCCTTCGTTTTGGACAGACTCGATTATTTACACAAAGGCGGAAGGTGTTCGCTTACCACTTTGCTTGCCGCAAAAATATTAAAGATTCATCCCTATATCGCGATGTCGAACGGAAGTTTGAAAGTCAAAAAGAAATACAGCGGCAATATGATCCGTGCGTGCGAACAGTATGTTCAGGATTTAGCGCAAGAATATTGTTCTTACGACAAAAAATTAGTGTTTATTACTCACTGCATGGCGACCGACCAAATCGTGTCTGCGGTAAGGAAAAAAGTCGAGGAACTTTTCGATTTCGAAGAAATAGTCGAAACGACGGCGGGCACGACGGTTTCTTGTCACTGCGGTAAAAATACCATCGGCGTAATTTTTATCGAAGAATAATTTTTCTTCGGATAGGCGAGTTTGCCGATTTGAATCTTTTAGCGGCGTCTAAAAGATAGTGTTGATTTAGGAGATTTTATGAATAACGACAGAATGAGTATTCCGAATAATTTGAAATGGAATACCGAACATATTTATGCGAATATCGAGGAATGGGAAAAAGATTATGCTTGGGTTGAGACCAACGCAAATTTCTCCGCTTTTTCGGGACATCTTAACGACGTCGACACGGTAGCCGCTTGCTTTAACGCGTTAGACAAAGTTTATTTGATTCTTGAAAAACTTTACGTTTATGCGTCCATGAAACGCGACGAGGATACCCGTGATAACAAATACAAGGGGTTATTGTCGCGTGCTCAAGCCTTACTTGTTAAAATGTCGTCCGAAACTTCGTTTATTGTGCCCGAATTAACTTCGCTTCCCGAAGAATTGCTAAAGTCGTATATTAAGTCGGATAAGCTAAGCGACCACGATTACGAGTTAAAATGCATACTTAACAGAAAACCGCACGTGCTTTCTTTCGAGGCGGAAAAAGTTTTGGCGCTCGGCGGTCAGGTTTTCGGTGGCTATCGCGAAATCTTCGGTATGATTAATAATGCCGACATAGATTTCCCGACGATCGAAACAAAAGACGGACCATTAAAAGTAACTCACGGTGTTTACGGACTTTACTTAAGGAATGACGACCGAAATCTCAGAGAAGAAGTTTTTAAAAAATATTACGAGTGTTTCCGTAAGCTTATTAATACGATTACCGCGACTTATTCGGGGAACGTTAACAAAAACGTCTTTTTGGCGAGGGTGAGAAATTACTCTTCTTGTTTGGACATGGCGCTTTCAAGCGAAGACGTTTCAAAAGAAGTATACGAAAATTTAATCGAAAGCGTACATTCTAATTTTGATTCGCTTCATCGCTATATGGCGCAAAAAAAACAAGCGCTTAAACTCGATGAAATGCATATGTGGGACGTTTACGTACCTATAGTAGACGAAGCGGAAATTAAGCTCGATTACGAAAGTGCGTTTAAACTCGTTAAAGAGGGGCTTAGTCCGCTCGGCTCGGATTATCAAGAGTTGTTGCAAAACGCTCACGACGAAGGCTGGATAGACGTTATGGAAAATCCCGGCAAAAGAAGCGGGGCGTATTCCACCGGTGTTTACGCGTTCAAACATCCTTACGTCTTACTTAATTATCAAGAGACGACAAGCGATATTTTTACCATAGCGCACGAATTGGGCCACGCTATGCATACTTATTATTCAAACAAGAATCAGCCTAAAGGAAAGGCGGATTACACGATATTTGTTGCGGAAGTCGCAAGCACCGTTAACGAAGTATTGCTTTTAAAATATCTTTTAAAAACCTCGAAAGACAACAGACTTAAAAAGTTCTTGCTGTCCTATTATACGGATATGATTAAAAGCACTTTATTCCGTCAGACTATGTTTGCCGAATTCGAGTATATCGTTCACGATGCCGCCGAGAAAGGCACTCCGTTAACTTCGGATTATCTTTCGGATACCTATCTCGACCTTAACAAGCGCTACTATGGCGACGCCGTTGTTTCCGATAAGGAAATTTCTTGGGAATGGGCAAGAATACCTCATTTTTACAATGCTTTTTACGTCTATAAATACGCAACGGGTATCATAAGCGCCATAACAATAGCCGAAAGGATTTTAAACGAAGGCGATCCGGCGGTAAAAGATTATAAAAAGTTTTTGTCTTCGGGCGGTTCGAATAGTCCCGTAGAACTACTTAAAATCTCAGGCGTCGATTTGACGGATAAGAACGTATTTAAAGTTGCGATGGAGTCTTTTAAAAAGGCTCTTGACGAATTCGATTCGATTACAATCTAATTTAGAATATATATAAAGGTGTTTTATGGCTAACGGTATGCCTTACAACTTGGAGGCCGAGCAATCGCTTCTTGCGTGTATTTTGCTCGATCAAGTTGTACAGATAGATATAATTTCACAACTTAAAGAGGACGACTTTTTAGTTTCGTCGCACAAAGTCATTTTTTCCTATATGAAGGAAATAATGGCGGAAAACAAGCCCGTTGATTTGGTTACGCTTTCCGATGTAATGCAAAAAAACGGTAAACTCGATGAAGTGGGGGGCGTGCTTTATCTTTCCGAAATCATTAAGATTATTCCTTCGTCTGCGAATTTCGAGCAATACCTTTCGATCGTTAAGCGCGACGGAATTTTGCGCAGACTTATTTCAAGTTCCAACCTTATTATTGAAGATTCGACAAAAAGCACGGACAGCGCGCACTCGCTTGCATATGCCGAAAAGTTAATTTACGACATTGCAAACACGGACGAAAGACATAATCTTGAAAGGCTCGGCGAATATTTCGACCCGGTACTCGATAAGTTCGAAAAACTTCAAAAGGATAAGAACTACTACACGGGCGTCAAAACCGGTTTTACGCAACTCGATTACGCTACGAACGGGCTACATAAAGGTAACCTTATTATCTTGGCGGCAAGACCTTCCGTCGGTAAAACCACGCTTGCGATGAATATAGTCGAAAACGTCGCCCTAAAGGAAGACGCGGTTTGCGCAGTTTTCGAACTTGAAATGACAAAAGTAGAATTAGCGCAAAGAATGCTTTGCTCGGTCGGCGAAGTCCCGATGGACGCCGCATTAAAAGGCAAACTCGACGAAAAAGACGAGAAAGGCTTTAAAAAACTTTGGCAAGCCAAAAAACGCTTGAATAATGCAAAAATTTATGTTGACGAAAGTTCAAACGTTACGCCGCAAGATATAATGAATAGAGCAAGGCGTTTAAAAATGCGCCAAGGCGGTAGGCTCGATTTAATAGTTGTCGACCACTTGCAACTTATGCAATCCGCAAAAAAAGCAGATTCGAGACAGCAAGAAGTCGCAGAGATTTCTCGTAACTTAAAGATGATCGCAAAAGAACTCGAATGTCCGGTAATTGCGCTTTCTCAGCTTTCAAGGCAAATCGCTCAGCGAAAAGGCGGAAAACCGGTTCTTTCGGATTTACGTGAATCCGGCGCTATCGAGCAAGACGCCGACCTTGTCGTATTCTTGCATAAGCCCGACGCCGATTCCGGCAATCGTCCGTCGGTTCAAATGACAGATATTATAATTGCAAAAAATCGTAACGGCGTGTGTACGGAATTCCCGCTTCTGTTTAAAGGCGACTATTGTAAGTTTGTCAATCCCACCAACTTTAGCGGCGAGCCGCCTAAACGTGACGGCACCTTTACTGCCGATACGGGCGATAATTACGAACCCGAAACTTACACTAAAGAAGACCTTGACAGTTTGGAAAAATTTGCTCCCGAAGAGGATGATATAGATGACGTTTTTGCATGATGAAAAAAATGTAAAAATCTTTAAAATCACCGATGAAACGCTAAAAATTGCGAAAGATTATGTTCTTAATAATCAGCTTGTGGCGTTTCCCACGGAAACTGTATACGGACTCGGCGCAAACGCTTTTTCCGACGAAGCGATAAGTGCGGTTTACAAAGCCAAAGGCAGACCTTCGGATAATCCGCTTATCGTACACGTTCATAAAGATTACGATATTTCGAAACTTGTCGACGATACGTCTTCTTATTCCGAAAAATTAAGGAATGCTTTTTTACCGGGACCGCTCACGATGGTATACAAAAGTAAGGACGTAGTTTCACCGCTTGTATCTTGCGGATTAAATACTCTTGCCGTAAGGGTGCCTTCGTCAAAAGAAGCCCAACGCTTTTTAAGATACATGGATATGCCTATTGCCGCACCGTCTGCCAACATATCTAAGCACACGAGCCCGGTTACCGCCGAGCACGTTTACGAAGATTTTAAAGATACCATACCTATGATATTGGACGGTGGCAGATGCGAGGGCGGCATAGAATCTACCGTTTTGGACGTAACGGGCGAGGTACCTATTATTTTACGAAAAGGCTTGGTGACTGCCGAAATGGTAGCAAACGTTGTCGGTAAGTGTTATTACGCCGATAATGCATCTGAACTTAACAAGCGTTCGCCCGGAACAAAATACCGTCATTACTGTCCCAAGACAAAAACTTGTTTGGTAAACAACGGTGATTATGAAACCGCAATTTCGCTATATAACGAGTGTTTAAGTGGAGGCGGAAAGCCTCTCATAATGTGTACGGACGGCGATTTAAGCGCTCTTACGGGGCTCGACACCTTTTCACTCGGGGCAACCGGTGCTCAAATGGCGGCAAGGCTTTATTACGGTTTACATTTTTCCGAAAGCTATGATTTACTTATCGGAATCAAATTTTCGATTAGCGACGAGGTAACGTTAAGCGTCGAAAACAGATTTTTAAAAGCATTCGGTTAAACGAATTTAGGAGGGGATTATGCCTAAAAAATCATCACTTTGTTTTGTGTGTACGGGAAACACTTGCCGTAGTCCTATGGCTCATTTCGTGTTAAAGTCCAAGGTTTCGGCTGTAGACGGTATGGAGCTTAAAATCACTTCGTTCGGTACTTCCGTTACTGAGGAAACAATTAATCCTCTTGCTAAAAACACGCTTAAAATGCACAAAATTAAGATGACCAAATTTGTTCCTAAACAGATATCTC
Source organism: uncultured Christensenella sp. (assembly GCA_964398065.1). Lineage (GTDB taxonomy): Bacteria > Bacillota > Clostridia > Christensenellales > Borkfalkiaceae > UBA4636. The sequence goes on along the minus strand of CAYNLN010000005.1, from coordinate 106,892 downwards.
TTGAAAAAGCAAAAGGTTTCGATGCGATAATCGCTATGACCGATTCAATGATGAACAAGCTTAAAAAGGAAGGCTATCAAAATGTTTATTCTATGAATCAACTCACTAAAGTCGGTGATATTTCCGACCCGTACGGAAAAACTCAACGTGCGTACGATAACTGTTACGAGCAGATTAATACTGCGTGTGACGAGCTAGTCAGAATGCTAAAAAAAGTCTTGTAATACATATAAAAAAACAAAGGTTAATTATGAAAATAGCAATCGCTTCCGACCACGCTGGCTTTGAAGCAAAACAATCGTTAATTAAGTATTTAGAAGATAAACAGTATATCGTAAAAGATTTCGGAACAAACTCTTCGGATTCTTGCGATTACCCCGATTTCGCACTTAAATGCGCAAATGCGGTTGCCGATAAAGAATACGAATTCGGTATTTTGATTTGCGGAACTGGAATAGGCATGTCCATATGCGCAAATAAAGTAAAAGGCATTCGTTGCGCCTTATGTCAAGAAGAGTTCGGCGCAAGAATGACACGAGAACACAATGATGCCAATATGATAGCGTTCGGCGCACGCGTAATTTCGGTTGACACTATGGAAAAACTTGTCGACATTTTTATTTCGACTCCGTTTTCAAACCTTGAAAATCACGTGAGAAGGCTTTCAAAAATATCTGCGTACGAAAATTCAAATAAATAATTTTTATTTTAAAATAAAAGATTTTATCCAATTTAAATTTTAAAAGGAGAACGTCATGAGTAAACTTTTTATAGTCGATCATCCGCTTATCAAGCATAAGATAACCCTTATGCGCAAAGAAGACACAAGCACAAAGGACTTTAGAGAACTTGCAGAAGAAATTTCAATGCTTATGGCTTATGAAGTTACGAGGGATTTACCGGTACAAGACGTTGAAATTAAAACGCCTATATGCAAAGCCGTCGGATACGAAATATCCGGAAGAGCAATAGGCATTGTACCTATTTTACGCGCAGGTCTCGGCATGGTTAACGGCATAACTAAACTTGTACCTAACGCTAAAGTCGGTCATATAGGTTTATATCGCGACCCGCAAACCCACAAACCCGTGGAATATTATTGTAAACTTCCGCAAGACGCGACCGAAAGACGCATAATTGTCGTCGATCCCATGCTTGCTACGGGCGGTAGCGCCATTGCTGCCGTTCAGTTTATCAAGGACAGAGGTTGTAAGGATATAAAACTCGTTTGTTTAATCGCTGCGCCCGAAGGCGTTAAGGCAATGCAAAACGCTCATCCGGACGTAGATATTTACCTTGCTTCGTTAGACGAAAGATTAAACGAAAACGCATACATAATTCCCGGCTTAGGCGATGCGGGCGATAGATTGTTCGGAACAAAATAGTTTTTTGCGGATTTTAGCAGTTACATTTTCGTTGTATTATTAATAAAATATATTAAATTAAAATTTTATTTTTTGGAGTCGCTGTGGAAAAAGTTAAAATTGCGGTAATACCCGTTGCCGGTTTCGGCACAAGATTTTTACCTTATACCAAAGCAATACCCAAACCGATGCTACCGATTTTAAACAGACCTGCAATCGAGATAATTGCAGAGGAAGTTTCAAAAAGCGGAATTGAAGAAATAGTATTCGTCGTCGGGTACAAGAAAGATATAATAGAAAGTCATTTCGGCGTCGCCGAAGAGCTTGAAATGCTTTTGCAAAAAAACGGGAATTCAAATTACGTTAAATCGATTAAGTATCCCGAGACCATTGCAAAACTACATTTTGTCGTGCAAGAAAAACCGCTCGGTACGGCGCATGCGGTTTTGGCAGCTAAAGATTACATTAACGGAAGACCTTTTGCCGTTTTATTCGGTGACGACGTTATGTATAACGACCAAAGTCCTGTCATAGGGCAACTTTTGGATGTTTATTACAAGTACGAAAAAACAGTTATCGGCGTTCAAAAGGTAGATTACAAAGACGTTCCCAAATATGCGTCGGTCGAATACGATTTTAACGAGGGAAGGGAATATAAAATCACTAAGATTACCGAAAAACCTTCGCTTGAATCTGTTAAAAGTAATTTAGCGCCGCTCGGAAGATATGTTTGTTCGCCTTTGATTTTAGATATTATGAGTAATTTAAAACCGGGATTGAACGGCGAATACCAATTTACGGACGCACTCGACTTAGAGGCAAAACTAAACGGTGCGTACGCCTATGAATTTATCGGAACCCGTTACGATATGGGTGACAGGCTCGGTTTTTTAAAAGCAAACGTAGAGTACGCTTTGCGCGATAATTCTCTTAAAGATTCTTTTAGGGAATATTTAACGAAACTATTAAATACTTAAAACGTTCCTCGCCAAAGTAAAGGCGAGGCGTTTTTATATACAACTGTCGACGTACCCTAAATCACTAATTTATACCGTCAAAAAACACTTGTTTACAGACGTAATTACGGAATTTTTAAAAAATTAAAAAAAATTTGCCAAAAGACTATTTACTTTTTACAAATTAATGTTATAATAGATATAGAAAAGATAGAAAATACTTGGTGTCGTAAATGATTTGTCCTGTTTGTCATAAAAAAGAAGCTACCGAAGACGTTTTAAGGTATTTCGGGTCATATAAATCCGAAGGAAAAGTATGCTCTTCGTGCGTTTCGATTGCTTACACTTTAGACGCAAACGAATTCTACAATACATTTTACGCTAATCTTCAAAAAACTTGCCACCGTTGCGGCAAAACCCTCGGCGAAATTTTAAACACTTTAATAGTCGGTTGTCCTTACTGCTATACCGAGTTTGCTGCAGAACTTAAACCGCTTATCGACAGCGTTCAGGGAATTAAGTCATGATAAACGGCGATATAGTTATTTCGACGAGGATTAGGCTTGCGCGTAATTTTCAGGACTATAATTTCCCGTCAAAGATAATAGGTACTTCTGACGAACTTGCTATCGTTCGCATTTGCTCCTCGATTTTAGCGCATTTTAAAGGTTTCAAAACTTATATGATGCGTGATCTTTCCGACATAGAAAAAGCGTCGTACATCGAAAGATATATTATTTCAAAAAATCTTTGCAACTCGCCGAACGCTGCAGTATCGATTTCTTCGGATGAACTTCTGTCGGTTATGATAAACGAGGAAGATCATGTAAGAGAACAATGCATGGTAAAAGGTTTAGATTTTGAAAGTGCGCTTTCAAGAATTTCCGTGTTTGACAAAGTCCTTGGCGCAAACTGCAGATTTGCCGTTAAAAACGGTTTTTACTATACTGCTTGTCCGACAAACTTAGGGACTGGTATGCGTGCTTCTCTTATGATGTTTTTACCAGCGCTTACCAAACAAAATCGTATTGCGGAGTTACAGAGACTCGGCTATAAGGAAGGTATTACCATAAGGGGCGCATTAGGCGAGGGCAGTTTCGCGGAAGGCTATTACTATCAAATAAGTAACTCCGTAACCATTGGCGAAACTAAAAATATAATAGATAAAGTACAAAATTTTGCACTTATGGTTTGTGACGAAGAAAACGACCTGCGTCAGCAAGATTATTTGTATAATCCTATAAAAATAAAAGATAACTGTCTTAGGGCGTTAGGAATACTTACCCACTCGGCAATACTTCCGTATACCGAGTTTTGCGAACTTATTTCCGAAGTTAAATTAGGTATCGCATTAGGCATCATATCGTGTTCTAACGGCACGGCGATTGACGACCTATCCGTTACGGCAAGAAAGAATACTTTAATATTGAACGCAAAAAACATTCCTTCGGACAGTGAAGACGAAAAAAGAGCGATTTTCGTTAAAAACGCATTAAAAACATTACAGACTCAAGAATTTATTGGTTGATATTTATGAACAACATCTCGAACGGGCTTCTACCTACATCTAAATACGTTGAGATATTAAAGGCGGCAAAAGAAGTTGCCGATAAAAATCAAGTAACCTATGTCGCAACGGAGTTTATACTTGCAGCAATGCTCAAAGGTTGCGGAAAAGTTTCCGAACTTTTAGCTTCGTACGGCGTTACGCCGCCCGCTTATTATCCGAGGTTACAACAAAATATCAATAAAAATTATAATTGTAACGGATTTACACCGAGAACAAAATCCATTCTCGAACATTCGAGCACGATTGCTTCCGATTCAGGTTGTACTTATGTTTCCCCGGAACATCTTTTATTGGCGATACTTAAGAATAAAGAGTGTATCGCTTACGGTATTTTATCGTCGATTGTGCCCAATATGAACTCGTTATACTGCGATGCGAGCGACTTAGTAAGCGACTTGGCTAAAAACGATATCGACTATAACAATCAAAGAATGCGCAATTCCAAACAATTAAGTTCGGATAAAGTCGGCAATTATTATGATCGCAACGACGATTACGAGGACGCTTATCGTAATGACGAACGCTTTAAAGAACTCGAATCTTTCGGCGTTAATTTAACGGAAAAAGCCTATCGCGGAAAATTCGACCCCGTAATCGGCAGAGATAAAGAAACTAACAGAGTCATTGAAACTTTATCGAGGCGAGTAAAATCCAACCCTTTATTAATAGGCGAACCCGGTGTCGGAAAAACCGCAGTCGTCGAAGGGCTTGCTATGAGAATAGCAAAAGGCGACGTTCCTTTAACGCTAAAAAACAGAACGTTATTTTCGCTTGATTTAAGCGGGATTGTGGCAGGTGCAAAGTATAAAGGCGAATTTGAAGAACGCTTTAAGTCTGCTATTAATTTTGCTCAAGAAAACAACATTATCTTGTTTATCGACGAAATTCACACGATTTTAGGCAATTTCGGAGCATATTCGGTGAGCGATATTTTAAAGCCTGCGCTTGCAAGAGGCGATTTACAGGTTATAGGCGCAACTACCGTTACCGAATATAATAAGTATATCGAAAACGACCCCGCGCTTGCAAGACGTTTTTTGCTCATTAAAGTCGATCAGCCAAGACCCGACGATTGTATCGAGATACTTAAAGGTTTAAGGGATAAATTCGAAGCGCACCACAGCATCGAAATAACCGATTCGGCAATTAAAGCCGCCGTTTATATGTCCGAAAGATATATAACCGACAGATATTTACCCGATAAAGCAATCGACCTTATCGACGAAGCGGCTGCGAAAGAAAGGCTTTTGTGCGATACTCCGCCCGAAACCTTGATTAATAAAGAAAGACAGCTTAAAAGGCTTGAAATAGACAAGGAATACTATTTATCAAGCGGCACGGATTGCCGTGATATTAACGAAAAAATCGAGTCTCTTACCTTAGAAATTGCCGAAATCAGACAATCCGAGATCCGCAAGAAAAACCACGTTAATCCGTTTATAGACGAAGAAAATATCGCAAAAGTAGTAAGCGAGATGACGGGTATACCCGTTGCAAAACTTACAGAGACGGAATCTGAAAGATTAATGGGCTTCGAAGCAATATTGCATAAGCGCGTTGTCGGACAAGATGTTGCGGTTAACGCGGTTTCAAAAGCGATAAGGCGCTCGATGACCTGTATAAAAGACCCTAAAAAACCTATCGGTTCATTTATTTTCGTCGGTCCTACCGGCGTTGGTAAAACCGAACTTTCCAAAGCGCTTGCAGAAGCGATTTTCGGCGACGAAAACATGCTTATCCGCGTCGATATGAGTGAATATATGGAAAAAGTAAGCGTCGCTAAATTAATCGGCGCGCCCCCGGGATACGTCGGTTACGACGAAGAAGGGCAGCTAACGGGCAAAGTCAGAATGAAACCTTACTCGGTAATTTTATTTGACGAAATCGAAAAAGCCCATCCCGACGTCTTTAATATTATGCTTCAAATTTTAGACGACGGCAGGCTTACCGACAGCAAGGGCAGAACCGTTGATTTTAAAAACACGATAATTATTATGACCTCAAACGAAGGCGCTTCGGAGGTAAAAACAGTTAACAAAATCGGCTTCGGTGACGAAACCGACGAAATAGAAGACGCAAAAGACAAAATTTATCAAGCGCTTAAAAAGAAATTTAAGCCGGAATTCTTAAACAGAATCGACGACATAGTTGTTTTCCGTAAATTGACCATCGAGGAATGCGGAAAAATTTGCGATATGCAGTGCGAATCTTTAAGAAAACGGATGACTTCGATGAACGTAAAACTTACGTTTGCCGACAGCGCTAAGCGTTTAATATTAGATAAAGGTTACGATAAGGAATATGGTGCAAGACCGTTAAAACGCGCCATCACAAGCCTTGTCGAAACACCACTGTCCGAAATGATCATTAAAGGTGATTTGCATGCGGACGACTCTGTTACGGTAATTGACGACGACGGCGTTATCGACTTCATCGTCGAATAGTTCCGTAGCAAAACCAAATCAAAAGGAGATTTATTATGAAAATTGAAATTGTTGCAAAAAACTATCAGGTTAAAGACCAGTTAAGCGAAGTAATCGATAAAAAAGTAGCCCGTTTAGATAAGTACTTTGAAGAGGATTCGGTTTGCAAAGTTTATCTTAAAGCCGAAAAACGCGATTCGAAGATGGAAGTTTCCATTAACTATAAAGGCTCCTTTATTCGTGCCGAAGCGAAAGCAGATAATTTTTACGATGCAATTGATATAGTGCTTCCGAAAATCGAACGCCAAATTTATAAATATCGTTCTAAGTTAGAATCAAAATTACGTAGCGGCGCATACCAGAAAGAAAGAATTTACGAGGCGGAAGACGATAACGACTTTAAACTTGTTAAGACTAAAAAGTTTGAACTTACCCCGATGTCTTTGGACGAAGCTATTGAAGAGTTCGAGTTAACAGGTCACAGTTTCTTTGTATTTTACGACAAAGATAACGAAAAAACAAAAGTACTTTATTTGAGAGACGACGGAAATATCGGTCTTATCGATCCCGTTATTAAATAAAATTTTTCACTACCCAATAAGGATTTTGCGGGCTGCCCGAAAGGGCAGCCCGACGTATGATATAAGATTTTCTTTCAAGTAAAAACTTGTAAAATTAAAGATAATAAAAGGAATTTTAAATATAATTATGAAAGTCGGAATATCGACTGCATCGCTGTTTTTGCGTAAATATAACGAGGACGCTTTACCTATTATAGAAAGTCTCGGTGCGGACGTCGCGGAAATTTTTCTCGAATCGTTTTGCGAATACACAGAAGATTACGCCAACATACTAAAATCGCGTTTAGGAAGTCTGAAAATTCATTCTATACATTCTTTAAACACACATTACGAGCCGGAACTGTTTTCTAAAAACGACCGTTCCTACGGGGATGCCGAAAAAATTTTTAGAAACGTTTTAAGAGTCGCCGAAATTTTAGATGCAAAATATAATACCTTTCACGGTAGAATTCGCATAAAGCGAGCAAACTATTCAAATTACGAAGAAACGGGAGAGCGTTTTAATTCGCTATTATCTATTGCAAGCAATTACGGTGTCGAAATTTGCCTTGAAAACGTTCAGTGGGCGATGTATAGCGAAGCCGGTTATTTCGATAAATTAAAACATTTTACCAAGCAACTTAAAAGTTGTTTAGATATTAAGCAAGCAAGATTATCGGGCTACGATTATACCGAATATCTTAATGAAATGTCCGATAGACTTCGCACCGTTCATATTTCCGATTACGATTGTGACGGAAAAGTTTTACTTCCAGGAAAGGGATTATTTAATTTTGAAAAATTTATAGGGGAACTTAACGCTGCTAATTTTGACGGCGCACTGATTATCGAAGTATATAAAGACAGTTATAAATCCTTCGACGAGTTAGGTGAGTCCCTTAATTACATAAAAAAACTTTTAAAGAGAGGATAAATTTATTATGGCAACAAGAAAAACCAATGCCGATCAACGTTTAAGATTTGATTTTAACAACATGATGTCCGATTATATCGGCAAAGAACAAGGGTTTACATCGTTAGAACTTAAAAACTCACTTAACCTTTGCAAATCTTCCTTCGAAACCGTTCAAAACAATCGCGGAAAAGGAATGATGGGATGGAGCGAACTCCCGTATAATCAAGATCAAGTAGTAGAGGAAATTTTAGAGACAGCAAAAGCCGTTAGAAAGAACTTTAAGTACTTTGTCGTCTTAGGTATAGGCGGAAGCGCGTTAGGGCCTATAGCTGTTTTTCAGGCACTTAAGCACTTGCATTATAACGACTTACCCGAAAGAAAACGCGGCGGTCCCAAATTTTATGTTGAAGATAACGTTGACCCTGAAAGAATGGCTGCGCTTTTCGACGTCATCGAGCCCGAAAAGACAATGTTTAACGTTATAACAAAAAGCGGTTCGACAAGCGAAACCATGTCCCAGTATTTAATTATTTGGAACATGTTAAAAGAAAAATTCGGTGAAAACGCTAAAAATCATATGATTGCGACAACTTCGCAAAACAGCGGTAACCTTATTAAAATCGCAAAGGCGGAAGGTCTTAAAACTTTCTATATTCCCGACAGCGTAGGCGGAAGGTTTTCCGAATTGTGTCCCGTGGGTCTTCTTCCCGCTGCCGTGCTCGGCATTAACATTAAATCGATGTTGAAAGGCGCGGCGTATATGGATAAGCTGTGCTCAAAGCCCGATTACAAGAAAAATCCCGCAATGGCGTTTGCGGTTTTGCAGTATCTCGCAATTAGTAAAGGCAAAAACATTTCCGTTATGATGCCGTATGCAGACGGACTTAGATATATGGCTGATTGGTATTGTCAACTGTGGGCGGAAAGCCTCGGCAAAGCCGTTAAAAAAGACGGATCGCCCGCGTTTACGGGACAAACGCCCGTTAAATCGCTTGGCGTTACCGACCAGCACAGCCAAGTTCAATTATATACCGAAGGTCCTTTTGATAAAGTCGTTACTTTTTTAGCGGTTGACGAATATCGTTCAGAAGTCGTTATTCCTAACGGATGCGAGGAATTCCCGAACGTCAATTTCCTTTGCGGTCATACGATGAACGAGCTTATTTCTACCGAAATGAAAGCGACAGAATACGCTCTTTGCAAAAAGCAAAGGTTGAATAATACCATTTATTTACCCGTATTAAACGAGTTTACTTTGGGAGAACTTATGTATATGCTCGAACTCGCTACCGCGTATATCGGTGAAATGTTTGGCATTGACACTTATAATCAACCCGGCGTCGAAGAAGGCAAAAACGCAACTTATGCTATGTTCGGACGCAAAGGTTATGAAGAAAAGCGCAAAGAACTCGAAAATGCTCCTACAAAAACTAACGATTATATTTGTTAATCGTTAACTATAATCAATGAAACGGCTGCGCGCAAATCATAGTTTGCGCGCAGCAAAATTATGTGAATATGGTTGCTTTATTATCTAAACTTTTTATTAAAAATTATAAAGATTACGATGATCCGCTCACGAGAAGATCTTACGGAATTCTGTGCAGTATCTTAGGCATTGTGCTTAACGTTTTACTTTTTGCGATAAAACTCGTAGTCGGATTAATTACGGGCTCGATATCGATTATGGCGGATTCATATAACAACCTTTCCGATGCGGGGTCGTCGCTGCTTTCCTTGTTCGGATTTAAATTCGCAGGAAAAAAGGCTTCCGACGACAGACCGTTCGGTCATGGTCGAATCGAGTATGTTACCGGTCTTATAATCGCTATAATAATTGTCGTCGTCGGTTTATCTACTTTAAAAGACTCTATTTTTAATATTATTAACAACGTAACGCCCGACGCTGACGCTTATAAAAACGTAACCGCGCTTGTAATAATAGGCATTACCGTATTAGTTAAAGCGTATATGATAATTTACAATAAGTATTACGGTAAAAAGATTAATTCGATGGCAATGAAAGCCGTTGGCACCGACAGTTTAACCGATGTAATTTCGACTTCTTTGGTTTTAGGTTGCGCTCTTTTATATAATTTCAGCGGCATAAATCTTGACGGATACTGCGGCGCGGTTGTTTCGCTTTTCATACTTTATTCGGGCGTTTCTTCTATTAAGGAAACAATAGGCGATTTATTGGGTAAGCGCCCCGATAAGGAAATCGTTAACAAAATATATTCAATCGTTTTAAATCACAATGAAATTTTAGGCGTTCACGATTTAGTCGTACATGATTACGGACCGGGTAAATTTATGATATCCCTTCACGCCGAGGTATCGGGCGAAGAAGATATTTATAAACTACACGACGTTATAGATAACGCAATGACCGAACTCGATAACGCACTCGGTTGTGTCTCCATTATACACTTGGATCCGATTTGTACGAGCGACGAAAAAGTAACCGAGGCAAGAGTTGCCGTAGCTAAATTAGTTAAGAAAATCGATGATAGAATTACCGTTCACGATTTTAGAATGGTGGTAGGACCCACGCACACAAACTTCATTTTCGACGCGGTAATCCCGCACGATTTAAAGCTTTCGGATAGCGATATTAAAGACTCTATTAAAGCGCTTATAGAGGATAATTTCAAAGATACGCACGCTGTCGTTAAAATTGAAAAATCGTTTATATAAAAAACAGGTTTCGCCAATCGCGAAACTGTTTTTTTATATAATAAGTTCTAAAATGTATGATAGAATGCGAGATTTTAAAAATAATTATGATTTTCGTAAAATTAGTTTTGCATATTATCTAGTATATTGAAGTAAAGTATGTTATGAGAACTTTTTACAAGTCGCTTAAAATTTCGTTTGCAATATTAGGCTCCTTTTTGGGTATCGGTTTTTTAAGCGGAAAAGAGATTATATTATATTTTTACAATACGAATATTTTTATTTCTTCGCTTCTGACTTTTATCGTTTATTTTACGTTAACGTTATTAATCCTAATTATGGATTTTAAAAATCGTTCAAGACTCTATAAGTTGTTTGAAGTAATGATTTATCTTTTTGACTTTATATTACTCGCCGGCAGTTTATCTGCGATAGAATCGCTTTTTAGTTTTTTGTTTTCAAAACAAATTAATCCCGCGACTATTTCGACGACTGTGTTGATATTTTTAAATTTAGTCATGCTGAACGGCATAAGGGGACTAAAAACAATCGGCGGTATACTCGTACCGATAATAATTTTAACAATGTGCTTTATGACTTTTACGGTAAATTTCGAACTCGATTTTAAAAGTTATGGCTTTTCTCCTAAAAAGATCATAACGTACAGCGGTTTTAATCTGGTATTATCCATTCCTACAATCGGTTCGATAGGAAAAAACGAAAAGACCTCGAGTTGCGTTTTTGCGGCACTATTGTCTTCGTTTCTTCTTACGGTTTTAATTATAATATTGTACGGATTACTGCAAACACATTATAATGACGTTAATCGAGATTTTCCGATTATGTCAATTTTAAGCAAGAAAAAATTCCTTTATTTACCTTTTATAATATCAATGTTTTTAGGGATCTTAACTACATCTATAAACGTGTATTTTCCGCTATATAATATGTTTTCGAATAATATATTCGGCTTAACGGGTAGACTTTTAGTCGGTCTTTCGGCTATATTGCTGTCGCGCTTCGGTTTTTCCGTTATATTTGATAAAATTTATCCGATAATAGGCGCTATCGGCTTTTTTACGATTATTATTTTTGTTTTCGATATATTCTTTTTTCAAAAGCGGCGACAAGAAAATACATACCGGCGGCGAGTATACACAAAATGACCGTTCCCGTCATTACTAAATCGAGATTAAAAACTTGCCCGCCGTAAACGATTAAATAGCCGATGCCTTGTTTCGAAACGAGATATTCGCCCATAATAGAACCTATCCAACTCATTCCGACGTTAATTTTAAGCGTCGAAACGATCGACGGTATGCTTGACGGTAAAACCAAATGCACGAAAAGTTTTAATTTGTTTGCGCCCATTGATTTTAAAAGCAGTATTTTGTTCTCGTCGACGTCGTTAAATCCCGCGTACATATTTATGACGGTAACAATAACGGTTACCAAAAAAGTCATAAAAATTATCGCCTTAGTACCTGCGCCGAACCAAATTATGATTAACGGTCCTAACGCAATTTTAGGCAAACTGTTTAACACGACTACGTAAGGTTCGAAAACTCGCCTCAAAAAATTCGACCACCAAAACAGAATCGCGACTAACGTACCCGTTATAGTAGCAAGCAAAAATCCGACAACCGTTTCGCAAAGCGTCGTAAAAACGTGTAGCAACAAATTATCGTTACGGTAAAGAGTTTTTACCGAAAGTATTATCCTTTTAGGGCTGCTAAACAAAAAGCCGTCAATAACGCCTAAGTCCGTTAACGCTTCCCAACACAATAAGAAAAGTAACAAAATCGCAAATTGAGTTATGACTATCGAGATCTTGGTTCTTTTGTATTTTTTAAGATAAATTAAATGTTCGGGGGATAAGGGTTTTTTATTCATATCAATTCAGCTCCTTCCAAAGTTTTTCAAACCAAGCGGAAAACTTATTGTCTTCGCGCCGTTTAAGCGGAGTAAGCGATTTATCGAAATCGGTAAAATATGTGCATTTTACTTTAGCGGGTCTTTGTGTAAGCACAATTATTTTATCGGCAAGCGATATTGCTTCGGAAATATCGTGCGTAACAAGTATAGCGGTCTTTTGTTCTGTTCTTATTACTTTATAAACGTCATCGCATACCGATAGTCTCGTTTGGTAATCGAGTGCGGAAAAGGGCTCGTCAAGCAGTAATAGTTTCGGTTTAGAAGCAAGCGTTCTTATAAGTGCGGCACGCTGCCGCATTCCGCCGGATAGTTGCTCGGGATAAAAACCTCTGAAATCCCACAAGCCGTACTTTTTTAGCAAATCGTTGATATAATCGATGTTTTTAGATGTTTTTATGTTTTTAATAATTAATGGAAGCCGTACGTTTTTTTCAATTGTCAGCCAAGGGAAAAGTTGATCTTTTTGCAACATATAACCAATATCGTTATCGGGTCCGTTTATTTCTTTTCCGTCGATGGTGATTTTCCCAGATGATTTTGAAAGCAGCCCGGCAATAAGCGAAAGTATGCTTGTTTTTCCGCAACCCGACGGTCCGATTAAAGCAACAAAATCACCGTTGTTTGCCGTAAACGACAAATTTTTAATTGCTAAAGTTTCGTTTTTCTTTGTATGATAGGTTAGCGACAAATTTTCCAATTTAATAAAATCAGCCATTTTTTCACCTCAAAAAGCCTGCCAAAATTAATTGGCAGGCTTACTTTTTAGAAGATTTCAGTATAACATTCTTCGGTAATTTTGTTATCAACCAAGTCTAAGTAATTAACTCGTTGATTAAGTTCTCCTGCGTTTTCCATTACATCTTGCAAACGGTTGAAAGCATCTTCTTTTAATATCAGATCGGTTTGCCAAGCGTCAATTCTTAAGTAAGAGTCTAACGAATCGCGAATTGACTGCAATTCGGTTGAAGGAAAGGATTCTAAGAGTAATTTTGCAACTTCCTCCGAATTTGTTTCCTTGATATATTTTATGGCTTTAAGCATCGCTTTTGTGAATTTTTTAATAACGTCTTGGTTATTTTCATAAAAACTTTTTTTAGTCATAAAACAAGTGAAGGGGATTTCACCCGATTCTTCGCCTACGCTCGCCGCGATATAAGCTTTGTTTTCTCTGACATATAAAGATGCCGTAGGCTCGAACATCGTAACATAATCGCCGGTTCCCGCGATAAAAGCCGCCGCAGTCAGGTTAAATTGAACGTCGTAATTGAGTTTTACGTTGACGCCGTCATAAAGTTTGTTTTTGTTAAGCGCGTATTCGAGTGACATGGCAGGACTTCCGCCGCGCCTTCCGGCAATAATTTCTTTATTTTCCAAATCAGTCCATTTAAAGTTTACGGGTTTCGTCCGCGACATTAAAAAGGAACCGTCCCGTTTAGTCAATTGTGCGAATATTATCGGTAAATCTTTCGCGCCGCCTATAGACGTATATATACCGGTTTCGGGTCCTAAAAGGGCAATATCGCAACTACCGGATAACAATGCCGTCATCGAAGCGTCCGATCCTCCGCCGTTGGTTAAAGAAATTTCCAAACCTTCTTCTTTAAAGTAGCCGCCTTCTATAGCCACGTAGAAGGGTGCGTAAAATATGGAATGAGTAACTTCGTTTACACTGATTTTATTTATATTTGTGTCGGATTTACCGCACGATGCGGCTATAAAGACAAATTGAATACATAAAAAAATAGCGATTAGTTTTTTCATAAACCTCCAAAAGAATATATCATTATCAATAATATGACAAAAACTTTTTTCTTGATACGAAAAATTGTCTTATCATATTTCAATAATCCTTTAAAGTAAATTTGACATTACGTTAATCTTGTTATATAATAATAGAGATTTATTTTTTAGGAAGAATTACCATGAACATGCAAAAGACTTATAATCCAAACGATTTTGAAAAGCAAATTTATCATAATTGGGAAGAAAACGGCTACTTTAAGGCAAAAGTCAATCCGGATAAAGTACCGTTTACCGTAGTGATCCCGCCCCCGAATATAACGGGTCAACTTCATATCGGGCACGCTTTAGACGAAACGTTGCAAGATACCATAGTCAGATTTAAACGTATGCAAGGTTACGAAACTTTATGGCTACCCGGTACGGACCACGCTTCGATAGCCACGGAAGTTAAAATCGTCGAACTTATGAAAAAGGAAGAAGGTTTAACAAAGGAAGAGGTCGGCAGGGAAGGCTTTTTAAAACGTGCTTGGGCTTGGAAAGAGAAATACGGCGGGCGTATTGTCGAGCAACTTAAATGCTTAGGTTCATCGTGCGACTGGTCAAGATTAGCCTTTACGATGGACGATCGTTGTTCTAAAGCCGTTAAAGAAGTATTTGTAAATCTTTACAATAAAGGGTTGATTTATCAAGGTTCCAAGATAATTAACTGGTGTCCGTCGTGTAAAACGGCTTTATCCGACGCCGAAGTCGAATATGAAGAAGAAGCGTCCAATTTTTGGCACCTCGATTATCCTTTGAAAGACGGCAGCGGCGTTTTAACGGTTGCGACGACAAGACCCGAAACTATGCTCGGCGATACGGCGGTTGCCGTTAATCCGAAAGATAAAAGATTTAAGTCGTTTATCGGAAAAACCCTCGTGCTTCCCATCGTCGGCAGGGAAATCCCCGTTGTCGCCGACGACTACGTAGCACTCGATTTCGGAACGGGCGCAGTTAAAATAACGCCTGCGCACGATCCTAACGATTTCGAGGTCGGCTTACGCCACAACTTAGAAGTAATCAGGGTTATGAACGACGACGGTACGATGAACGAGAACGCAGGTAAGTACCAAGGCTTAGACAGGTTCGAATGCAGAAAACAAATAGTTAACGACCTCAAGGATTTGGGTGTTCTTTCCAAAATAGAACCTCACGCACATAATGTCGGGCACTGTTATCGTTGCCATTCGAGCGTCGAACCTATCGTTTCGAAACAATGGTTTGTAAAAATGGACGGACTTGCTAAACCGGCAATTTCCGCCGTTAAAAACAAGTCGATAAGGTTTGTTCCCGAAAGATTCACTAAAATATATTACAATTGGATGGAAAACATCAAAGATTGGTGTATTTCTCGTCAACTTTGGTGGGGGCACAGAATTCCCGTTTATTACTGTGAAGATTGCGGCGAAATGATGGTTTTAAAAGACGAACCGACTTGTTGCGCTAAATGCGGCAGTAAGCATATTCATCAAGATCCCGACGTTTTAGATACTTGGTTCAGTTCCGCACTTTGGCCTTTCTCGACGCTCGGTTATCCCGATATGACCGAAGATTTAAAATATTTCTATCCGACCGACGTTTTGGTAACCGGTTACGACATAATATTCTTCTGGGTTGCCAGAATGATCTTCAGCGGACTCGAACATATGGGCAGAATACCTTTTAAGGACGTTGTTATACACGGTCTCGTACGCGACGACAAAGGTCGTAAAATGAGTAAGTCCTTAGGCAACGGCGTCGACCCCATCCAAGTTATAGACGAGTACGGTGCGGATACTTTGCGTTTTTCGCTCGTTTCAGGCGTTGCCGCGGGAAGCGACATAAGATTTTCAAAAGAAAAATGCGAAAGTTCACGCAACTTTATCAATAAGGTTTGGAATGCTTCGAGGTTTGTTCTCATGAATGCCGAGGGGATAGAAATTTTACCAATCGACGAAGTTAAACCCGAGCTTAAAGATAAATGGATACTGTCTAAGTTAAATTCTTGCATACGCGAAGTTACTTTGAATATGAACAAATACGAACTCGGCGTTGCGCTGACGACTTTGCATGACTTTGTTTGGTACGACTTCTGCGATTGGTATATCGAACTTTGTAAGTCGGCACTGTACGGCAACGACGAAACCAAGAAACAAAAGACGGTTTCCGTATTGATTTTCGTTCTCAAAGAAACCTTGAAACTTTTACACCCGTTTATTCCTTTCGTTACCGAAGAAATTTATTCGTATATTCCGTCCGCAAGCGGCAGCATAATGGTTTCGGAATATCCCAAGTATAATTCGAGGCGCAACTATAAAAAGGACCTCGATAAAATGAATTCGGTTATGGATATCATTAAGGCGGTGCGCCAAATCAAAGCAAAAACCGGGGCGGCGCCTTCTAAAAAGGTAGATTTATTTGTCATAACGGAAAATAAAAAACTTTTGTCCGATTGCGGCGATTTAATTATGAAATTAGCGGGCGTCGAACAAATTGCTACCATTAACGCAAAGGAAGAACTTACCGAAAAAGTCGTTACACAAGTTTTAAACGGTTTCGAACTTTACATTCCGTTGGGCGAATTAGTCGATATCGATAGCGAAATCGCAAGGCTTAAAGCAGAGCTTCAAAAAACTCAGGACGAAATTGACAGAGCCAACTTAAAACTCGCAAACCAGGGCTTTATCTTAAAAGCGCCCAAGGAATTAGTTGAGAACGAAAAGAAAAAACTCGATAAATATATCGAATTAAAACAAAAGATTCAAGAAAATCTTGACGACTATCTCAATTAAGTCAAGTTAGCCACGATGCGGTTGTTTTCGTTTTACCAAAGTTTCGGTTAAAACTTTTTTAAGCAACCGCAAAAGTTTTACCTTAAAGGCATTATTATAATTATTTTTGTGGCTTAACTTATAAGGAATTAAATGAAAAACAACAAGACGTTAAAAATCAGGTTTCTCGGTGGGGTAGGGGAAATCGGAAAAAATATGACGGCACTCGAGTTCGGAAAAGACATCGTAATCGTTGACGCGGGTTTAACTTTTCCGACTCAAGAAATGCCCGGCATCGATTTAGTTATTCCCGATACGACCTATTTGTCAGAAAACAAAGATAAAATTAAAGGTTTGGTCTTAACGCACGGTCATGAAGACCATATCGGTGCCGTTCCGTATCTTTTAAGAGATTTCAACATACCCGTTTACGGAACAAAAATGACTCTTGCGCTTTTAGAAACAAAGTTAAAAGAGTTTAAACTTAATAATTACAGATTAAAACGCGTCAAACCGCGTGAAAAAATCAACTTGGGTTGCTTTAATATAGAATTTATTAACGTAAACCATTCTATCGCCGGTGCTTGTGCGCTTGCAATAACTACACCGGTGGGCGTTATAGTGCATTCTGGGGATTTTAAAATCGACATGACTTCGCCAAACGGCGAAATGATGGATTTTTCGAGGCTCTCGGAAATCGGTAAAAAAGGCGTTTTGCTTTTGATGTGCGAATCGACTAACGTCGAGCGCCCCGGCTATACGATGAGTGAAATGGTCGTTTCGGAAACTTTAGAAAGACTGTTTTTAACTTATTCTAAAAAGCGCATTATAATCGCGACGTTTTCTTCCAATGTAAACAGAATACAACAAATACTGAAAATTGCCGAAAAAAACAAGCGTAAAGTCGCTTTATCCGGTAGAAGTATGATAAAGGTTACGGAAGCTGCGGAATTTATCGGTGAATTGGATATTCCGAAAGGGATTTTGGTCGATATCGATAAAATCAAAAACATTCCCGACAAAGATTTAGTTATTATCTCAACCGGTACGCAAGGCGAGCCTATGTCGGTTTTGACAAGGATGGCTTGCGACGATTACCCGCAGGTATCCATAAATAAAAACGATGCGATAATAATTTCCGCAAGTCCGATACCCGGTAACGAAAAATCAATCTTTGACGTTATAAACAAACTTTATCGCAAAGGCGCCGAGGTAATTTACGAATCGATCGAAAATATACACGTCTCGGGTCACGCTTGTCAAGAAGAGTTAAAAATAATGCACTCTTTATTGAAGCCTAAATTCTTTATTCCCGTTCACGGCGAATACAGACACCTCAAAAAACACGTTAACCTCGCAAAAGAACTCGGCAAAAAAGATTACCAAATGCTGATACCCGATATCGGCGATACCGTTTTACTAACCGAAAAATCGATGCGCTTAGGCGATAAATTTCATGCCGGTTCGAGGTTTGTCGACGGATTGCAAATCGATGACTCTACAACCTACGTGAGGGACAGATTGCATTTAGCGGAAGACGGACTTATTATCGCCCTTTGCTGTGTTTCATCCGAAAGCGGAGAACTTTTGCAAAAACCCGACGTTATCTCAAAAGGCGTAGTGTTATCGGACGAACAAACGGAAACAATCAAGGATATCATTTATAAAAGCGTACAAAGTTTCGACTTAAAAGCTTTAGGGGACACAAGAGAAGTGAAAAACAAAATACGCTCCTCTGTGCGAAATTACGTTAACAAAAAAACAAAGAACAATCCGATGATTTTACCGTTAATTACAGAAGTATAATGAAGTTTTCAGAAAAAATTCAACCTAACGTCGACAACCGAATATTGGAACTTAGTAAAAGGTATCGCGAACTAGGTATTCCTACCGCACTTTACGAAACGCTTAACGAACTCGTTTTAACGGTTTCGATTCATAAACCCAAGCAAGTTCTTGAAATCGGCACGGCTGTCGGAATAAGCGGTTCGGCGATGCTCTCTTCGTTTGATGACTTAAAATTAACGACAATCGAAAAAGACGAGGAATCTTTCGAGACGGCAAAAAAAACATTTGACTCGTTCGGTTTTTCAAGTAGAGTCAAACAATATCTGGGCGATGCAGGTGATATTATACGGTTTTTAGAAGGTCCTTTCGATTTTATTTTCTTAGACGGCGCGAAAGCAAGGTATTTCGACTATTTACCCGACTTAAACCGCATTTTGGCAAAAGGCGGGGTATTGTTTGCGGATAACGTGCTGTTTCGCGGGTATATCGACGGCGAAGTTAAATTCGCTCACCGCGATAATACTATAGTCAGAAATATGCGCGCTTTTCTAAACACGCTTATCGAAGATAAAAACTATATTTGTTCAATTTACGAAAAGGGCGACGGCATTTTGGTCGCATATAAAAAATGAAGAATTTCGAACTACTCGCACCGGCGGGTAATATCTCAAAATTGAATTCGGCTCTGTATTTCGGTGCCGACGCCGTATATCTTGGCGGTAAATCCTTGTCTTTACGGTCTTTTTCAGATAATTTCACGGACGAGGAACTTAAATCCGCAACCTTATTAGCGCATTCGCTTAATAAAAAAGTCTATGTTACCGTAAATATTTTTGCCAAAAACACAGACTTTTTCCTAATTGAAACCTATCTTAAGTATCTCGAGAGTATAAATGTCGATGCGGTAATCGTTTCAGACCCGGGTATTATCGATTTAGCGTTAAAATGTGCGCCGAGATTGTCGGTTCATATCTCAACGCAAGCAAATACCCTAAATAAGTATTCTGCTAAATTCTGGGCTGACTTAGGCGCCGAAAGAATAATTCTTGCAAGAGAATTAAGCCTTAAAGATATACGCGAAATCCGCGATTATCTTCCCGATAAAGTCGAAATAGAAACTTTCGTTCACGGGGCTATGTGTATATCCTATAGCGGAAGATGTTTATTATCCGACTATTTCGCGAACAGATCTTCAAACCGCGGCGAATGCGTTCAGGCGTGCAGATGGAATTATTCTTTGAGAGAGAAAAATTCAGACGGTGAATTTTACGATATCACGGAAGATGAAAAAGGCACTTATATCTTAAACAGCAAAGATCTAAATATGATTTCTTATCTCGACAAAATGTACGATGCCGGAATATCGTCATTAAAAATCGAAGGAAGAATGAAAAGCGAATATTACGTTTCAACCGTCATAAACGCGTACAGGCGCGCCATCGATGCGTTTGAAGCTAAAGGCAGCGAATATAAGAATAATCCTTTATTCGAAAATGAAATTTTGAAGACTAATCATCGTGCGTTTACCACCGCATATATGATTTCGAAAAATCATCAAACGGTAAACTATAACGATTCTCAGTCGATAGGCGAAAGAACTTTTATAGCAACCGTCTTAGGTTACGATAAGACTTCCGGTATAGCCGAAATCGAAATGAGGAACAGATTTAAAATAGGCGATAAGCTCGAAGTTTTGTCTCCATCGGACAGTTTCAACAAGATTATTCCTATAAACGAAATCCGTGACGAAAACGGCAATTTGGTCGAAGACGCAAAAATAGTCCAACAACGCCTCTTTATAAAAACCGACGTAGAACTTAAAAAAGGCGATATTTTACGCCGCTAACATAAAGCACTAATTTTCGACATAAATTTATCCCGAGGATCTAATTTATGTTTTGGGATTTAATTTCGCTTATTGTCGGAAAATGTATCTTTTTTTGTTCATCGTTTTTAGGTGACAGTTTTCCGAAAGCGCTTAGTAAAGACGAGGAAAGAAAATTACTGATCGCATATAAAAACGGGGATATGTCCGCAAAAGAAAAACTTATCAATCATAATTTGAGGCTCGTGGCGCATATTGCAAAAAAATATCACGGCGCCGAAGATATGGACGATTTGATTTCCGTAGGCACGGTAGGACTTGTAAAAGCAATTTCGACGTTTCAACCCGATAAAGGCACGCAACTTGCTACCTACACTGCGCGTTGTATAGAAAACGAAATTTTAATGCTGCTCCGCTCAAATAAAAAACGCATGGCTGACGTCTACATTTCAGACGTTGTGGGTACGGATAAGGACGGAAACGAACTTACTTTGTTAGACTTACTTTCCGACGGCGACGAAAACGTAATAGAAAAAGTCGAGCGCAAAGCAACCTACAATGCTTTAATGACTTACCTTAAAAACAAGTTGACGGACAGAGAGTATAAGATTATCGTTTTGCGTTACGGATTAAAAAACGGAGTATCGCTTCCTCAGCGCGAAGTTGCTGCCGTACTAAAAATTTCACGCTCCTACGTAAGCCGCATTGAAAAGAAAGTAATTGACCAACTGAAAGCAGATAAGGATTATTTAAAGTCTTTTTTAAATTAGCGTAATTTGTTTCAAAATATTTGATATAATCATTGATTTTTAATATTTTTATGAAATACGTAATGATTACCGGCGCAACCGGTGGATTAGGTAAAGCGTTCTGCTATAATCAAGCAAAACAAGGAAAAAACTTAATACTTACGGGAAGAAGTATCGAAAAACTCGGTACGCTTAAAAACGAACTTATCGGGCGTTACGGCGCATCGGATATTCTTGTTTTTCCGTGTGACCTTGCCTCAAGCGATTCGCGCGATAACTTATATAAATGGATTTTGTCGAGTGATTTATCGATAGAAAGGGTTATAAACGTTGCGGGCGTAGACACCCAAATGGCATTTAGCGAATACACGCAAGAAAAACTATTGTTTCAGATAAAAGTCAATTTCGAAGCGACTTTATCCGTCACTAAATTCGTCTTGGATAATTTTTCCGACGGCGTTGATATTCTGTCGGTTTCATCGATGTGCGGTGTTACGCCTATGCCGTATTTTGCGGTTTATTCCGCAACGAAGGCGGCTTTAATTAATTTTTTCGATTCTTTACGTAAGGAATATACTAGTAAATCCGTTAAAATTACCACACTAATGCCCGGCTCGATACCAACTAGGCTCGATATAATAGAGGACATAAAAAAACAAGGTCTTACAGGCAAATTATCGTCAAAATCGCCCGAATTCGTAGCAGACAAAGGAATTAAGGCGCTTGAAAAAAACAAACGACACTGTATTCCGGGGTTTTACAACAAAATCGTTTATTTGCTGTCTAAAATCACACCATACTGTATACAAACAAAAATAATCAAACGCAAATTTTCAAACAAGAAAAAAGATGCATTTTAACTTACAATATCAGGGGATTAAACTATGAGTTACGCAGATAAAATTTTTATTGAAAATTGTAACGATATACTAAGCGGCGGGTTTAGCGATACACATCTTAACGTTCGTCCGCATTGGGCGGACGGAACACCCGCACATACTTATAAAAAATTTTGCATCGTCAACAGATACGATTTACAAAAAGAATTTCCCATACTTACAATAAGAAAAACTTTTTTTAAATCTTGCGTCGACGAACTTTTATGGATTTGGCAAAAAAAATCAAATAACGTTAATGACCTTAGCAGTCATATTTGGGATAGTTGGGCAGACGAAAACGGCTCGATAGGCAAGGCATACGGATACCAACTTTCCATTAAACATAAATATAAAGAGGGGGAATTTGACCAAGTCGACAGAGTTTTGTTCGATTTAAAAAACAACCCGTCTTCTCGCAGAATTATGACAAACATTTATAATTTTGCCGACCTTAACGAAATGAACCTTTATCCGTGTGCTTATTCTATGACTTTTAACGTAACAGGAAATAAGTTAAACGGTATACTTAATCAACGTTCAAACGATATGGTTGTCGCGAATAATTGGAATGTAGTACAATACTCCGTATTACTGATAATGTTTGCAAAAGTTTGCGGCTTTGTACCGGGTGAACTCGTCCATGTCATCGCCGACGCCCACATATACGACAGACACGTACCTATACTTAAAAAAATGTTCGAAAACCCTCAATACGACGCACCGAAACTTATAATTAAACGCGACGTTAAAGACTTTTATGATTTTAAAGTCGACGATTTCGAACTTGTAGATTACAAATCTACTCCGCTCAACGAAAAACTCGAGGTTGCAATCTAATGAATCTTATAGTTGCGGTAGATCGAAATTGGGGCATAGGAAAAAACAACGGATTGCTTTTTTCCATACCCGAAGATATGAGATATTTTCGTCTTATGACTAAAAACAAAGTTGTGGTTATGGGATATAACACGCTATTGTCGTTTCCGAACGCCGAACCGCTTAAAAACAGAGTCAATATTGTTTTAGCGCCAAAAGGCGTCGAAAGAGACGATTTATCCGTCGTTCATAGTTTAGACGAACTTTTCTCAAAATTGCATAACTACGACGATGACGATATTTTCATTATCGGCGGAGGAATGTTTTACAAAACCATGCTTCCGTATTGTCGTAACGCATACGTTACCGAGGTTTACGCCGACGGCGGCGCCACCGTTTTTTTCGAAAACTTATCTTCAGACGAAAATTGGAAACGCTCTTCGCTTTCCGAAATAAAATATCAAGATAATTTGAGTTACAAATTTGTTCTGTATGAAAATCAAAACGTTAAGTCTTATTAATATTTAGCGCCCGATTGCGGGCGCTTTTTTCATTTATTGGCTAAAAATGGAGAAAAAATCCTCGAGAATAAAAAATTTTTAAAAAAAATCGTAAAAGTAGTAAAAAAGCATTGACAACGCAAAATATAAGTAGTAGAATAAATGCAGATTTAGCAGTCAAACGTTTTGAGTGCTAACACTCGAAAATGAGGTTTGCCAAATGGAACTCTCCGACAGAAAAAAGAAGATACTTCAAATTGTTGTCGATGATTATATTGAAACGGCAACGCCGGTATCGTCAAGAAGCATTACGGAAAAATATCTTACTACGATAAGTTCCGCCACAATACGTAGTGAACTTGCCGCTCTCGAAGAATTGGGTTATTTATACCAACCGCATACTTCGGCAGGTAGAATTCCTTCGAAAGAAGCCTATAAGTTATATGTTAGCGAGCTTATGGTAAAAGACAAAATTACTACCGAGGACCTCGATAACATAGAAAAGCTGTTTCTGGAAAAAACCAACGACGTAGAGGAAATCGTCAAGAACACCGCAAAAGTTATTTCCGAACTTACCGAGTACACTTCGCTTGCCATAACCGCGCACGACTCGAGCGAGGTTATCCGTAACATAAAACTTTTCAGATTTAAAGACGACGGCGCTTTGCTTATTATCGTAACCGACAACAAACTGTTAAAGGATACCGTAATAGCGATTCCCGAAAATTTGCCCGATGACAGTTTAGATAACGCAAACAATTTGCTCGGACAGTTTTTTGTCGGAAAAACTTTTAGCGAGGTATGCGACAGCACTCTTGTAATAGACGATGCGTTTGCAGGTTACAAAGCAGTTTTTCTTGCCGTAATCGATGCGCTTAAGTCGTATGTTTCGAGAAACGAAGAGGTCGTTATGGAAGGCGAGGATAAAATACTTGCCCACCCCGAATACGAGGACGTCGACAGGATAAGAGAATTTATGTCCGTCGTTACAAAAAAAGACAAAGTATTCAACTTACTATCGGGTAACAAGGGGCTCGAAGTTAACGTAAAAATCGGCGCAGACGGCTATGAAGAAATCCCCGAGGACTGCGCTTTAGTTACCGCGACTTATTCCGCAAACGGTACGGAAATAGGGACTTACGGCGTAATCGGCCCCGCGAGAATGGATTATAAAAAAGTTGTGTCGGTCTTGGAAAACGTAGGTAAATTTTTAGAATCGATTTTAACGAAAAGGTAATAATATGGCAAATAAAGAAAAGAACAAAAAACTTAATGAAACCGCACCCGAAACCGAAATCGAAGCGGACGCGTTAAATGTTGACGCTTTATCATTCGAGGAAGCAAAAAACATTTTAAAAGACGTTCTTAAGTCGAACGAGGAAATTATTAACGAATTAAATTCCGCTAAAAACGAAGCGCTCGACAATAAAGACAAATGGTATCGCTCCGTTGCGGAATTCGAAAATTACAAAAAACGCAACTCGGAAACACGAAAAAACGCTTACTTTGACGGTAAAAAAGACGTTTTACTCGGGATACTCGTCATAGGCGACAGTATAGAACGCGCGCTGCAAGTAAATATGGACGACAAAACCAAAGAGGGCGTCAATCTTATTTCGAGGCAATTTAGCGATACACTAAAATCCTTCGGCGTAACAGAAATTAATCCGCTCGGCGAGACATTCGATCCTAATACGTGCGAAGCAATACATTCCGTGCCGTGTCAAGACGGCGAAGAACCGAACATCGTAAAAACCGTTTTCAAAAAAGGCTATAAAATGGACGATAAAATAATAAGATATTGTCAAGTAGTCGTTACGGTTGAAAACTAATTATATAATATAGAATAAAAATTTTCAAGGAGATATAAATTATGTCAAAAGTTATAGGTATAGATTTAGGTACGACAAACTCTTGCGTTGCCGTAATGGAAGGTAACGAACCCGTCGTTATCGCTAACGCCGAAGGCGCAAGAACTACGCCTTCCGTCGTAGGTTTTCAAAAAGACGGACAAAGATTAGTCGGTCAAATTGCAAAACGTCAAGCGGTCGCAAACGCCGACAGAACGGTTATTTCGATTAAACGCCATATGGGGTCGGATTTCAAAGTCAATATCGACGATAAAAAATACAGCCCGCAAGAAATTTCTTCGATGATTCTTGCAAAACTTAAAAAGGACGCCGAAGCATATATCGGCGAACCCGTTAAAGACGCCGTTATAACTTGCCCCGCTTACTTTTCGGACAGTCAACGTCAAGCAACTAAGGACGCGGGTAAGATTGCGGGTTTAAACGTTTTGCGTGTAATTAACGAACCTACGGCGGCAGCGCTTGCTTACGGTCTCGATAAAGACAAAACTTCGCACAAAGTTATAATTTACGACCTTGGCGGAGGCACATTTGACGTTTCCGTTATGGATATCGGCGACGGCGTATTCGAAGTTTTGGCAACTAACGGTAACTGCTTACTCGGCGGCGACGACTTCGATAAAAAGATTATCGACTATTTAGTACAACAGTTTAAAGCAAAAGAGGGTATCGATTTATCTACCGATAAGCTTGCAATGCAAAGATTGAAAGAAGCGGCTGAAAAGGCAAAAATCGAACTTTCTACTTTAACGTCGACAAATATCAATATTCCCTTTATTACCGCAGTCGGTAGTGACGCTAAACACTTGGACGAAATGCTTACTCGTCAAAAATTCGACGCGTTGACGGCAGATCTCGTTCAAGCGACAATCGAGCCTTTAAACAAAGCGATGAAAGATGCGGGGCTTTCCTTTAACGACGTCGAAAAGGTTATCCTGGTCGGCGGTTCGACACGTATTCCCGCTGTAATCGACACGGTAAGACGCGTTACCGGTAAAGAACCTTTTAAGGGTATCAACCCCGACGAATGCGTAGCAATCGGCGCAGCGATTCAAGGCGGTGTTTTATCCGGCGAAGTTAAAGACGTTTTGCTTTTAGACGTTACGCCGCTTTCACTCGGTATCGAAACGTTAGGCGGAGTTTTCACAAAATTAATCGACCGCAACACTACGATTCCTGTAAAAAAATCTCAAGTTTTCTCTACTGCGGTAGATAACCAGCCCGAAGTAAACATCCACGTTTTACAAGGCGAAAGACAATTTGCTAAGGACAATAAGACGCTCGGTAGATTCGACTTAACGGGTATTATGCCCGCACCGAGAGGCGTACCTCAGATCGAGGTAACTTTCGATATCGACGCAAACGGTATCGTACACGTTTCGGCAAAAGACCTTGGCACAAACAAGTCAACGGATATTACCATTACGTCATCGACTAATCTTTCCGACGAAGATATCGACCGCGCGGTTAAGGAAGCCGAACAATACGAAGCCGAAGACAAAAAACGTAAAGAAGCAGTCGACAACAAGAATCAGTTAGACGGTTTAATTTTCTCGATTGAAAAAACTTTACGCGAAAACGGCGATAAGGTCTCCGATGAAGATAAAGCTAAACTCGAAGAGGCTATTAAGTCCGCTAAAGAAGATTTAAATAGCGACGATCCCGATAGAATTAAATCGGCAAACGAAAAACTTTCCCAAGAAGCCCAAGGCGTGTTTGCTAAAATTTACCAGCAAGCGGCGGCTGAAAACGCTCAAAATTCAGGGGAAAGCGGTCAAGGCGGTAACTCCGACGACACCGAATTCCATCAATCCTAATAAATAAATTATTACTAAATTTTCGGTGGCGCATAATTGCGTCACCGAATTAAGGTATTTTCATGGCGAAGAATTATTATGAAATTCTCGGCGTCGACAAAAAGGCGACGCAAGACGAAATCAAATCTCAATATAGAAAACTCGTTAAGCAGTACCATCCCGATTTACATCCGAACGACGAAACGGTTGCCGCTAAGTTTAAAGAGATAAACGAGGCAAACGAAATTTTATCCGATCCGCAAAAGCGTGCGCAATACGATTACGAACTTGAAAATCCGTTCGCTTCCGCTCAGGGTGGATTTTCGGGCGATTATGGCGGATTTTCCGATATTTTCGGCGATATATTCAGCCAATTCACGGGAGGTGGCAGTTCAAGAACTTCTGCAAAACGTCCCGGGACGAATATAGGCGTTACGGTAACCTTGTCTTTTATGGACGCGGCAAAAGGCTGCAGTAAGGAAATCAATTACAAGCGTAACGAGCCGTGTTCTTCTTGCAAAGGCACGGGCGCTAAAGACGGCACAAAATACACTACTTGCGAAACTTGCAAAGGTTCCGGTCAAGTTCAACAAGCGGTAGGCGGTGGATTCTTTAAGACGGTACGAATCGTTACTTGTCCGAAATGCGGCGGTATAGGTAAAATTATTACGGAAAAATGTCCCGACTGCAGCGGTAAAGGCTATAAACCTACAAGCACAAAGCTAAATATCGATATTCCCGCCGGTGCGGATAACGGGAGCTATATTAAAAAACGCGGCTACGGTAACGCCTCTACAAACGGCGGGGAAACAGGCGATTTAATTGTCGAGTTCAAGGTTTTAGAACATAAAATATTCAAGCGAAAAGGTTTCGATTTATTTATCGATATGCCGATTTCCTACAAAACCGCATGCTTAGGCGGCAAAATTCAAGTTCCGACACTAGATAAAACCTATGAATTACAAATCCCCGACGGCACTCAGAACGGAAGAGAATTCGTAATTAGGGGAAAGGGTATCGTTTCAAAATACGGTATCGGCAATTTATACGTTAAAGTATTCATCGAAGTTCCCACTAAGCTCAATAGATCACAAAAATCACGCATTACCGAGTTCGACGAAGACATCGATATCAAGCAAACATCGAAGATCAACGAATTCAAAGTTAACGTCGAATCTTTGTACGGCGTAAATCCTTATCAAGATAAATAATTTGTAAAACAGAAGGCAAATTGTCCTTCTGTTTTTTGTATCTCATTATTTGATTTTTTCATAAAATATATCGGTAAACTCATTTAATGGATATAAAAAATATTATCGACAAATTTAAACTTGCAGGCGAATATGCCTATTGCGAATCGATAAACTCGGGGAATATAAATAAAACTTATTTAGTACACTTAACATCGAATTTTACCGTCAAAAAATATATCTTACAACAAATCAATACATACGTCTTTAAAAATCCGAAAAGTTTAACGGAAAACGCTGTCGAAATTTCTGAATGGCTGGATAAAAAATATACCGATTCGAATTGCGAATATAGAACTATAAAATACATTCCTTCTTTCGACGGTAATTATTATTATATCGATAGCGAAAATAAATTTTGGCGCGCTTATAAATACATAGACGATTCCGTATGCTACGAAGAAACTAACGATTTAAACCTTATTTACGAGGCAGGGAAAATCTTCGGGGACTTTTTGTCGAAACTTTTCGACTATGATATAAAATCGTTAGCTATAACAATACCGAATTTTCACAATACGGAAAATCGCATAAATTCACTTATTTTATCATACGAAAACAACGCATACAATAATGCGGCAAGTTGCGAGGAGGAGTTTAAGTATCTTTTGAATTGTAAAAAAAGAGCGATTCTTTATGAAACATTGAAAGGTAACAACAATCTACCGATACGCGTGACGCATAACGACACTAAACTAAGTAACATATTATTTACCGTAAATAATAAAAAAGCGGCAGCGGTTATCGATTTGGATACGGTTATGCCGGGACTTATTGCGTACGATTTCGGTGACGGCGCAAGGTCGATATGTTCAACGAAAGGGGAAAACGACATTGACTTAAACGGTATCGACTTCGATTTATCTAAATACAAGGCGTTTTCTTATGGCTTTTTGGAAAAAACAAGAAACAGTCTTACAAAAGTCGAACGCGAAACTTTGTATTTAGCGCCTTATATTGTATCGATCGAACTTGCGTCAAGGTTTTTAAAAGATTACCTCGAAGGAAATATTTATTTTAAATGCGAATATCCCGAGCAAAACTTACTACGCGCAAGAAATCAAATCAAGCTAAGTTTAGAGATCGAAAAAAAACTAAAATCGATGAAACAAATAACCAAAAGTTTTCTTTAAAGCAAAAAAGCGGTCATAATGTGACCGCTTTTGATATTAATAAATTTATTATTTTAAGCCGAGTTTTTTGATAATCAAATTTTTCAAATCAACTATACCTTGAGTAGATTTAGCCGAGATTTGTAAAATATCCGTCGGAACGAATTTATTAATTCCCATATCGCATTTGTTTAATATTTTAACCACTTCGCAATTTGCCCCCAAATTGTTTAGCATTTCGTCTGTAACTAAAAATTGCGCCTCCCAATTCTTTGTGCAATCGGCGACGTTGAGTATTAAATCCGCTTCTTTAACACATTCTAATGTTGATTTAAAAGCATCGATAAGGTCGCTCGGAATATTCTTAATAAAACCAACCGTATCGATAAACACAACGTCATACCCTAAAACGAACGCACGCTTCGAAGACGTATCTAAAGTCGCGAATAGTTTATCCATTGCTAAGTCATCCGATTTTGATAATAAATTAAGCAATGTTGACTTACCTACGTTGGTATAACCGACTAAGACTACTGTTTTTACGCGGTTCTTTTTACGCCTCGAATATTCTAAATTCCTTCTCGAACTTATTTTTTCAAGTGATTTTTCAAGGGATAAAATGCGACCTCTTATATGACGTCTGTCGGTTTCGAGTTTAGTTTCGCCGGGGCCTCTTGTACCTATTCCGGCACCGAGTCGCGATAGGGAATCGCCTTTACCTTTAAGCCTCGGATAAATATATTTAAGTTGGGCAAGTTCTACTAATAATTTGCCTTCGCTGCTTAGCGCCCTTTGAGCAAAAATATCGAGTATTAAATTTGTACGAGTTATAACGGGCAGCCCGACTTCGTCCGATAGATTCAATGTCTGAGAAGGGGATAAGTCGCCGTCGAAAATACATATATCGGCGCATAATAAATTAGCCGCGCTTTTAACTTCTTGAACCTTTCCTTTGCCGATAAAAGTCGAAGGTGTAACCGATTTAATTTTTTGACATACAGTACCTACAACCTCGGCACCCGCGGAATCGATAAGGGCAGTTATTTCCTCGATTTTCTCCTCGAAATCATCCTCGTCAAATAGTGGTTCTATTATAATAATTTTCTGCATAATCTTGTATTATATCAATGATTTTGAAACATTTTACGAGTTTCGTAATTTACTTGTCGTCATCTTTTAAGGATATAGTTTTTATAGCGTTGCGGCGCATGTCTTCACTCATTGCGGCATAGTGGCGCTTAGTCGTATTGATATCTTTGTGCCCTAAATAGTCGGCAACAACATAAATATCTCCTGTTTCACGATAAAGCTTTGTGCCGAAAGTGCTGCGTAATTTATGCGGGGTAATATGCTTAAGAGGCGATACGATTTTTGCATATTTTTTAACAAGTTCTTGCACGGCGCGAACGCTTATACGCTTATTTTGCAGGGATACAAAAAGTGCGGGTTCGTCCAAAATGCGATCGTTTTTAGCACGCTCGTCAAGCCATTTTTTCAGTTCGTCTTTTACCTCATCGGTATAATAGAGGATAGTTCTGTTTCCGCCTTTGCGAGTAATTATAAAACTGTTGTTTTCTAAAAAGATATCGTTAACGTTAAGACCTACGAGTTCGCTAATACGTATACCTGTACCTAAAAATAATGTCAGAAGAGCCGTATCTCGAGTTTGGGTGTTCTTTTGATAGGCGAGTTGGTGTTTAGTAAGCCCGGCACCGGTTTCGGCACTAAACAGCAAATCCTTAATTTCGTTATTTTCAAGCCTTATGATTTCTTTGTCGTGAAGTTTCGGCGTTGCGACTTTGGCGGCAGTATTGGCGACTAATTTATCCTTATTAAAATAGTACTTATACATCGAACGTATTGCGGCAAGTTTCCTTGCTTTCGCTTTTTCGTCGCAAGTATGATGTTCGCCCTTATAATCGAAACTCGAAATATAACTTAAAAACTGCTCGATATCATACGAGGTTATTTTATCAAGCGTTTCAAGCGAAATACTTTTTACCTGTAAAGAGTACTTAGAAGAAATAAAATCGAAAAATATCGAGATATCCATAGCGTAGTTTAATCGTGTAAGAGGAGACGTCCTCGATTCGATACCTAAAAAGTATTCTCTTAGAAAATCGGGTAAATCTTCTAAGGCGTTATTTAATTTGTTAATCGTTAAAATTTTTCTTTGAGTGAAATAATCGTCACTGAGTTTTGCCATAGTTACACCGATATAAATTTATTTATAAGGATATTATAAACCAAAAAAATCGGCGAGTCAAGGATTTTAGGGCAGTTTTTTAATTATGCGTAAAACACAACTTTTGCGACGAGATACACACTTATACGTATAGAATATAAAAAAAACGAAAATTGCATAAGATAAGCGTAATTTAAAAACTTATTTCATAATCGATAATCTATGTATATCCTATCTTTGCGCAAAATATTTGATTTTTGTCAATAGTTATTTTTATTGATTTTAAAATGAATTCTAACAGAACGTTTTTAAAATTATTACGCAAAAATCAATTCAAATCTGCCATTTTAAAAAATTTTATTTATTTATTGACAAATTTCATTAAACAGTATTGACATTCAATTATAATAATGCTATAATTTATTTATTAATCTAAGGATTTCTTTGGTTTTATGGATGTAATTCCGAGCGAAATGTTTCGCGGTCATCTCGATACGATAATTTTATTATCGCTTGTCCATGATGATAAACATACAAATCAAATACGTGAAGAAATTGAAAAACGTTCCGACGGTCAGTTCGAGTTAAAACAAGGCACGTTTTACAGTTGCTTACAAAGAATCGTCAAACAAGGTTACGTTACCGAATATCGTGCCAGCACGCCAGAAGGTAGACGTAAATTTTTGCAACTTACGGAAAAAGGTAAAAATTACATTGACGATAATAAAGACAAATGGGAAGTTTCGCGTTCGGTCGTCAACACTTTACTTGAAACACCCGAGAAAAAGCAACCTAAACCCAAGCCTGTTGAAAAAGCCGACGATTCTATTTTACTTCCGCCCGAGCCAATCGATATCGATAAACAATTAAGAGATTTCTTGAACTCGCCCGAACCCGTTAAAGTAGAACCCGAATCTACGGAAAACGAAGTGATTTCCGAAAACGTCGAAATTATCGATTTAGAGAAACTTGCACAGTCGTCGGGCGCATCGTCGAAAAATCAGCCTGAGCCTATTAACGTCGAACCTTCGACTGAGGAATCTAAACCTCAACAAATTCTCGACCCGTTAGTAGACGCCAATATATCGCCGGAAAGTTACGAAGTAGAACTTTTGACCGGAGAGTTTTCTAGACCTTTAGAGTCGTCTATAAATAACGAAAATAACGAAAATATCGAAAGTCAAACTCAAAGTTTAAAGGTAGAAGAATCAGCCGAAAACTTTATAACGGAAGCGATTGAAACCGTTCAGGAATCCCCTATCCAAGAGGAAAATATACATATCGAAGCAGAAAAAGAACCGGAACCTATTGTCACGGAACCTCAACCGAGGGTTATATACGAAGATATTTACGAGGACGATTCTTTTGACAGCGCAACTACTATAAAACACGACTACAAGCCGATCTTACAAAAACTTTTCCCGAAGAACAAGTCTTCCGACAAACATAAATACGATGAAGACCGTGTCATAATCTACGAAGCGGGCACTACCGACGTAAAAAAGATATTCGAAGAACAAGAACCTCAAGTTTACGCCGAGCCGAAGATCGAGAGGCCCGAACCTACACCCGTAACTCCGTCTCATGCAGCCGCTCGCCAGAAAGCAACTCAGAATGCGCACGAATACGAAGTTAACGACGAGCCTATAGTCCCTATCGTCAACAATGACAGCGAGTATGATTTTTCAGATATAAAATCTTTAGCGAAGGTCGAAGGCTTCAAGGTTAATATTGCAAGCGGAACGACTAAACGCGCGGTAAATTCTATATTGACAAATAAATTATCCGCAGTTTCATCGCTTATTTATTATTTAATAGCACTCGCGGAGATATGGGTTTTAGCGTACTTTACGTCACAACCTGCGGGGTTAACGTTCCGCCCGTTCATTATTTTTGCAATAGTTTTAGGGCTTTTCCCTCTGACTTCGCTCATCATTTACTTTGTCGACCCAAAACGCAAAGTTGCGTCGATACCGACGATGAAATCGGTTATAGAGTTATGCATTGTCGTAATGCTTAACCTCGTCTTAATTATGATAGTATTTTCGATTTTGGCTGAAGTCGATTTTGCGAACACGGCGCAAGTATTAAAATATGTCGTCTATCCGTCGATAATTATTTTAAACGTTCCGATTTATTTCATAATTAAGTATTTAAATCTCGACAACAGAAAATTTTACAGTTAAAAATTTGAACCGTAATTTTTTTACGGTTCTTTTTTTAATCTATTCAAAACTAAATCGTAAATATCGCCCGCCCCTAAAATATAAACTATAGAATCCGATTTTACCTGTTTAGATAAAACGTCGAACAAATTGTCAAAGTCGTCAAAATATTTTGATTGTGGTAAAAATTGCGACAAATACTCGGCAGAGCCGTAAAAATCATAATCTTCTCGAGCGGCATAAGTTTTATAAATGTACAAATTCGCATACGAGGAAAAAACAGTTACAAAATCGGATAACAACTGTTTCGTGCGAGAATATGTATGCGGTTGAAAAACTATAAAAACATTTTCGCTAATTTCGGTTTTGCTACTAAGAAAGCATTTAATTTCAGTCGGATGATGACAATAATCCGCGATAAATTTGCATCCTCGCAAATTCCCGAGATATTCGTTTCTACGCTTAACACCTCTAAAATTTTTAATGCCGCCGATAATCGAATCTGTTGAAATGCCGATTGTTTTAGCCGAGGCAATTGCGGCTAAAACGTTTTTAATGTAATAGTTTCCGATCGGGTTAATTTTAATTTCGCATAAAGATTTTCCGAACCCGACTAAAGTAAAATAACCGAAATCATCTTTAATGTAATAATTTTTTATATGATAATCGCCGCCCGTAAGTCCGAAACTTATCGAATCTTTACGATACTTTATCAATCGCTCGTCTTCGAAATTAATGATTTTTGTCCCTCCCCTATCCAAAAAGTCAAAAAAAGTATGACTTAACTCGTCAATCGAGGAATAGCAATCCATGTGGTCGTTATCTATGTTTAAGCATACAGCCATATCGGCGGAAAACTTGCAAATATTATGGTTGAATTCGCAAACTTCCGACAAAAAATACTTGTTACCGTTATAGTAATAATTGCCGTAAACGCTGTCAAATCCGCCTATATGAGCGGTAAACGGTAAATTTGCGTAATCGAATATATGACAAAGAAGCGACGTTACGGTTGTTTTACCGTGGCTACCAGATATACCGACAGATTTGCTAAAGGATTTTGAAACCAAATTTAGCAAATCCGCGCGGTCTAAGAGCGGAATATTGTTATCTTTCGCAAACTTAAGTTCCGGGTTATCCTTAGAAATAGCAGAATTATAAATTACTATATCCTTATTATGGCAATATTCTTCATTGTGTCCGTATGATATTTTAGCACCCGATAAAACAAGTTCTTGCGTTAGGAAAGATGATTTAATATCGCTACCGGAAACTTCGAAGCCTTTTTTAATTAAGTGCTTTGCAAGCGATTGAGTCGAAACTCCGCCGATACCGATAAAATGAATACGCATTCTAAAATTCCCGCTAAACATATCATATTACGGCATTTATAATTATATTACTTGACAATTTTTAAAAAATTTTTGCGAAATCGGATTTATTTTTAAATTGTACAACTTTTTTATTGTAAAATTTTTAAATTTATAGTATAAAATATATGTAGCAAATCTTTTGACTAACGACAAAATCTTTGTAAAACTTTCGCTAAATCCGTAAAAACTTTCTTTTTTACGCTTTCGAGTATATAATACTTCGAAGTTTTCGCCACCTTGCAAGCAAGGCGCCGACTTCTCGTATTGTAAATAAATATCAAAATCAACAAGGGGAAAATTATGAACATTACAGATGTACAAGTCAGAAAAATTAAGGCTGAAAACACTAAACTAAAAGCAGTTGCTTCTATAACAATCGACGACTGCTTCGCTATTCACGATATCAAAATTATCGACGGTCCTAACGGCATTTTCATTGCAATGCCAAGCAGAAAAATTTCAGACGGCGATTATAAAGACATCGCACATCCTACGGACACAGAAACAAGAAACGCTCTTATCAAATTAATTCTCGATAAGTATAACGAAACCGAAGAATAACTAAAACGAAAGGTAGAGATATATTCAGTGACGCTTGCCGCTTACAGAATTTATCTCTACCCTTTTATTTTTAATCAATATCCTTTGTAAACCGAACCTACGCTTTTCTTTTCGGTAGTTACGGTAACTTCTCCGTTTGCATCGACTTTAAAAACTATATTGCCGTGTTTATCCGTTCTGTATAAGTCGGTATTTAGCGACAATAACGATGTCAATACCGATTGTTTGGGATGATTGTACGTATTTCCTTCGCCGCATGATATTACGGCGTAATCGGGCTTAACGGCTTTTAAAAAATCAAAAGAAGACGAGGTATCCGAGCCGTGATGAGCAACTTTTAATACATCAGAATCTAAAACGAGTTTACTTATACTTTCAAGCGCTTCTTCCTCTACGTTAGTCGTTGCGTCACCCGTAAACATAAAGGAAAACTTGGCATAAGATAATTTTATGAGCGGCGAATAATCGTTCATATCGTAATAATATAAGTCAGATTCTACGTTTAGCGGCGTCAAAAAATCAAGTTTTAAGGTGTTTCCGCTGCTGTAATTAATAGTTAAATCGGTGTCCTTATTTATATAAACCCAAGACGACCTTTCTTCGTTAAGAGAGTTTACAAATTCCGCATAAACGTCGGTTTCGCAATAATTTGCGTTTGGCGGATTAAATCTGTCTTTCAGCCTGTCTGTTTTTGCGTTATCCGACTTCACGTAAGGTCGAAATACAAATTTTACTTTAAATTTATCGAATATCTCTATAAATCCGCCTATATGATCGGCATCGGGATGCGTTGCTATCATATAGTCGATTTTTTTAACTTTTAAATCTTTTAAATAATTAACGATCTTATCGCTAACTTCCGTTTCGTTCAACCCGCCGTCAATCAAAATGTTTTTGGAATCGGGTGTTTTTACGTATATCGCATCCCCTTGCCCGACGTCCAAAAAATGTACTTCGAGGTCGTTTGATTCGTCGCCGTTTAAAATAATAGGAAACTCATCTATAGACGAAGGTTTTTCAAACAAAAAATAAGGCGAAAAAACGTAGTAACCGACGCACAAGAGTACGACAGCCAAAGTAAACACGGCTGTTTTAAAAATTTTATAATCGGTTATCTTCTTTTTAGCCTTATTCTTTTTCATAAGTAAATATAAATAAAATTGTTATAAATGGAAACGTTTCGAAAGTTCGTGCTTTATCGAGTTCGACGCAAAGACAAACAAGCCGATAAGCGTTAATCCGCAAATTACGCAATTTAAAAAGTTAAGAAGTTTAAATTGTGCAATATTAAAAATCATTATTACAACCGAGCCGACAAGCATTAATAAAATCAAAACGCTGAATCCAAAAACTTTTCTGCTTCTGTTTTTGTCAATGAAAAGTATCATAAGGAGAGCAAAAACGACAGTAAACGAAATCGAAGGGTAAACGTACGGCAAAAGCCAATCTTGCGGTTCGGAAACCCTCTCCGTAAAATACAACAGAGCAATTATCGAAATAATTTGCAAAAGAATTTTTTTAAACGCCGAACGTTTCGTCATAATCGTATGAGCAACCAAAACCCAAACATATAAAATGCCGAAAGTAACAACCAAGAACCATTTTACTTGAAAATTAACCAGATAATTTATAAAAAAGCAAACGGTAATTACGCAAATCGTTAAAAACAGAAACAGTTTTGAAATAAATAATTTTTTCCTGTCGGTCGTCTCGTTTGTAAAACGCTTAGAATATAACTGTTCGTATGAAGAATCGGTTTCGTTTAAGTGATTAAAGCAAAGCGGACAAAAATCATTGTTTGTGTCGACTTCGACATGACAGTATTTACAATGTTTCACAAGCGACTCTCCCAATAATTACTGTAAACTTTTACGTTTACGCCGTTTTGCGTAAAATGCCTTATAAAAACTTTTTCCAAAGTGGTTTCGGTGTAGTTGCGCGAAAAGGTTACGTAAAGTTTATCG
The DNA here is from genome assembly GCA_964398065.1 of uncultured Christensenella sp. Classification (GTDB taxonomy): domain Bacteria; phylum Bacillota; class Clostridia; order Christensenellales; family Borkfalkiaceae; genus UBA4636. Next base: position 69,130 of record CAYNLN010000005.1, on the reverse strand, counting down.
TTAAAGCCTATAGCCCCCGCCTGATTTTCACAAGAAAACGTAGGCGCAATCGAAAAAGTTATTTTTTTAACGTATTCGTTTAACTTTTTAGGCAAATTAACTAAACCTAAATTGGAAAAATCGACAGTTTGCAAATTTTCGCCTACTTTTACGTACACTAAACGCATTATAAAATTCTTCAAGAACAGCGGAACAATCTTAAGAAGAAAGTTCTTTTCGTTTTTAACGTTATCGTGAATTATTTTATCAAGCATTTCCTTTTTCGTGCCGTCTAAAATTTGCTTTTGGGCAATTTTGGAAAGTTCCGGAATGCTTAATTCGCCTTTGTTCCAATCATACAAAAAACGTGCGAACATACTGAAGTTGCGCATAGTATCTCCGCCGTAAGTTTTCCTTAAGTTACAAGGAACCAAAACGGTTACTAATTTGTTTTTGTACGGTTTGTCTTTTAAAAACGATTCGTACACGGAATAAGAATAGACCGCCGATAAGTAAGACGTTATCGATACGCCGCACGACTTGGCAAGCGTTTTTACCTCGTTAATATCGAGTTCTGCGGTTATCATTCCGCAACCGTCGTATTCAAACGGAGTGCCTTGGATATCATAAGGTTTTGGCGGGTTAACGGACTTTTCTTTTGTCACGGATTCGTAAGTTAGAAAACTGTCGTCCGCGCTTAAATTGTTGTAAGGCTCGTCGATAGGTTTTAATTTCCCTTCTAAGTCGATTTCATTTCCCGTTAGAGACAAATACTCGACTAAAACTTCGGAAAAAAACTTAAATCCGCCGGAACCGTCCGTTAAAGCGTGGAAAAACTTAATCGTAATTTTATTTCTGACGCACATTACTTGAAACAAATAGCCGTTATTTTCTGTATAGTTTATCTGTTTAAGATAGTAAGGCGGCTCGTCGAAAACAAGTACGTTTTTACGATTTTCCTCGAGGTAATACCAAAACGCACCTCGTTTTAAAGTAGTTTTAAACGTCGGATAATGATTTAAAACGTTGGTAACCGCTTTTTGCAAAAGGTCTTTTTGAATTTCGGAATCCAAAAGTGCGGAAAAACAAAAGACATGAGGACGTCTGCTGCTCGCCGTCGGCGGATAAATTTTTGCCGCATTATCCAAAGTGTACCAGTTTTGTTTCTTTTTAGAAAATATTCCCATAGCGATATGTATTAAACGATTCCTTCGGCAAATTCTTCCGAATCGAACATAACTATATCGTCAAGTTTTTCGCCTACGCCGACATATGTTACGGGAACGTTTAGTTCGTCGGCAAGCGACAATATAAACCCGCCCTTTGCCGAACCGTCGAGTTTCGTTAACACAATACCGTCGATCCCGACTGCCTCGTTAAACAATTCGACTTGAGAAAAGGAATTTTGACCCGTGGTAGCGTCCAAAACGATAAGTTTATAGAAGTTGGCGTTAGGATATTCCTTTAAAACAACGCGCGACATCTTTTTTAACTCTTCCATAAGGTTGGCTTTTACGTGAAGTCTGCCGGCTGTGTCGATAATTAACAAATCGGTATTTTTGGCTTTAGCCGAGGTTACCGCGTCGAAAACAACCGCGGAAGGATCACTGCCCTCGCCTTGCTTAATAATCCTAACTTTTGCTCGCTCCGCCCAAACGTCGAGTTGTTCGGTTGCGGCGGCACGGAAAGTATCGGCGGCGGCAATGGTAACAGACTTGCCTTGTTTAGTGTACATATTAGCAAGTTTGCCGATCGAAGTCGTCTTACCGACGCCGTTAACGCCGATTATCATAATGACTGCGGGAAATTTAATATCCAAAGGCTCTGCTTCGTCTAAAGTATTCTTTAAAACTTGCCTTAAATTTGCAATCACAACGTCCTTTTCGGAAACTTTTTCTTGCTTCATTTTTGCGTGCAAATCGTCGATTATTTTTTCGGACGTTGCAACGGAAACATCGGAAGAAATTAATATGTCAAGAAGGTCATCATAAAAATCTTCACCGATTCTGTCCTTCGTAAAAATCTGAGAAATCTTTGATTGTATCGCAGTTTTTGTCTTTGTTAACGATTCTTTAAGTTTTGAGAATAATCCCATTTACACTCCTTAGTCAGTCATTGTTTCGTTAATCTCGCTTAATTTTACGGAGACGATTTTGGATACGCCCTTTTCCTGCATCGTAACACCGAAAAGCGCATCGGATAGTTCCATAGTAACCTTTTTGTGGGTTATAACGATAAACTGAGTTTCGTTTGAGAATTTTTTAAGATATCTTGCAAATCTTTCTACGTTGGCATCGTCTAAAGGTGCCTCGATTTCGTCGAGAACGCAGAAAGGCATGGGACGAAGTTTTAAAATCGCAAACAATATCGCAATCGCGGTAAGTGCCATTTCTCCGCCGGATAAAAGCGAAATCTTTTGAAGTTTCTTTCCGGGCGGTTCCGCAACGATTTCAACGCCTGCGTTAAGCGGGTCGTCAACGTCCGTGTAATCGAGTAGCAAGTCCGCACGACCGCCACCGAATAATTCTTTAAATATTTGTTGGAAATGCTTTCTGATTTCTTCGAAACCGGCATTAAACTCGGTAAGCATTTCGTCGCGTATGGTTTTTAGCGCGTCTTTAAGATCTGCCTCGCCTTTTTCAAGGTCTTCTTTTTGCGTTAGAAGTTCGCGATACTCTTGACTTAATTGTTCGTACTCTTCGATAGCGTTGGGGTTAATGCCGCCCAACTGACCGATTCTGCGTTTAAGTTTTGCGATTTCCTCGTTCGACGAAGTAATGTCGTATTCGGGATCTCTAAACTCGCCGCAAGTTTCGTATGTAACGTTATATTCTTCTTCTACGCGTTGGCGCATACTTTCGAGTTCGCCGTCAACCTTGGTGATCTCGACTTCCTCTTTATGCTTTTTTTCCGTGAGTTTTGAGATTTCGGCGTTAAGAAAGTCGCGCTTCAAGTTATCTTGCTTAAGCATATCGTCAAGTTCTTGACGACGACGTTCCTCGGAATCGCGTTTTTCTTTAACGGCTTTTATGCCGGAAGTCTCTTCGGCTTCTGCGGTAATTTTATCGATTTCAATGTAACTTTGTTCGATAACGCCGCTATCGGACTCGATTATTTGTTTGTCACGATTTATAACATCGAGATCGTCTTTTAATGAACTCTCGAGCCGTTCTATATCTTCCTTAGTCGCTTCGATTTCGGCGTCGAGCCTCGAATCTGCGGATTTTGTATCGGAAATTAAATCAATAATTTCATCGCGTCTTGCTTTACGCTGTTCATTAAGCGATTGATGTTTTTGAGCGTCTGTCGAAGCCGTTTCCTTTTGTTCGACAAGTTGCTTGTTCCCTTCTTCGATATGAGTAAATTCCGTTGCAATCTGCTCGAGCCTTGCCGTAACCGCAGAAATTTCAGCCTTATAATTAGAAAGTTCTTGCTCGTTAGTATCGATAAGACCTTGATAGTTATCGAGCGAAACGGTAAGAGCTCGATAATCTTGCTTTTGAATCTGAAGTTTTTCGTTAAGCGCGTCGAGTTTATCGACGTTATTGTTACAGGTTTCTGTCAATAATTCCTTATCGGAGGTAAGTTTAGCGAGTTCTTTTTGTCTTGCCGCGATATCTTCGGTAAGTTTTTCTATCATCCTCTCGGACGAGAGCAAATTCATTTGATTTTGACGTCTCGAACCGCCCGTCATCGAACCAGACGGATTGATAACGTCGCCGTCAAGCGTGACTATTTTGAAAGAAAATCTGTGCTTTTTCGCTATTACAACGGCATTATCAATGGAATCGACGACTAAAGTGTTACCGAGTAAAAATCTAACGACGTTGTCATAATAATTGTCGTATTTAACAAGTTTAGTAGCAAACCCCAACGCGCCTTTATCATTAAGCGCTGAAGTGATTTCCCCGCCGTCTAAATGCGGTCTTACCGACGAAACGGGTAAGAAAGTTACTCTGCCGCCTTCGCTGCGTTTTAGGTATTCTATCAAATATTGAGCGTCCTCAGGCGTGGCGGTTACGATATTTTGTACCGCGTTGCCTAAAGCGGTTTCGATAGCGATTTCGTATTTTTTATCGGTTTTAATAATGCTTGCGACAACGCCTTTAATTCTCGAATTAAGTTGAGAGTTTTCTTTCGCGGAAAGCATTAAGCGTTTGACCGACGTCGGATAACCTTCGAAACTGTCTTTCAATCCGGCATACATCTTCTTATTGGTTTCCAAAGAAGATATATCCATATTCAATCTGTAAATACGATTCGACAATTCAGAAATCTTATTGTTGCCGTCTGAAATCTCTTTTTCGAGGCGCGAAATCGTATCTTCTAGTTTTGTGCGCGAAGTTTGGTTATCTGAAATTTGTTGTGAAATTCTTTCTTTTTCAGATTCTAATTGTTGACGAACCTGCGTTAAAGAATTCACTTTTTCGATAATTTCTTTTTGTTTATCGGTAATAAAGGTCTTTTCCTGACCTAAAGAACCTAAATTTTTACTTATATCGGCTAAATTTTCGGCAGCCTTAAGCATCGCGCTTTGCGCCTTGTATGCAGCATTTTCGTCTTGCGCTATAGCGACTAAAATACCTGAAAGTTCACCTTCGAGTTCTTTTAATTTTTCCGACAGTTTATTCCTTTCTTCCGAGGAGTCGCTTAAGGCTTGCTTTTTAGCCTCGATCGCTTTTTTAGATAGCTCTATGCCCTCTTTTTTATTTTCGATTTCTTCTTGCAAACGTTGAATTTCCGATTTAAAGTAAGAAATTCTTTCGTTATAAACTTTCGTTTCACCCGAAAACTTCTCTTGTTGCAGAGACATTTCGAGTATTTGCTCGTTTAAAGTACGGATGGTCTCGTCGGAATTGGAACGCTCCTCCGTATGCCTATTGTATCTTTCGGTCGTTTCGAGTAATTCTTGCGTTCTTAAATTAGTTTCTTCGTCAAGACCTTGAATACGAGTGGATATTCTGTTTTTAATATCGCTTGCGTTATCGTATTTATATAAATAGTTATTGATTTCGTGGTACTTAAGTTGGGAAGAAAGTTCCAAAAACTGTCTTGTTTTTTGTGCCGAACGAGCCAGCGGTTCGAGGTTCTTTTCGTGAACCGAAGTAACGTCGAATATTCTGACGAGATTGTCATGAACACGTTCGAGTTTTCTTTCGGTTTCCAACTTTTTGGCTTTGGCTTGCGCGATACCGACTGCTTCTTCGAAAATAACACGGCGGTCCTCGGGCTTAGAATTCAAAATTTCGGAGACCTTGCCTTGACCTATGATGGTGTAGCCGTTTTTGGAAACGCCGCATTCGTGTAAAAGCCTTACGATTTCCCTAAGTAGAGACGGTTGCTTATTGACGTAATATTCGCTTTCGCCGCTTCTAAAAAGTTTACGAGTTAAAATTACCTCGTTATAATCGCAACTTTTAAATATGTGATTCGAGTTATCGAAGTATAAGGAAACTTCACAGTAAGAAAGCGACTTTCTCGACTGTGTTCCGTTAAAAATAACGTCGGTCATGCTCGAACCACGTAAAGATTTTGCGGACTGTTCCCCCAAAACCCAACGTATAGCGTCGGCAATGTTAGACTTGCCGCACCCGTTAGGTCCGACAATACCGGTAACGCCGTTATCGAATGTTATTTCTACTTTATCGGCAAACGACTTAAAGCCGCTCATTTCAATTTTTTCGAAATTCAAGGTTTGAAATCCTCGCTTTGTAAAATACTAAGTGCAATTTTTGCAGCGGCTTTTTCGCCTTCTTTATGTGAAGTGCCGCTTGCCGTGGCAATTAATTTGCCGCCGACTTTAACCCCCATGGTAAAAATCGGTTTGTGTTGCGGACCGCTTTTATCGATTTCCCAATATTCTAAATCACCGAATTTTTTATCTTGCACAAGATATAAAAGTTTGCTTTTGTAATCGATTAAATCGGCAGACGTTGACGAAATATCGCAAACCGATAAAACATCTAAATGGGTGAAAATAAATTTTTTCGCATTATCGATTCCGCCGTCGAGATAAATTACGGCGACTATCGCTTCGAAAAGGTTTTCGGAAAGACTGAGTTTTCCGAGTTCCGACTTTTCACCTTCGCCCAGAATCAAAAAAGCATTTAATTTTGCGTCGTTAATCGCTTTTGAAAGAGGTTTTTTAGAAACGAGCGCTTGCTTTTTTAAGGTAAGCAAACCCTCGCTATCATTCGGAAATTTTTCGTAAAGCGCCTCGGAAATAACGTATCCGAGTATGGAATCCCCGAGGAATTCCAGCCTTTCGTTAGACTTAACGCCTTTGTGTTCGTTAACGTATGAGGCGTGCGTAAAAGCATTAAGAAGTAAACTTTTGTCGTTAAAAGTGTATCCCAAAAGCTTTTCGCAAGAACTAAAATCAAAATCCATTTTAATAATTTAAGTTATCGACGGTTCTCGGGAAGGGTAACACATCTCTTATATTCGAAATGCCCGTTAAGTACATAACCATCCTTTCAAAGCCGAGCCCGTAACCCGAATGCGTTACGCCGCCGTATTTTCTTAAATTCAGGTACCACCAATAATCCTCTTCGTTAAGATTACACTCTTTCATCTTACTAAGTAAAACGTCGAGCCTTTCTTCACGCTGGCTTCCGCCTATCAATTCACCGATGCCGGGAACCAATAAATCGCTTGCGGCAACCGTTTTTCCGTCGTCGTTAAGCCTCATGTAAAAGGCTTTAATTTCCTTAGGATAATCGGTTAAAAATACCGGCTTTTTGTAGACGACTTCCGTAAGATAGCGTTCGTGCTCGCTTTGGAGATCGCAGCCCCAATAAACGGGAAATTCAAATTTATCTTTATGCTTTTCTAAAATTTTAATTGCTTCGGTATAGGTAAGGCGTACAAATTCGTTACTAACGACGTTGTTTAGTCTATCTAAAAGCCCGTTATCGACAAATTTATTTAAAAATTCAAGTTCCTCCGGACACGACTTCATAACGTATTCGATGATATATTTTACCATTTTTTCCGCCATATCCATATCGTCGTTTAAATCTGCAAACGCCATTTCGGGTTCTATCATCCAAAACTCTGCGGCATGACGTGCCGTGTTCGATTTTTCCGCACGGAAAGTAGGTCCGAACGTGTAAACGTTACCGAAAGCCAAAGCGTAAGTTTCGGCGTTGAGTTGTCCCGAAACGGTAAGCGACGCTTTTAGTCCGAAAAAGTCTTCCTTATAATCGACTTGACCGTTTTGATCGCGCTTGGGTTTGTTAACGTCGAGCGTGGTAACTTGGAACATCTCGCCTGCACCCTCGCAGTCGCTACCCGTGATAATCGGTGTGTGAACATAGACGAAGCCTTGCTCGTTAAAGAATTTATGAATAGCGTAAGCTGCCTCGCTTCTTATGCGAAAAACTGCGCTGAACATGTTTGTACGCGGACGCAAATAAGCGATTTCTCTTAAATATTCAACCGAATGACGTTTCTTTTGTAAAGGATAATCCGAAGTCGAAGTTCCTTCGACAAAACAAGCAGTCGCTTTTAATTCGAAAGGTTGTTTTGCTTCGGGCGTCAACACTAAGTTTCCGTGAATAATAAACGACGCGCCTACGTTTTGTTTTACGATCTCATCGTAATTAGATAAATTATCTCTTTCGATAACGATTTGCAAATTTTTGAAAAAACTGCCGTCGTTCAATTCGATAAAAGCAAAAGACTTGGAGTCTCTGATAGTTCTTGTCCAACCCATAACGCAAATTTCATTTTCGGTATACGATTGAGCGTTTTTGTAAATTTCTTTTACGGTAATTCTTTTTTCCATAAAACACCACTGATAAGGGTAACCCCTACCTTAAAATTAAGTATATATAATATGATAACATTATTTTACGTAAAAAACAATTGTTTAACTTGCGGCTATGCAAAATTTAGCGTTTTTTCTTTATTAATTAATAAAAACCAGTCAAAAAACGCCTCGGAAAATTTCCGAAGCGTTTTAATCTACGCTATTTTTTTAACAAGGTCGGGCTTTTTCAAACCGTTCACGACGTCCTTGTCGATAATAACTTTGGAAATCGTCGAATCGGTAGGTATGTCATACATTACGTCTAACATCAAATTTTCGAAAATAGTTCTTATACCCCTTGCTCCCGTTTTTAAGGATATTGCCTTTTGAGCAATCTCTTTAAGTGCGTCTTCCTTAACGTCAAGGTCTACTTTATCGACGCTTAACAACTTTTTGTATTGACGAACGATGGAATTTTTGGGTTCGGTCATAATTTTCACAAGTGCGTTTTCGTCCAAGGAATTAAGTGCGACCGTAATGGGAATTCTACCGACGAATTCCGGAATAAGCCCGAACTTAATCAAGTCTTGCGGCTGAACTTCCGACAAATAATCGTCAAGAACTTGGTTCTTATCGGTAACTTCCGCACCGAAACCCATGCCCGAGTTTTCCTTTCGTTTAGCGACTATCTTATCGAGCCCCACAAAGGCGCCGCCTAAAATAAACAAAATGTTGGTCGTATCGATTCTTAAAAGTTCTTGTTGGGGATGTTTCCTTCCACCTTGAGGAGGAACGCTTGCAACCGTGCTTTCGATTATTTTCAGTAAAGACTGCTGAACACCTTCGCCTGAAACGTCTCTTGTTATAGAAACGTTTTCGCCTTTACGCGCTATTTTGTCGATTTCGTCGATATAAACTATACCCTTTTCTGCTTTAGAAATGTCATAATCGGCATTTTGTATAAGCTTCAACAAAATATTTTCGACGTCTTCGCCGACATACCCTGCTTCCGTCAAAGTAGTTGCGTCGGCAACTGCAAACGGTACTTTGAGTATCTTTGCCAATGTACTTGCAAGAAGGGTCTTACCGCAACCCGTTTGTCCCAATAAAAGCACGTTGCTTTTATCGATTTCGGTATCGTCGCGATCTTCCTTTTTACCCTGAGCCGCCATGTTTACGCGTTTATAATGATTGTAAACCGCAACAGCCAATACTTTTTTTGCTTTGTCTTGACCGATGATGTATTTGTCAAGTTCCTTTTTGATTTCGTGCGGTTTTAAAAGTTGCAGTTCGAACGGCTTTTTTGCTTTATCTTCTTTTATAATATCTTGGCAGATATTAATGCATTCGTCGCAAATATGAAGTCCGTTCGGTCCCGCAACGAGAGTCTTCACTTTTTCTTTAGGCTTACCGCAAAAAGAACAGGAATTCTCACCAAATATAACGTTGTTCATTCTACCTCCGATTAAAGGTTTCTTGTGGAATAAATTCTATCAATCAAGCCATATTCCAAGGCGTCTTCTGCGGAAAAGTAATTATCTCTGTCTGTATCGCGTTCTATCGTCTTTACCGAGTTACCCGTATTTTCGGCAAGAATCGCATTAAGCTTGTTTTTGAGCATTAAAATGTGTTCGGCTTGAATTTTTATATCGCTCGCCTGCCCTTGCATACCGCCTAAAGGCTGGTGAATCATAACTTCGCTGTTCGGAAGACAATAGCGCTTGCCTTTAGTCCCGCTCGAAAGTATAACCGCAGCCATACTTGCAGCCATGCCGATACATATGGTCGCAACGTCGCACTTGACGTACTTCATGGTATCGTAAATCGCAAGACCCGCGGAAACGCTCCCGCCGGGGCTGTTGATGTACATACTGATAGGTTTAGACGGATTATCCGATTCGAGATAAATTAACTGAGCAACTATGGTGTTAGCCATCGCGTCGTCGATTTCGCCCGATAAAAATATAATTCTGTCTTCCAATAAACGGGAGTATATATCGTACGAACGCTCGCCTTTTCCTGTATCTTGTACTACGTACGGAATAAGTGCCATTTTTATCACCTTTAATTTATAAAATTAGGAAATGTCATTGTTTTCAACGAGGAAATTGAAAAGTTTATCGATTACTATCGAGTTTTTAATATAATCGATTTGTCTCGGGTCCATAGTGGGTTTGTATTCTTCAACTTCTTTACCGAGAGATTTTGCTTGTTCTGCAATTTTTTCGTCGACTTCTTCGTCGGTCGCTTCGATTTTTTCGTCTTCGACAATCTTAGTGACGATAAGTTGTTTTTTAACTCTTGCTTCGGCAAGTTCCTTATAAGAATCTCTTATAGCGGCATCGGTTTGATTGGTTACTTTTAAGTAATCTTCGTATTTAAGTCCTTGATACATAAGTCTGTATTGGAATTGTTGTACCATGGAGTTAACTTCGTTATTTACCATGCAATCGGGAATTACAACTTCGGTACCCTCGGCAATCTTAGTTAAAAGGTTGTCCTCGTTTTCGTTTTGAGCACGTTTATCGTTATCCTTTTGCATGCGTTCACGCGTTTTTTCTTTATATACGTCTAAAGTTTCTTCTCCGGTCGCTTCTTTAATAAATTCATCGTTAAGTTCGGGAAGTTCTTTTGCTAAAATTTCGTGTAAACGAATGGCAAACACAGCCGCTTTGCCGTTAAGAGGCTCAGTGTAATCTTCGGGGAAAGTTACGTTAATGTCTTTTTCATCGCCGATATTCATACCGACAACTTGATCTTCGAAACCGGGAATAAATGAACCCGAGCCGAGTTCTAAACGTTGTTTTTCAGCGGTACCGCCGTCAAACTTAACGCCGTCTACAGAACCGCTGTAGTCAATAACGACGGTATCACCGTTTTGACAAGGTCTGTCGGTAACGGAAACTTCCCTCGAATTTCTATCGAGCAACCTCTTTATATCGTTATCTAAGTCTTCGTCTGTTACATTATACTCAACTTTATCGACTTTTATACCCTTATAGGAAGCAATTTTGACTTCGGGCATAACGGGAATCAACGCCGTAAAAGTTATACCGTCGTCGGAAACGTTATCGAGCGAAAATTCGGGGTCGCCTACAGGGTGTATGTTAGCCGCTTCCTTTTCGAGAACTTGCGGATAGTATTCGGAGACGGATACGTTGATTGCGTCTTCATAAAAAACTTCTTTGCCGTAAACACCGCAAATTACGTTGAAAGGAACGTGTCCTTTTCTAAAGCCTTGAACGGAATATTTACCTTTGTTTTGAGAATATGCTTCGGAAATCGCCTTTTCCCAATCTGCTTTGTCTAAAGTTATCGTAACTTTAACTTGACTCTTTTCAAAATTTTCAAACGTATAGTTCATAATTACCTCTAAAAAAATGTTGTTTTATTTTCGTTTCCGTACTATTTTAGCAAAAGAATAAAAAAATGTAAAGTTTTTGTATCAAATATTTGCAAAATAGTTAATTTTAAGTATAATTAATGTCATGAGAATAATTTAACGGATTAAAAACTATGCCGCAAGACGCTTTTACGATATTCCATACCGCCCTAGAACTTAACACTAAACTTTCAAACGCGCGAATCGACCGCATAAATCAACCGACCGCGGATTCCGTTGTCTTTTATTTGAGAACGCAAAACAAAAACGAAATGTTGATTGTTTCGGCAAATGCGGAAAACGCGAGAGTAACGCTTACCGCTCGCCAAACCAATGCGCCTTTACAAGCGCCTTCCTTTTGCATGCTTTTACGTAAGCACCTATCGCACGCAGTTATCGAAAGCGTCGAACAAGTACCTTACGAAAGAATTTTTAAAATCAAATTCAACGCAAAAAACGAATTACGCGAGTCCGGCACTAAAATTCTTTACGCAGAAGTAATGGGTAAATATTCAAATATAATTCTTACCGAAAACGGAAAAATACTCGGTGCGATAAAACAATCGCAAAGTTTAGAGGGATTAAGACCGATAATCCCGGGGGTAAGTTACGTTTTACCGCTGCCACAGAATAAAACAGATTTATCCGATTCTGACTCGGCAATAAACATACTTAAAAATTTTACTTGCGGCGATTTTTCAAATTATCTGTTCAATAACTTTAAAGGGATTTCAAAAGCCACGGCAAGCGAAATAGTTTTTAGGTATTTTGGTTCGACCGAACCGAATTATAGTATCGTAATAAACTCAAATATCGAAGATTTTTACAAGTATTTTAAAAGTTTTTACGACGAATGTAAATTAAAACCCTGCGTTACTTTATCGTCTTCGAATTCTGATTTTTATGTTACCGAATATAAAAGCGTTGTAATCGAGAAAAAGTGTTTTCAAGACATAACTTGCGCAATCGATTACTTTTATACGAAAAAGGAAACGGAAAAAGAGTTCGAAACAAAAAAACGCAAACTTACATCTTCGGTAACGGCATTTGAAAAGAAACTTAGAAAAAAATATCAAATTGCCTTAGATAAAATACTTGCCTGTAAAAATATGCAACAAGACAGAATATTCGGCGAACTAATTATTTCAAACCTATACCGTATCGAAAGCGGCAAAAATGAAGTCTTACTGGAAAACTTTTATTCGCCCGATAACGAAAAAGTACTTATTCCGCTCGACGACAAGCTTTCACCTAAAGAAAACGCCGAAAAGTATTTTAAGAAATACAACAAGGAAAAGAAAACAGTAAACCAAGTAGAACCGCAGATTACCGCTTTAGAAAGCCAACTTAAGTACATTCAGTCTCTTCACGACGAAATCGATCTCTGCACGGAATCGTCCGATTTTGCCGAAATCGAAGAAGAACTTGTTGAAGCAAACATACTGAAATCATACGTTAAGAAAAATTCTAAAAAGGAGCAAAAAAGTCAATACAGAGTTTATAGTTACGGGGGCTTCGAGATATTTGTCGGCAAAAACAATTTGCAAAATACAAAACTGACATCCTCCGCCGAACGTAATGACGTTTGGCTACACACAAAAGACTATCATTCCTCACACGTTATAATCAAGACGAACGGCAAATCCGTGCCCGACGACATTTTACTATACGCCGCAGAAATCTGCGCATTTTATAGTAAAGCGAGAAGTTCCGATAAAGTACCCGTAGATTACACTCTTAAAAAATTCGTTAAACGCCCGCAGGGACTTCCTTTGGGAATGGTCTATTACACCGACCAAAAAACAATCCTTGTTACACCGAACAATCATATTTAATTTAAAAATCCCCGCTCGGTATCTTCGAAACACCAAGCGGGGTTAATATTATTTTTTAAACAAACCGATAACTTCGTTGACTTTAGAAAAAGAAGCGAAGGTGCCTTTATATTTCTTCATTATCTTCATCATTTTGCTTAATTCGCGTTTACGGATTATGCAAACTATCATATACTTATTGCTGTGCGTATACATGCCTTGCACGTTCATTTCCGTTACGCCGTGCTTTAAGTCGGTCATAATCTCCGAAGCAAGTTCCTCGGGATTATTTGTAATGATTTCAAACTTATAACCGGATTTAGAACCTTGTAAGCAATAATCAACGACAAAGTTAGCGATAAATAGGTTGATTATAGTCGCAACCGTCGCTACGATTGCGTCGGGTTGAAAAGCAGTCGGGTCCGTTACGGGCTTACTGACGTCGAATTCCCCTAACGCGAACACGAGTATAACGACGCTGCAATCCATTGCGTACGAAAGCCAAGCGATATTCGCAGCGGGATTCCAATGCTTTATCAGCGCCGAAATGGCGTAAGTACCGCCGGCAGACCCGTTTACGCGGATTTGTAAACCATAGCCGAGACCAGTTATAACGCCTGCGCCTATGCAAGCAAATATTATATTACCGTCGTTTACGTCAAAGTACGGCAAATTTTCCATAAGAATAAGCCCGCCGGACTGTACGAGTATGTAAAACGCTAAGTTTAGACCTAATTTTTTTTCGACGAAAATCGAAACCAAAATAATAAACGGCATATTAAATAAAAGCATTAATATACCGGTTGCGCGAGGCAAATTAGGAGTGAACCAAGAAACAATAAACGCAAGCCCGCTTATACCGCCAGGGACAAATCCGCTGTGTTGAGAAAAATAATGCAGCCCGAATGCGGTAAGAAGCCCCGCCAAAAGACTTACGCCGTAATCTTTAAGTAATTCTTTAATTGTAATATTGTGCTTCATGAAATAAAATTCCGTAAAATATAAATAAGCGGCTAAAAGCATATGCTTTTGCGCCGATATTTATTATAGTCTTCTTCAAAAAAAAACACAAGAAATTTACTTGTGTTTTTTAATAAAGACATCATTAAAATTCATCTTTTTTCGGATAGCAAATTAATTTAACGCAACGTCTTTAAGTTTTTCGTACTTTTTAAGTGCAACCGCTCTTAATTCAGTCAGTTCTTTTCCGAAAACCGGGTAATCGTCGGCTAATTTTTTAGCCAAAAATATTGCCGACGTCGTATACTTCAACGCGCCCAAATCGGTCATGAATTTACCGCTTTGCCTAGTGCCCATAAAGTCGCCGCCACCTCTTTCGCCGTAATCGATTTCGGATATTTTAAATCCGTCGGAATTATTTTTTATCGCAGCAAGCCTATTAAGCGATGTTTCGGTGTTGGTGTCCGAAAGTAAAAAACAGTAACTATCTAAATCTGAACGACCGACCCGCCCCCTTAACTGATGAAGTTGCGAGAGCCCGAATCTGTCTGCGCCGAAAATACACATTACAGTGGCATTAGGTACGTCTATACCGACCTCTATAACAGTTGTCGAAACAATTGCGTCAAGTTTACGCTCTTTAAAATCAAGCATAATTTCGGTTTTTTTGGCGTCCTTCATCCTTCCGTGCAGAAGCCCGAATTTCCTTTGGGGTAGTTTTTTACAAAGTTCTTCGTAAACCTCGGTTGCCGATAAAACCGAGCCTTCTTCGTCTCCGTCGATTTTAGGACAAACAAAGTATGCTTGCCTGCCCTTTTGGATTTCTTCGTCGATAAAACCGAGCATTGCTTCGTATTTTTGCCTCGGTACGATACTAGTCTTAACGGTCGCACGCGCCATCGGCTTATCGGTAATTGTGAAAATATCCAAATCGCCGTAAAAAATTAAGGAAAGCGTTCTCGGGATAGGCGTAGCGCTCATAATCAACACGTCCGGTTTTATGCCTTTTTCGACGAGATTGTTTCTTTGAGCCACACCGAAACGTTGCTGCTCGTCGCAAACGCAAAGAGATAAATTTTTGAACACTACGTCTTTTTCGAGTATTGCGTGCGTCCCTACGACAATTTGACAATATCCGCTTACTATTTCTTGCTTTACCGCCGCTTTTTCTTTAGCGGTAAGCGATCCGCTTAAAAAACCGACGTTACATTCGGGAAAATACTTGCAAACAAGCGAATAGTTTTGCTTAGCAAGAACTTCCGTCGGTGCAAGCATAACTACCTGATATCCGCTGTTTACAGCCATATACATTGCGGAAAGCGAAACTGCGGTTTTACCCGACCCGACGTCGCCCTGCAAAAGCCTATTCATAATCTGCGGTTTTTTAAGGTCGGAATATATCTCGTTAACAGCGAGTTTTTGACCTTGCGTAAATTCGAAAGGAAATCTCGAAGTAAACGCTTTAAGCTGCGATGCAGACGTAGTATAACGATTTATACGCGCTTCCTGTCTATCGCCTTTAATAAACTTAAACGCAGAAATCAAAATGTAATATTCCTCGACGGCAATTCTTTCGCTTGCGCTATGTAAGCTTTCAAAGTTTTCCGGGTTGTGCACCGAATAATAGGCGTTTTTAAGATCTGAAAGCCCGTATGAGCGTATTGCGCTTTCGGGTATTATCGTGGAAAAGGAAACCTTGGAAAGTGCGTCGGAAATAACGGAACGCATAACTTTTTGACTTAGCGAGCCTTTGAGCGAATAGACCGGCACTATGCCTTTCAAACTCAAGTTGTTATCATATAATTCAAAACTCGGATTCGACATTGAAATTACGCCGTAGCGGTTACGTATTCGCCCGTAAAATAAGTAAGTTTCGCCCTCTTTTAACTTAGATTTTACATAGGGTTGATTAAACCATATGATCGTAAAAGGCTCTCCTTCTTGTACGCAACTTACTTTAAAAAAGTTATATTTACCACGCTGGGGAATATAGTTAGGGATTGCGATTACAGTCGCTTTTACTAATGCAAAATCGTTATTTTGCACATCTAAAAGGTTTACCGCTTTACGCATATCGAGGTAGTTTCGCGGAAAATGCCTAACTAAGTCTTCTGCGGTAAAAATCCCCATCGAATTAAGGTCTGCTATTCTTTTGTCGGATAATCCTTTAACAAATCTAAGTTCCATACACGAAAAAAGGGAAAAACGATTAAGTTTTTCCCGATAAAATTATTCTAAAGATAAGATGTAGAAATAAACAGCCTGACCGCCGTAATAACATTCGACGTCACAGTCGGGATATGCTTCTTCGACCTCTTGTTTGAGCATCATTGCTTCTTGTTCTTTTACGTCCGCACCGTAATAAATATTGATAAGAGAATGATTTTTATCTTTCAATTTTTCAATAAGTTTCATTGTTGCGGCATTAATCGAAGTACCTTTTGACAATATACGCTTACTGTTGAGACCGATATAATCGCCTTTTTTAAGGTTAAACCCGCCGACGGTGGTGTTTCTTACGGCATAAGTTACTTGTCCGTCCGAAACGCTGTCAATGGCGTGAAGCATATTCATTAAATTTTCGTCTGCGGGAACTTCGGGATCGTAAGCCATAGCCGCCGCTAAACCTTGAGGAATGTTTTTGGTCGGAACAACTACGATTTTTCTTCCTTCGACCAACGACTTACTTTGTTCGGCTGCTAAAATAATGTTTTTGTTATTCGGGAAAACGAATATGGTACCGGCATTCACCTGTAAAATCGCATCTGCAATATCGCTGGCACTCGGGTTCATCGTTTGACCGCCTTCGATTACTCTGTCGCAGTTTAATTCCTTAAACATTGCGGCAAGCCCGTCGCCTTGAGCAACGGAAATAAGACCTATAGGCTTTCTTTCCGCCTCGTATTGACGTTGAAGCGCACGATTTTGTTCGAGCATATTTTCGATCTTTACTTTGTCGAGTTCGCCAAGTTGCAGGGCTTTCGTAAGCGCAACACCCGGGGCGTTTGTGTGAACGTGTACTTTAACGAGTTCCAAGTCGCCGACGCATATTACGCTGTCGCCTATCCCGTTTAAAGTTTCACCGAGTCTGTCGATATCGGCTAAAGTCGTTTTCTTTTTTAAATTAGTTATAAAAAATTCTGTACAGTAAGCAAATTGAATACTGCTTAAATTGGTTAAGTCGGGAACGATATGTTCGTCTTTTTTAACCGATTCGACAGCGGGCGCCTCATCGTCGGCTTCTTCGATTTCTTCGCCTTTAAGTGCGGAAAACATCCCCTTAAATATAGTAACGAGACCCATTCCACCCGAATCTACTACACCTGCCTTTTTTAATACGGGCAAAAGTTCGGGCGTAGACGCAAGCGCCGCTTCGCCGGCTGCTATTATCGACTCGAAGAAAGCAAGCATGTCTTTGGTTCTTTGCGATGACGCATTCTCACTCATCATTCGGCAAACGGTCAAAATCGTGCCTTCTTTTGGCTTATTGACAGCCGCGTAAGCGGTTTCGGTTGCGACCTTCATCGCCTTAACGAAATCTTTAACGGAAATCTCGTCTAATTCGCGAAAACTTTTACAAAGACCTTTTATAATTTGCGAAGTAATAACACCGGAGTTTCCCCTCGCGCCGCGCAAAGTCGCTTTGGAAACCGTATCGCAAATATCCGACATTCTGTTACTGTGACAAGATTTAAGTTCTTTAACGGCGGAACTTAAAGTTGCGCACATATTGGTACCGGTATCGCCGTCAGGTACGGGGAAAACGTTCAGCGCGTCGATTTTCGCCCGATTCGAATCGAGTAATTTTGACGCATTGACAATCATCTTGCCATACATTGCGCCGTTTATTGTTTTTAACATAAGAATCCTTCAAAATATAGAAATAATCGTTTTTTTAGGGAAACGCAAAATCGTTTAACGAAACAAAACGCTAACTAAATACGCTTCCTTGCTCAACTTAAAGTTTAACCCCTACAATATTAACGTTGACAGTATCGACAACCATGCCGGTAAATTTTTCAACGTTATACTTTACCGAAAGTTTCAATGTCTCTGCAACGGCGGAAAGCGAAACGCCGAACTTGATAATAACGCAAATATCGATAAAAATTTTATCGCCTTTGGTTACGACGCAAGTACCGCGCACTCTTTGACCTTTATTAAACAGTCCGCTCAGCGAATCTTTAACGCTTTTCGTAACAAGCTCGACTATGCCGTAACAATCCAACGCAGCATGAGAAGCTACTTTTGCAATCGCTTCGTCCGATATTAAAATTTGACCGTAAATATTCGTGGTGCTTACAGGCATAACAGTTACTCCTTATATAGACAAGTAATATTTTACAACAATTCCTTTGCTTTTGCAACCAAAAAGAGTGTATTTTCCGTGATTTAGGCAAAAGTAAGCCCTAAAGAACAAAAAAATTACAAATTCTTTGAAAAGTCATTAAAAATAAGTTGATTTTTGTTTGTATAAATGCTATATTAATTAGGCTGAATTCTAAAACGTGTTGGAGGTGTTAATATGTCAAGAGTTTGCAGCGTATGCGGTAAAGGTAAACTTAGTGGCAATTTGGTAAGTCACAGTAACCGCAAAACACCACGCTCCTACAATGCAAACGTTCAGAAGGTTAAAATCGTTAAAAATGGCGTTGTATCCTCTGAATACGTATGTACCCGTTGCTTAAAAGGCAAAGGCGTTGAAAGGGCTTAATTACTTTACGGTCACGCAAAACGTGACCTTTTAATTTGCAAAAGAAAAGCAACTTCCCCGTAAAAAAAGGAAGTTGCTTTTCTTTTTTATGTAAAATTAATCCGCCTTAAGTTTCTCGATTGCGAATTTTTTATCTTCCGCGGAAAAAACGGTATTTCCGGCAACGACAATATTAACGCCTGCGTTTTTTGCAAGTTTTACCGTATCGAAGTTTATTCCGCCGTCAATTTCGATTTCGATATTTGCCCCGAGACTGTCAATTTCGTTTTTAACGTATTCGACGCTTTTTAATGTTTCGTAAATAAACGTCTGACCGCCAAAGCCGGGAAAAACACTCATTATAAGCACTAAATCGCAATAAGGTATAAGGTCTTTGATTATTCTCGGATCGGTATCGGGATGAATTGCAAGCCCTGCTTTGCATCCTAAAGACTTTATGGAATTTAAAACGTCTTTAGCACAACCGTTGCAAGCCTCGTAATGCACGGTAATATAGTCGGCACCCGCCTCGGCAAATCTCTTAATGTATTTTTCAGGATTAACTATCATAAGATGACAGTCAAGCGGTAACGACGTGTGTTTTTTGATATCGCGTATCATTTTTATTCCGAATGTTATATTCGGAACAAAAACTCCGTCCATAACGTCGCAATGAATAATATCCGCACCGCAATCTTGCAACTTTTGCACTTCGTCGCCCATTTTGGAAAAGTCTGCCGACAAAATAGAGGGGGCAATTTTAATATTTGCGTTTTTCATATTCCTTAATTTCCTTATATATAGTAAGATATCTGTCGTACCTGTCTTTAGATATTTTTCCTAAGTCGAGCGCTTGCTTTAGACGACAATCGGGTTCCGATATATGCATACAGCCTATATAAAAACACTTTCCGTTATACTCGGCAAAGTCTTTATAATAATTTGCCAAGTCATAACTTTTTACCGATTCGATGTCAAGTGAAGAAAACCCCGGCGTATCGACTATCAAAAGATCTTGCGAATAATGTATTTCGCGCGCGGTCGTAGTGTGCCTTCCCCTATCGGTTTTTCGGCTTATCGTGTTAACCGCTTCGTTTTTACCGAATATAGCGTTGCAAATCGAGGTTTTACCGACAGCAGACTGTCCCGACAGGCAGCAAAGTTTTCCTTTTAGCGCGTTCTTTAGTTCGTCGATACCCTCGCCGCTTTCGGCGCTAACAGTAAAAACGGCATCCACTGCTTTCTCGTAATGTTTTTTTACATAATCGCTCGTCACGCAATCGACGTCGCACTTGTTTACCGTAAGGTAAACGGAAATACCAACCCTTACGCACTCGATTATCATTTTATCGACAAGTAAGTAATCGGGCTGCGGTTTCGAGGCTATGACTATATTAACGACGTCCGCGTTGGCAACGCGCGGTCTGCCGATAATCGATTGTCTGTCTTCTATTTTCGTAATCACTCCGTCCGAAAACTCGACTTTGTCGCCCGTTATTAATTTTTTATCCTTAATTTTTAAGTTGCCACGCGCTACGCAAGTATATTCCTTACCGTTTGATAACACGACAAACTCTTTCGAGCGGCTTTTAATAATAATCCCTTTAATCTGAGTTTTCTCCTTTTTCGATGTATCTTCTTCTAAGTTGCCCGCAAGCGCCGTCGATATCGTCGCCCATGCGTCTTCTTATCGTAGCGGACAACCCGAGGTCTACTAACTTATTCATAAAAAGCCGAGCGTTCTTATCGGAAGTTCCGATAAGATTTTTTTCTTTTACGGAATTTAATCTGATTAAATTAATATGGCAAGGTTTGCCTTTAAAAAGATTGCGAAGTTCTGCCGCGCATTTATCCGTATCGTTTACGCCCTGTATCAACGAATATTCGATGTAATAACGCCTACCCGTCTTGTTAAAATAATTATCGAGCGCTGCAATTATATCTTTTATCTTATATGCATTTGCAATCGGCATAATTTTTCGTCTTTCATCGTCAAACGGCGAATGAAGCGACAAGGTAAGATTAATCGGTAAACCCTCGTTAGCGATTTCAAGCATTTTAGGCACAATCCCGCAAGTCGACAAACTAACGTTTCGCGGACTTATATTAATTCCGTCTTTATAAGATAAAAGTTGCAAAAACTTTATAACGTTATCGTAATTATCTAAAGGCTCGCCGCTACCCATTAAAACGACGTTTGTAATTTTTCTGTTTGCTATATCGCCGCCTATTTTTCGATTTACGTTAAGAATCTCCGACAAAATCTCGCCCGGCGTCAAATTCCTTACCAGCCCGCCTATCGTTGAGGCGCAAAAGGCACAGCCCATACGGCAACCTACTTGCGTCGATACGCAGATTGTGTTACCGTATTTGTAACTCATCAAAACGCCTTCGACGATATTGCCGTCGTTTAATCTGAAAAGATATTTTTTCGTACCGTCTTTCGAAACTTTTTCTTCGATAATCTCGGATGCGAAATCGTAGTAATCTTTAAGAAGCTTTTCTTTTAACGATTTAGAGATATCCGTCATTTCCGAAAGGGATTTCCCGTTATGAAGGTTATGAAAAATTTGCGACGCCCTAAAAGGTTTTTCGCCGATATTTACGACTAACTCTTTTAAATTTTCTAAGGTTAGGTCTTGAAGTATCATCATTTTTTAATCATTTTACAAAGGTAAAATCCTGCGCCGAGTGAAATATTCGGTAAAAATTGTATTCCGTACTTCGTTTTTACGCCTTGGAGCAAACAAGCCGTGTCGCAAACTTCAAACGAAGTGTTTTCTTTTAAAAACTTTGCAACCACATCGTCGTTTTCCTCTTTAAAAATCGAACACGTCGAATACACAAGGGTTCCTCCTTGTTTTAAGTATTTTGCGCAGTTTGAAAGTATGGAAAATTGCAAATAGTTCAAGTCTTTAAAGTCGATGTCTTTTAACTTTATGTCGGGGTTCTGTTTTAAAGTACCGTATCCGCTGCAGGGAACGTCGCACAATACAGCGTCGAAACGATTATCGAAATCCGCGCGGTACACCGTAGAATCGCAGTTTACGACATCTATATTACAAGCCCCCAGTCGCTTGGCGTAACTTCTTATCAATTCGCATCTGTGCGCATGCAATTCGCAAGCGGTAACGTGCTTACATTTTTCGGCAAGATAGACCGATTTTCCACCGGGTGCCGCACACGCATCGAGAAGATTTTCGCACTCATCTATCACGGACGCGATTGCAACGGACCCTATCGACTGAAATGTATAAATCCCTTTATAAAAATCTTCGTCGATTTTCATATTGGAAACGGAAAACAAGTTATTGAAAGGGGTGGTTTCGTAAACATAATTACGCTCGGTCAAATACTCGGCACCTACAACGTTTTTGTTAAAACGAACGAAAGTTTTTTCGTCGTCAAACGCCATAATTTTCTCGGCGTCGTTTCCGTATGCGCCGACTAAACGACTAACGGCAAACATAGGATAAGAATACTTTACCGAAAGCCGCTCGATATAATCCTCTGGAAGAGGGATTTCACTTTTAGTGAATTTTCTAAGCACTGCGTTTACGAATCCGGAGTTCGCGCCTTTGCCGATTTTTTTACAAAGTTCCACGATAGCGTCGATTACGGCGTACGGTTTTTTATTTAGGTACTTAATAGAATAAATCCCGATTTTAAGCAGGATTTTTATCGATGTTTTAGGACTTTTCGCACAAAGATCGGCGATATAATAATTTAACGTAATATCTTTATCTAAAACGCCGTAACAAATCTTAGTGGTTTTCGCGCGATTCAACTCTTCGATATCTACCGAATTTATCGCTTGTTTTAGGTATGCTCCGTTTTTGTAGACTTCGCTTAAAATTCTGTAACAATCGTAAAATAGAATAATCATTTCAGTATAGTTCCGACGGGAATTTTCCTTCCCAACAAAAAGTCATGCGAAGACATTCGCTTTGCGCCCTCTAACTGAAGTTCGTCAAGTCTTAAAAAACCTTTTTTGCAATTAACGACAATTCCGTCACTCGTATTACAACAAACAACGGCGCCTACTTCGAAATTGTCGGAAATGCTAAAATCAACGGGCGTTGCGGCAAATATTTTGAGATTTTTACCGTTTAGCCTCGTGTATGCTATCGGCCACGGGTTCATTCCCCTTATTTTGTTAAAGACAGAAATATTATCATTGTTCCAATCGATAATTCCGTCTTCCTTTTTTATCATGGAAACGTGAGTCGCTTTGCTTTCGTCTTGTTTTATAGGCGTAATCGTACCTCTTTCGATTTTGTCTAGCGTATCGACGAGTAGCCCCGCACCGAGATAAGAGAGTCTGTCGAAAAGTTCCCCTGCCGTTTCTTTTTCACCGATGTCGGTTTTTACGACGGATAAAATATCCCCCGTATCGATACCCGCCTCGGTTTGCATAATAGTCACGCCGGTTTCTTTTTCACCGTCGATAACGGCTTGTTGAATAGGCGCGGCGCCTCTATATTTCGGCAAAAGCGAACCATGCACGTTAATAATTCCGTGCGGCGCTATATCTATAATTTCTTGCGATAAAATTTGACCGAAAGCACAACTCACCATTATGTCGGGACTTAAAGATTTTAAATCGTCGACGCCTTCAATCCGAATTTTTTCGTATTGTAAAATTTTAATGTTATGCGATAACGCCAATTCTTTTACGGGAGACAAAACGACTTTCTGCTCCCTACCGACCTTTCTGTCGGGTTGACAAACGACGGCAAGTATTTCGTGCTTCGAGTCGATTAACGCTTGAAGCGAAGGCACTGCAAAAGAAGGTGTTCCTAAAAAAATTATTTTCAATCCGCCACCTCTATATTAGTTGCTTTGTCTGTATATAAAATGCCTTCCAAGTGGTCGTACTCGTGGCAAAGCGCACGTGCGAAAAACTCATATGCGGTAAGTTTAAATTCTTTCCCGTATCTGTCTTGAGCCTTTATGACGACCTTATTCGGACGTTCGACGTCTCCGTATTTATGTTGAATGGATAAACAACCCTCTTTACCCAATTGCTTACCCGCAGTTTTGACGATTACGGGATTAATGAATTCAAAATAGCCTTCCTCGACGGAAACCACGAAAATACGTCTTAAAACGCCAACTTGAACGGCGGCAAGTCCCGCCCCCTCGGCTTTTTCGAGAGTGTCTTTCATATCGTCCAAAAGTTGAATGGTTTTTTCGCCGAAATCGGTTACGGGAAAAGATTTTTTTCTTAAAACGGGATCGCCTATTTGTACAATTTTTCTTAAAGCCATATTACACCTAACTAAGGTTGGACGGGTTGACTTCGATATAGACCAAAGTTTTGTTAGTCTTAAACGGTAAGGCTAAATCGTATACCGCATCGATAACCGCGTCGTTTCCTTCTTTGATTCTCATAAGTACCTGATAGCGGAACTTGTTTTTAAGTCGCTTGATCGGCGACTTCATTTTATTATAAAACAGAAAACTGTCGTTGTTTTTTAAGTAAAGGTCGTACAGTTTTTCATGTACGTTTTTTAAAGTTTCCATGGCGGCTTCATCGTCTTCGCTTTCGATCATTACGCGAAGAATCGTCGCATACGGAGGATAAAAAGTAGCGCGGCGTAAGGAATTTTCTCTTTCGAAAAATCCTTGATAATCGTATTTTATCGCATACTTTAAAATTGCGTTGTCGGGTTGATAAGTTTGTAAAACCACAACGCCTTTTTCGTCGGCACGTCCGCTTCTTCCCGCAACTTGAGTAATGAGCTGATAAGTTCTTTCGCCGCTTCGATAGTCGGAAAACAATAAACTCATATCCGCATCTAAAATTCCGACAAGCGTAACGGCAGGAAAATCGTGCCCTTTTGCTATCATTTGCGTTCCGACCAAAATATCGGCTTCTCTGTTGGAAAAGGCAGATAAAATTTTATAGTGCCCTTCTTTTGTGGAAGTCGTATCGTTATCCATACGTAAAATTTTCGCTTGCGGGAAAAGAGACTTAAGGTCGTTAACTACTTTTTGAGTTCCCGTACCGTAATAATTTACGTGAATACTGCCGCACTCTGGGCAAGCGTCGAGCATTTTATACGTTGCGCCGCAGTAGTGACACTTCAAAACGTTTCCGACAGAATGATAATTAAGCGCAACGTCGCAATTTTCGCAACGAGCAATATATCCGCACTCTCTACAGACTATCCGTTGAGAATACCCTCTTCTGTTCAGAAAAATTATAGCTTGATTTCCGCTCTCGAGACATTTTTTAAGTTCTTCGGATAAAGCCGAGGAAAACGCCGTGTTGTTACCTCTGCGAACTTCTCTTCTCATATCGGCTATAATCATTTCGGGAAGAGGTTTTTTATTAATACGTTCAGGCATGACGGCAAGATTATATTTACCGTTTTTAGCATCGAGGTAGGTCGAAACCGAAGGCGTAGCACTGCCTAAAACTAATTTACAACCGTTATAGTTTGCCCTGAACAACGCTATGTCTTTAGTGTCGTAACGCGGGCTCGATTCGCTAACGTAACTTCCGTCATGTTCTTCATCGATGATAATAACGCCTACGTTTTCAAGCGGAGCGAAAACAGCAGACCTCGCACCGACGGCAACCTTTGCCTCGCCCGAGCGAAGCCTCCACCATTCGTCGAACTTTTCGCCCGCACTTAATCCGCTGTGTAGTATTGCTGCATCGTTATCGAACTCCGCTCTAAGTTGTCTTAGCATTTGCGGCGTAAGTGAAATTTCGGGCACTAACAATATTGCGGTTTTTCCTTCGTCGACGGCTTTTTTGATAAGCCTTAAGTACACCTCTGTCTTGCCGCTTCCCGTAACGCCGTGAAGTAGCGTCACCGTTTTATCCGTGGACTCGATTGACCTTATCGCATCGAGTTGCGTAGGCACGAGCGTTACGCTTTTTTTAGAACCCTCTAAGGCTCCGTAGGGGGAACGATTCAGTCTGACTTCTTCGGTAACAAGATACCCTAAATTAACGAGTTTCGAAATGGAAGAATTTCCGAAATCGCTGTTTAAATCAGCGATTTTCGCTGTTTTTCCGTCAGACATAAAATTAATTGCGGCAATCATCGATTTAGCGTTTTTTCGCACCGATGAAAGCATTTCCGTAGCAGGAATATCAAGGTTGAGTTTGCAAGTTTTTATCAACTTTTCCCTAACCTTGCCTTTGCGCATTTCCGTAGGCAAAAATTGCCTTAAAGCCAATGCGCAGGGAATATGATATTTAGCGCACATAAAGCGCATAAGATCTAAACATTCTTTTGTAATCGCAGGCACGTCGTCGATAACACGCAACAAAGGCTTAAGCGATTTGGAGTACTCGCTTTTATCTTTTAAGCCTATGACAATCCCCTCGATTTTTACGTTACCGAAAGGCACGACAACACGGCACCCGACGGAAACTTCCTCGGTGCAAATGTAGTCGAATATTTTATCGACCTCGCTATGGGCTATGTCTACGATTACTTCTGCTATCATAATAATTTTTACAAAAAACATGCTCATAGCAAAAAGCTATGAACATGAAAAAAGCAAGGCTAAGCCTTAATATTTCGTTGCGGTTACTTTTCCCTCGTAAATTTCTTCGGCTGCGAGGGATAACGGTT
Source organism: uncultured Christensenella sp. (assembly GCA_964398065.1). Taxonomy (GTDB): domain Bacteria; phylum Bacillota; class Clostridia; order Christensenellales; family Borkfalkiaceae; genus UBA4636. The sequence continues at coordinate 42,951 of CAYNLN010000005.1, read as the reverse complement.
TTTCGTCCTCGAGGACTTCGCTTACCCCGTTAACTAAGGAGCCGTCTAAAATTTGACGTGCACGTTTGCTCGCAACGACGCATAAAGCATATTTTGAACCTATCTTTTGTGCGAGTGTATCGATTGGCGGTTCGTGAATCATATTGTAATCCTCCGATATAAATAGTTAAAGTAGAGTGGAAATTATTCCACATTTTGTATTTGTTCTCTTATTTTTTCGATTTCGCATTTAAGTTTTAACGCGCAATCGGTAATATCTACGTCGTTTGACTTAGAACATATCGTATTTGTTTCCCGATTGAATTCTTGAATCAGAAAATCGAGTTTACGACCGGCGTTTTCGGTATCCACTATGCTTCTAAACTGCGAAATATGTGATTTAAGACGTGTGATTTCCTCGTCGATATTGCTTTTGTCTGCAAAAATCGCAACTTCCTGAAGCAGCCTTGACTCGTCGTAATTAACATCCGACAAAGCGTCGGCAATCTTTTCACGCAGTCTTTCTTTATAATCGAGCGCAACCATCGGCGCACGGTCGATGATTTTAAGCAGCAGCGACTCAATAGTATCCATTCTAGTAAGCAAATCGATTTTAAGTTTATCACCCTCGGCAAGGCGCATTTCGTTTAAACTGTCGAGCGCACTGTTTAGCGTGTCCACTAATAAATCTTTATACTGAGATTCGTCTGCTTCGCCGCTTTGCGTAACAACGTCGGGAAGGCGCAATAAAGACGTTATCGATAAATCGTCCGCCAAGGTCGGAAATTGATTTTTAAGCGTAACGTAAGCGTCGTAATATCCCTTTGCAAGTCCGTTATCGACGGTATAAGTCTTAACACCCTCACGCGTGTCCTTTAACGTTACGAAAAGTTCCAAACGTCCTCGTGAAATCTTATTTGAAATAGTTTTACGAATAAGATCGTCGTATTTTAAAAACACCCTCGGGTATTTCGGTACGATATCTAAAAATCTATTGTTAACCGTACGAATCTCGACCAACAGCGAAATCCCGTCGCCGTTAAACTCTGCTTTGCCGTATCCGGTCATGCTTTGCATAGTATCACCTCTTTGCCAAACTATATATTAACATATATATTTAAAATAATCAAGCATTTTCGGGAATTTTTCAAAACTAAGAAATCAAATTTTTAAACTTATCCTCGTCGATTACCTCGATGCCGAGCGCTTTCGCCTTATCCAATTTGCTTCCCGCTTCGGAGCCGGCAATAACGAGATTGGTAAGTTTTGAAACGGAACTCATCACTTCCCCGCCCAAACTTTCGATTATTTTTTGCGCCTCGGAACGTTTAAAGTTTTCCAAAGTACCCGTCAAAACGACTTTTTTACCTAAAAACGCATCGCCTTTTAAATTGTTTTCGTAATAAGGATTTACGCCGCAGTCAAGCAACGTTTGAATTTCCGAAAGGTTTTCGCTGTCGCCGAAATAGTCGGAAATATTATATGCAAGGACTTCGCCTACCTCATTCATCGAAATTAAATCTAAAATCGTAGCGTTTCTAAGATTTTCGAGGGTTTTAAAACGTTTTGCCAAGTCTTTTGCTGTCTTTTTGCCTATGCCGTCGATCGACAAGGCAAAAATTAAGTTTTCAAGCGGACAATGTTTTGACTTTTCAACGGAATCGATGAAATTTTGCGCACGCTTTTCCTTAAAGCCTTCGAGCGAATAAACGGCTTGGTAGTCAAGTTTATATAAATCGGAGTAGCGCCTAACGTTATAACTGTCGTACAAAAGCGCCGCGGTCATTTCCGAAACGCCTTCGATATTCATTGCTTCTTTCGAACAAAAATTAGCTATCATAGCAACGACTCTCGGTTTGCAATTCTTGTTCCTACAAAATATATTTGCGCCGTTTTCCTCAAGTGCTGAATTACAATAAGGACAAATCGTAGGTTTTTCAGGCAATTTACTGTTTTCAAAAATTTCTGTCGAACCTAAAATTTCCGGGATTACTTCGTTACTTCTTCTAACCAAAACGCGGCAAGGCACTTTTATTTCTTTGCGCAAAATATCCCCGTAATTGTTTAAAGTGGCTTTTTTTACGGTTACGCCGCAAAGCTCAACGGGGCTAAGGTGCCCGAGCGGAGTAAGTTTACCGGTTCTTCCGACTTGCCAAGTTATTTTATCTAAAACCGTAGTAACCTCTAACGCTTCGAATTTATACGCAATCGCCCATCGAGGAAACTTTTCGGTACTGCCTAATTCCTCGCGAACGTTATAGTCGTCGACTTTAATAACCGCACCGTCGGTTAATACGTCTAAATTTCCGCGGTTTGCGTCTATTTCGGACAGCACATCGGAAATCTGGTTTAAATTAGTACAAATTTTTAAAAAATCGAAAACCTTGAACCCGTTTTTCTTTAAAAACTCTACAGCCTCGGTTTGAGAACGTATAGAGTTGTCTTCTATGTAATTGACATCGTAAAAATAAATTTCGGGCTTACGCTTTTCGGTAACTTTCGGGTCGAGGTTTCTTATCGCGCCGGCAACTGCGTTACGTGCGTTTTTTAAAACCTGAGCGGCGGTTTTATTGTACTTGGCAAGGACGGATAAACGTATCACCGCTTCCCCTTTGACCTCGAGCAAGCCTTTATAGGGAATAGACAGCGGAAATGTTTTTATTGTTTTTACCTGTGCGGTCACATCTTCACCGACTTCCCCGTTACCGCGTGTCGTCGCCCTAACAAAATAGCCGTTATTATAGGTCAAACACATCGTAAGTCCGTCGAACTTATATTCTACGGTATATTTTGTATCCGGGTTTTCGGATTTTAATATTTTGTCTACAAAACTCGATAATTGCTCTTTCGTAACAGCTTTATCGAGGCTGTATAAACGCTCGATGTGGCGATGCTTTTGAAAGGAGGAAATGGGTTCGCCGCCTACCCTATGCGTCGGCGAATCCGGCAAAATAACACCGGTTGACAATTCAAGTAATTTAAGTTCGTCGTAAAGTTTGTCGTACTCGCCGTCCGAAACCGTCGGATTATCGAGTACGTAATATTCGTAACCGTAGCGATTTAAAAGCGCTACAAGTTCTTTCATTCTATCCATAAGAAAAATCCTCTTTAAAGTTAAAGCAATTCAATCGGTGCAAAATTTACGGCAAGCGACTTTATGCCGACCTTTTGAAAGGCAACATCTATAACTAAATTGTTTCCGCTCGATTTGACGGCTATAATTTTACCTAAACCGAACTTTTTATGCATTACCGATCTGCCTACCTGATATCCGCCGCTCGTATTTTTAATGTCTTTTTTAGGTATCGAGCGTGAAAAAGTTTTTGCGTAGCTCGACATACCCGTATCGGACGGCAGAACGTCTTGCGTGTACCCGAATTCGTATTCTTTAGAATCGTAAAAAGAGTTTCTCTCGGCAAAAGTTTGCTTTCTTCTTGTCGAAAATCCGTCGCCGTATTCGTTAGAATCTATATACCGCTGTCTTCTGTTGCTATCGGGATCGGGCGTAATTTTATCCGCAACATCCGATAAAAATCTCGATTTTGCCGTAAATTGCCTGTTGCCGTATAAGTATCTGCTGTTTGCACGAGTAAGATACAACCTTTTTTCAGCCCTTGTTACGGCGACGTACATAAGGCGACGTTCCTCTTCCATATCCGCAGGGCTTCCGACCGCACGGGATATCGGAAAAATAGTTTCGTCGAGGCCGGCAATAAAGACTGTGTTGAATTCCAATCCTTTAACGGCGTGAATCGTTGCAATCGTTACATAATCGGTCGAATCCGCTTCGTCGATATCGCTATATAACGCAATGGAACTAAGGTAGTCTTCGAGCGTACCGTTTTTGTTGTATTTACAATATTCCTCGACGGAGTTTACAAATTCGCCGACGTTCATTTTTTTAGACATATTTTCCTCGGTTTCCTCGGAAAACTGTGATAAAAAATCCGTCCTTTTTATAGTCTCGTCGACAAGCGTAGAAAGATTTTTCGTGCCGCCTATCAGTGCTAAATCAAAGATAACTTGCCTAAAAAGGTCAAGCCTTAATTTTGCGTTTGCACTCAAAGAAAGTTCGTTTATCGAACACAAAGCATCAAAAAGCGATACACCTTGACTTTCGGCAAAACGCGAAAGTTCCGTGATCGTTTTATCGCCGATGCCGCGTTTAGGCGTATTGATAATACGCAAAAGAGCATCGTTATCGAGAGGGTTGGCAACCAATCTTAAATAGGCGGTCAAGTCTTTGATTTCTTTACGTTCGAAGAACTTAAAACCGCCGAAAACTTTGAAAGGAATATTGCTGCGAAGAAGCGCTTGTTCGTAAGAACGCGAAAGCGCGTTAACACGCATAAGTATTGCGAAATCGCTGTATTTCGCACCTCTTTCTACTAAACTTTTAATATGATTTATCGTATATAACGCTTCGCCTGTTTCGTCTTCCCCGCAATAATATTCGATGCGTACGCCGTCATCGTTTTCCGTCCATAAGGTCTTTTGACTTCTTACGGAATTCTTTTTAATGATCGCATTTGCCAAATCGAGTATTTTTTTTGTCGATCTGTAGTTTTGCTGAAGTTTGAAAACTTTCGACCCTTTAAAATCCTTGCTAAATCCGAGAATATTCTTAATTTCGGCGCCGCGCCATCCGTAAATCGACTGATCGTCGTCACCTACGGCAAAAATATTGCCGTGAACGGAAGACAAAAGTTTTGCTATTTTGTATTGGACGTTGTTAGTGTCTTGGAATTCGTCGATATGTATGTAGTGAAACTTAGTCGCGTAATAATTACGAACTTCGTCGTCCTCGTCCAAAAGATGGTAAGTCTTCAATATCAAATCGTCAAAATCCATCGCATTGGAACTTTTTAAAACTTCCTCATAACGTTTATATATCGAGGAAAACGTTGCCAAATCGTTTCCGCTTCCTTCGATAATGTATCTGTCAGGCGAAATATCGTTTGTTTTCGCATAAGAAATATGAAATTTAGCGTTTTTTAAGACCGAATCGCCTTCTATACCTAATTCGGCAATTATTTTTTTGACAATTCTTTCGGTTTCCGCCTCGCCGTATACCGTAAAATTTTTATCGTAACCGCTAAGCCGTCCGACCGAGGCACGCAAAATGCGCAGACACATGCTGTGAATCGTCGAAATCCACATTCTGTCTGCTTTATCGCCTATAAATGCTTGGAGGCGTTCTCTCATTTCGTTAGCGGCTTTATTCGTAAAAGTTATCGCCAAAATTTGCGACGGGTCGCAAAGGTCGTTATCGAGTATGTAGGCAATCCGTGACGTAAGTACGCGTGTTTTACCGCTGCCCGCCCCTGCCAAAACAAGTACAGCACCTTCGGTTGCCGTCGTCGCGGCGAGTTGCTCTTTATTAAGTTTTTCAAGATAATCTTTCATCTGTAATATTTTATCACTTTTCGTTCGATAATTCAAGCAAAACTACTCGAAAAAACAGTAAACTCGGTTGTAATTAAAAATGTCAATCTCCGCTAAACTTTTTTTCTTTTTTATATCTTGCGAGCGCAACCCTATATTTATTCGATAAATCCATAACGTATTTTTGTTTTCTTTCGTAAGGAAGCATATTATACTTGTCATAATCTATAAGGCGGCGTATTATATCCGAAACCTCGCCCACGCTGTCCAAAATAGACTTGACGCGCGAATAAAAAATCTCGTTTTCGCTTTCGTAAGGCTTAATTTCGTGCGTAACGGACGTTTGATAATACTTTACAATATTCGATGTCTTTATGCCGTCCGATTTTGCTTTGTTTTTAATATCGCCGATTTTTTCACGGTGTTCTTCCCAAAAACCCGCTTTTAAACGACGTTTTGCCTCTTTTGCAATCGACTTTAAATCTTCCATGCTAAGTACCCCTCATAAAAATCTATATTTCGACAATAATCTATAAATTTCTTAAGCGTAAAAAAAACGCCCGCTATATAAGCAGACGTTAAAAAATTACATTTTTGAATTTCTCTTTCTTGCAGCTTCGGCTTTCTTTTTACGACGAACTGCAGGTTTTTCATAACACTCTTTACGACGGAGGTCACCAATTATACCGTCGCGTGAGCATTTTCTTTTAAAACGACGTAATGCATTGTCTAAAGATTCGTTTTCACCAACTCTGATTGTGGACATATTCACCCCTCCTTTGCCGAAAGACACTTATTTTTTACAACGCTAAGATTATACAAAACAAATAGACGGTTGTCAAGCGGAATTAATCGAAATTAGCGTTTTTTTAAAGTAATTAAAGAAAAAAATGCTTAGCGAATTAGCCGGCAGGGTTCCAACCCATTTTTTGACCGGACAAAATATGAATGTGAAGATGAGGAACCGATTGACCGGCGTCGTCGCCTTGATTGATAACTAAGCGGTAGCCGCCTTCTAAACCGAGTAAGTTTTGAAGCGTCGGTATCGTCTTAAATATCCTTGCTAAGGTATCTGCGTCGCCGTCAGTCATTTCGGACAACAATTTGAAGTGCTTTTTAGGGATAGCCAAAAAATGATTCTTAGCCATCGGAGCAATATCTTTAATAATTATAAAATCATCGTTTTCAAACACTTTTTCGGTTTGAAAAGTATTATCCACAAATTTACAAAATAAACAATCGTTCATAAAAAACCTCTTTAATAAATAAATTTTATTATTTCAAAACTTCGCAAAGTGCGCCGTCTTTAAATTCTTCCACCACTTTAACCGTTATAAATCCGCTTAAAGACTCTCCCTTAAAATAACATCTGATATAGTTTTGCGAGTACCCTTCAAAAAATCCGTCTTTTTCTTCCTCTACAAGTACCGACAAAGTCTTGCCGATGAATTTAGAGATAAATTTGCTTTTAGACTTCCTTTTAACTTGCAAAAGTTTTTGCATTCTTAAATCGGTAACCGATTTTTGTAAGCGAGGCATTTTATATGCCTTAGTGCCCTCTCTCGGAGAAAAAACAAAGCAATGTATATCTGCGAAATCAACGGTTTCGCAAAGTTTTAACGTTTCGTTAAAGTCCTCGTCGGTCTCGGTCGGAAAACCTACGATTATATCTGTAGTAATTGCACAATCGGGATAAAAGGCACGCACTCTTTTTACGCTTTCGATAAATTCATTGCGGTCATAATGGCGGTTCATATCTTTTAAAACCTTTGAACTCCCAGATTGCAAGCACAAATGGAAATGCGGAGCAAAATCTTTCAGTTTTTTCGTCGCTGAAAGTAATTTTTCCGATATGACGCTTTCCTCTAAAGAGCCGAGGCGCAACCTAAAATCGTAATCGGCTAAATTTTCGATTAAATCAGCAAGGTCTAAACCTTCCGAAGAATATGCCGAAAGGTTGATGCCCGTAACGATTATTTCGTCCGCCGAAGTATTATCGAGTTCGTTTCGAATATTTTTAAGCGTGCGCGATCTCACTCGACCTCTAAGGTAAGGAATTAAACAGTACGAACAAAAATTATTGCATCCGTCCTCAACCTTTACATATGCCCTCGTTCGATAGCCGCCGTAAGGCAAAAATTTTTCATAATATTCTTTACTGTCATCGATAATTACCCCGTGGGAATCGAGTAGGGATATTATCTTATCTTTGTTCAACGCACCGGTTACAAGATAAACGCCGTCCTTGCAAATAAATGCATCGGGATCGTGTTCCGCTGCGCAACCCGTGACAATGATTTTTGCGGATTCGTTATATGATTTAATACGTGCAATCGCTTGACGAGACTTCTTTTCCGCCTCGGACGTAACCGCACAAGTATTCAAAATATATAGGTCTGCGTACTCGAGTCTATCCGAAACTTCATACCCGATTTCGTGCAATCCTTGCATAAGCGACGCACTTTCACAGGCGTTGACTTTGCAACCTAAAGTAAAAACAACTGCTTTCATAATAATTTAGATTTTTCTTGATTTTAAGCGTGATTTTGAAATATTTTATGTAAATCGTAATTTACTTTTGCATAACAACTGCAGACCATTCTCCGATAGTATTTTCCTCTAAAAGAGTAAAATCTAACTTTTTATATACATTTACGACTTCGTCCTTACGCGATTTTAAAATGCCGCTTAAAATTATAATGCCGCAATTATCCACGTAAGACTGTATATCGTCGGATAAAATCTTCAAAACGTCCGCTGTAATGTTGGCGACTAATAGATCGCCTTTTATCTTAATGCCGTTTAGTAAATTAGTATTGTATACTATACACTTATTTTCTTCATTATTGATTTCGACGTTATGTATCGCCGCAGCGACGGCAACTTTATCTACGTCCGTCATAATGACTTTTTTCGCGCCTAATTTTGCGGCGGCGATTCCCAATATGCCGGACCCCGTCCCCACGTCGACAACGGTTTCAAAATTGCAAATATACTTTTCGATAAAACGTATGCACATGGAAGTAGTTTCATGCTCACCCGTCCCGAAAGCGGCATTCGAATCTATATAAACAACATAATCGTCGCCATTAAAGTCAAACCACTTAGGACAAATCGTAATCTTGCCGAAGTTTATCGGACGATAATGTTTACGCCAAACTTCTATCCAATCGTCACCGTCAACCGTTCTTTCGATAAGTTCCAAACTGCCGACATCTATATTGCCGCAAGCGTTATTTTTAAGCGTGTCTAAATCTTTGATTATAAGAGATTTTTTAACATCGGCATCTTTTACATCAAAATATCCTTTAACAAGCGAAACGCCTACTTGACCGTCAAAAATCCCTTCGTCGATGTAATCGTAAGTATCTTTTCGTTTTTCGGTAAGTTCGATAACGTCTTTAACGGAAGAAACCGCTACGCCGTAGTCCGAATAATTCCAAAGTATGTCGGAGACAAGCTCTTCCGCTTCGTCGGTAGTATGTATCGTAAATTCTCTGTATTCCATAGTAAATATCATTATACCATAAACGCACGATGTAAATCAAGAAAATTAACTCAGCGGACCGCAAATAAAAATATTAATATTTTTATCGGAAAAGACGCTAAGTTACTTGTAAATACCGCTGAAATTTGATAAAATTAACACATAATTTTATTTGGAGCGTTTCCAATGAATATCGGATTCGATAACAACAAATATTTAAAATTACAATCGGAAAAAATCAGCGAAAGAATATCTCGTTTCGGCGGCAAACTTTATCTCGAGTTCGGCGGTAAACTTTTCGACGATTACCACGCATCGAGGGTTTTACCCGGCTTCGAGCCCGACAGTAAACTTAAAATGCTACTTAACCTTAAAGACAAAGCCGAACTTATTATTGTCGTAAACGCCAACGATATAGAAAAAAACAAAGTTCGCGGTGACCTCGGTATCACGTACGATCTCGACGTTTTAAGGCTCCTCGACGCATTTTCCGCACTCGATTTGTTTGTCGGCAGCATAGTAATTACAAGATTTACCGAACAACCCGCCGCGATTAATTTCAAAAATTATCTTGAAAGCAAAGGGCTTAAGGTATATTTACACTACCCGATTCACGGTTACCCTGCCGACATAGACCTTATCGTCAGCGAGCAAGGTTACGGTAAAAACCAATATATTCAAACCGAAAGAGAACTTATAGTTGTCACCGCCCCCGGTCCCGGAAGCGGCAAAATGGCAACTTGTCTTTCCCAACTTTATCACGAAAACAAGTGCGGAATAAAGGCGGGGTACGCTAAATTCGAAACTTTCCCGGTGTGGAACCTTCCCCTAAAACACCCTGTAAACCTTGCTTACGAAGCCGCTACCGCCGACTTAGACGACGTCAATATGATTGACCCCTTCCATTTGGAAACTTATGGCGAAACCACGGTAAACTATAATCGCGATATAGAAATTTTTCCCGTTTTGCAAGAAACTTTCCGACGCATTTTAGGATACTCGCCATATAACTCCCCCACCGATATGGGGGTAAACATGGCAGGATTCTGTATCGAAGACGACGAAATTTGTTCGAAAGCCGCTTCACAAGAAATAATAAGAAGATATTTTACCGCAAAATGCGAACAAGTTCAAGGCGAAACCGACTATTCGACTTGCCGCAAGTTAGAACTTATAATGCAACAAGCGAATCTAACGGTAAATTCACGTGCGGTTGTCGGTGCAGCACTCAAAAAAGAAGCCGAAACCGGTAACGAGCCCGCTTGCGCGATAGAACTTCACGACGGAAAAATTTTGACGGGTAAAACATCGTCTCTTTTAGGGGCAAGTTCGGCTATGCTGTTAAATGCGTTAAAATATTTGGCAGATATTCCCGATAATATAGACTTAATTTCGCCGTCAATAATAAAATCCATACAAAACCTTAAAGTCGGCTACCTTAAAAACGTTAACCCCAGACTACACACCGACGAACTTTTAATAGCGCTGTCGATAGCGTCCGGGAGAAGTCAAAACGTCCAAGCCGCAATGCAGCAACTCGACAATTTAAAAGGTTGCGAAGTCCATTCGTCGGTAATCCTTTCACACGTAGACGAAAAGGTGTTTAAAAAATTAGGCATAAACCTTACGTGTCAACCTAAATACCAAATTAAAAAACTCTATCACCCGAAATAAAAATATTTGCGTTAAAAACGTGCAAAGTCTACATGAAACGCACCTTAGAAAGCTTGTCTAACTTTCTAAGGTGCGTTTTAAAAACTCGGACGTTTTTTATATAGTTAATGCTTTATAAACTCGGTTTTTCCGTTATCTAACCGAGACTTTTCCGCCGCTATCCCCATAAGATGACTTTCGACGGATTTATCTAAAGTAGTTTCCGCATTAATATTGCCCGAAAGCATGTCATAAAAGGAATTCATTAAATAATAATCGCCGCCGCCGTGTCCGAACTCGTCTTTTTCGACAAGACCTTTGACATAAATAGTATAATTATCGGCGCCGAAAGGTTTAACGACGATAATTCCTCTCGTTTCGTCGAATTCGATTTCGCCTTTCGTACCGTAAAACTTCATAATCCTTCCGCAATCGTGCGTAAACGCAATGGTCTTAAGCACGGCGCTGACACCGTTTTCAAACTTAACGAGCACCATTTGATTATCACAAGCGTCGTTGTCGCAATTATATACGCATCTTCCGTAGTTGCCGCTTGACAACGCGCTCGTCATCTTGTCTTCGGTAACGGGTACATCAGGTACAACGACATTATACGGCCAACAGTTTTCGGGCGAACCCGTTTTTTTCCAATGTTCGACGTAAAAAGCATAGGCGCTGTACGGGCAAGTCGATTTATATTTACAATCCAAGCAGCGCTCGGCGCTGTCCGAAGGCTTATCTGACTTTTTAAAATGTGATAAGTTACCTAAAGAATTTACGGAAACGGCACAAGATTTTGCATAGTACTGCAAAAGATCCAAGTCATGGCAAGATTTTGCAAGAATCATAGGCGCGGTATCCGAAACGTTGCGCCAATTGCCGCGCACATAACTGTGTGCGAAATGCCAAAAGGCAATTTGCTCGGTCGAATCGATATCAACAAGTCTTCCGACTACTCCTAAGTCAAGCAATTCTTTTACTTTTATATATGCCGGCGCATATCTTAACACATGGCAAACCATAACTTTGGAATTGTATTTTTTCTGCGCCTCGAGTAGGTCGTACAATTCTTTTTCGTTGGAACTTATAGGTTTTTCGAGCAAAATATCGTACCCGAGCGCCATTGCCTTTAAACATTGACGCACGTGGTCTTTATCGAGCGTTGCTATAATTAAAGCATCGCTCCTTCTTTTTGCAAAAAATTCCTCTTCGCTTAAAAATCTGTCTTCACTCGGAATAGAATAGAGTTTTCCGTACTTTTCAAGTTTTAAAGGATTAACGTCGCAAAGCGAAAGGATTTCGTATTTATCTTTTTGTAAAGCAGCAATCTTTCCGTAAGAATCGCAACCGCGTGATCCGCAACCTAAAATCGATAAAGTATATTTTTTCATAAGCCGCCTAAATTATATAAAATGATTAAATCGAATTATTTTAAGTTAATAAAACAAGCAAGACACTTTAAATTAAAATGCCCAGTTGCCGTCTTTGAAAATCAAAATCTCGTTTCCACGTTTATCCGTGCCGACAATTTGTAAATCATCTGAACCTATCATAAAATCTACGTGAATCTGAGAATCGTTTATGCCGCATTTTTGCTGTTCTTCTTTCGACATCTTTTCAAAGCCGTAAAGACAATCCGGGAATCCTCTGCCGAGCGCTAAATGACAACAGGCATTTTCGTCAAACAGCGTTTCGTAAAACAATATTCCCGTATTATTAATCGGACTGTCGTACGGAACCAAAGCGCATTCTCCCAACATCTTAGAACCTTCGTCGATAGCAACCATTTGCTCTAAAAGCGATTGATTCTTTTCCGCGTGAACTTCGACGACTTTGCCGTTTTCGAACCGTAAATAGAAGTTTTCGATAAGTTGTCCGTTATAAGAAAGCGGCTTAGTCGCATAAACAATCCCCTCTGCTTTGCCTGCTTTAGGAGAGGTAAAAACTTCCTCAGACGGAATGTTCGGATTAAAATCCACCCCCGAAAGCGTTGTGTCGAATCCGCCGTTAAACTTGCCTTTTTCGTTAAGCCACACGGTGAAATCCGTTCCGTTCGAAGAGGAATAATGAAGTTTAGACAAATGCATATTGTTAAGAGCAGTGCATTTTTCTTTTATATTAGTGTTGTGTGTACCCCAATTCTTTATAGGATCGCCATGAGCCCTCGACGCTTGCAAAATTGCTTCCCATAATTTTTCGACGGCTTTTTGCGTAGGAAGTTCGGGGAAAACCTTGGTCGCCCATTTTTTTCCGGGGACTGCCGCTATACACCATTGGTACTTGCTTTCCATCTTATCGCGGTAAGGCTTAATAACCTTCATTTTAGCGCTTTGCGCCTTCATGTATTTTTCCATATTGACGCCTTTTAGTCCGTCCGGATCGTCCGAAACAAGATACAAATGCGCCGGTAAAGAATTCGAACGCCATTTTAATTTTTCAAGCGCAACTTTATCGAGCCTACCGAGCGTTTCTTCCGATTGATATTTAACATGAAGCTTCGTCAATTGATCGTAGCCCCATTCGACGTAAACTTTTTTAGCGCCGTTTTTATATAGGCTTTCCACAACCATGGCAACGAATTCAGGTTGGTCGAGACCGCACATAACCAAAACTTCTTGCCCTTTTTGAACGTTCACGCCTTTTTTTGCTATAAGGTCTGCGTAGGATTTCAATATTGATTTTTTCATTTAGAACCTCAAAAAATAAAATACAAATTAAATTGATGTTATCTAAAAGATAACGACTTCAACGGTATCTAACGCTTCGTTTATAAGCGCGTCGACGTCTAAATTACGTTCGGCTTTTTCACAAGCCTCTAATTTGGGTTTCGTTGCGGGAAACTTTGGTAAAAAAACAGTACAGCAGTCTTCATAAGGAAGTATAGACGTTTCAAAAGTGCCTATTTTATTTGAAATTTCGATGATGTCTAATTTATCAAAAGCAATTAACGGACGTAGCATCGGCAAAGTTACAACCGCGTTGGAGGTGTTAATGCTTTCTATCGTCTGACTAGCGACTTGTCCCAAACTTTCACCGGTAATAATTGCTTGGCAACCGTTTTTCGTTGCAATTTTTTCCGCTATACGCATCATAAAGCGACGCATCATGGTAATCATCAAATCTTCGGGGCAATTTTTATGAATCTCTTCCTGAATATGCGTAAACTTAACGATATGAAGTTTTAGCCCGCAAGAATACTCTGAAACCATTTTAGACAAAGCCTTTACTTTATCTAAAGCCGCTTCGCTCGTATAGGGGTAACTGTGAAAATGCACCGCCTCGAGCCTCATGCCGCGCTTTGCCATCATAAATCCCGCGACCGGACTGTCTATTCCGCCCGAAATCATAAGCATACCTTTACCCGAAGAGCCGACAGGCAAGCCGCCTAACCCTTTAATGACGTCGGTATACACTAAAGTTTCACCGCTTTCGCGAATGTCGACGTTTACGACAAATTGCGGATTTATAACGTTAACTTTAATTTTAGGCGCATAGTTATCGAGTAAAACCGCTCCGATTTCCCTTGAAACTTCAACCGAGTGCATAGGAAACTTTTTATCGGCACGATTGGTGTTTACTTTAAATTCGCCTTCTTTGCCTTCCGTGACTATCACTGCGCATTCGACAATTTCGTCGTACACGTTTTTAACGACTTTTGCGGGGCTTATAGAGTGGATTCCGCAAACTTTTTTCAACTTGTCGATAATGTAGTCCGAATCGGCATCGTCGTAATCTTCTATAAGATAACGAGTGTTAATTGCTTTAAACGTATGCTTTACGTCGGAAAGTGCGTTCTGTATCGCCTCGATTAAAAGTCTTTCGAAAAAACTTTTGTTCTTACCTTTTAAATGGATTTCGCAGTAGCGAATAATAATTGCGTTTTTCATTAATTAATTTTCTCACTAAGTTTTCGTGCGTTATAATTTAGCCTACTAACGGCATATTTAACATCCTCATATTCCGTGTCGGGCGCAAAACTTATTCTTATGACGCCGTTTAGAATATCATGCGACTTGTAAATCGAAGAAATAATCCTTGAAAACGGCTTTTTAGAAGAACAAGCCGAACCGGTGCCTATAATTATTCCGTCGTCGTCAAGCATATTTTGAAGAACGGCGCCCCTTAGCCCTAAAGCCGAAAGACATACCACATACGGACTGCCGTCCAAGGGTGAAATAATTTTAAACAAGGATTTATCTATTTCGTCAAAAACAAGTTTTCTAAGCCTACTTACTTTTTCAAAATTATCATCGATTTTTACAAGTCTGTCGTTATAAGCGTCGGCAAAAAGCTTTATGCCTAAAACGTTTTCGGTGCCGGAACGAAGTCCTCCTTCTTGTCCACCGCCAAAAATATAAGGCGGAACATTGAGTCCTTGTCTGTAAAAAAGCGCGCCCACACCTTTAAGACCGCCTATTTTATGTGCCGAAACGGAATACAGGTCGATAAACTTCGAAAGTCTAAAAGGAATTTTACCGAAAGCTTGCACGCCGTCGCTGTGAAAAATGCATTTAGGGGCTATTTTTTTAACTTCTTCGGCAATTTGATTGATAGGATTTATTGCGCCCGTTTCGTTGTTGACATGTACAACGCTCACAAACGACGTGTTCGAATCTATCTTGTATAGAAGGTCCGAAACGTCAACCGAACCGCCTTCTTTTAAATTTGCAAAGCGGACTTCGACGCCTTTTTCCTTTTGCTTTGTCACCGCATTATATATTGCGGAATGTTCCCCCATGGTTGTAACGATGTTGCCGCGCTTTGCAAAACCGAAGACTGCGGTATTATCGCTTTCCGTGCCGCACGAAGTAAAAATCAAGTTATGAAGTCTGTTTCCGTTAAGCAAAGTTTTCCTGCATTCTTCTAAATCGAAATTAACTTTTCTTCCGCCCTTATAAAGCGAGGACGGATTATAGTAAAAGTTTTCATAATAACATACGGCATCGCCGAGTTTTTTAGTATCGGGTTTTGTCGTCGCCGCATTGTCAAGATATATAATTTTACTCATAATTAAGCATATTATCTATGATTTTAAAGATTTTTACGAAAGTCGTAATTTTATTTTAACGTAACGATTGTTACGCCGTCTTCGCCTTCGCCGTATTTACCGAGCCTAAATTCCTTAACCGATTTCGACTGTCTTAAAATCTCATGAACGGTGTTGCGAAGTATTTTTTGTCCTTTTCCGTGCACGATGCGAAGTTCGCTTGCGCCCGCTAAAATTGCTTGGTCGATGTATTTCGTAACTTCATCGATTGCCTCTTCCCTTCTTTTCCCGATAATATTAAGCTCATGAGAAAACGAGGATACTGGGGCGGTTATAGAAACTTTTACCGACGCGTTAGCGGCTTTTTTTTGCGACGCTTTTTCGTTAAAAAACAAATCTTTGATTTTTGCGGTCGTACGCATGCTGCCTATCGCCACGAAGCACTCGCCTTTTTTAATATTTACACTTGAAACAATCCCGTAAGAATTTGCCGTTTTGACAAATACTTTGTCGCCTTGTTTAATCGTATTAATATCGCAAGGTTTTAACATTAACGGCTCGACCGAGTCTTCCGTGTCGGAGTATCTTTTGTCTTCGAGTTTGTTTCTCAATGTTCTTGCCGAAATGATATCGCCGCTCGAAATTTCTTCCTTGTCTAAAATTTCCTTAATCTTGTCTACGATTTCGTCGGCTTCCTCAATTTTTTCGTTTATAATACGCCTCGATTCGGCTTTCGCTTGAGCGTAAAGATTCGCACGCTCAACCGAGAGTTTTTCTTTTTCCTTTTCGATAATCTTTAACTCGTTACGTGCCTTTTCAAGGCTGTCAACGAGTTCCGCTCTTTCGTTTTCTGCGGTTTTACGTGTTTTTTCAGCCTCTCGTAAAACGTTTTCAAACGAAATTTTATTTTCAGACAACAAATCGGTCGCCGCAGCGGTAATATCGCTTCTTAAGCCTAACCTGGAGGCAATTTCGATTGCGTTCGACGTGCCCGGGATTCCGATATTCAATTTATATATAGGCGCAAAAGTCTCGCTGTCGAAATCCATCGAAGCGTTTTCGATTCCGTCGTTTACGTAAGCATATTCTTTTAGGCGACTATAATGCGTCGTAATTATGCCTTCGCATTTTGCAAAAAGTAAATCTTCGAGTATTGCTTGCGCCAACGCACTGCCTTCGTCAGGGTCTGTACCGGCGCCGATTTCATCGATTAAAACAAGAGAATCGGCGTTAACGGAATTTGTAATTTCTATCAGGTTTTTAATGTGTGAGGAAAAAGTCGAAAGACTTTGTTCGATGCTCTGCTCGTCACCCACGTCACAATAAATATTTTGAAAAAACGCAATGGAACTTTCGTCTGCACACGGCACGAAAAGCCCGCTTGCCGCCATCAAAGTAAGTAGTCCTACAAGTTTAAGCGTAACCGTTTTTCCGCCCGTATTGGGACCGGTTATCAATAAAAACCTCGTGTTCCCCCCGAACTTGACGTCTAAAGGAACGACTTTCTTCGCATCGATAAGCGGATGACGCCCGCGACGTATATCTACAATACCCTTTCTGTTTATTAACGGTTTTGTCGATTTAGTCTTGTAAGCGTACATAGCACGAGCGGTGTATTCGTCGATATCGCGAATCAGTTCGGCGTTATTCGACAATTTTTGCGCTATCAAACCGATTTTATTGGATAAATCCCTAACGATTTCCTCGATTTCGCTTGCTTCTTCGGAAATCGCAACGCGTAATTGGTTGTTAAGTTCCAAAACCTCGACGGGTTCGATAAATACGGTTGAGCCGCTTGCCGATTGGTCGTGCACAAAACCTTTAATCTTTGAACGATATTCGCTTTTGACGGGTATAACGTATCTGTCGCCGCGCATCGTAACGATGTTTTCGCGCAAATATTTATCGCCCGTATGAATATACGAGTTGAGTTTTTCTCGTATTTGTTCGTTTAACTTTTTAATTTTACGTCTTAACCCGTAAAGCCTATCGGAAGCGTCGTCGGCAATTTTATCGTCGGACAAAATTTTCGAAAGAATTTCTTTTTCAAGGTATTGGTCGCAATATAGCGACGCTGCAATCTCGGGTAAACGAACGATTGTGTCGTCTTCGACCGATGTGAAAGCGTTTCTTATCAACCTCGACGCCTTTAAAAGCCTTGCAGAACGGATAAGTTCGGCGAAAGACAAAAGCGCACCTTTTTCGGCACGTTCGATTTCGTCCGAGGGCTCATCGAAAAAGTCAACGCCGCTAACGCCGTAATCGAATAAGAGTTTGTAGGCTTCTTCTGTTTTATCGAGCGCAAGTTTTACGCTTAATATGTCGGAAAAAGGCACGGAAGAAGCCAGCCTTTGTTTCGTGCCGTAAAGTACGGCGTAATCCGAAACAAGGCGCATAACTTTATCGTATTCGAGTGTTGTCAGCGTTCTGTCGGTCATTATCTTAATTTAACGTTAATCGTATCTAATCTATTTAAAATTTTGCGTACGTAATTATCGACTTCCTCGACGGAAAGGGTTTTTTCGTTCGATGAAAACGTAAGTCTATACGCCATACTCTTTTTACCGGATAAAATCCTTTCGCCCGTGTAGACGTCGAAAAGTTCTACCGATACGAGATTTTTAATTTTTGCGGACGAAATGCAATCGAGTATATCGCCGTTTTTAACGGATTTATCGCAAACAAGCGCTAAATCGCGTTCGACGGAAGGAAACTTTGAAAAGGGTTTTACGGAAATAATTCTGTCGAAGTGTTCGGAAAGTTTTTGATAGTCGATTTCTGCAACGTATAAAGGCTTATCGACGCCTAATTTATCGCACGTAGAAGGACTCAATTGCCCGAAATAAGCGACTTCAGTGTCGTTTTCGTCAAGATAAACAGCGCTCCTTGTCGGATGCATGAAAGGTTTTTCCGCTGCGGTAAGTTTCATTGATTTACTATACTTTAGTGCGTCGATTAAACCTTCGACGTACCCTTTCATCGTAAAGAAATCTTCTCCGTCGCCGAAGGCGACCATACAAAGATTTGTTCTTTCTTCGGGTAAATCGGTAAGCGGTAAACTTTCCGTCAAGTAAACCTTTGCAACCTCGAATATCTTACCGGATAAATTCTTTTTGTTAATATTTCTTACCGCGGCAGAAACAACCGACGGTAAAAGCGTCGTCCTCATAATACTCAGATCTTCCCCTAACGGGTTTTTGAGTTTTATAAGATTGAGTTCGTTTGTATCTATGTCGAAGTTAGCATAATCTTTCGGCGAAATGAAAGAATAAGTTATTACCTCGTTAAATCCGTTATATCTTAAGTAATCTTTCGCGTTTAACTCTTTAACTTGATAATAATTTCTGCCGCCGTGCGTAATCTCCGAATCTTTTAACAAAGTACAGTTAATATGATCGTAACCGTAAGTACGTATTATTTCCTCGGCTAAATCGGGGTAATCTTCAACGTCTTCACGATATAAAGGCACGAGTACGGTTAAATCGTCGCCGTCTATCAGACACTCGAAGTTAAGCCCCGTAAGGATTTTTTCCACTTCGGCGGAAGGCACCGTTATACCGAGAAGTTTATTGATTTTGCTAAGTTTCGCCTTAACGACTTTACGTTCTAACGACGTATTGTTAACGTCTATTATAGTCGATGAAATTTTACCTGCGCCAAGCGCATCGATAAGCGCTAACGCACGTTTCATACCTATTTCGGTAGTATAAGGGTCGACGCCTTTTTCAAATCTTGCGGAAGAATCCGAGCGCTGATTGAGCCTTTTGGAGTTTTTGCGAATATTGTCGCGTTTAAACATAGCCGCTTCGAAAACGATTTCCGAAGTGTCTTGCTTAATTCCGCTGCCTACGCCGCCCATAATGCCGGCTAAAGCACTCGGCTTATCTTTATCGCAAATTACCAAAACGTCTTTATCCAACGTAAATTCTTTTTCGTCGAGCGTAACTATTTTTTCGCCGTCAACGGCGCGCCTTACTATAATCTCGTTACCGCTAAGTTCGCGATAGTCGAACGCATGCATAGGCTGACCGATCTCGTTTAAAACGTAGTTTGTTATATCCACGATATTGTTTATCGCGCGGATGCCCATAAGATAGAGCCTTTTTTGCATCCACTTGGGAGAAGGCTCGATTTTTATATCGCCGACATATGCGCCCATATACCTCGGGCAAAGCACGTTATCGAGAACGGCAACCGAAACTTTGTCTTGGGTTTTTACGTCCGAAACGCCGTAACTAAGCGACGGCATTTTAAGCGGTTTCGATAAAATAGCCGCAACCTCGCGCGCTATCCCTAAAACGCTTTGACAATCGGGTCTGTTTGCGGTAACGGAAATATCGAAAACGGTATCTTTTACATCGAGTAGTTCCGCAACTTCTTTTCCGAGCGGAAAATCGTCCTGGAAAATAAGAACGGAATCACCGCTTGCACCGTCGTAATACTCGTCGGAAATTCCTATTTCTTCTCCTCCGCAGAACATACCGAAAGATTCGACGCCTCTTAATTTACCGTTTTTAATTACCGTACCGTCCGCTAAAACGGCGCCGTTTACGGCAACGGGAACTAAGTTCCCCTCTTTTACGTTAACGGCGTTGGTAACAATCTGCAAAACGCCGTATTCGCCCGCGTCGACTTGACAAACGAACAACTTGTCCGCTGCGGGATGTTGTGTTTTTTGCAATATCTTACAAACAACGATTTTTTTCACGCAATCGTTGACATTAATTATTTCTTCGACCTCGAATCCGCACGAAAACAATTTGTCACGCAAAGTTTCCACTGCGATATCGGAAATATCTACATACTCGTTTAGCCAACTTAAAGGTATTCTCATAATAATCTCCTTACTTAAACTGTTTTACGAATCTTAAATCGTCGTCAAAGAACATTCTTATATCGGGAATGTGATATTTGAGCATGGCAATACGCTCTAACCCTATTCCGAAAGCGTAACCGGTGTAAACGTCGGGGTCGATGCCGCAATTTTTCAAAACGTTTCTGTTAACCATGCCTGCGCCGAGAACTTCTATCCAGCCGGTACCCTTACATAACTTGCAACCTTTTCCGCCGCACTCGAAACAAGAAACGTCAACCTCCACGCTCGGTTCGGTAAACGGGAAGTATGAAGGACGAAGTCTGGTTTTTATCCCCTCGCCGAAAATGTGTTTTAAAATTTCCTCGAGCGTTCCTTTAAGATCGCAAAGAGATAAATTTTTATCAACGACCAAACCTTCGATTTGATGGAAAATCGGCGAATGCGTCGCATCGTCGTCGGATCTATAAGTTCTACCGGGACACATAACCTTAATAGGCGGCTTGGTCGAAGTCATGACATGAACTTGTCCGGGAGAAGTATGCGTTCTCAGCAAAATACTGTCGGTAATATAGAAAGTATCTTGCATATCTCTCGCGGGATGGTCCTCGGGGATATTCAACATTTGGAAATTATTCTTATCGGTTTCGATTTCGGGACCTTCGTATACAACGAATCCGAGCCCCGAAAAAGCGTCGATAAGATCGTTTTTAACCAAAGTAATGGGATGAAGCGTACCGAGTTCGCGTTTTTTAGCCGGCAAGGTTATATCGATTGCTTCTTCTTGAAGCTTCTTATTCATTTCCGCTTTTTTAACGGCTTCTTCGCGAGCGGCAATCAATTCTTCGATTTGCGTTCTTAAAGAATTGACACGCTGACCTAAAGCGGGTCTTTCTTCAGGCGGGACATCCCTCATGCCCTTAAGCAAACCCGTTACGACGCCGTTTCTGCCTAAAAAATCCACTCTTACGTCGGAAAGAAATTTAGTCGTATCGGCGGAAGACAACTTTTCTTTGACTTCTTGTAAAATTTCATTAAAACTTTTTGCCATAAATACCCCTCGGATTATTCATCCGCTTATATTATTTGTTTTTATTTAGTCTTAATTAATTATATGTAAAATACCCCACTTAGTCAAGTTAAGTCGTGCTAAATTAAAAAAATCGCAAAAAAATCGGGCAAAAATATTGTTTTTACCCGATTAGCGCAATCTTTTTTGTTTAGTTTTTAGCATTTGTTATTTCGAAGCCGTAAAACCCGTGACGTTTACGTAAGTTTGCGGCACTTTTCCGATTATGTAATTTTCATAACATATAAATTCGATTTCGCATTCGAGCGACGCTTTTTTAAATCCCGCAATCACCCTGCAATCGGGTATGATTTTCAGTAACAAACTTTGCCTTGTTTGATTTATCCCCACGCTTTCAAACTTACTTTCAAATTGGCATTTTACCGATGTTATGCCTAATAGATTGATGTTTACCTTTTTACCCAAACCCGAAAAAATCGCTATGCCGCTAAAAGCACCGATAGGTACATCTACTCCGCTATCACATACGTTCGTGTAGTATTTTAAACATTCTTCTGCGAGTTTTTTCGATAGCGTGTTAATTTTTATGGCATCGGCGGTTATCATTACTATATCGTCGTCGTTGTTTTTCACTACGTCGAAAAACTCACCGAAACTTATACCTGCCGTTACGCTGTCTATGGCGGCATAACTTGCCGTGGACATTTCCGCCTCGTAATACGCTTTACCTATCGAAAAAAGCGCGCGCGACGCACAAGCGACTACGTAGCATACCAATACAAGATTAAGCGCAACAAATGTAAAAATCTTATTTTTCGTTTTTCGTTTCACGTATATAGTTTATGCCGACTTAATGAAGTTTTGACTTCGGCTTGAAAATTAATGCAATCAAAAAACTAAAAACAATCGCGGCGGTAATCCCGCTCGATGCGGCACGCATTCCACCGGTTATCGCTCCGAAAAGTCCTGCCTTTGCGCCGATAATGGCACCCTCTGCCAACAGATATCCGAACCCGCTTATAGGCACCGTTGCGCCGGCGCCCGCAAAGTCTATCAAATACTTATAGATTCCTATCGACTGTAAAAAGAGCCCCGCAAGCATAAAAACAACTAAAATTCTACCGGAAGTCAGTTTTGTCGTGTTAATTAATATTTGCGCACACATACAAATAAGCCCGCCCACGGCGAATGCCTTAATATAAGTAAAAACTATTTCCCACATTGGCTTTCGATAACCACCGCATGCGATATTGCAGGTATAGATTCGCCTTGTTGAGTCGATAACGACGATAAAAGTGCGCCTGTTGCCATAAAAATCATGCGATTTATCTCCTTTCTTTTTAATTTTTCGTAAATATACGAACCGAACACGATAGCACTGCACCCCGCTCCGCTACCGCCTTGGTATTCTTCCTCTTCTATATTGTAAACCATTTCGCCGCAATCGGAATGGTTTTTTACATCGTAACCGCTATCCGACATGAGTTTTTTAAAAAGGCGCGAGCCGAGAGCGCCTAAATCGCCCGTTAAAATCAAATCGTAATCGCAAGGTTTTGTTTTCGTATCTTTAAAGAGGTTAAAAAGCGTATCGTATGCAGCCGGAGCCATCGCCGCACCCATATTATTTGCGTCGGTAACTCCGTAATCGATAACCTTACCGAAAGTCGCCGATACTATTTGCGGATAGCTGCCGACGTCGGAACTTATGAGCGCACTGCCCGCCCCCGTAACCGTCCATTGCGATTGCGGCGGTCTTGTCGAACCTAATTCGAGCGGATACCTGTATTGTCTTTCAGCCGTCGCAAAATGACTACCCGTTGCCGCAACGACGTTTTTATAGTAACCGCCGTCGACTAAAGTCGCACCGAGTGCTAATGCCTCTGAAAAAGTCGAGCACGCATTATATACTCCGATATACGGAAAATCAAAACTCCTCGCTGAAAAACTTGCGGAAATTATTTGATTTAGCAAATCTCCCGAGACCATAGCGTTAATATCCCTTTCCTTTTTACCCGACTTTTTAATAACGCCTTCGATACACTCCGTCAACATTTTCCTTTCGCCTTTTTCGAAAGTGTTTTCGCCGCATCTTTCATCGGAAAGTATTTTATGGACGTGTTTTCCGAAAGTCGACGTCCCTTCTTTCGGTCCGCCTACGGTGTATGTCGATATAATGTTCGGTTTGTTTTTAAAGTAAATCGTTGCTGATGCCATGTTACTAACTATATCATTATCATTTGCAAATTTTTATATTATATACGAAAAAAGAACTTCCTAAGAAAGCCCTTTTAAACAGTTATCGAATTTATCACGTAATATACAATGCCAGTAAAAACCGATGCTGTCGTTCCGTAAACGATTATCGGCCCCGCAACCACAAACATCTTTGCCGCAAGACCGTATACCAACCCTTCGCTTCTAAACTCCATTGCCGGGGAACAAACGGAATTTGCAAATCCCGTTATGGGAACTATAGAACCGCCACCGGCGATACGACCGATGTTATCGTATACACCGAAACCCGTCAATAAGCAACCGATAAAAATCAATACCATCGAAGTCGCCCCGGCTAACTCGTCGCCATACAGACCGAAAACGTAGGTAAGAAAGTATCTTATAAATTGTCCTATAAGGCAAATAAATCCGCCCACTAAAAATGCATGAAACAAACTCCTCGGTTCGTTAGTTTTCGGCGCAACGATATTCACATATTTTAAATATTCTTCATTTTTAAATTCGGTTTTCATCTTTCCTGCTCTTTTGCGTTAAAGCGCTTGTACGTTTCTTTTTCGTGAGGGGTTTTGTTACCTGTTAAATCGATATCTTTCTTCATATAAATATAATCTGCAAATTACGTTTACGTTATTCGTAATAATCTAAAATATCTCGCTATTTATCATTGATTTTATCGCTTATTACATTTTTGATTTCATTTTTTCGACAATTCTCGTTTCAAGCCTCGAGACCTGTACTTGGGATACGCCCAATTCTTTGGCAATCTCGCTTTGAGTCCTGTCTCCGTAATAACGCATTACTATTATTTTTCTTTCTCTATCGCTTAATTCGTTAATACATTTTTGCAACATTATTCTTTCAAGCAAATCTTCTTCCTTATCTTCGCCCGCTATTTTATCGATAAGTTCAACCGACTTATCGCTGTTGTCTAAAACCGTTTCGTAAAGAGATAAAGGCTTGTTCGACGCGCCTAACGCTAACACGATTTCGTCTTTTTCTGCGTTGAATTTTGCGGAAAGTTCTTCGATAGTCGGTGGCTTTTTTTCGATTTTTTTGCACTCTTCCAAGTATCTGTTTATCTTTATAGACAGACACTTTATAAGCCTCGATACCTTAATCGAACCGTCGTCTCTTAAAAAACGTTTAATCTCGCCGATTATCATAGGCACGGCATAAGTTGAAAATTTGACTTGAAAACTTTCGTCGAAATTATATATTGCCTTAATAAGCCCTATAGCGCCGAGTTGGAATAAATCGTCGAATTCCACACCTCGACCGACAAATCTTTTTGCGATACACTTTATAAGCGAAGTATTTTCAACGATAAGCGTTTCTTTTGCCTTTTCGTTACCGCATTTTGCAAGTCTTATTTGTTTTATGGTTTCTTCATGCCCCAGCATTTGTCTCCTTAATATCGGCGATTATTTTTACCATATGAATCATTACGCCTTGATTAGGCTTGGAATTTACATGTAATTCGTCCATGAACGAATTAATTACCGTAAAACCCATTCCGCTGCGTTCGTCGCTTGATTTTGTCGAATAAAAAGGTTCTAAAGCAAGTTTTACGTTCTCTATTCCCACGCCGTAATCTTTAACGATAATATGTACAACGTTATTATCATACCACGACGACATCTCGATATCGCCGCAAGAGTTCGGATAAGCGTGTACTACCGAGTTCGTAACCGCTTCGCTCACTGCGGTTTTTATATCGTTTAAATCGTTTACGTTGGGATTTAACGGCAACAGAAAGCCCGATATTAAAGTTCTGGCAAAACTTTCGTTCTCGCTTACCGCATTAAATCTAACAAACATCTTATTCATTATTTTTCCTCATATTTTTTTAATTACTTCATAAATACCCGAAAGTTCCAAAACTCTTTCCACGCACGACATCGGGTTTGCTATGTAGCAAGGAATTTTTCGCTTTTTTAACAACTTATATCTACCGAGCAAAATGCCTATCCCCGTGCTGTCCATAAAGTTTAAATCGCTCATATCGAAAACGACTTTATTTGTTTGCGGCACGTCGTCTATGATTCTGTCTAAATAATCTTTTACGCCTTTTGCGTAATGTTGATCGAGTTCGCCGTGTAAGTAAAAATAGAGTTCTCCGCCGTCGACGGTATAATTTATATGCATAATCCACCTCCGTTACCTTAGTATGATAACAAAAAAATCCGATAATAATTTGAGTTTTTAAGTCAAATTATTTCGGATTTCGTCGATTAAATTTATATACTTACCATAGCGAAGCGATTTTTTCGTAAACATCTGAAAAACTCGCAACTCCTATATCGGTATTTGTAACGATATCTGTGCGGCAATATTCGATTCCGTTTTTAAAAACTATTATTTCACCTACCTTCGTACCGGCTTTTATAGGTGCTTTTAAGTTGTCTTCTACCGTTTCGCTAATCGTATATTCCACTTTTTGATTTTTCTTGGTCAGAACGGCAAGGTCGCTATCGGGATATAAGTCTTCATACTCGTTAACGCTTCCTAAAACTCTCGCTTTTTTATCAATAGGCTTATTTTTGTCGACCGCCAAAACGTTTTCGTAAGCAGCAAAGCCTTTATTAAACATCTCGGAAACATCTTTAAAACGCTCTTTCGAAGAATCTTCGCCTATAACTACGCCGATAAGCCGCATGTTGCCTCGTTTCGCGGTAGCCGAAAGGCAAAACTTGGATTCGTTTGTGAAACCCGTTTTACCTCCGTCGCATCCCTCATAAAACTTCGATAATTTATTTGTGTTTGTGATTAAAGTCTTTTCCCCGTTAGGATGAACAATCTCGTCCGTCCAGATATTGCTGAATTTAAAATAATCTTCGTGAGATATTAAAGATCTCATCATATTCGAAACATCCTTGGCGCATGAGTATTGCGTCGGCTTAGGAAGTCCCGTGCAATTAGAAAACAAAGTATTGGTTAAACCTCCACATTTGCATCGTTCGTTCATAACTCCGACAAAAGCGTCCTCCGAACCCGCTATTTTTTCCGCTAAAGCAACCGACGCGTCGTTGGCAGACGCAACTACAACGCTTTTTATAAGATCGTAAACGCTGTAATTTCCGCCTTTTTGCAAATATACTTGAGAGCCGCCCATTCCGCTCGCTTTATCCGAAACGCAAATTAAATCGTCGTAATGTAAATTGCCTTTATCTATTTCGTCAAAAACTATATCCAAAAGCATGATTTTCGTCATACTCGCTATAGTAAGTCTTTCTTCCGCATTGTATGCATATATTTCTTCGCCGCTTAAATAATCAACTAAATAAGCAGATTTTGCTGATGTCGAAAATTCGCAAGTTGCATTTACTTGAATTGTGCTGCAAAACAATATAAGGCAAAGAGACAATATACTAACCGATAATTTTTTAAAAATTTTCATTAATCGCATTTGTTAGTATATTGTGTTATCTTTCAAAATTTATGTATTAAAGCGAATAATTGAAAGGACGCAAAAACAATATTACGATAAGAAATACAAAAACTATTCCCATAACAATTAGCGAAAAACTAATAAATAGCGCAGGTAACGTGTCTTTAATTTTATATTCCACTTTACATTGTTTCGACTTTCTTAGATAATAATTTGAAACTGAAGTATAAAAAATCAATGCCAAATTACTTAAAAGATTTTGCAGAAAAATTATGAATAAAAAAGCCAATAATCCGCTAAATCCGAAATTCGAAATCATCGCAATCATGACAGCGCCCATAATATACCCGCGATAAAACAATATAAAAACATTTACGACGATTAAACCGAAACTTATCGAAGTAATTAGAAATATGGCAAGCGAAAACATATCGACGAACAGTCTGTTTAATATAATCGACTTAAAATTGCCGCAAGAGGAAAAAGCGTTTGTAAAAAGCACTACCGTGTTTTCACCGAAAAACAGTTTCTCGAATTTCTTCGGCAAACAAGCACCTAAAACTACGCCTAACATCATCGCAAAAATCAATGTAAAAATAATTAACTTCGACTTCGAAAGCATGATAGTAAACTCTTTTGTTTTTCGCATAAAAAAAGCCTCCATATAATTTTATGGTGGCTTTTTACATCATATTACTAAAATCGAATTTGTCGTAAAATCTTTTATTTTATCGATGATTTTGCAAGTTTTTATGAAATACGTAATTTAATTCTGTAACATATTTTGAATAGATATTCCGAAGCCGCGAGTCGGATCGTTTAAAAAAACATGCGTAATCGCGCCTATAATTTTGCCGTCTTGAACAATCGGGCTTCCGCTCATTCCCTGAACGATTCCTCCGGCGATATCGAGTAATCTTTTGTCCGTTATTTTTATAACATAGTTTCTGTTATCTTTTGCGTTCTTTTCGGCTTTTACTATAGATACGGAAAACTCCTCTATGGTTAAACCTTGAACCGTCGTTACGATACTTGCTTCGCCGATATGTCCGTCGCCGACTTCGATTTCCTTTAGCACGGATTTGTCAAAAGTATTGGCGAGTCTTCCTTTAATACCGACAGTCAAATTGCTGTCAATATAGCCCCAAATCGTCTCGGATAAAAACATCCCTTTAAGTTCGCCCGCTTTTCCCCTTTCTCCTTTTTCGACGCCGTAAATATTACAAGCAAAAAGTTCGCCTGATTTTATTTCGATTGCTTTGTCGTCGTCTCCGCATATAGGGTGTCCGAGTGCCATAACCGTACCGCCTTTATCTATATAAGTAATCGTGCCTATTCCGGTAAGTTTATCCCTTACATAAACGCCTAACTTATATTTGCCGGTCAAATCTTTTACGGGTGTTAATTCCTTAATAATCGTTTCGCCGTCCCTATTAATCGTTATGAAAAGACTGCCTTTTTTATAATCGCTCAATACGGCGTCGATATCTTCGAAAGTGTTTGTTTCCTTGCCGCCGACGTTAAATATTATGTCGTGTTCTTTTATACCCGCGTCTTTTGCAGGAGAACTTAACCCGCTTTCGGAAACGACTTCGCTTATGCCTATTACCTCGCAACCCTTGGTTGTTACCGTAAAACCGGCGGCAAAACCGCCGAGATATAAGGTGTTTTTATCTAAAGCATTAGCGCTTTCGTAGTTTATATTTACGGCAAAAGCAATTATTAATCCGAAGAAAAATAAGCAAATCCTTTTAGCCAAATTCAATTTTAGTGATTTTTTCGCCATCGAGATTATAATGTTCATAAACAAAACTTTTATTCGCTCGATTTTTTAAAGTAAAATAATCTAAAAAAAGTCGCCATAAAATGACGACATATAATTATATTGAATTTTTAAATCTATCGGCGGAACTTATCATTTCCTTGGCGTGCGAAAGAGCCGCTTCGCTATTACGGTTACCGCCTATAAGACGTAAAACTTCACCCGTTTTACCGTCTATATCGAGTCGTGACACCCTCGTAACCGTCCTTTCGCCTTCTTCTCTTTTATTGATAAGAAATCCTACGTCCGCCATTGCGATAATCTGCGGCAAGTGCGAAATAGCAATAATCTGCTTATCTTTAGATATTCGAGCGAAATTTTCCGCAACGACTTCGGCAGCCTCTCCGCTGATACCGACGTCGATTTCGTCGAAAATAAAAGTTTCCGCACCGAATCCGCCACCCGTCACCGCTTTAACGCCGAGCATTAAACGGGATAACTCGCCTCCGCTGATGATTTTACTCAAAGGCTTCAAAAGCTCGCCTTTGTTCGCCGTAAACATAAAACAAACGGAATCTCGACCCTTCGAGGATAAAACTTCGCCTTCCTCTTTAGAAAATTCGACGTCGAACTTAGCGCCGCTCATTGCTAATTCTTTTAGTTTTAGCGACAACTTCGCCGAAAGATTCTTTGCGGTAAACTTTCTTACTTCGGTTAATTCATCGTAAAGTTTATCGAGTTTTTCCAAAAAAGAGTTTCTAAGTTTATTAAGCTCGTAAGTTTTCGCCTCGCTGTCGGTAATAAGTTCCAACTCGTTTTTAAAACCTTGTAAAGAATTCATTACATCCGCGTAAGTTTTGCCGTATTTTTTCTTAATCGAACTAATGACGCCCAATCTGTTTTCGATCTCCTCGAGTTCTTGTTCGTCAAAACTTTCGTCGCAAGAATCGTTAATGATTTCGGCAATGTCCGTAATTTCATCGAGTGAAGCTTCTAACCTGCTTGCAATTTCTTCGTATTCCTTTCCGTACGGAACAATCGAAGAAATTTTACGCGCAACCTCACTTAAAACATCGGTAACGCCGCCTTCCGAAGTAAGTTTATCATAGGATTCGCTACACGAAGACGCTATTTTTTCAAGATTTAACAAGCGTTTTTTTCTTTCAAGCAAAGATTCTTCTTCACCGTCTAAAAGATTTGCCGATTCGATTTCGTTTATCGCAAACTGCAAATAATCTATCTTTCTTGCCTTATTGGCATCGTCGCCGCCGAGTTTTTCAAGCTGCAAGTCGATGTGACGAATTTCGGAAATCAACTCGCCCGCCGATTTTTTTAATTTATCGACACGCTCCCCGCATAAATCGTCGATTAAAGCAAGTTGGTTAGATTCTTTTAGTAAAAGAAAATGATCGCTTTGACCGTGCACGTCAACCAAAAGCGAAGTTACCTTTCTAAGCATTGTTGCCGAAACGGATTCGCCGTTAAGTTTAATCGAAGATTTTCCGTCGATATTCAGCGTACGCTTTACTATTATTTCATCGTCGAAATCGATATCGAATTCCGAAAGAACGGATTTTACTTGCGAATTATTTGAAATATCGAAAACGCAAGAAACCGAACAACTGTTTTCGCCATGACAAATCATGGACTTATCTGACTTTTGCCCTAAAGCAAAATTGAGTGCCTCTAAAACCACAGATTTACCGGCACCCGTTTCACCCGACAAAACATTAAGTCCGCTTGAAAATTCTATATCCGATTGCCTAATAAGTGCAACGTTTTTTATAGATAAACTTTTCAGCATAGCGATAGGATTTATAAAATTATACCATTAATTCATGTAAATCGACGGAAACCTTAGCAGCAGCTTCGGCGTCGGCAGTAACTACCAATACGGTATCGTCGCCCGCCAACGTGCCGACGATTTCACTAATGCCTTGCGCGTCTATCGTAGCCGCAACCGCACCGCCGTTACCGGTAAGCGTTTTTACGACTAACAGATTTTGCGCGGTTTCGATTGAAATTACGGCTGCTTTAAACAAACTGAGTAATTTAACGGAATCGTGTTGTCTGTCGTGAACGCGCGCATAACGGTACTTTTTAACTTTACCGGACGTTTTTATAAGTCCTAATTCTTTTATATCCCTCGAAACGGTTGCTTGCGTAACGATTATACCTTGAGTTTCAAGAAGTTTTATCAATTCTTCTTGCGTGTTAACTTCGATTTTAGTTACGATTTCGAGTAATTGTTGTTGTCTTTTTGATTTATCCATGGTCCACCTCAAGTAAGTCATTATTACTCCATTGATTTAATTTTTCGGAAAGTCTGGAGAAAAATCTTTCCGACTCGTCACATATCGTGACAAATTTTTCGCTTGTAAGAATTTTAATCGTCGATCCCGGCTTTAGCGATGCAGCCATTTCGCCGTCAATGAACAAAGCACATTCTTTAGTGTTCGCTAAAACACCTATTTCGGCAATAGAATTTTGTGAAAAAACTATAGGTCTGGAATGAAGAGAATGTGCGCAAATCGGCGCCGCGATATATGCGTCAACGTTAGGCACCATAATGGGCCCGCCCGCAGAAATTGCGTATGCAGTCGAACCGGTAGGCGTGCTCAAAATCAAACCGTCGCCGACATACCCGTCGACAAACTGCCCGTCGATTTTCAAAGATAGTTTAACGCACTCGCTTACGCGATCGATTGTGTGATTTTTAGTAATTACCGCATCGTTAATGGCAAAATATTCCTTTTCGTCGTGAACGACACGCATTAATTTTCTTTTTGTGAATGTTATATTGTTATTTTTTATATCATCGAGCAAGCTACGTAAACATTTAGGTTCGTAACTTGTCAAAAAACCTACGTTTCCGGTATTAACAGCAACTATCGGCACGCTGAAAGGTACAATTTTTGCCGCACGTAAGACCGAACCGTCTCCGCCCAAAACTATTACGAGATCAACTTTCGACAAAATTATTTTATCCGAGTTACCGTTAAGTATTTGATAGTCAAAGCCGTTTTCGGTAAGTAACGGTATAAGCTCGTTTAAACACGCTTCGGAACGAGTATCGCCTGCCTTATAATAAATACCTAACATATTTTACCGCCTTAAAAAACTTTGTATCGATTCGAGTGATATCGGCTTACCGCACTTGGAAAAGTAAATGACATATTCGACATTTTTGTCTTTCGAATTCGGCGCTTTGGAAATACCTAAAGGATAAAACTCCGCCTGTTTTGCGGCACTTATTACCTCGAGAACAACTTGCTCGCGAATTTTAGCGTCCTTTAAAATGCCGTTTTTAGAAAGACTTTTAGCCCCGCATTCGAATTGAGGCTTAATAAGAGCAAGTAAAACACCGTCTTTGCCGAGCAAATTACCGAATACGCCGACAAGAAGCTTTAAAGAGATAAAACTGCAATCGGCAACAATCCCGTCTAAATTATCGGAAAAAGAATCGACGTTTAGGTATCTTGCGTTGGTATTGTCCATAACAACCACTTTCGGATTAACGGCAATCTCTTTCGCAAGTTGATTTTCACCGACGTCAACGGCGTAAACTTTACGCACCCCGCGCGAAAGCAAGCAATCCGTAAAACCGCCCGTAGACGCGCCGATATCGGCAAAAACCTTGTCGAACACCGATAGATTGAATTCCTCAAGCGCTTTATCGAGTTTATATCCGCCTTTAGAGACAAACTTTAGCTGTCCGTTTACCGTTACTTCATCGCCGTCTTTGATATCTTTCGACGCTTTTTTAACAACTTCTCCGTTAACGTAAACCAATCCGCTTTTGATGGCGTCGAAACTTTTCGCACGAGAACTAAAATAACCGTTTTCGGTCAGATACACATCGATGCGCATTATAAACTCCTTTCCGAAATATAATCGGTTATGAGTTTTAAGAAAGTAAATTCTTTGTATTTATCGGCATATTTTAAACAGTTAAAATACACTTTGTTTTTTAGATCCAATGCTTTTTTCACTCCGAACAATTCAACGTAGTTCAGTCCGTTTTCGTTAAAGTTTGAATCGTTATAATCGATTAGATCGTCTGTTATTTGAAATAAAATACCTAAATTATATCCGAAAACCTCAAAATCGGTAATAACGTCCTTTCTTTCGGCAAGTAGTGCAGGTATTGTGAAACAAGCACCTATAAGCGCACAAGTCTTCTTTTTATATACCGAAATAACAGCGTCTTCGTCTAACGACGAATCGGATAGCGTATCCAAAACTTGTCCTCTTATCATTGCGTCGGCGCTACGAGCAATTTCGGAAAGCGCTTTGATTTTTTCCGAAGTATTACAGACGAGTAAGCAAGATTCATATGCAAAATTCAGCAAATAATCGCCCGCGAGCAGAGCCAAAGGTTCATTGAATTTTTTGTGACAAGAAGATTTGCCTCTTCTTAAATCGTCATTGTCAAGTGCAGGCAAATCGTCGTGTATCAAACTATGTTCGTGAATGCATTCCATAGCAAATGCAAACGGCAAAACTTCATCATACACTAATCCTAAATATTCCGATGTCGCAAGCATCATCACGGGGCGAATACGCTTACCCCCGCCGAAAAAAGAATACTTAACCGCATCATCGACGGGATTATCGTTTTGACAAGCGGAAAGTTGCTTTATAAAGTAATCTTCGGCAATTTTTTTATATTGCTCAACGACATTCACAAATTCCATAAAGTGCTTTCCGTCCTTCGTAATAATTTTAAAAATCCCGCTTAAAATAAGGCTTTTTTAGATTATTTATAGTTTCCTTTCAAAGATTTTTCATAAGCTAAAAACGTATTACGCATAAGGTATGCGACAGTCATGGGCCCTACGCCGCCCGGAACGGGCGTAATAAAGGATGCAACCTTGCTTACGTTTTCGTAATCGACGTCACCGACTATTCCGTTTTCGGTGCGATTTATACCGACGTCGACGACGACGGCACAATAATTCACCATATCCGCAGTAATAAAATTCGGTTTACCTACGGCAGATATAAGAATATCCGCTTTCGATGTGATGTCGGCAAGATTTCTCGTTTTCGAGTGGCAAACGGTTACAGTGCAATCTTCGTTCAAAAGCGCAAGTGCAAGAGGCTTGCCGACGATTTTACTTCTACCGACTATAACAACGTGTTTACCTCTTAAAACGATTTTGTTACGCTTCAGTAAGTATATAATTCCGCCGGGCGTGCAAGAAACAAATCCTTCTTTACCGACGACCAAATTGCCAAGGCTTGCCGTCGTAAAACCGTCAATGTCTTTTTCGGGCGGAACCAATTCGGTCGCCCTGTCTTCGTTAAGATGTTTAGGAAGCGGCAACTGAACCATTACCCCGTGAACGTTTTTATCTCCGCAAACTGCTTTGATATATTTTTCAAGTTCGTCTTGCGTAGTCTTTTCGCTCAACTTTATAAGCTTACCGCCGATACCGACGGCTTCGCATGCTTTAGCCTTGTTTTTTACATAAATTTCCGATGCGGGATTATCCCCGACCATAATGATGGCAAGGTTACATTTCGGCGCACCTTTTTTATAATATTCGGAAAGCCTGACGCGCACCTCTTCCTTGAGATCCTTCGCAGCCTTTTTTCCATCTAAAATAGACATTGTTACCCCCGATTCGGGCGACGATATTATGTAGTAGTTTCCTCTATCGTCGTCTTGTAATTTGCAAAAATACCGTTAACAAAAGCCAAACTTTTTTCGGTGGAGTACTTTTTGCATAAAGAAAGAGACTCGTTAATAGCAACTATGTTAGGCACATCGTCGAAATAAGTCATTTCGCATAAACCGATAATAAGAGCGCATTTGTCGGTAACGTAAATTCTTTCGATTAAATAGTTTACGGCTAAATTCGAGATGATTTCGGTAAGTTTGTCGTAATTTGCCTTTATAGTCTCTATAAGTCGTAAAGCAAATTCGCGATCATCGGAATTCAAGTTAAGTTCGTTAAAAATCTCGTTCTGAAAATCAACGTCGAATTCACCGACAAAATTATACGCATATAAAATTTTATAAACTGCTTCTCTTGCGTCTTTTCTCATAAATATACCTTTACACACGCCAAAAAACCGCAGAAAACTGCGGTAATTTCGGGATTAATCTGTTGGGTTTTGTGCCTTGTCTTCAAAGAAAACGTCATCTATAAACACGTCAACGTCGGCAATATGGTATTTCGACATTTCTTCGACGGTTTGTTTAACGCCGTGCTGAATATCGAATGCCACATCGGGAACGTTATACCCGTACAGCACACCTACGGTAACGGTAACGTGTATACCGTTTTTGTCGCTTACGATTTTTATACAGTCTTTTAAAGAACGTTTCCCTTTTTTGCCTGTATTAAGCGAAACGCCCTCAACGGTCCCCACCGCTAAAGCAACGATTCCGTTGATTATGCTTTCATTGTAAGTGATTTTTCCGCGACTCGTTTCATCCGAAAAACGCATATCGGCCATAGCAAACACCAGCCTTCTTCTTTTTATATAAATTGTACCATATTTATAAAATTTAGGATAGCGTTTTGCAAAGAATTTTTAGAATATTTTTTAAATAATATTTATTTTATTAAATATTAACTTATCACTCGTGATTTTAGGATATAGGTACGATTGTAACGCTTGACGGGTCCGCATCGATTTCCTCGGCTAAAATCGTATAAATAATGACCGCATCGTCCTGAGTAAAATCGGAGTCTTTTACCATAACGTTTACATTCGACGAAGTTAACCCTATTGAAACTACCGCATCCTCATACCCGCGCGATTCGATAAGCGTTTCGAGTAAGAGTTCCGACTCGATGATTTCGGTAAGTTTTAGTTTTAAATTAAGTGCTTCGGTTTTTGTTTCAGTCGTCTCTTCTTCTGCGGCAATAATTTCGTTTAATTGAACAAGCTGTTCGGATCTTGACTGACTGCGTTCGGTTTTGTATTGTGCAAAATACGCCGCCGTCGTTACGGTATCGTCGCCGCTCGTCGTTGCGTTGCCGGCAAGAACAAAATTAAAGACTGCGGTAACCGCTAAAAGCAGCACCATACAAGATAAAATGATAATCTTTTTTTTCTTTGACATATAATTCTCCTTGTCATAAAAATTTTTGTTTTAATTGATTATATCAATGATTTTACAGATTATTACGATTATCGTTTTCGTGTTAGAATTTGAATTTTTTCACTATCTATGTTTAAAAAAACGCAAGTGGCATTAATCAAAGATACCCTTACTTGAAGGTTATCCGCGCCCTCCGCCACTATTACGACACCGCTAATTTTCGGATAAGTTTCTGTTATCACGACGGTCTTTCCGCCGACCGTAAAAGGCTCTTCCCTAATAGTATCGTCGTCATGTGTTTTTACGGTTGCGAGTACGGTCTCCATACCCGATTCGACGGATATGATAACGGAAACTTTACCCGCCCCGCTGACTAAGGATAGATTCTTTTTAAGTTTGCTTTCGAGATTTTCGACGTATTCGTCTACGTCGGATTTATCATCCGAGGTTGATTTTTTCGAAAAACTTCCCGAAATAGTAAGCAAACAAACTATCGCTATAATACCTATAATAAGATATTCTATTTTTACTTTCGAAAGCAGCTTTTTTAAGCCCTTATCTTCGTTCAATGGTAATTGCTCCTTCGCCTACTGCCAACAATTCGGATAACAGACTTTTTGTTTTTCTGATTATATTTATATGCTCGGTTTCATCCGTTATTCGTGAATTATCAAAAAATACAGTTACTTTTTCAATTAAATAATTTTTGTCGTTTATATTAAATTCTATTTCGACATCTTCTGCGGTAACATCGTTTTGGTTCAGTATTTTTAAGCAACTTGATTCGAGATAAGTTATTTTTTGCAAATTGATTTCATATACGGCAGACTCGTCAATGCTAACTTTTGATGTGTTAAAATCAACGGAAATATCTTTATTTATATTAGATAAAGGGCTAATTATCGCAATTATAAGGATAAAATGAAAAATAGTTCCGACCGCATGTTTTGTTCTTCCGTCGGGTAATATCGCGCGGCATAGCGATATCAAAACCGCAATCGATAATACCGATAATATGTAATCCGATAAACTCAATATGCAGCCCCCAACGAACACATTATAAGCATTAACGTAATTATATACATAATGCTAACAACCGACAATGTTACCGAAAGATATGAAACACAATCCGACGCACCCGATAAAAGCTTAACGGTTTGTTCCCCTGCGATCGATTGGGAAATGGCGGCAACGAATTTTAAAATCAATGAAAAAAATACTAGTTTTAGTATGGGGACGGCGACAGATACTATTATTACAAGCATTGCCAAAATTCCGAGCGCGTTTTTAACAAGCACGCAAGACGCTATCACGACGTCAAACCCGCTTGAAAGCACGTTATTAATTAACGGAATTGAATTTCCTACAGCGTACTTTAATGCTTTTATGGAAACATTGTCGTAAATCGACGCGGAAATTCCTTGAACGGTTATTAAGAAACAAAAGAAAACGCTGCTTAATCCCACAACCCACTTAAACGCGCTTTTTAAAAAATCATTCATTTTATCGGTCTTTAACGAGTTTGTAAAACAGTTTACCGCACTAAATAGAAATATGAATATAACTATAGGCAAAAGTATCGCCTCGAAAACCGTCGTAATACCGTTACAAAGCAAGGCAACGGCAGGTTTAAAAACAGCAACGCTTACATCGCCTCCGGCTGCAGTCATAAGCGTTAACATAATCGGAAAAACAACCTGAACCTCTTTCGTAAGCGAGTCGATTGTATCTTTAGTTTCGCTAAACAACCTAAAAAAAGACACTACAATACTTGTTATTATTAATATATTCGCTATTGTTTCGCACGTTCGGAAAAGCGAACTGTTTTCTTTCGCCGAGCCTACCGCATTAATAACGGAAATTAATACAACTATTAGTAAAATAAATGACCCGAGCGCGATTATCTCGGTTATTTCCGCAATAAACGTGTTTTTTATTTCGCTAATAATTTGCTCGTAATCATTACCCGTTTGACCTTTGACAATATCGATAATTATATTGCTTAAAGAACGTTCACCGAAAAAATCAAATTTACTTATTATTCCTTCTAAACCGGATAAATCGAGCGAATCGATAATTTTAGTCAAACTATCTTGTATTGTGTCTTGCGCATTTGTTTCTTCCGACGCATATACGTTTAATACGTCAACAGTGCACAATTTACATACGCAAAAAACAATTAATATAAGTAGGATTTTTACAGATTTAAATTTCCTATAGTTTTTATCAAGGCGGTAATTACGGGTGCTGCGGTTAAGATAATAATTATCCGTCCGGCAAGCGACACCTTGTCCGCTAAACTTTTTAATCCGAAATCTTCTATTAAGCCAACTGCAAATTCTATGATGTAACATATAATTGTAATTTTAATTATTAGTTTAACTAAGTCGCTTTCGACGCCGCCTACGTCTGCGATTTGATTGTATATTTCGAAAACTTCCTTTAAGGATGCTAATACGGAAGCAAGTAAAATTATGCCCGCAGCGATCGCGGCAAGTAATGCTATTTCTTTGTTAACCGATTTTAAATAAATTATTATGACTGCAAAAATCAGTCCTATAATCACAATTTTTACTATATCCATATTTAGTATAAAGTAAAAATATCCCTGACGTTTTCAAATAATTCCGCAATTAATGAAATCACAATAGATAAAACTACGACAAGCCCCGCTATCCCGACAAGCGTTGCTATATCGTCTCTATCCGACTTTTTTAAAATCTGACAAATCACGGTAATTAATATGCCTATTGCCGCAATTCTAAATATTATTTCAACATTCATAATTATTACATTGCCAATACAAATATCAAAGCGCCGATAAGCGCACTGATTTTAATATATAACATGTGATTTTTCTTGTAGTTTTCAAGGCAAGTCCTCTCTTTTTCTTCGAATTTTCTCAAATAGAAATTTATTACGTTTATAAAACCTATCGGATCATAACTGCAAATTTTGTTAAAAAAATTTTCGATTTCCGTTCTTTCTTCAGCGGTAAATCTTTTATCGAGAATTCTAATTTCGGTTACCGATTGAGTTTTATCGGAGTTCGCAAACAATACGTTTTTAATTGTATGAGGCAAACTAACCAAATAAGTATCAACGGTTTCGTTAATAAAACCTATTTCATTTTTTAATTTTAGGCAAAATTTTACTAATTCGGCGTAAAAATATGTACGGAACTTCTTTTTTTCGGAAAGTTTATATCCCGCAATAACGCTCATCGATGTAATAAGTGCAAACGCAATAACTTTTAATGTCATAGCCTAACGATTTCCTTCAATCCTCTTTTTCTCACATCCGAGTTTAAAATCACGGCATAATCGAAGACGCCCGAGGATAGTAAACTTTTGAAACAATCTTTTTGTTTTAGTTCGTCCACACAACTTCCATGGGCGGACGCCAATACTTTTACTCCGGACAAGGCGGCTTTTTTAGCCGCTGATATATCGGCATCGGTAAAAAGTTCGTCGGTAATTATAACATTCGGACAAAGATTTAATACTCCCGAATAAAAACCGAATTCTTTTTTGCAAGATGATAATACGTCGGTAAATTTTCCCAAATTGAATTTTCCGCCTGCAGCTAATTCGTTTTTCTCATCGATTACGAGTACGTTTTGCTTGAATTTATCCGAAATAAGCCTTGCCGAATCTCTCAAAACAGTCGTTTTTCCGCAGCCCGGCGGAGAAATTATCAACAAGCTTTTTAATCCGCAAGAAAAACATTTTTCAAATAAAAAATCAGCACATCCGATTATTTCATGGGGAATTCTGACGCAAAGACCTTGTATATCCTTAAAATTTCTTAATTCATCACCGTCATAAACGCAGGTTCCCGCTAAACCTATTCTTTCACCTTTCTTGCCGTAAATATATCCGCGTTTTATAGTGTCAGAATATGCATAAACCGAATGTTTCATCGCCCTTGCAAGGGTCGAGTTTATATCAGAAATACTTATCTTCGGCAGACCCGGCTTGCTAACATCGAAGTAGCTGCCGTCGATTTGAATCGTTAAAGGCTTGCCTACCCTTAATCTTATTTCGGTTATTTTACTAACGTCATAACTATTTATAATGGTATTAACGTAGTCGGGCAAGTAATCAAACATTTAAAATTTTCGGAAAGAATAGAATGTCATCGATAAATTATATTTTGCAAATTTTAAAATAATGACAAAATGCCGACAAGTTGTTACGCTTGTCGGCATTTTGTCATCAAAACTTTTATTTAATTTCAATACGTTTTAGAGATTTTGCTTCATCGGTCTTTTTCGGAATATTAATAAACAAAATTCCGTTATCCATTTTTGCCTTGATGTCTTCAGAAACGACGTTGTCGCCTAAATAGAACGAACGCTTACAGGATTTAATAACTCTTTCGCGACGAATAAACTTTTTTTCATCATTTTGAACTTCGTCTTTTGTCGCGGTTATAGTCAAATATCCGTTATCCAAGTCAAGCGATACGTCTTCCTTTCGATATCCGGCAAGTTCAATCGAAAACTCATAACCCGAATCCGTTTCGACAATATCGGTTTTCATTGAATTCTTTAGAAATTTAGATTCACCCGGAATTGCGAAGTCGAAAAAATCTTGGAAAAACGGATCGTAATAGCTACGTTGATTTCTGTTTGTTATTTGATTATTGCATTTCATATATAAATACCTCTCTATAATTAGTTTCAATGTTATCTTATCCATTGAACGACTTTATTATACACCTTAATTTTAGCACTGTCAAGTGTTGAGTGCTAATTTTACAATAATTTTAATAATTTTTACGACAAATTATAAAATTAGTTGTTTTTATTTTCGAGAAAAAACAACTAATAAATTTAATAAAATAAAAAAGGAATCCATAAATTTACGAATTCCTTTGCTAAATTACTGTTCTATTTAATGCATAAAAACTATTCTTCGGTAAACTCAATCTTGATGTCACCTGTCGTTGTCTTTGCTTGAATTAGTTTATCAGAGTCTACTACCGTTTGATTTATAAGATTACTTTTTCCGGTCGTAGTCGAAGTTTCAACGTTAAAATCTTTTTGTTTTCCCTCGATTTTTCCTTCTTTCAAAGAACCCGTAGTTAATTTAATCTTAACTTCTTTTGCGGAAAGTTTATCGACCGTAACGCTCCCCGTCGTTACTTTAACGTTAACACTTGCCCCTGCTTCGATATCTTTTGCCACGATTGAACCCGTCGTCGCTTCTAAAGAGCAAGCTTCCGTGCAAGACGCGTTTTTAATAGTTAAGTCTCCGGTCGTTACTTCTACGTCGATTTCTTTACACGTTACCGAGTTTAAGTCAAGTAAAACGGAACCCGTTTCGCTTTCAATCTCCAGTTTACCACTGAATAATTTAGGCACACCGATTTTTAAAACGTATTTATTACCTATAAACCGGTTGAAAAAACGCGGTGCTTCTGTTTCGAAAGAAATTTCGCCTTCTTCGTTTTCTATCGTGCGTTTAACTTTTTCACTTTCGTAATATTCGAAAGTTATTTGGTTTCCGAAGGCGACTTCGACCTCGATTTTATCGAAGTACGTTTCGATTGAAAGGTCTTCTCCGCTATAATCTATCTTTACCGTTTTTTTCTCGGCTCCTTGCATGATTCCGCCTTTCGCCGAGTAAATTACCGTTCCCGTAATACCCGCGACGACGCCTATAATTAATAAAACTAAAATTACCGTTAACACTTTTTTCATTTATTTATCTCCTTTAAACGTTTTATTTTTACAATAATTTTCTTTAATAACCAAATAATTCCGAGCGTAATAAGCAAGCCTAAGGCAAATAAAAATATTCCCGTGCCGAACGTTGATAACCCGAACGCAAAATCGGTAAATATCGTTATCACCCCATATACCGCGGCAACAAGTCCGCCGACCGTAAAGCCAACCGATACGCCAATAAGCGCGCACGAAATCCCCACGACTATTCCTATTATCGCAGCAATTAGCCCAATCCAAATCGGTGCCCCCGCTATTAACGTAACCCAAAACCAAGTAGGAATTTTTTTACCTGAATCAATCCATTCGGTTTTACGTTGTTTTCTATAATTACTTGCAATTACTTCGGGCGATTCTAATTCATAAACCGCTGACTCTTCGCTTTTGCCGTTTTCAATAAGGTCGTCAATGATTTCGGAATAATAATCGACGATAGACTGCCTTTCGCCTTTACTGAAAAAATATAGTTTACGATATAATTTTTTGAGAAATTTACTTTTGTTCATTGCGTATACTCCTTTAGTATAAAGTCGTAAATTTTGACGACGTCCTTCCAATCTTTTAAAAAGTCGTCTAATTTTGCCTTACCGGACTTAGTTATCGAATAATACTTTCGCAATCTTCCGTTATGTTCAGTCGAACGAACCGATGCGTAGCCGTTAGCACAAAGACGCCGAAGTATAGGGTATAAAGTCGATTCGGAAATCTCTATCATGGGTGAAACCGTTTTAATAAGTTCGTAACCGTATGTTTCCCCTTTTAGCATAGCCGATAACACGCAATTTTCAATTACGCCTCGTTTTAACTGTACGTCCATAATACCTCCTTACGCGTAATACTATACCACGCATAGTATTATGTTGTCAAGCGAAATTGCTTAAAAATATGAAAATCATAAATTTTTTCGTTACGTTTTTTATCTTAATACGAAAAAAGCCCGCAGAATGCGGACAAATCGGTAAAAGGTATTCATAAAAAAATTTACAGAAAGAAAAAACCGCTC
Source organism: uncultured Christensenella sp. (assembly GCA_964398065.1). Classification (GTDB taxonomy): domain Bacteria; phylum Bacillota; class Clostridia; order Christensenellales; family Borkfalkiaceae; genus UBA4636. The sequence goes on along the minus strand of CAYNLN010000005.1, from coordinate 438 downwards.
GATAATTTCGAACGGTAAAAAATTGAATGCGGCAGCTCCTTATCCTCCCGTGCCGTTGCCAGCAAAGTACTTTCAGCGCAATTGAGCTTAACTTCTGTGTTCGGGATGGGAACAGGTGGGTCCTCAACGCTATCGCCACCGCAATGGTTATATAACAGTCTGAAACGAATTTAACTACCTTTTAACTTCATTAACCGCTAAAGACTGATGTATACGTTTTTGTCTTCTATCGAAAACTCACAACTACATAGTAAATATATCACACTTTTACTTTTCCGTCAAGACTTTTGCTTCTCTTTATTTGGTATTCTTCTTCTAATTCGCTTTAATTCTCTTTTTATTGAGAATAAGCCCTCGACCTATTAGTATCGGTCAGCTTAATACATTACTGCACTTACACCTCCGACCTATCAACCTTGTTGTCTTCAAGGGGTCTTA